>JAEPMD010000034.1 GCA_017644105.1 Rhizobiaceae bacterium | reverse complement strand
TATCTATGTCATTATGCCTGAAGATCATCCGCTTTCTCGCAGGAGAAGATTGCGGCTTAACCATTGTGCGGAATATGCTCTTGCGCTTAACGATGGCTCCTACGCTATTCGAAATATGCTTGATGCTGAGGCGAGACGGTCTAACATTTTGTTAAGGCCTGCGGTTGAAACAGACAGCTATATTTTGTTGCATAATTACATATTAAGTGGACATGCTATCGGTTTTGAAATTGAAATTGGTTTGCCGGAAAAGCTTCCTAAAGGCTTGGTAAGGCGTCGATTGGATCTAACGGTAAGCAATGAAAGATCTGTACATCTTGCGCAGCTGCGCGGACGAACTTTACCTGTAAGCGCTGCGAAATTTGCTGAGCAGGTCAATGCAGAGTTTCAAAGGATCGGTTCAGATTAAGAACTCATCTTACGGACCCGTCAATGCTTGCTCAAAGTGATTTGTATTTTGGGTAAAACCAATTTTACCTATCTGTCAGTTTGCTGTTGGATAGAGCGTGGCGAGGCTTTTGGTTATTTGATCTGCAAAGCGGGCGGATGCAACGGGCAATGTTCGCCCAGCTCTTTGACCAAAAAATATCAAGTTGGACTGTAAGTCTAGTGGATCCAAAGGTTTTAAGACCAAACCTTCATTCATGTGTTCGGCGCCCATCGCAATTGGGCTTTGAAACGATATTGCGTTATTAAGCCGAACGTAATTCTTTAAAAATTCAAACGAATTGGATTGCAGCATAATCTCTGGTTGGCGTGAGAGGCGTGCAAGTGCGCTATCGAGAAGGGCACGGCCACCGAAAATTTTGGAAGGTAAAGCCCAGGGAAAATCCATACATTCAAGCAATCGTAAATTATCTTTTTGTGCGAGTGGATGATCTGCAGCCATTAAAGCTGAGAGCTGTTGCTCTACTGCTATCAGTATCTGAAATTCGGGTATGTTATTCAGATCGAACACAAATGCCATATCGGCCGAGTAATCAACGACTGCTTTTTCAGCTGAGTTATGATCAAGGACCTGAACGTCAAATGTCACATCTGGGTATTGGTCCAAATATTTCGAAATTTCCCTTGGTAGGAAATCAAACGTCAATGCGGGGTTACAAGCTATTGTGACGTGACCTAATCGTATTCCGGATAGATCACTTAACTTGGTGTGAAGTTTTTCGGTATCTGACAATTGTCGCCGTATATGATCAATGACCAATTCGCCGGCTGCATTTAAACGCACCCCGTCCGATAGGCGTTCAAAAATCGGTGCGCCCAACTCTTTTTCAAAGGATTGGATCCTTCTTAGAAGAGCAGATGGTGTAATGG
This sequence comes from Rhizobiaceae bacterium, assembly GCA_017644105.1. Taxonomy (GTDB): domain Bacteria; phylum Pseudomonadota; class Alphaproteobacteria; order Rhizobiales; family Rhizobiaceae; genus Lentilitoribacter. The sequence goes on along the minus strand of JAEPMD010000034.1, from coordinate 34,783 downwards.
CAGCCTCTTCGGCCGCCCGTCGAATTGAGTTCTGCTTGGCTACAATATCTATCAATCGAAATGTCGTTAGATGCTTCATGCTGGGACGATGTCATGGTGTTGCAAATTTTGCAACAGAAATAAGAAAAATTAGCACAAGGCCACAACGGGTATTTATGCCATGCTTCCTCCGGTGCCCACAAGAAAATCCATGTTTCTATAATTTTTCAGGTCAATCCATGCGACAAGCTCAGCTATTTCGACTTTCGATGTCAGGTCCAAACGATGTTTCGGCAATAAAAGAACTTATCGAGACGAAAAAGATCAGCGCTTCGGAGATCATTGCTGTTATGGGCAAAACGGAAGGCAATGGTTGCGTCAATGATTTCACGCGTGGCTTCGCTGTGCAATCGCTGCAGACGCTATTGCGTCAGTATGTATCTGACACAAAATTAAACAGCATTGGTATTACGATTTCGGGCGGGACAGAAGGTGGTTTATCACCGCATTGGCTGGTGTTTACAGCTCATACAGTTGAAGTGCCGGATAACTCGCAGCGTCGTCAAAAATCGCTTGCGTTTGGAACAGCAACCACGGCATCTATTAAACCATGGGAGTTGGGGCGGTTGCCGCAAGTTACTGCTGTATCGGACGCGGTTCAAAAAGCGATGGAACGCGCAGGTATTTCCGAATCCAAAGATGTTCACTTTGTTCAAATAAAGTGCCCTCTTTTAACGTCAGATCAAACGTCGCAAACCTATCAAGGGCATACAACCGTTACCCAAGATACTTTGAAATCTATGGGTTTCTCGCGCGGCGCCAGCGCCTTAGGTGTTGCGCTTGCCCTTGGTGAGCTTAACCCAAACGATGTGACGGATAACGATATTGGTCAAAACCATTCTTTATATAGTGCGAAAGCGTCATGTTCGGCAGGAGTTGAATTAGACTATTGCGAAATATTGGTCATGGGTATGAGCAAAGATTGGATTGGTGATCTGCACATCAATCACGGCGTCATGCGGGACGCTATTGATGTTGAGCCTCTATTGTCTATTTTATCTCCCTTAAGGTCAGGTAGTAATTTCCAGCTCAGCAAGGACGAACAGAAAGATGTTGTTGCTGTCCTCGCCAAGGCTGAAGCATCAATATCGGGCGATATTAGAGGCCAAAGACACACGATGCTCAATGATAGTGATATCTCATCAACGCGCCATGCACGTGGATTTACCGGTGGCGCCATTGCCGCCGTTATCGGTCATACTTCATTATTCGTATCAGGTGGTGCTGAGCATCAAGGACCTGATGGTGGTGGACCAGTCGCCGCGATTTATAAAATGCCATAAGCTGGTGATTGTGACGTCAACTTATGTATCGTGCCAATGGACAACATTTTTGCTGATAAACACAAAGACAGCATCGAGTAATGCACCTAGCAAACCCAGTTCAATTAAGCCAACAAACATGCGATCCACCTGGAAATATTGCCGCGCTTCTTCTAGGCGATAACCAATACCAGCGGATGCGCCGGTTAACTCCGCTGCAACAAGGCTTAAAAATGCGAGCGCTGCACCAAAGCGAAGTCCTGCAAAAATATGTGGTGCTGCTGCCGGCATAATCACCTCAAAAAACTCGCGATACCATGGAGCGCCAAGTGATCTCGATGCGCGAATATAGGTCTCAGGAATATGTTCCATGCCGTGATGGGTTGCGAGCCATACCGCGAGGAAAACAGTATAGGCGATAACGAAATATTTGGATTCTTCACCAATGCCAAACCAGACAATGGCAATGGGTACCAGCGCGATTGCAGGTATCGGTCTTAGGATATTAAAGAATGGATAAATTGCGAGCCGGATCAACTGAACGCGTGATGTTAAAATTCCAAACAATATTCCAAGTGATGCGCCCAGCCCAAAGCCAATGGCTGCTCGTGATGTGGATGTCTTAAGATCTTTGATGAGAACGCCATCGTTAAATAATTTGACGGAAGCCGTTGCGACTTCAAATGGTCCCGGGAACAAATTTTTATTGGTAAACCCCGCCACATGAGCGAATTGCCACACAGACAACACGAAAATAATAGAAACCAAAGGGCGCGCATAATTGGCAAAGTAACTTAGCATATTTGTCCCATTTCAAATTTATATACTGATGGATGAAAGTCGTTTAATCGATGATCAATTTTGCTTTCATCTTATCCCGCGACATTCTGAATAATGTCTCATTTTGTGACGTAAACCATAGCGAATTATTGGTTGTTAGAGTGACAATTAATTGACATTCAGGTGAATTCGTGGAGCGCCGTTTTTATTCACTATTTTCGAATAAAAATCTTGTTTTTCAATGTTTTATAGGGAAATACTATCTGTATTTCTCTAAGTTTTTGCACGAAAAACCTCGGTGCTAAGTTTGCAACACCCCGGTACTTATATAGCAATAGACAGTCTTTTTTTGCCGCGACATACTTTGATTAAAAGCCAGTATTTTTGCGGTCACTTACCCGATCCATATGAGCTTTCAGTATTTGAAAAATCCCGAGTTATAACGGGCATAGGCGAGAGTTTTGTTAAAAATTATGAACGACGGAATAGCTTACAAAACGCAGAAGCAACCTCAAAAAAGAGGTGAGGTACTCATTTGTGATCTTTCTGTCGAGTTTGGTAAGGGCGAGAAAAAGACAATCGCATTAACGCCGACTGACCTTGAGCTAAAACCAGGAACATTCACAGCGCTCATTGGCCCATCTGGTTGCGGAAAGTCGACTCTGCTCAATGCCGTTGCGGGATTTGTGACCCCAACATCTGGGGCTGTGTATGTGGATGGTCGCACGGTTAAAAAACCAGATGAAAGTGTCGGTGTGATTTTCCAAAATTTCGCACTCTTTCCATGGTTCACAGCGCTTCAAAACGTCAATTTCGCGCTCAAGCGATTGGACCTATCACGCGCTGAACGGATAGAGCGAGCTCATATTGCATTGGAAGAAGTGGGTCTGAGTGAACATGCCAAGAAATATCCCGGCCAACTCTCGGGTGGTATGAAACAACGCGTTGCTATTGCCAGAACTCTTTCATCCGATCCGGATGTTTTGTTAATGGACGAGCCCTTTGGTGCGCTTGATGCACAAACACGATTGCGCATGCAGGAACTGCTCACCGAACTGTGGTCAAAGCGGGAGAAAACTGTCCTCTTCGTCACGCATGATGTCGATGAAGCTCTTCGCCTGGCCGATACAGTTTACGTCATGTCGCCAAGCCCCGGACGCATTGTTGAAAAGATATCAGTCGACATTTCAAGACCCCGACCGATCGACCAATTTGGAGAAGACTTCCTTACGCTTCGAAAGCAAATCCTCCAATTACTAAGAGAATATGAGAACGAATAAAGGAGAATATAATGAACATTAGACAACTTGTAATATCCACCGTCGCATCAATGGTACTTACTGGTACCGCTTTCGCCGATACCATCCGATTGGGATCAGCGCCTAACTTGCAAACAGTTCCAATTGTGGTTGCCGAGGCAAATGGTTATTTTGCTGAAGAGGGTATTGAACTTGAGCTTACCAAATTTACATCTGGCCGTCGTGCTCTTGAAGCTTTAATCGGTGGGCAGTTGGATGTTGCATTCATGGCTGAATATCCTGTTTCTATTGCGTCTTTGCGTGAACAGCCCTTTGGCACATTTACGACACTTTCGAGATATGTTGCAAACCGTCTCATTTCAAAAGGCTCTATCGGATTTGAAGATATTTCCAGCCTTGAGGGCAAAAAAGTTGGCACAACAAAAGGGTCAAACACAGAGTTCTTCACAGAGCGTTTGTTAGAAACAAATGGCGTGTCTGCAGAAGTGATTAATGTATCGCCACCTGATATCGTTCCAGCTCTTGCGCGTGGTGACATTGATGCAGGTGTTATGTTCCCAGATTTTTATGCAAGTGCTGCTAAAGCTCTTGGGGATGACTATCGTGAATTCCGATCTGATGCTTATGTCGCATGGTTTGTTTTGTCTGCCACACCAGATATGCTGGAAAACAGAGCATCTGAACTAGAAGGATTTGTTCGGGCGCTTGTTAAGGCAGAAGAATACATAAAAGCTGAACCTGAAGGCGCGCAAATGGCGCTTGCGGAAGCGATGGAAGGCATCATGTCGCTTGAAATGATCAAATCCCGCTGGGCAGAAGCTGAATATGAAATTGGTTTGTCGGACGGATTGCTGGATGTGCTTGAAGTTGAAGCCAATTGGGTTGTGAGCAAAGGCATGGTGGAAGCTGAACCATCACGCGAGTTGATCAAAAAGTATCTTGCAACGGGTCCTTTATCGGCTGTTGATGCGTCTCGCATTACGCTCGACTAAACCCATTCTACAAAGCTTGGTAGCAGTTCACGCTGCTACCAATTTCCTGCCCTCCATTAGGTTTTCTTATGACGGATCTTTCTGCACTTTTATCTCAAAATCGATATGCAATCGCACCTCAAGTTTTACTAACGCCTGAGGGCGTTAAATCCAACTGGGCGCTTGAGGTTACAGATGGACGAATAACCAATATTGGACCAGTAGATTCAGTTGATGACGTTGTTCAAATGGTTGGTAGTGCGATTATTCCAGGATTTGTTGATGCGCATACGCATGTCGGGCAAATTTTTGGTAAGGCTCTCATTGGTGGAGAGCCGGCGCAAATCTGGCGTCGTATCTGGCATCCGATGGAAAAAGATATGACCGAGGAAGAATGTTATATCACTGCCAAATGGGCATTTTGGGAAGCGCTTAGGGGCGGATTTACCAAAGTTGTCAATTATGGGTTAAATGATAGCATCAAGAATAAGGGTGTGCATAAAGCCGCACTTGAGACCGGTATTCGGCTCGTATCAGCCTGTGGGTTGGATGAATTTGCAGACAGTTCGGGAACAGGGTCTGGCAATCATACATTTGATGAGATTAAAGATGTTATCGATGCGCATATAAAAGATTGCGCTCCGTATCCGCTTATATCACCATCTGTTTGCTGTAGCTCATTCATAGGCAATTCACCTCAGACTTTGAAAAAACTGTCAGATTATTGCCAGGAACGCGGTATCATTTTACAGATACATTCTAACGAGCATTTCCCGGAGGTGCAAGATTGTATCTTGAATTTTTGTATGCGACCGACTGAATTGTTGCATAATTATGGTGTGCTTGGGCCGCATGTTTTGTTGCACCACACAACGCTGATTTCTGAGCGAGAAATTGAGCTCATCATAGAAACAGATACTGCGACCAGTTATAATCCGCTTGCTAGTATTTGGAAGGGCAATGCTGTGGCGCCCGCGTTAAGATTTGCCCAGCGAAATGTGAGATTTGGTGTTGGTTCAGATACAACTTCCGCCGATGCTTTTAAAAACCTTATGGCTGCTGAAGCTTGTCAGCGGATTGAACACGCTTTGCCGGTTGCGGATTTTTCTGCAGGTGCTGCATTTACCTGGGTGGATGCAGCAACAAGCCAAGGTGCGCTTGCAACCGGCGGCAAAAATGATCATGGGGCTCTAAAAATTGGCATGGCCGCAGATTTTCTTATTCTGGATATGATGGTGCCGGAATGCTTGCCCAGTCATGATTTTGAATGGGAGCTTGTGCGCTACTATAACCGTGATCAAGCGGAGGCTGTGGTAGTCAATGGTAAGCCTTGCATGATCGGGGGAAAACCGAGCGGTTGGGATGTGGATGACTTTACGTCGTCCAGCACAAAAATTGCAGAGAAGATAACCTCCAACCCAGAGATTGTTCGATGTCACGGACCATCACGAAATTACAGAATGCCTGCGGAGGAGTAGTTTTAAAAGAGATATTGTCTGTTTTGTACCAAGCAGGAGATGATATGTTTAGATTATTATCGTCTGTTATTGGTTCCATGGAGGGATGTAAAAACATCGATGACGACTTACAAAAACTTCACTGGAAGTTCCCATTGGATGAGTACCACACAACCGCTTTCTGAGCGTACAGCATGTTCGGATCCAACTTCGTTGAGAATGACATCACCAACTTCTGCTTTTCCTCCGTCATCAATTTGGTCACCCTCTAGCACGATGATAGTTTCGAGCCCCATATGACGGTGGCGCGGTACAGATGCACCTGGTTGATATTTTAATAGCGCGACCTGTGGGCTGCTGTGATTGATCCAGTAAATTTCAACGCCTTCGCGAAAGGGTTCAAATTCAAGATCCTTCCAGCCGTCTGAAATTAGTTTTCTAAGGATCAGCTGGCTCATGACTTCAAACCTTCCAAGATTTCGTCAACTGAGCTAACCCACCCAACAATTGCCCCTTGCGCTTTGATCATATCAATCGCTGATTCTTTAAAATTCGGGAAATAGCTTTCCGTTGCATCAGTTGCGAGGATGCAATCATAGCCGCGGTCATTGGCTTCGCGCATTGTGGTTTGAACACAGACTTCAGTTGTTACACCGGCAAATACCAATTGTTTTATACCGATCTTTGCCAGTATCTGAGGCAGATCGGTTTGATAAAATGCACCTTTTCCTGGCTTGTCGATCACAACCTCACCATTGATGGGATAAAGTTCTGGAATGATGTCTGCCCCAGGTTCGCCGGCGACTAAGATCCTCCCCATAGGTCCTTCATCACCTATTCGAAGGCTTGGATTACCTCGGTCTCTTTTGGCATCTGGGAGATCGGATAGATCTGGTTTATGGCATTCGCGGGTGTGAATGATCGGTAGTCCCAATGCCCTAAAACCCGCCAGCAACTCTTTCGTTTTTGGGATGATACTGCGTAGCAATGACACATCATTGCCGAGCGTTTCACCAAAACCACCTGTCTCCATGAAGTCTCGTTGCATATCAATAACGATTAAAGCTATTTCTGAATTTTTAAATTCAAAATCAAATGGCTGTGCGTTAATCAATCCCATTAGCTGTGCCCCGCCATATAATGACCTATCTTTGTGATATCGGCGCTGTTCGCCTCGGTCTCATAATTTATTGAGCCTTCGGACATGACAACAATTCGATCTGATAGCTCCATGATTTCATCCAGATCTTCAGAAATAAGCAGGACAGCGACACCATTGTTGCGCGCCTCTATAATGCGTTTTCGAATTGCGAGAACAGCTGAGAAATCGAGCCCAAAACAAGGGTTGGAAATTACAAGCAACTTGACATCTCCCGTCAGTTCGCGCGCAAGCACAGCGCGCTGAACATTACCGCCCGAAAGGGTTGAAATGGGGCTGTCGGTTGATACAGTTTTGATATTAAATTCTGTAATCATTTTGTGAGCAAAGGTTTTGATATCCTGATCACTCTTCCAAAATCTTTTCTTATCACCTTGCATGTCAAAAATTCTGAAAGCAAGGTTTTCAGCAACTGACATGCGGGCCGCGCAAGCGTTTTGAAGTGGCTCTTCTGGTAGGTATCTTACCTGATATTTTTTTGATTGTTCCCGAGTGCCAGAAAAAGGATGATCTTGCACAGTGATTGCGCCGTCTGTCATGGGTCGCTGGCCTGTTAAAATTTCCATCAACTCGGTTTGGCCATTACCTGACACACCTGCGACACCAAGGATTTCGCCGGCACGGACCTTCAAATCTTTGATCAAAATGTGTTTTAAGCCGGATCTATCCTGCGCTTTCACGTTAGATAGTTTTAGAATATTGTCATCGGCTGTAGGAGCGCGATTAAACTCAACCTTAGGCGTTTCGCTACCCATCATCATCACCGCCATATCATTGGCTGTGAGAGTTGATACATCGCCACCTCCAGCAAACTTACCGCGGCGAAGAACTGTGACTTCATCGGCAAATTTGGTGACTTCTTTAAATTTGTGGGTGATCATTAAAACTGAGACTTTGTTGTCTTTCGTCAGTTTTTTCACATGTGATAAAACTTCATCTGCTTCTGCGGGTGTTAAAACAGATGTTGGTTCATCTAGGATTAGAAACCTACTACCGAGATAGAGTTGTTTTAAGATTTCCAACTTTTGTTTTTCACCAGCTGATAGGCGAGATACTGGTACATCGAGTGGAACTTTAAACGGCATCTTGTCAATAAATGCTGTCATGTCATCATTCTCGTCAGACCAGTTGATGATGTTGGGGGCATTGACGCGACTAATGAGGAGATTTTCCGCTCCGGTTAAGGATGGAACCAATGTGAAATGCTGGTAGACCATTCCCAAACCAATGGCTTGCGCATCTTTGGGGTCATCCATTTGTGCTTCTTTGTTATCAACTAGAACCTGACCGTCTGTTGCATGATAAAACCCCATAATACATTTCACGAGCGTTGATTTCCCTGCACCATTTTCACCTAAAAGCGCATGAAAACTTCCTGGTTTTACTTTTATCCCAACATTGTCGAGTGCAGTGAATTCACCAAATTTCATTGTCATGTTGATGGCTTCAACACTTGCAGCGCTTTGCGTGTGATTGGTTTGGGGGTTAATTGTCATGGCAATTGGGCAATCAGTGTTTTGCTGTCAGAAACGGAGCCAAATACGCCGCCCTGCATTTTGACCATCTTAATCGCAGCATTGTGGTTGCCCAGATCAGTCGCACCGCAACAATCCTCAACCAAACAACACTCAAAACCATGATCATTGGCCTCGCGCATTGTTGTATGAACGCAGACATCTGTTGTTATGCCTGTAAGAAGCAGGTTTTCAATCCCACGCGTACGGAGCAATAGTTCTAGATCTGTTGCGCAGAACGACCCTTTGCCGGGTTTGTCGATAATGGGTTCGCCTTCGATGGGATAGAGTTCTTCTATGATGTCCCAGCCTGGCTCACCACGAACAAGAATTTTACCGCATGGGCCCGGATCACCAATGCCGGCTCCAATTTGTTGGGAACGCCATCTTTTATTGGCAGGCAAATCTGCCAAATCGGGTCGATGACCTTCGCGGGTATGGATGATGTGATAACCGCCATCACGCATTTTTTTAAGAAGCGCTTTAATGGGTTCAATCGGCGCGCGGGTGAGGGATATATCGTATCCCATTGTGTCGACATATCCACCTTTGCCGCAAAAATCCGTTTGCATATCAATGATAATAAGTGCCGTGTTTTCTGGCCTTAAATCGCCATTATAAGGCCATTTATATGGATCAGCGTCTATATAGCTCATTCTGCTGCCTCCTTTGATTGGTTTTCACCGTAAATTCGTATCGGAGCCTCAAAACCGCATGAGGTTCCATCGGTGACTTTGATTTCGTTTTCCCATGGGAGCACATATTCACCCTTCATGAGGTCTTGCATATAAGTATAGGGGCAATCCTGAGCGCCACCTTTAACGGCCACATAGCCGCGGTGACCAAACTGATAGATGTTGTTTTCAACGCCCCAATCATTGCGCGCTTCTCGCACCAAGTCCGGGCGAACTTCTGCTGTGATAATCTCGTCAACGCGCCCTGAAGTGCCGTGTGCGATGATCGATCCATCAAAATTGACGATCATGCCTTCGCCCATGCTGTCAAATGTACCGTCAGATCCGCACATGCATACATTTGCGGTGACCATGAGATTGCAAAAACTGTTGCTTTGATTGGTGAATTTCCAGCTCTCTCTGATGGGCGCTGTGTAACCGGCTGTACGGATCATGATTTCCGCGCCTTTATAGGCACATTCGCGTGCCATTTCCGGGAACATTCCGTCGTGACAAATTATAAGTGCTATCTTAGATCCATTGGGGCCATCACAGACGGGAATGCCTTGATCGCCCGGTTCCCATGGTTCAACCGGGACCCAAGGATGCAGTTTGCGATAATAAAGACAAATATCGCCCTTGTTATCAATAATAATGCCAGAGTTGTAGGGCATGCCGCCTGGATTAAGCTCCATTATGGAAAAGCATCCCCAAATGTCGTTATCTATGCAGGCTTTTTGAAATGCGGCAACTTCCGGGCCATCAATTTTGCACATGATGTCTGGATTGATGTCCATGGATAAGCCATGAAGACTATATTCTGGGAAGACAACGAGATCAGTATTGGGATTGTTGCGGCGCGCTTTGCCAACCAGTTCTACTATGCGATCTGTTTGTTGGGCGAGATCGTCCTTGGTAACTGTATTCGGTAATTGCAATTGCACAACGCCAATAACGACGCCGTTTTCGGATTTATTAAGACCACCAAGACCGTTCATATCATTCTCCGTTATTTCGTTATGCTAAGTTCACCCGGCGCGCTTTCCATCGCTTTGTTAGGTGAAGAAGTTGCGATTAAAAGACCAAGTGTGAGCACATATGGTGCTGCAAAAAATAGATAGTAACCTTGTGATATGCCCACGGATTGAAGGGCTGGGCCGAGTGCGCCGGCACCGCCAAATAACAGGGCAACCCAAAAGCAATTAATTGGATTCCAGCGTGCAAAGATAACCAGCGCCACAGCCATTAGACCTTGTCCGGAAGAAATGCCTTCATTCCAGCTGCCGGGGTAATACAGCGATAAATACGCACCACCTATGCCGGCAAGTGCGCCGCCAGCAGCTGTTGATAGAAGTCTGATTTTATTGGGTTCTAATCCAATAGCGCGTGCTGCGTCAGTGCTGTCTCCCACAACGCGGACTGTCAGGCCAATCTTGGTTGATTTAAAACCCCAAGCTAAGAATAATGCGATGATTAAACCGATGATGAATAAAACATTGACCTGAAGCGCAGCACGCACTTGTTCAATATCTGACCACCAACCAAATGAAATGGCGGGAAGATCGGGTGCAACGGGTTGGATATAGGGTTTACCGAAGAAGAAGGCTAATCCGTTTCCTAAAAGCATGAGGGCAATGCCGATCGCAATGTCATTGACACCTTTAAATTTGCATACCCATCCATGGAAAAGACCAAAGATCATTCCGAAAAATGCCGCACCCAACACGCCAAGCCAGGGCGATTGGGTATTAACCGCTATGGCATAACCAGACATGGCGCCAAATATGAGCGTGCCTTCCAGGCCAAGATTAATCCGGCCAGATCGTTCAGTGATACATTCGCCAAGAGAGACAAATAAAAACGGCGTAGAAACGCGAATAGCACCACCGATGATCGCTAGCGGCACGCCCCAAAGTCCAATATCTGTTACGTCACTCATACGCCTGCCTTCCAATATTCGTGCTTAGAGAAGCGAAAGCGGCCGTAAAGCGTTTCTGAAAACAAGATGGTGACAAAGACGATGCCTTCAAACACTAAAATTGTCGCGTCAGGTAAATCCATTCGACGTTGGATTAATCCAGATGAGGCTTCAAAACCGGCAAGCATGATGGTGATGGGAACAATGGCTAATGCGTTATGCCGCGCTAAAAACGCAATAAGAATGCCAGTATATCCATAGCCAGCAAACACAGATGCATTTGCCGAACCATGAACAGCAGTGACTTCGTAAAATCCGGCAATTCCGGCTATTGCTCCGCCCAGAGCAGTGAAGCCAATAATCAGCTTAGCAACAGGCAAGCCTTGGACTTGAGCTGCGCGAATATTGCCGCCTGCGATGCGTGCTGAAAATCCAAGCGTTGTTTTTTCAACAAGTATCCAGCTCACAATACAAGCGATCAAGCCGGCTAAAAATCCCCAATGGACATCAATACCAATGGGCATCGCACCAACTCTTAAAGCCTCGGATAAGGATGCGGTTGAGGGTTTATTTAAACTTGCCGGATCACGAAATACGCTTTCGATCAAATGGTTGGAGATCGCGATGGCGATATAGGCCATTAACAGCGAAGCAATCGTCTCGTTCACACCTCTCTTAATCCGTAAAAAACCCACGAGTCCAATCCAGAATGCGCCGGTGAACGCTGAAGCAAGAAATAAGATCGGCAAGGCGATCACACCTGAAACATTTGTGAGATATGCGCCGATGGCACCAGCTGCAACAGCACCAAGTGCGATTGCGCCTTCACCCCCAATCACGACCAGACCCAATTTGGCTGGTAAAGCCACACAAAGGGCAGCAAGCAACAATGGTGCAGCGCGCGAGAGCGTATTTTGCCAAGAAAACGCTGTACTGAAACCCGCTTTGTAAACGAGGGCAAAAAAGTCTGTTGGTGATTTCCCTAAAAGAACGAGAAAGATTGAGAATATGACAAAACCGCAGATGACTGCAAAGATGGGTATGGCGACAAATTCAAGTCTAGGCACCCATTTCAGAATGCCTAGACTAGATTGGGACGGGAGAGGTGTTGTCGCCAATTCTTTCATGTTGGTCGCACTTCGGTTTTATCCGATCGAACCGATAACGCCTTCGACCAGGTAATCCATGCTCTCAAGCGCAATATCCGTTTCAACAAAACTCTGGCCTTCTGAAGCGATGACATTGCCTTTATTGTCTTTAAGTGGACCTTTGATGGCTGCAAAACCGCCAGCCATAATTTGTGCTTTGGTTGCTTCAAATTGTGCACGTGCTGTGTCTGAGACCGATGGGCCTAAAGGTGACATTTTGATGAAGTCTTCAGCCAAACCACCACGGACAAAATTATCAATTGAACCGCCATCCTGAACTGTTTTGACCATGCCGGTATAGATCGATGCCCAGTTCCATTCAGCACCTGTGAGATATTTTTCAGGCGCCAGTGGTCCTTGATTTGCGTGATATCCACAAACAAATGCATCGCGTCCGGCAGCTGTTTCCATCACAACTTTTGGGCCATCCACATGGCAGGTTATAACGTCGCAACCTTGGTCAGCCAGCGCATTTGTCGCTTCCGCTTCTTTAACAGCAAGCGACCATTCGCCAGTAAAGATAACCTGACAGGTGATTTCCGGATCAACCTGACGCGCGCCTAAAAGGAATGAGTTAATATTCAACAGGACTTGCGGGATAGGTTTAGCCGCTACAAAGCCAATCTTTTTGGTTTTTGTGGCATGCCCAGCCGTAATACCATTTAGATATTGTCCCATGCCGATATAGCCGAAATATGAACCGACATTCATTGGATGTTTATCGGCAGACCAAAGCCCTGCTGCGTGTTGGAAACGAACATCAGGGCGTTTTGGTGCAATTTCTAAGATATGCGGATCAAAATAGCCAAACGATGTTGGGAAAAGCAGTGTCGCACCATCAAAATTGATCATGCTCTCCATAGTGTTTTGAACATCGACGGTCTCCGGCACATTTTCTTCTTCAATGACGGTGACGCCTGTCATGGCTTTAACGGCTGCTGCGCCTTCAGCATGGGCTTGGTTGTAACCAAAGTCGTCTTTGGGGCCCACATAAATAAATCCAACGGTTAAATCGGCAGCATTTGCAAAGCCGGTTAAACTAGAGGTCGCGAGCGCTGTCGCGCCAAGCGCTGTTGCAGATGTTCCGAGAAAAGTTCGTCGTGTTACATTCTTTTTGATCATTCGTGTCTCTCCATAGCGTGGTCATCAAAGCCCGAGTATTTGGGCTCGTGCGGTTCTAAAATGTCGTTGAGGAGAGATTAACGAGACTTTGTGTTGATGACTTCTGCTATTTTTGCGCTGTAGCGGTTCATTTTTTGCATCACTTAAAATATGCGTTAATTGTAAACCTGCAATGCAATTTCTAATTGTTGCAAGAACTTAGCAGATGCAACGGGTAGGGCACGTCCTCGCATTTGACCCAGCAATAAATTTCCAGACGGAATATCTTTCGTTGATAGTGGGCGGTAGACCAGTCCGGATTTTGGCTCTAGCCCAATGGGGATTTGAAATGCAATCGCATCTTCATGAAGCGCATAATGACGCATGAAATCAAAAGAATCGGATTCAATGACCGGAGACAGGGTGCGTGAGCTGTCTTCAGCTGCGCGCTCCAGAAGATGCCTCACGCCATATTGTGCTGTGGGGAGAACGCATGAATAATCCAAACAGTCGCGCAACCTTATTTCCTTGGCGTGACTGAGCGGGTGCTCTTCGCGCATAATCACACTAATGATCTGCGGCACAACAGATTGCACCTGAAAATCAACCATGAAGTTGGGTTCTAATACTAACGCGATGTCACTTTTGAAATCACTGAGATCCGTTTCTGCAGCTTCACGATCCCGCACGTTAACTGAAAATGTGACGCCGGGATGTTCGCGACGATAAATGGAAATCTGGGATGGTAGAAAATAGGGAACCAAAGCTTGCGAACACGCTATAGAAACATGACCACGTCTTATGCCAGACAGATCAGCAACCTGACTTTGCACGCGTCTGAGATCGGATTCTTGATTACGGATATGCCGGATTAACAATTCACCCGCTGGATTAAGCCTCACACCTCGTGGCAGGCGTTCAAAAATTTCTGATCCAAACTCCTCCTCAAATCTTTGAATGCGCCGATTTAATGCTGACGCAGTGATGTTCATATCTTCTGCTGCTTTGCGAATAGAGCCTGCACGCGCAATCGCTTCGATATATTGAAAAGTAATAAGATGCCGCATTTGACCTATTCATTTTTTGAACCGCTTTTGTGAAATAATAGCATTTGTAATCTGCGCTGAATAGTCCGAAGCTCCGAATAAGGTTGCTATCTACCTCTCAGATGGCGAAAAAACCTTCAAAAAACAATAACTTTCGGAGCAGTACGATGTCAGCATCTAGACGTGATTTTCTAAAATTAAGCGGCGGTGCGATTACCGCAGCCTCATTACCATTTCTTAAAGTCCTTCCGGCAAGCGCGGCCAGCGATGTGATTGTCGCTGTTATGGGTCAAACTATCAACAGCCTTGATCTTCACCGCACAGGAACCAATAGACCCAGCTATCAGGTGGCGGTGAACGTATATGACCGTTTGGTCAGTTTTGGGACTAAAGTCACGCCAGATGGTGGTGTGTCTTATGACTACTCAGTTATTGAACCAGAAATCGCTGAAAGCTGGGAAATCACTGATAGTGAGATGATTTTCAAACTCAAGCCGGGTGGAAAATTCCAAGATGGTTCACCCATCACAGCGCAGGATGTGAAATGGTCGTTTGATCGCGCAGTCTCGCTAGGCGGTTTCCCGGCGGTTCAGATGAAAGCTGGTTCGCTAGAAAGCCCAGATCAATTTGAAGCTGTTGATGATCTGACATTTAAGATCAAGCTCATCCGACCTTCTAAACTCACACTGCCTGATCTTGCAGTTCCGGTTCCATTTGTCATCAATTCGAAAGTTGCCTTGGCAAATGCGACAGATGATGATCCGTGGGCAACGGAATATCTTCATAAAACACCAGCAGGCTCGGGTGCATTTAAAGTTGCGCAATGGAAGCCTGGTGAGCAATTGGTTTATGAGCGCAATGACGATTACACTTCTGGTCCCGTGCCAGAAATCAAACGCGTAATCGTGCGTGAAGTTCCAAGCCCGGCAACGCGACTTGCCTTGCTTGAACGCGGCGATGTAAATCTATCGTTTAACATGCCGAATAAAGACGCAAAGGAATTGTCGGAGGTTGATGGTCTTGCGATCCAGACAACACCGATTGAAAACTCAATTTATAGCCTCTGTCCTAATCTTGCATTTGATGCGTTTAAAGATAAACGGGTGCGTCAGGCAATTGCATATTCTGTGCCTTACCAAGAAGTCTTCGATGCGGGTGCTTATGGACGAGGAGAGCCAATGTGGGGTGGTCCTTCCATGACACCGTCAGATATCGCTTGGCCGCAAAAATTCCCATATGCAACAGATCTTGATCGCGCCAAAGACTTACTTAAAGAAGCAGGCATGGCTTCAGGATTTGATGTGCCATTGTCGATTTCTCTTGGTCAGATTGATTGGATGGAGCCTGTGGCACTTCTTATTCAGGAAAATCTTGCCAAGATTGGTGTGAATGCAACAATTGAAAAAGTTCCTAGCGCAAATTGGCGTACGGCATCACTTGTTGAAAAACGATTGCCGCTTCACCTTGAAACATTTGGTGGCTGGCTGAACTATCCTTGTTACTACTTCTTCTGGTGCTTCCTTGAAGGGCATTTGTTCAATTCATCGAATTACCGAAATGAAGAAATTGAAGTTCTCACGCTTGAAACACTTCATATGCCAATTGATGATCCAGATTACGCGCCAAAAATTAAGCGCATGATTGAAATTATCTGGGATGAAGTGCCTCGCATTGCATTGTGGCAACCAGCGCTTAGCGTTGGCATGAATGGTGTTAAGGACTTTGAATACTGGTTCCACAGCCAGCTTGATGTCCGCAACCTAAAAGGCGTTTAACCCAAAATGTCTGGGCGATTTAAAACTATTTCCTTGCGCATCGCCCAGGCTATTCCTGTGTTGTTTGGTGTTGTGGTTGTCAGCTTCATTTTAACACGTGCACTTCCCGGTGATCCGGCGGTATATTTCGCCGGCGCCTCAGCAACTGAGGAATCCATCGCACAAGTGCGCGAAGTACTTGGCTTGGATAAATCCTTGCCTCAACAATTTATCATTTATGTCGGAGATCTTTTGCGGGGCGATCTGGGGCAATCCATTTCCACAGGGCAGGCCGTAACCGACGATTTAGCGCGAAGATTGCCGGCATCTTTGGAGCTCACGCTTATGGCGCTGTTTATTTCCTGCTCGATCGCTGTACCGCTTGGCGTAATGGCTGCGACAAAACCGGGTTCATTACGTGATCATATGTGTCGAGTGATTGTCACTGCGGGCGTATCGCTTCCGACGTTTTTTACCGGAATTTTGTTGATTTATGTTTTCTATTACCTGCTTGGGATTGCGCCTTCACCGCTTGGTCGTTTGGATTTTATCTATATTGAACCTGATACGATCACTGGTTTTTACCTCATCGATGCTGCTATCACAGGCGACTGGGAAACGTGGTTCGGCGCACTTAAGCAGTTAGTCTTGCCAGCGACGACATTGGCGCTATTTACGATGGCTCCCATTGCACGAATGACACGTGCGGCGATGTTGTCTGCATTATCATCAGATTTTGTCAGAACAGCGCGCGCGGCGGGTCTCTCTTCCTCCAAGATCTTATATGGTTATGCGCTGCACAATGCGATGTTGCCAGTGATTACAACGCTTGGCATGGTATTTTCCTTCACTTTGGGTGCAAATGTTCTGGTTGAGAAAGTCTTTGCTTGGCCGGGCATTGGTTCCTACGCGATTGAAGCGCTTGTTGCCTCTGATTATGCCGCTGTTCAAGGTTTTGTTTTGGCGATGGCCATTCTATTTGTTTTGCTCAATTTGTGTATCGATATTGCCTATTCACTGATTGATCCTCGCATTGGTTTTGAGGAGCGTTAGATAAATTATGAGTATGGCATCAACAAATAAGAGCGATAGCTTAATTGCGCATATTTTCTATGTGTTGCGTGGGAATCCGATCACAGCACTTGCATTTATTCTGTTGGCGTCTTTTATTACTTGCGCGTTGTTTGGACCGCTGATCGTTCCTTATGATCCACTTGCATCAAACACTTCAAACGCACTTATGCCCCCGTCGGTTGATCATTGGTTTGGGACCGATAATTTGGGGCGAGACGTATTTAGCAGAGTGATTGTCGCTACACGTTTGGATCTTTTAATTTCTGTTTCTGCAGTCGCTCTATCTTTTGTAATTGGCTCGATACTGGGTTCTGTCGCGGGATATTGGGGCGGTTGGTTAGATGCTATCTTAAACCGTCTGCTAGACACCATTATGGCGTTTCCGCTTTTTGTATTGGCGATGGGCATTGTGGCCGCGCTCGGAAACACAATTGAAAACATCGTCTATGCGACCGCCTTGATCAATATTCCATTTTATGCGCGTTTGGTGCGGGCTGAGGTTAACATTCGGCGCGATGCTGGTTTTGCGTTAGCTGCTAAACTCTCGGGGAACTCAGATCTGCGCGTTCTTGCAGTTCATATTTTCCCCAACGCTTTGCCGCCTATGATGGTGCAAATATCGCTCAATTTAGGTTGGGCGATTTTAAATGCGGCTGGTTTGAGCTTCATTGGGTTGGGTGTAAGGCCACCAACACCAGAATGGGGAATTATGGTCGCAGAAGGTGCCAACTTTGTGATCTCTGGCGAATGGTGGCTCGCATTGTTCCCGGGTCTTTGGCTGATGCTGGCTGTCTTTACTTTCAACCTCTTGGGTGATGGATTGCGTGATATCGTTGATCCTCGGAAAAGGACATAGCGATGCTATCTATCAAAGATTTAGCTGTCGATTTCCAAACACGCAAAGGCGTTGTCCATGCCGTGCGCAATGTGAATTTGCATGTTGATAAGGGTGAAACACTCGGAATTGTTGGAGAATCTGGTTCTGGCAAATCTGTGACCTCTTATGCCTTGATGCGTATTTTAGATGCAGGGGGCACGATCACCGCGGGCGACATTGTATATAGCGGTGTTGATCTTAGAAATTCGAGTGCTCGTGACATGCGCAATATTCGCGGGCGCGAGATATCCATGATTTTCCAAAACCCTCGTGCCGCGCTAAATCCAATTCGAAAAGTTGGACATCAGCTTGAGGATGTTCTTAAAACTCATGCGCAAGCCACACGTTATGATGCGCGCGCCAAAGCGATATCGATGCTGAAATCCGTGCAAATTCGAAACGCTGAAGAGCGATATCACGCATATCCTTTTGAGTTGTCGGGCGGCATGTGTCAGCGGGTGGTGATTGCCATTGCGCTTGCATGTAATCCGCAATTGCTTATCGCCGATGAGCCAACAACCGGGCTTGATATCACAACCCAAAAAACGGTGATGGATCTCATCCAGTCTTTGTCTAAAGAACGGCAAATGAGCAGTATCTTGATCACGCATGATTTGGGGTTAGCCGCTCAATATTGCGACCGAATTGTTGTGATGAAAGATGGTGAACTGGTTGAAACTGGCAAGCCCAAAACACTGTTTAACAATGCTCAACATGCCTATACCCGTAAGCTAATTGCTGCGACACCGCGCAAAGAAGCATCTATTCGAGATCTTTTGCCAGCGGAAGAACAGCAACCATTACCTGAGCGGAGCCAATCCGGTGAAACTCTTCTTAAGGTCAATAATCTTGTTAAAACATATGCCGGCAAGAACGGGCCAGTTCATGCTGTTAAAGGCATCTCTTTTGATCTTAAACAAGGAAAGAGCCTAGCACTTGTGGGTGAAAGTGGGTGTGGCAAATCAACCACTTCATCTATGATTACACGGCTTTTGGATTGTTCTTCAGGAGAAATTATCTTTAACGGTCAGGATATTGGTAAAATAAAACTCCGTGAATTTGCGCAACATAACATGCGCAAAGACATTCAAATGGTGTTTCAGGATGCGACGGATAGTTTGAACCCCCGACACAGCGCATTTCAATCTATTTTAGAGCCAATCAAACATCTGACTGATTTAGGTTCAACTGCAAGGCAGGAACGCGTTTACGAATTGGCTGATCTCGTTGGACTGCCGCATTCGCTGCTCACGAGATTTCCACACCAGCTCTCTGGCGGGCAAAAGGCAAGGGTGGGGATCGCGCGCGCTATTGCCGTTAATCCGCAACTTCTTATTTTGGATGAGCCTACGGCCGCGTTGGATGTCTCTATTCAAGCTATTGTTTTAAATTTATTGGCGGATCTTCGAGCAAAGTTAGGTATGACTTACCTTTTTGTATCTCATGACCTTCACGTGGTTCGATTACTTTGTGATGATGTGATCGTGATGAAGGACGGAGAGATTGTTGAAATGGGGCCCGTTGAGAAAATTATGGAACATCCAAAATCTAAATATACTCAATCACTACTTGATGCTGCGCCATCTCTTTCAAAGATCGTTGAATAAACAAATTGAATAGACCAATTGAATAGAAGGATATCTCCCTTGACACAAATACCACTCACAATTCCCTCGCTTCACAAGGTCTATCAAAATGGTACTAAACCAGCCGATATAATCGAACAGGTCTTTGAGAAGATTAAAGAGGTCAATGATCCCGGGATCTTCATCACTTTGTTTGAAAAGGATGTTCTTTTAGAAGAAGCTGAACAACTTGGTGAGTTTGATCCATCAAAACCTTTATGGGGTGTTCCATTTGCCATTAAAGATAATATCGATGCAGTCGGTTATGAGACGACGGCGGCGTGTCCAGCCTATGCATTTGAACCTGAAGAAGATGCCTTCATCGTTAAGGAGTTGAAGAAAGCCGGTGCGCTTCTGATTGGCAAAACAAATCTTGACCAATTTGCCACCGGTTTGGTCGGTGTTCGCACGCCTTATGGTGCACCGCTTAATTCAATAGACCCAGAGATCGTTCCAGGCGGGTCTTCGGGCGGCTCTGGCGCTGCCGTTGGTCATGGAATTGTTACATTTTCGTTGGGTACGGATACGGCAGGTTCGGGCCGCGTACCCGCAGCGCTGAATAACATTGTCGGCTTAAAACCAACATTGGGTGCATTCTCTGCCTCAGGTGTTGTGCCCGCATGCCGAAGTATCGAAACGGTTTCAATTTTTGCGCTTACTGTCGAAGATGCTTATACGGCGTTTGAAGTGGCAAATTCATACGATTCTGCGGACGCTTACGCGCGAGAGATTGCGTCTTACCCATTAACAAAACCAAAGTCAGATTTAGTAATTGGGATTCCAAGCCAATCATCTATCAAGTTCATGGGAGATAAGGTTCAAGAAGCTTCGTTTTCTGACAGTGTAGAACTGCTTAAGTCACAGGGTTATGTGATCAAAGAGATCGACTTTGAACCGCTCTATGAAATTGCCAATATGCTTTATTATGGCTCTTGGGTTGCAGAACGTTATACGGTGATTGAGGATTTGTTGGAAACGCAGCCTGACGCCATTCTTCCAGTGACAAAAAAGATCATCACGCTGGCGGAAAGCCGCAGTGCGGCAGACGCCTTTAAAGGGTTTTATAAACTTAAAGAGCTAACACGTGCCGTTGAACCTGAGCTTGCGAGTGTCGACATCATGTGTGTGCCATCCATCCCCACGTTTTATAGCGTTAAGGATTTAGAAGACGATCCGATCACACCCAACAATAATTTTGGCACTTACACTAATTTTGTCAATTTGATGGATATGTGCGGCATTGCAGTTCCAACACCTGCAAGATCAGATGGACGTCCCGGCAGTGTGACCTTGCTTGCTCCAAAAGGTGAGGACGCATTAGTGGCTTCTGTTGGTCTTTCGCTTGAAGCAGAAGGCACGCGCAATTTGGGCGCTACAGATTGGGCTTTCTCATCAAGTGTGGAGCTTGCAGAAAGTGCGAACGATACAATTACTATTGCGGTTTGTGGTGCTCATATGGATGGACTTCCGCTCAATAAAGATCTTCTCGCGCTTGGCGCATGTTTTGCAGAGAAAGTTACCTCAGCAGCAGATTATAAATTTTATGCTTTAGCTGGTGGCCCACCATACAGACCAGGCATGGTTAGATGCGAAGCTGGTAAAGGCCATAAGATAGAAATGGAATTGTGGGATATGCCAGTTTCTGAATTTGGAAGTTTTATGCAAACAATCCCATCACCGTTGGGGATTGGTAGTATAAAGCTTGACGATGGCAGATCAGTTCAAGGTTTTATCTGTGAGGCTGAAGGTGTTAAAGATGCGACTGAAATTTCCGACTTGGGAAGTTGGCGTGCGTTTTTAGCGTAGGAAAAACGATAAGGGTTTAGTCCGGGTTCAAAACATTCCGGACAAACTATCGATGTTTTTAATCCGAATATTTTTGCGGTTAACCGTGACAATTCCGCGCTTTTGAAGCTTTTCGAAAGATTGTGTAACCCATTGGCGCGTCGCTCCCACAATGGTGGCAATCTGTTCGAATGTGATTGATCTTTCAATTATGATTTCGTTGTTTTCGTGAATGCCTTGTGCGGATGCCAAAATTACCAAAAGTTGCTCAAGACGTTCGGATACGCTTCTCGTACCGAGCATTTGGATGAGTGCGGAATAACATTTTCCCTTGTAAACGAGGCCATCAATCACAGCGATGGCGATATCTGGAATTTCGCGAACCAATCGCTTCATTGTTGTGCCAGACAGGAATAACAGCTCAGTTTCTTCCATAGCGTCACCAGACCAAATATGAAGTCCGCCGCCAAAAACCTCAGGTCCGCCGACAAAGTGCCCAGGGGTCCAATAGGCTAACGTGATCTCCCGACCAGATGGACCTGTATAATAGGAACGCATGCGGCCCGATTCAACAATCCAAACACCGTTATGTTTATCGCCTTGGAAAAACAGATTTTGGCCTTTTTGAACTGTGACTTTGGTGCCAAGTCTGCGAACAGTTGCAAGGTCATCATCGGTTAAATTTGATAAAAACGTGCTGCCTTCATTTAATCCCATAAGATATTCTGAGAGATAAATGGCGCTCGGATTATCGTTGTGCTCTTCCAACATGATAGGGTTTCTCTGCAGCATTAGTTTCGCTCCATAGAAGCGAGATAGGTCGATATAAGCTCAATTTCATCATCAGATAAAGGCCCCATCGCATTTTGCATGAGTTGTCCAGCATCATTGTCGCGATTGCCATCACGAAAATCTCGCATTTGTTTGGCTAGATAGGACTGATGCTGTGCAAAGAGATAGGGTATATGAGGCGCTTGTTGGCCGACACCACGATGGCAGGTTGCGCATTTTTGTTTTTCAAACAAAGCTTTGCCGATTGATAGATCTAGATCAGTTTCAAGCTCGGGTGAGGGCACACTTTGAGCTGCAAACCAATCAGCAATTTCATCAATCGATGTTGGGTCCACCTCAGTCATAATAGCAACCATTTGACCGCCGTCATTGGTTCTTTTCTCGGTCATAAAGTCTTTGATCTGTTTTTTAATATATAGCGGAGGCTGACCGGCAAGCTTTGGAAATTTCGCCATTCTCGAAACGCCATCCAGCGAATGGCAAAGTCCACATATCTCATACGGCGCTAAGCCTTCATCTGTGATCATTCCTGCAGACACAGGATTGATCAATAAAAATGAAAATAATGCAGCTCTAATGGTTGTGTTGAGTATGGGCATGTCTCTTTTTGACCAACGCATTTATATCCACGCTCGTTCCATCTTCGAAATTGAGGGTTATTTTGATTTCATCGCCAAGATTGACGGTTGATTTTGGTCCCAACAACATGATGTGCAGTCCGCCTGGTTTCATTGCTAACATGCCGTCGGCAGGAATTTCTATTTGTTCCACCATCGACATCGTCGCCACACCGTCTTTTTCCTCACTTTTGTGTATGTGAACCATTTTGTAGTTGTCCGAACTCGCTGAAATAAGCGTTTTCGAACTGCCGCTATGATTGTGGATCATCACAAAGGCTGCATGCGCTTTGGCAGCTGGTGGTGCTAACGGCACCCAAGGGTCCATCACCATGAGGTCAGATGCATGGGTGAGGGTTGAAAAAAAGAATGCGAATAGGGTTACAAGATACTTCAATTTGTTTGCGCCTTTTCTTTTCGATATGTGATTTGCAGTCTGGCTAGAAATTCGGCAGTCAATCCTGCGTCAAATGGGGGCTGCAGTTTTGCGCGTATTTTGCCATCTGGATCTATCACACTGACCGCTGAACTGTGCTGAACTTCATAATATCCATCTTTGTCAGGTCGCATCAGGCGATAAAAACTGTCTGTGTTTTCGATCAAGCGATCAATATCGGCTCTATCACCAGTGACACCTCTAAAGTCAGGGTGAAAGAATGTTGCATAATCGGTAACAACATCAGCGTCCCGTTCTGGGTCAACAGATACGAATACAACCTTTGGCACATTGTCGGGCCGAACTCGCATCGAAGTTTCGCTCACGGCATGTTCTAAGTTTCCAAGGGTGAATGGACATACATCAGGACAAGAATTGAAACCAAACATGATGAGTGTCCAGCTGTCCTTTAAATCTTCATGGGTAAATGCTTCGCCATTTTGGTCGCTTAATGTAAAGGCTTCAATGTTGAGCGGTTCTTCAAGTTCCACGCCTTGAACTTGGGCAAAAGCATGGCTAAACGCGGCTGTGAAAATAACGATAATGACCAGGAAATGTCTCATTGATTTTGCTCCTCAAAAGCACGCAGACTTTCGGCTCGGATCGATTGCAAGCATTCATGTTTGGCTTCAACAAATATAGGACTGGTGGACATCTCGGAAATGCGCGGGCGTTCAAGACCTATGCGCATATCATTGATGATTTTCCCGGGTGCTGCGCTCATGACCAAAACGCGATCACTTAGGTAAACCGCTTCATCAACATCGTGCGTGACAAACAAAACTGTAATGCCAAATTCTTTCCAGATATCGAGCAAGTTTTCCTGCATCATGAGCCGGGTTTGTGCATCGAGCGCGCCGAAGGGCTCGTCCATCAAAAGCACAGACGGGTAATTTGCCAATGCTCTCGCAATACCAACCCGTTGCTGCATGCCACCAGATAGTTCGGCGGGGTATCTTGAACCAAACTTAGACAAACCGACCATGTTTAAAAACGTATTTGCGATGGAGCCGGATTCGTCTTTACTTTTGCCCGCCATTTTGGGGCCAAAGGCGATATTTTCGTACACGGTTTTCCAAGGTAGCAGCGAGTATTGCTGAAAAACCATGCCTCGATCAGGTCCTGGCTTGGTTATCTTCTGGCCATCTACGAGCACCGTGCCAGTGGTGGGTGTCACATAACCAGCGACTGTGTTCATTAACGTGGATTTGCCGCAGCCCGATGGGCCTAAAATACAGACAAACTCGCCGGGTTCGATTGTGATTGTTGTGTTCTCAACGGCTTTGTGCTCAGAACCAGCTTTGCCGAAAGTCACAGACACGTCTTTGAATTCAATGCGTCCTTGGCCGGATGAATTTTCCACCTTGCCGGGCTTTTTAAAATTGATAACGTCAAGCATATTTAACCCCAGCACTCAGATATTGTTGTTTGTTTGATTTTCTCCAAGCCAAAATGAAAATCACAGTGAGCAAAACTAGCAGCCCGGTCCCGCTTAATGCTGGGCCCATGGTTTCGAGCGCTAAGGATGTTGAGACGCCAAGTCCCAGCATGGCGAGACCCACAACCCAAGACGGCGTTGCGCAACACACGACCCAGCTCATTGTAGCGTTGGTCATAGCTATTAAAATACCGCCAACACCTGTTCCCAAGGCCAGTCCTCGTTTAGAACCTACCGAGCATTCATCCGAACGCATGAGCATTGAGGATAATCCGATAAGACTGCCTAAAAAGAACATGACGAGGACTTTTGAAGGCACGACATTCAAACTCCATTCGGATATGCCCGTGCCATAATCATAATTCATTTTACCGATTTCGATCAGCCATTCTTCCGAGATGATTGGCAACATATCGCGCCAAGACGGTGTGGATTGAATGATCCAGCTCACATTGCCGATCCAGTCGTAAAAAGTGATATAGTTTGGCACCGCCTGAAAACGCACTATGAGTGCTATGAGCATGATTATTTGGAAGAGCACCGAAACTACCACACCCCATGCTATCAGGCGGCGCCAACTGGTCCGGACTGTTTGTCCGATAACTGAAATTGCACCCATCATCTTGCGAACCTCTGCCATTTTAGTAATGGGCTCGTGATGAGTTTGATTGCGGCAGTGGATGCCGTGCCCAACAGCCCGATAACTAGCATGCCGACAACGATGTCTTGATAATTGATCAAGCTGTAGGCATCCCAGGTGAAGTAACCAATGCCGTATTGCCCGGATATAATTTCACCTGCGAGTAGCGAGAACCAAGACACGCCCATGCCGATGGCAAGACCTGCCGAGATTGATGGTAATGCGGCAGGGATTACAACGTGCCAGAAGATCGATGCGCGGGTCGCGCCAAGTGATCTAGCGGCGCGAACCAGGACTTCAGGCGTTTGTTCAACCCCGTGCAAGGTGTTTAAAATGATTGGAAAGAGGGCACCTAAATAGGTGATATAGATGATTGAACTTTCCTCAGTGGGCCACATCAAAATGGCAAGCGGGATCCAAGCCACGGCAGGGATCGGGCGGATTACCTCAATATACGGCATGATGAATGCCTTGGCGATTTTAGACCGTCCCATCATCAGGCCGATGGAGATGCCAACAATGACCGCTAAACCATAACTGATCAGGATCCGGCGAATAGAGACGCCAATATGGATAAAGAAAATTTCGGTTTGAATATGCCCTAAGAAAGCATCAAAAACTTTTCCAGGCGAGGGCACATTTTGGAAGTCAACATAAAGGTTGAGATTAAACTTAGATGCGAGATGCCATACCAGAACGCCAGTGGCGAGCGAGGCAAATACAATACCGAGAAATTTAAAAAATTCGCGGTTAAATCGATCGGTCCAGCGAGGTGGTTTTCGAGCTGTATCCGGTTGCACAGAATTATTCGAAGACGTGTCTTGAACATCCTTCTTCTCAACGATTTTTATTTTCTGAGCCGTAAGTTCAGACATCTTATCACGCACCTTTCGCGATATGCATTTATTTTGCTTTAAACAGGCGCTGTGGGATAAACAGCGCCTGCTTTATTTTGCCTGTCAGGTCTTGGGCTAACCTTCAGACGGGGCAAAATCAGCCACAGCAGCCTCAAAAGTGATCAGCTCACCAGCATTCGCGCTGGCATAGGTCTCAGCTTCACCTTTTCGAAGGAATGTGGAATATGTCTCACCTGACTTGACCCAAAACGCCGTTTTGCCGAAGAGTTTCAAACCAGTTTCAATGTCGTAGACATAAGTTGAGTTCAGCTTCGCACCGGTTGCTTGCATTTCTGCAAGAGCCGTCAGGAATTCAGGCATTGATGGATATGTGCTCACACCATCGCGGGCGTGCCAGATTTCCATTGGTAAGCCTTTATTGGCTTCAACTGGATCGACCAAGGCTGCTTTGTCGGCTTCGTAATCAATGCCAAGGTCAGTATAGGCAGCTTTGATGTAGTCCTCAGTAATCCACGCATCGAAATCAAGCGGTGGAATGGCTTTTTCTTTCACGAGAACCCCGTGATTGAATTTAAGCGCATCGACCCATTCGGTTTTGATAGATGGTTCAAGCGTCAGGTGACCACCTTCTGAGAAGTAGAGATACAAGACTTCCTTCTCAACGCCAGTCCAGCCTTCCATAAGGCTCACAGCTTTCATTGGATCTTCGCGGATCCATTCACCAGCTTCCCAAACAGCTTTGATGAAGGCCTGAACAACTTCAGGATATTCTGTGGCAAAGTCTTCTCGCACAACGACACCATGAAGATATGGGACGCCTGTTTCTGAACCGTCATAAATCTTACGACCCGTTCCGCGGAATTCCATGATTTCAGACCATGGGCAGAAATCAGAGTGCGCATCGATTTTACCTGCTGCGATGTTGGCAGCGCCAACTGCGGGGCTTTGATTCTTCAGCACATATTCGCTTGTTGGGATCTCATTATCCTGCATGGCTTTCAGCAACATGCCCCAAGCTGCAGAACCAACTGGCGTCGATACTTCCTTACCTTCTAATTGATCAATGGAGTAGATATCACTGTCGACCGGAACAACAATCGCATTACCTGAACCTTTCAAGTTATATCCTGTGCCAGCAACGTAAACAGTTCGTAGGCTTTCGGTTTCCTGAAATTTCGCGCCATTCACAATAAGAGGGTAGTCGCCCATCACGCCGAAGTTCAGTTTGTTTGCAAGCATCTGGTTGGTGATTGGTCCACCAGAACTATAGTCAGCCCATGAAACCTCATATTCTGCATCTGAATATTTGCCGTCTTTAGGCAGATACTTTTCCAGCAAGCCGAGCTCTTTGACGACAATGCCGGCTGTGTAAGTGTCGGTGCACATTGATTGGTGACCGATTGCGATATTGATTGTGTCTGCGGACGCGTGGCTGGCTAAAGTGGCAAGTCCTGATGCCAGCACGACCCCTCCGATAAGATTTCTAAAACCCATGGCTCTCTCCTGGAATATTTAATTTTTTATCGGTGCTCTTATGAAAGCTAAGTAGATTTTCCAGGCGTAGTCAAACGTAAAATGTAAAATAATGATCAAAAAATAGAATAAATGCATTTTTGACTATTTTATGTGCAATTGGTGCGCTTAATGGCGAAATAATATGCGGTTTTTACGGTATGTATAAATTGAGAAAATATTATTAAATTCAATAGTTTATGACGTTTTTTTAAGTCAGCAAAATCTGCCCCAACATATGTCGAGGCAGTTGTAAAATAACTGGTCTTTTGCGTCTAGTTAGGACGCTTTTTGTGCTATTTTCTCTAAAGCCCAGCGCACATTTTTACGCACGTCAGGATCACCGTCATCAACAAAATCGATGAGGTATTTTTCGGTGCCCGGAACGGCTAATTCACCCAATGCGGCTGAACATTCTTTGCGTAAATTTGGAATTTGCGTTGTGATCATAGAACCGATTTTATCGGCAGCCTCTTCGATCTTGAGCGCCGCAAGTGAACGCGCTGCTTTCAAACGCACTTGCCAATATTCATCATCAAGCGCAGTCATTAAAGGATTAGCAGCGTTGGCGCCACCAGTCTTAGGAAGAGTCTCAGCAGAGGCTTCTCGCACCTGCCAATTTTCATCTTCCAATGCACTTATTAAGGTCTGCTCAGATCGCTCATTTTTGGAGAAACCCAAGGCAGCAACAGCAACACGCCGAACATCAGAACTTTGGTCGGTTGTCGCTGACATCAAAGCCGGCAGAGCGTTTTCATCCTGTAACCAACCAATTACACTGACGGCTGCGCCTCTGATCGCTACGGAAGGGCTTACGAGTGCGTTGATAGCTGGACCAAGCGCCTCGGGTCGACGAAGCTCCTTTAATCCACCAAAGGCTGCGACAATGACAAACTCATCATCGTCATTGAGACAATCGAGCAGCGGAGTTCCAGCCTTCGGGTCCTTTAGCTCGGTTAAACTAATCGCAGCCGCTTCTCTGACACGTTCAGAGCTGTCTTTGAGTGCCACAATGAGTGCGGCTGATGTTTCAGGGCCATCAAAATCAGTCAATGCCTGCGCTGCTTTTAGGCGTACACCTTCATCTGCATCTGTAATGGCCTTGGCAATATATGGGATCGCATCCGGATCGGCACTATCCGCAAGATCCATAACAGCAACAATTCTGGCCCCAGCATCTGGATCATCCAGCGCATCGGCTAAATCTTTAATATCGTCAAAATCTTCAAAAATTGCATTCATATCAATTACTTCAATAGATAGGGAATATTCACGGTAACAGCGCCTGTGGGGCAATCTGCTTCGCACGGCATGCAGTACCAGCATTCATCATATTGCATGAACGCGGTTTTCGATTTCGGGCCCTCGGCCATATCTTTGATCCGAAGAACATCAAGCGGGCAGACATCCACGCAGACTGTGCATCCCTTATCGGCAATACATAGATCATCATCGACGACGACAGGAACGGAAGTTTGTGTTTGTGCTAATGGCATATTCGAACTCCTACTCAGCCGCTTCTGTGGGTTGAACGCGCTGTTTGTCATATGCGTCTTTCTCATCGTCTTCGATTTCAACGATATACGGCTTCACATCTTGCTTCCGGCTCTCTGGCAATCCATTTTCGCCTTTCTTCAGCAGCGTATGGCAGAACCAGTTTTCATCGTCTTTTTCGTATTCAACGCGGTTGTGATAAAGTCCCCAGCGGCTCTCTGTGCGATAAAGAGAAGCAGATGCAGCCATTTCTGCACAATCCATAATGGTTGATGCTTCAAGCGAACGCATCAGCTCATGTGCGTTCTGCACATACATGGCGTTTTGCATGTCATCACGAACTTCGGCAAACCGGCGTTGGGCTGTTTCCATCTTTGCCGTGACTTTTGGCGGTTGCAGATAATCGTTGACCAGGCGCCGCGTTTTAAACTCGATCTGGTTTGGCGGAATGCCATCATCTCGTTTTGTTGGTGCTAACACCCGATTACGTTCAGCTTCAACATCACCGTGATCAAACTTCGCAAAGTCAACATCTTTGATAAAATCGACCGCGTCGAGGCCTGCAAATGCGCCATTTGTAAAGGCACCGAGCATGTAGTTATGCGGAACATTTGCCATATCACCGGCAGCATAAAGACCTTGCACACTTGTACGGGCGTTTTCATCAACAAAGACACCGGATGCTGAGTGACCGGAACAGAAGCCGATCTCAGAAATATGCATCTCGATCATTTGCTTTCGGTAGTCCGTTCCACGGTTTTTATGGAAATGACCGCGAGTAGGGCGTTCAACGATATGAAGCACGCGCTCAATTTCAGCAACGGTTTCTTCTGCCAGGTGATTGAGTTTTAGATAAACCGGTCCTTTGCCGGACTGCAGCTCGTCGTAAAACTCTTGCATCATTTGACCCGACCAATAGTCACATTCTATAAAGCGCTCGCCTTCGGCGTTCGCTGTATATCCTCCCATTGGACCTGCCACATAGGCACAGGCCGGGCCGTTATAATCCTTGATTAAAGGATTGATTTGATAACATTCTAAATTCGCTAAATCTGCACCCGCATGATAGGCCATAGAATAGCCTTCACCGGTATTGGTTGGATTTTCATAAGTGCCATACATATAACCAGATGTTGGCAAACCCAATCGTCCAGCAGCGCCTAAACACATAACAACGGCTTTGGCGCGCACGACCAAAAACTCTGCCGTTCTGGTATTCACACAGATGGCACCAGCAATTCTGCCTTCGCCGGTGAGCAGACGTGTCGCCATATAGCGGTTTGAAATGTTGATGCGTGCTTTTCTAAGTTGACGATAAAGCGCTTTTTTTACGGTATCACCGTTCGGCATTGGCAGCACATACGTACCGATATGGTGAACTTTTTTGACGTCATATTCGCCGTTTTGATCTTTTTGAAAACGGATGCCAAAGCTGTCGAGTTCTTGAATAATCTCGTAGCAGCCTTGCGCGTAACGATAAATCGGTGCCTGATCCACAATGCCGTCGTTGGCGATTGTGATTTCTTTCGTGTATTGCTCGGGTGTCGCGTGTCCAGGAATAATCGTATTGTTAAGCCCGTCCATACCCATGGCAATCGCACCTGAGCGCTTCACATTGGCTTTATCGAGTAAAACAACGTTTGCTTCTGGATTTTTACGTTTGGCTTTTAACGCTGCCATAGGGCCAGCTGTGCCGCCGCCGATGACTAAAACGTCACAATCTATCTGACTAATGCCATCCAGAATCTCATCCATTGTTCACTCCTAGTCTGTTATAAAATCAGATTGCGCCGTTCCGCATTCCGATAATGTCAATTTGTTGTCATCGTGGTTGAAAGTTCTTTGAGATAGCCAAACGGATAAATCGCCCGGTCATGCCCATCTGAAAATTTGATGTTCAAGCTTGCATGTCCCAAAACGCTGATATCGGTGATCTGGATGTCTGCTGGGACAGGGTTTTCCTTGCCGTCAAAGCGTGCGCGTTTGGAAATTGCGTCCTGTGCATTTTCACGAAGGTGTTTGGCAGTTACTGTACTTTCATCTCCATCAGACCAGGTGATGAAAAGTGTTTTATGACCTTCTTTGACATTTAGTGCGCGTATCATTTTGCCCGCCTGCTTTTTAAACTTGCAGGCATTTTTAATTAGATTTGTGCGCTGCAATAGCAATTTATTGACGGACGACGATTTTGATGTCGGTTAAATAGCGAGGAAGAAATGGAGAAAATATGACTTACGCTGTTACTGACAATTGTGTTGGATGCAAATACACCGATTGTGTTTCTGTCTGTCCTGTTGATTGTTTTTATGAGGGCGAAAACATGATTGTTATTCACCCCGATGAATGCATCGATTGTGGTGTTTGTGAACCTGAATGTCCTGCCGACGCGATTATTGCTGATACCGAGCCGGGGGCTGACAAATGGGTTGAGATCAACGCCAAATATGCTGAGATTTGGCCTGTTATCACCAACGCTAAGGATCCTTTGCCTGACGCACCAGAGCTTGATGGTAAACCCAATAAATATGAAACAATTTTTTCTGCAAATCCTGCAGCATAAATCTTACGAGGCGCAAAATGAATTTACATAGCTTACCTGATGCCCAAACTGTACAATCTGTTCATCATTGGACAGACAGTTTATTTTCATTTCGTGTGACACGTCCAACCAGTTTGAGATTTCGCTCAGGCGAATTTGTGATGATTGGTCTGCCGAATGACGATGGTAAACCGATTTTGCGCGCATATTCTATTGCCTCTCCATCGTGGGATGAAGAGTTGGAGTTTTATTCCATTAAGGTGCCGGATGGGCCATTAACGTCCCGTCTTCAGAAAATTCAATCAGGTGATCAAATTATTCTAAAAACCAAGCCTGTTGGCACATTGGTTTTAGATGCATTGGTCCCAGGTAAACGTCTTTGGATGATTTGCACAGGAACTGGTATTGCGCCATTTGCGTCCATTTTGCGAGACCCGGGGACTTATGAGCAATTTGACCAAATTGTCGTTGCGCATACTTGCCGGACCAATGCGGAGCTTGAATATGGGCAAGGGATCATTGAGGAATTGCCTAGTGATCCTTTAATTGGTGAAATTGTCCAAGATAAAATTCTTTATTATCCCACCACGACACGAGAGCCATCAGACAATATGGGGCGCATTAGTGATCACATTCGCGATAATTCTGTTTTCGATAAGCTTGGATTGAAAGGATGGGACCCTGAGATTGACCGTGTGATGATTTGTGGCAATCTTGCGCTTAATAAAGATATTATGGCTTTGTGCGAAGAAGCTGGTCTCTCAGAAGGTGCCAATAGCAAACCTGCTGAGTATGTCGTTGAGAAAGCTTTTGTCGACTAATTGGTCATATCGGCAAGTTCGGACAGTGTTTTACCATCCACATTACCAATTTTAAGCTTGCTTGCGGTTAAAAATGCTGGCGTTCCTCTAATTTCGAGCTCAATCGCAATATCACGATTTGTGTTGATGATTTGGGTGATCACGTCTTCATCATATTTATCCATGATTTTGTTGTGATCTAAACCTAGTTCATTAGCAGCTTTTTCAAACGTAGCTTCATTGAACGGTCTGCGCGTTGCATAAAGTGCATTGTGCATTTGCCCGTAGCTTTCCGATCCATAGATCATATTGGTTGCAAGCACATAGCGGCTGGCTCGTTCTGACGAAGGCGTGAGTATCGGCAGGTGTTTTTTGATAATAGCAACATTTGGGTTTGCTTTCACAAAGGCTTCCAAAGTTGGGACAATGGATTTACACACTGCGCAACGATAGTCGAAGAATTCAATCAACTTAATTTTGGCATCTTTATGACCTATGACCAAATCCGTGTCGTTCTCCACAAGCTCTTCATAAACTGGGGCGACGCGCTCAGCCATTTGTCTTTCGGCTTCTTGTTCACCGAGCAGCTCCATCGCTTCCAAAATTATCTCAGGATTGTTTAAAAGGTAGTTTCGCACCTTTTCGTTAAACTCGTTCTCGGTCAGTGATTGAGCGGTTAGAGGTGCTGTTGTCATACTTATACACAACAAACTTAAACATGCTGCTTTTAACAAGGTTTCTGCGCGTTTCATCAACAATTGCCTCTTTATTGTGCGGATGATTACGAGTTTAGTTGCAGTGCAGCAAATCTGAATGACAATTAGTTGTCAATTGCAATTACACAATAACGTGAAATTGCTAAATTCTTAGTTTTTTTGAGTTCTCATTCTTGAACAGATGAAAAATTGTGTCACAGTATTGGTATGAAAATCTTTGTTCACCAAAAGAAAATACGACAACGCTGGTTCACCATGCGACAGTATTTTGCGGTTTGTGTGAAGGTGGATTTTTCACAAAACGAAATTGATTCCATAACCCGTGAATCTCTTCATCGGCAGATCATTTTAAACCGTGTGCCTGCGGATGACATCGTTACAGAAAATTTGGACATTTATGCGCTCACAGTTGCGCATCTTTTAGACCATCGGCTTGATTGCCACTGCTGTGCGACGCAAAGGGCAGCAAATGAGTATGAAAAAATCGTCAGAGTTGCGTTAGCTGGCCTAGAAGTACAACTAGAACGAAATTTGGTTAGCCAAAGTTAATCTCTGATAGCTAGCAAAATGCGCTAAAGCTCAGTGATTGACGCCATTTTTCGCAGTTGTAGCACTACGATTTCGGTCCGAGATAGTTTGGTCACGGTCTCGGAATAAATCGAAACACTGAAAAATAAGGCATATCAATCTGGGGGTATTGAACAAGTCGGGCTCCCGCTACCACTAATCCCCTCAAAACGGGGGCTTGATCGGTAGCTGATACAAGAATTCCCAGTAATCCATCGATTTGAACGTCCGTACCATCTTCTGTGGGTGTTATCGTAATCTTATCTATCAGACGTCTTATTGCTGTAGCAGCCTCTCGGTTTTCGTCGGTAATCTGGTCTGCATATATTTTTGTGAGTTGATCTATGTATTGCTTAAAGCTTGCCACTGTTGAGGGATGAATGGAAACTGTCTCTGGCACGTTGGGCAATGCCTCTTTTTGTTCCTCAAGAGTTTCAATCTCACCTCTGATTTTTTTATGCGTTCGTTTGCAAGCGCAGGGTCGAAATGGCCTAAATCATAATCGGCCCAAATTTTTTCTACTTTTTTGCTCAAGAGATCAATTTTATGATCAACGATTTTGGTCTTTTCGATGACTTCAGAAGCTAAAAGGGTTCGTTCAGCATTATATGATTTAAGGAGCTTTGAAAGCATTTCTGGCCTGTTCAGATGATCCTTTAAACCAGACAGGCATGCTTCAACAATCTCATCTAGATAGTAAGCACTTGTATTGTCGCATGAACGAGACTCTTTCATAGTTGAGCATTGAATTCTGCGACGACTTTTATACTTATCTTTTATTGACATGAGGCCTCCACAACAACCACATTTTAATAAGCCCGTCAGGATCGTTTTTGCTTTGCGATATTTGTTTGGGAGAAGTGGTTCGGAAATTTTGAACAAGAGATTTAAGTGAAATTTTGACCTGTCAGTGGCACTATGTGCCGAACACA
>JAEPMD010000033.1 GCA_017644105.1 Rhizobiaceae bacterium | reverse complement strand
AGGCAGCCGTCTGTTCGTTAAAGGCGGAAACATCATGGCCGGATACTTGCATAGCGAAAATCCGGGCGTATTAGAGCCAACTCCCGGTGGTTGGCATGATACCGGCGATATCGTCACCATGGATGACGAAGGCTTTATCACCATTCGCGGCCGCGCCAAACGTTTTGCGAAAATTGCAGGTGAGATGGTCTCATTGGCTGCGGTTGAGAAATTAGCTGGTGAATTATGGCCAAATGACCTTAATGTCGTGGTCTCAGTACCCGACGCCAAAAAAGGTGAACGATTGATCCTCATCACAGAGGCTGAAAATGCTGATCGGCCGAGCTTTATGGCCTACGCCAAGGAGCAACTCGCCATGGATCTGATGATACCAGCAGAAGTGAGAGTGGGAAAAGTCCCTATTCTGGGTAGCGGCAAAATGGACTTTGTCAAAGCGCGTGAATGGGCCTTAAACCCTGAACTTGCTGAGCAAATGGACGCTTAATAGTCCACTTTCATAAAATATAACCCATAGGGCGGAGCCACTGGCCCACAGGCGCTCCGCTCTTTTGCTTCTAATGCCTGCGTGACATCATCGGCTGTCCATCGATTTTCACCAACTTTTCGCAAAGTTCCCGCAAAGGATCTGATTTGGTTATGCAAAAACCCGCGCGCTGACGCATGTAACTCCACCAAAGCCCCATCTTCAGAGGCTATCACATCTAACTGATCCATAGTCCGCACGGGGCTTTTTGCCTGACATTGTACAGATCGAAAGGTGGTGAAATCATGCTGCCCGACGAGCCGTTGCGCAGCTTCATGCATTTTAGCGACATCCAATTGATGCGATACCTGCCACATACGATTGCGTTCTAAGGTCAACGGTGCACGGCGACACCAAAATTTATAAACATAGTGCCGCTTTTTAGCTGAGAATCGCGCATCGAAATCATCTGGTACTGTTTCAGACGATAAAACAGCCACACGATCGCCTTGAGCTCGTAAATGCGCATTAATCGCGCCTTCGACCGTATCATTGGAATAGTCTTTTTCGAGCGCAAAATGCGCAACTTGCCCACGTGCGTGGACGCCTGCATCGGTTCGCCCAGAGCCAGAAACTGTCACTTCTTGGCCGGAAAATTTATAAATCGCCTTTTCAATTGCTTCTTGAATCGTCGGCACATCAGCTTGTCGTTGCCAACCCGCATAATCCGTTCCGTCATATTCAATGGTGATTTTAAATTTCGGCATAGACCCGCTTTAGCTTAGTTTTGTGCCTTTTGGAATGGAATTGCCGCACAAAAACTCATCCGCCATCATCGGTTTTGATCCCGCTTTTTGCAATTTGAGGAGGCGGATCGCGCCATTTTCACAGGCTATCGTTAGGGCATCATCTAACACCGTGCCCGCTTTGTTGTCGTCAACATGATCAACATATTCGCATGCAAGCACTTTAACGCGTTGAGCCTTTTTGCCTTCACCCAATTCAAACCATGCACCGGGAAATGGGGCTAATCCCATAATATGCTTATGAACCGTTTTGCCGGCTTGCGAGAAATCAATCCGCGTTTCGGATTTCTCGATCTTTTTGGCATAAGTGACGCCATCTTCGGACTGTTCTGTCAGAGTAAGTTCACCTGCTTCCAACAGTTCCATGGCCTTGACCGCAAGTGGGCCGCTGATCGACATGAGTTGATCATGCAATATGCCAGCTGTTGCGGTGTCAGTAATCGCAACTTTCTCAACAAGCGCGACGGGGCCTGTGTCCAAGCCTTCACCCATTTGCATGATCATCATGCCGGTTTCTTTATCCCCAGCCATAATTGCACGCTGAATAGGAGCTGCGCCCCGCCATCGCGGTAGCAATGATGCATGCCCGTTGAAACACCCATGTTTGGGACTTTCCAAAATCGCTTTTGGCAATAACATGCCATAGGCCACAACAACCGCAACATCAGCCTCTAGCGCATCAAATTTTGCTTGTTCTTCTTCGGTTTTCAAGCTGGTCGGCACGCGAACTTCAATACCATGCTCTTCTGCTTTTAACTGAACAGGAGACGGCTTGAGTTCAAGTCCCCTGCGCCCTGCAGGCCGGGGTGGCTGGGTGTAGACACAAACAATATCATGTTCCGCATCGATTAAAGCCTGGAGCGTTGCAACAGAAAATTCCGGCGTACCCATGAAAACAATACGCATTGGTTGCTTCCTCCAATTGGATAGATATTAAAACTAAAGCACAGAGGCTTTTTGTTTGGCCATTTTGGTGAATTTCTTGATCACCATGTTTTGCTTTAACTTGGACAGGTAATCGATGAACAAAACGCCATTGAGATGGTCGATCTCATGCTGCAAACATGTCGCCATCAAACCATCAGCTTCAATAAACTTCTCTTTGCCTGAAAGATCCTGATATTTTACCTTAATCGCTGCCGGACGCTCGATCTCTGCGTAATATTCAGGAATGGACAGACAGCCCTCTTCGTAAACGCTGCGCTCATCGCTTGATTCAACAATTTCAGGATTGATGAAGACTTCAGGATCTTTATTTTCTTCATCCTTGGACACATCAACAACCAGCATCTGACGCAACACGCCAACCTGTACCGCAGCTAAGCCAATTCCGGGCGCGTCATACATGGTTTCAGTCATATCGGCTGCGAATTTGGCGAGTTCGTCGTCAAAACGCTCAATCGGGTCAGATTTCTTGCGCAGCACAGCGTCAGGGAGGAGTACAATAGGTTTAATAGTCATAAAGCTGGAGATAAGGGCTAGTCGGAGGAAGGTCAATAAAAAGATGGGGCCATAACAGCAGAAAGCTGAAAAATGTTCACCTTTTGATCTGACAAATGCACCAGAATCAGTTAGCATTTGAAAATGGATATAAATACTGACTTCTTATCGAGCCCTTTGCTGACCTTTGGCGACACGGTTTTTTCCATTGGCAATGTGGCCCTAGCCTTTGTCATTGCCTTGTTTGTGCTTTTATTTTTGATTGTCTATTTACTCTGGCGTTCATCCACTTCCAGAACATTGGCGAAAGCCCAGTCAGATGAAGCTGCGCAAAACGCACAAGCCCAATTGAATGAGCTTTTGAAAACGCAAAGCGAGATGCAGGGTCGTATGAGTACGATGGCCGAACTCTTCGGCTCGCGGCAATCAGAGCTTAATCAAGATATCAATCAACGCTTAGACGGCATGAGCCAGAAGCTTGGAAATTCTCTGATTGAGCAAACCAAGACGACGCATGAAAATCTGTCCAAATTGCAAGAGCGATTGGCGGTGATTGATACTGCGCAAAATAACATTCAGGCGCTGGCGCAAAATGTGGTGGGCTTGCAGGCAATCTTATCGGATAAGCAGACCCGCGGCGCCTATGGTCAGGCGCGGATGGAAATCATTATCAAAGATGGTTTACCGATGGGCGCGTATAATTTTCAAACCACATTATCCAATGGAACACGCCCCGATTGCACGGTGACCATGCCCAATGATTCACCTGATCTGGTGATTGATGCAAAATTTCCGCTCGAAGCCTGGAATGCGATTAAAAAAGCCGATGATGATCGGTTAGCAGCCGATGCTGCACGTCAGTTCCGCACAGATATGGAAAAGCATATCAAGGATATTTCCGATAAATATCTTATTGCCGGCGAAACTCAGGACACTGCCTTTATGTTTGTCCCGTCGGAATCCATTTTTGCAGAAGTGCATGAGAATTTTGAAGGCATTGTGCAACGCGCCCACAAAGCCCGTGTGGTGATTGTTTCACCATCCCTTCTCATGCTGTCCATTCAAGTTATCCAAGCCGTGTTAAAAGACGCCCGCATGCGCGAACAAGCCCATCTTATTCAGGGCGAGGTCATTCGCCTTATGGAGGATATTGGACGCTTGGATGACCGGGTGCGGAAACTGCAAACCCATTTTGGCCAGAGCCAAAAGGATATCGATCAAATTTTGACTTCAACAGACAAAATTACCAAAAGAAGTTCCAAGATTGAATCAATGGATTTTCAGGACAGCTTACCCGATGTGGAGAAAGCTGAAAAAACCAGCGACCCCGAGCCATTATCTGTGGTAAAACCCATAGGTTCATCGGGTCGACTTAACCTAAGACCTTGATGACGCACTAATTTGTCTATCGAGGAGTTATCATGATCAGCATTCTTGGCTCAATAAATATGGATCTTATTGCCAATACCGAGCGCCTGCCTGGACCAGGTGAAACGGTTTCTGGTCGCCATTTTGCCACAGCACCAGGTGGAAAAGGTGCCAATCAGGCGCTTGCTGCACGACGCGCGGGTGCTGAAGTGAAAATGGCAGGCGCGGTTGGGTCTGATAATTTTGCTGACATGGCGCTTGAATTGCTGAAAACATCCGGTGCGAACTTGGAAAATGTGAAAAACACCGATGAAGCAACCGGTACCGCACTTATTCTTGTTGGGGGTGATGGTGAAAACATGATTGCTGTTGTTGCGGGCGCGAATGGCAAGGTCAATTCTGACGATGCCCGTTCAATCATCAGCCAGATGAGTGCAGGTGACAGCCTCCTACTACAGATGGAAATTGATGCTGAGACTGTGAAAACAGCACTCGAAGCCGCTCGGGAACAAGGTGTGAGATCCATATTCAATATCGCCCCAATGACTGATGATGCGGCAAAATTAGCGCATCTCGCAGATATTGTTGTTGCCAATGAAACAGAATTTGATCTTTTAATCGGCAAGGGCACGCTGTCAGATGAAGATCGTGATGCCGAGATGGAACGATTTGCAGAAACCCATAATCGCTCGGTCGTCATCACTCTTGGCGGCGATGGGGTTATTGCGCAACATGAAGGTGTTCGATACTCAGCGCAGGGGCTTGAGATTACACCCGTCGATACCGTAGGTGCAGGTGATACATTTTGTGGTTATCTCACGCAAGGTTTGGATGCTGGTTTAGATTTTGAAACAGCCTTATCGCAAGCAGCTGTCGCTGGCTCATTGGCATGTTTAAAGCCTGGTGCTCAGCCTGCTATCCCAACAATGGCCGATGTAAAAAGTGCTTTATCAAATTAAAGTGATCTGTTTTCTCAGCCCAAAAAACCTTGTAACAGCCACAAATAGATACCATATTCGTTAGGAACAGACGCCAAAATTGGGTCTTATTAGTAATTTGTTGCTTGGTTTTGAGGACGAAATGACACGAATGGCACCATTTTCCAGCCCATTATTATTGGGTTTTGAATCAATGGAAAAAACCTTAGAACGCGTCGCAAAGGGCGCTGAAGGTTACCCACCCTATAATATTGAACGTCTTCACGGTTCGACAGAAAGTGAACGCGCAGAAAAATTGCGTATTACACTCGCGGTTGCAGGATTTAGTGAGGAAGAGTTGGAAGTGACAACTGAGGAAAACCAATTGGTGATCCGTGGGCGTCAAACAGATAACAAAGAACGTGATTTTTTATATCGCGGCATTGCGGCAAGACAGTTCCAACGCGTGTTCATCTTAGCGGATGGAATGCAAGTTGATACTGCTGAATTGAAGAACGGGATGCTGTCGGTTGACCTTATCAGGCCCGAGCCTGAGCGTTTGATAAAGAAAATTAACATTTCTGTAGCAGACTAATCATCGACCATGAATTATTGGGTTACAAACGCCAATATTGGCGTGGGTTATGTGTGTTTTTTGCCGATGACAGGCAAATTTCACCAAAAAAGGAGGCAAATATGCTTTCAATACTAGGAAAAGACATCAAATCAGCTGAAGATCTTGCGCTAATGGGCGAAGGTGAGATTGCTTATATTCGTCAAATCAGCTCTGAAGAGGTCAATGCTCGGTTCCCGCTTGAGCAAAAACTTGAGCCTGGTCAAAGCCTTTGGGCCCTGTTTTCAGCCGATGGCACGCCAATTTACTTAAGCGATGACCGTACCAGCGCGTTTTTCCGCGCCGCAGAAGATGATTTGTCACCTGCGACACTGCATTAGTCTCGTAAAATAGAGGTTATTACGCCGCGTTTGACGCTGAACCTTGGGTCAGCAATGCATAGATAGCTGAATCTGTTTGCGCGCCGCGTATTTTTTCGACTGTATCATCATTGCGCAAGACGCGCGCAATGCGAGACAAAGCTTTTAGATGATCAGCGCCAGCACCTTCAGGTGCTAAAAGCATGAAGACCAGATCGACGGGTTCGTCGTCTAATGCTTCAAAATCAACAGGCGCATCCAATTTTGCGCAAAATCCAACAATTCGATCAAGATTCTGCAACTTACCATGTGGGATGGCAATACCGTTGCCAACCCCTGTAGAGCCTAGGCGCTCACGTTGTAGTATGACATCAAATATTTCACGCTCTGGCAGACCAGTTTCCTGCGCAGCGCATTCTGCAAGCTCTTGTAAAACTTGTTTTTTCGAACTTGCTTTTAGCGCATGCAGAATTGAGCTCTGCGCTATGACATCAGCGAGTGACATATTTTGTACCTCTTTATTGGCCCGTTACGACCAATTAGCTTTTGATATCCCCAGCGTCGATCCAGCCGACATTACCATCGTTGCGACGATAAACTACATTCAGCGCATCGTTACCCGCATTTTTGAATATCAATAATGGTTCATCCGTCAAATCAAGAGACATAACCGCATCTGCAACAGACATGACATTTAGTTGTTTGGTGCTCTCGGCAACAATTGCCGGAGCGTAATCTTCTGAAACTTCTTCTTCGATATTCTCATTTGTGCCCATAACACTATAGGCGACTTCAGAGAAAATATCCGGATTCGTATTTATTTGATGACTTTTAAGCTTACGCTTATAGCGACGCAAACGTTTCTCAATACGCTCGGCGGCAGCTACAAAAGACTGCAACGGATCCTGAGACTCGCCCGTTGCCTGTAAAACAACACCAGTGTCGAGATGAACTTTGCAATCGGATGTGAATCTGGAACCAGATTTTTCGACTGTGACTTGGCTGGAATAACCGCCAGCAAAGTACTTAGTCACTGCATCTGCAACATGGTCCTCAATGCGCGTACGAAACGCATCACCAATGTCCATATGTTTTCCCGAAACACGTATTGTCATCGAACATCCTTTCCAACTTTGATACTGGCTTATTGTACGCCAATAATCGAAACCTTCCAAGCAAATAGGTCATTTTTGCTTCGGTTGTGGAAACTGGCCAAAATTCATTTGGATAAATAAATATAAAACAAGCGTGCTACTAGTTCTATATGAAGCCTTTGTCAATTCGTAAAAATCTTAAATTTTATACATATCGATAAAATTCAATAGTTACAGCAACTTATATAATTAGATTATGCAGATAATTTGGTTTTTACACCTTGCGCACGCAATTTTTTCTCTCTACGGCGCTGAACTGAAGACGGAATATTTAAAGCTTCACGATATTTTGCAACGGTGCGGCGCGCGATATCCACCCCGTCTTTTTTCAGTAATTTTACGATTTCATCATCCGATAAAACGCATTCAGCTAATTCAGAATCAATCATGGATTTTATTTTAAACCGAACAGATTCGGCTGAGTGCGCATCTGCGCCGCCTTCACCACCTCCGATAGAGACGGTAAAGAAGTATTTCAACTCAAACAGGCCGCGAGGTGTCATCATATATTTATTAGATGTCACACGTGATACGGTGGATTCGTGCATATCAATCGCATCGGCGACAGACTTCAAATTTAAAGGCTTGAGATGCGAAATACCTTCTTCAAAAAACTCGGTTTGTTGTTTGACGATTTCGCTTGCCACTTTGACAATTGTCTTTGCACGCTGGTCCAAACTGCGCACAAGCCAATTGGCTGATTGCAGACATTCATTCATAAATTCATAATCTGCATGAGTTTTATCCAAACCACTGACGACTTTTGAATGATATGATTGATCCACAAGAACCCTTGGAAGGGTTTGTGGGTTCATTTCAATATGCCATTCACCCATTTCTGTGTTTTTTACTAAAACATCAGGGATAATCGTTTGAACACCCTGCGTTTCAAAACGCGCACCCGGCTTAGGGTCAAGGCTTTGAATTTCCGCCATCATCTCCAATAGATCGGCTTCATCCACGTGACAAATGCGCTTTAGCGTTTTGAAATCTCTTTTTGCTAAAAGCTCCAAATTGTCGAGCAATGTATCCATAGCAGGGTCCAAACGGTTTTTGCGAACCAGCTGCAATTTTAAACATTCACCTAAATTGCGTGCAAAAATTCCCGGTGGATCAAATGTCTGAACTTGGGACAAAACCTCGTCAACTTGTTCAAGATCAGAGCCCAGGCGTTGGGCCAACTCATCCAAATCAACATGCAAATACCCAGCATCATCAAGAAGATCGACAAAGCTTGCCGCAATCGCGCGATCACTCACTGATTTGAACATCATGGCAATCTGCTCGCTCATCATCTCGCGCAATCCCGGTGCTTGAGCTGCAAAACTATCTAGATCAATATCGTTGCCGCTTGCAGATATCTCACCCGACACGCCAACCTGCAAATCATGGTTTAAATCGACAGGTTCGGAAGTTTGGCGTTCATCATCAGGATACACATTATCCATATTGACATCCATGGATGTTTCCATCTGACCAATTTCGTTCAAATCACTGTCTTTGGGCGTGTTCGCT
Source organism: Rhizobiaceae bacterium (assembly GCA_017644105.1). Lineage (GTDB taxonomy): Bacteria > Pseudomonadota > Alphaproteobacteria > Rhizobiales > Rhizobiaceae > Lentilitoribacter. Next base: position 27,992 of record JAEPMD010000033.1, on the reverse strand, counting down.
TCCTGTGTCGGTGATTTGTCATCAGCAAGGTTTCCAGCTGAAAACTCTTGATCAGATGGGGCCACACCATCAGAAGGGTTTTTGACTTCCAATAGCGGGTTGCTCTCAACCTGATCTTCGATAAATTTGGAAAGCTCGAAAGAAGTGAACTGCAACAATCTGATCGATTGCATCAGTTGCGGGGTCATTGTCAAAGACTGGCTTTGACGAAATTGTAAACTCGCTGAAAGAGACATAAAACTTAAGACCCCGTACTCACTTTCGCTTTATAAACAACGTTGCGCGTTGCAAATAGCAGCAGAAAGACCCATCCTCAATCCGGCACTTCTAAACTGGCATATATTTTGCTTATATTGGAGAAAAGGTCAAGTTTGAACTTAAAAATTGGCTTTCATGCTTAAATTTCCCTTTAAAGTGAGAAATCATTGCCTAAATATAGCCGTCTCACGTCTGGGTTGTTAATAATGTCCACAGGCCGCCCATGGGTTAAAACTTGCCCCGCGTGAATAATATATGCGCGATCGATCAAACTTAATGTTTCTCTCACATTATGGTCCGTGATTAATACACCGATGCCTCTTTGCGTAAGATGGCGCACCAAGTTTTGAATATCCGCGACGGCAATTGGGTCAACGCCAGCAAAAGGTTCATCAAGTAGCATGAATGTTGGATCGGATGCCAATGCGCGCGCAATTTCAAGTCGACGTCTTTCACCACCAGAAAGCGCGATAGAAGGCGATTTTCGCAAATGTTCTATCGAAAACTCATCCAATAATGCATCCAGCTTTTCCAGTCTTGCCTTCTTATCGGGTTCAATAATTTCAAGCACAGCCATAATATTGGCTTCGACAGAAAGCCCGCGAAAGATAGATGCTTCTTGCGGCAAATATCCAACACCTAAGCGTGATCTGCGATACATCGGCATTTCAGACACGTCATGACCATCGATTTCAATGGATCCGTCATCCACGGGCACAAGTCCGGTGATCATATAAAAACAGGTGGTTTTACCTGCGCCGTTGGGTCCTAAAAGCCCGACCGCTTCGCCACGACGAACACCAAGTGAAACACCATCAACGACGCGTCTTGACTTATACGCCTTTACCAATCCCCGTGCGATCAGCGTCCCCTCATAGCGATTGGTGCTAGAAGGCTGTTCTGTCATTGATGTGTTGGCGTTTACATTCATTTATTTTCGTTCAATTATTTAATGCATACTTGCATTTACTGCTGAGCAGATTTTGGGTCAATCTGAAAGATAACACGTTCGTTTTTACAGCTGTCGATCCGCGCATCTCCAGTTTGCATCTTAACCGTCAATTTACAGCCAACGAGAATATTATCCCCTTGTGATAGAACAACCTTCTTACCGGATAAAACAAGCGTTTGCGCGACCATATTAAACAAACCACGGTCTGCTGTTGCTGTTTGATTACCGGATTGCAATACCACACTGCCAGAAACTTCAATCTTTTCGATATCCGTCGCACCAGCGGACACGGTCCCTCCACCGGCATAATAGACGATCATTTTGCCAGATTTTAACAAAGTGTCACCTTGAACGACATTCACATTCCCATTGAAAGTCGCAGAGGATGAATTATCATCAATATCAAGGCGGTCACTTTCAATTTGGATAGGCTCGCTGCTGGAAAGCCCCAGGCCATTGATGCGGCTGTTGGCTTGCTGTGCACTTGCCGTAAAGCCAGACAATATCAATGCTATACCCGCCAAAACTAGGTGAAATACGGATATTTTTTTCATCATTACTCTTTCTCTTTGGGCTGAATAGCGTTCGGGCTAACGATCATCTTAACATTGTGCTCTAACGAAACCAATTGTCCATTGTTGGACATGGTGATTTTGTCTGCATTAATTTGCGCGCCATTCAGATTGATGTCGACGGCACCCTCACTTAAAAAATTCCCTTCCCCAACATCATATTGTGCAGAGGGAAATCTTGCTGTCATACCCGACGATGTGGTTATTTGAAGTGGTTTTTCAAAGACTAGAGTTTCCGCTGTCTGATCAAACACACCTTGTTCAGCGATTAAAATTGCTTCCTGGCCATCGCCTAAAGGAAATTGCGCTTCGATCTCTTCCAAAGTGACAACGCTTGAATTTCCAATGTCCTGGATCGCTCTAAGAGCTTTCATGCGATAAGGCTGATCCTGACCGTTTTGCCCTGCCAAAACTGGCTCGTTCATTACAATTTTGCCATCCTCAATTGTGGAACTCGAGATCACCAATCCCTCAGGCAATACTCTATTCAAATAGGAAGCAGCACTGAATCCCAAAATAATGGACACGCCAAGAATTGGGAGACCGATCTTCAAGATTTTGACCAAGCGCGTGTTGGCCAGCGCCTTGGCATATTGATCTTCTACGCGTGCGACGGATTGATTCATATTATCGCCAAAAAGCTTGTGTTCTCATATCGATCAAAACCACTCCATATTAAACCAAAATATTTAAGGAGATATTGTATTTCCAACACCATAGTCGTAAATTAAGACTTATATTTGAAATTGAATTTATTTCCAGCGCAAAAGATCTGAACGGACGCAAGATATGGATCAAAATAGTGTTTTTGACCGCCACAATTTAAGACGAAAACTCAGATTTTGGCGCATCGCCACTGTATTAATTGTCTTAGCAATTGTGGGCAGTATTTTGGTCTCGCAAAATAAAGACATTATTTCCGGCGAACATATCGCACGCGTTGAAATTGCAGGCGTCATTCAAGATGACGACGAGCTGATCGCGCGACTGGATGGCATTGCCGAAGATGAAAATGCAAAGGCGCTTATTCTGACGATCTCTTCGCCTGGTGGCACGACTTACGGCGGCGAACGCATTTATAAAGCGATCAAACGTGTGTCCGAGAAAAAACCAGTTGTTGCTGATATCAGGACGCTTGCGGCATCAGCGGGCTATATGATTGCCGCCGGATCAGACCATATTGTTGCAGGTGAAACTTCGATTGTCGGATCGATAGGCGTGATCTTTCAATATCCGCAAGTCTCCGAGCTGCTTAAAAAAATCGGCGTGTCTTATGAAGAGATCAAATCGTCTCCCCTTAAGGCTGAGCCATCGCCATTTCACCCCGCAAGCGAGGAAGCTGTCGCTATGATTAATTCAATGGTGACAGACAGCTATGATTGGTTTGTTGATCTGGTTGCAGAAAACCGAAATTTGAGCCGAGCGGAGACGTTAAAAATCGCTGATGGCAGCATTTATACCGGACGCCAAGGCCTTGAAAACAAACTCATCGATTCGCTTGGCGGAGAAGCGGAAATAAGAGCATTTCTTGAAACAAAAGACATCAATAAAGATCTTGAAATCATCGAACGCCGCAAGCCACGTGTACCGCAAGCGCCATTTTTATCAGGGTCGATAGACAATATAATTCAGAAATTACTCGGATTTGACCCGGAAATCTCCCAAAATTGGCTAAAAGACCAAAAACTGTTCCTTGACGGCTTGCTTTCAGTTTGGCAATTTGGCAACTCAACACAACAGCAAAACTAAAATGATGATATATTTCGAGGGGAAATAGATGATTAAGTCTGAACTGGTGCAAATTTTAGCAACTCGGAACTCGCATCTTTATCACCGCGATGTGGAAAATATTGTCAATGCAGTCTTAGATGAAATCAGCAAAGCTCTTGCGGAGGGAAACCGTGTTGAATTGCGTGGATTTGGTGCATTCTCTGTAAAACACCGTCCCGCACGTTCTGGTCGCAATCCACGCACCGGGGAATCCGTTGCTGTTGAAGAAAAGTGGGTGCCGTTTTTCAAAACGGGTAAAGAATTGCGTGAGCGCCTGAACCCAGAGGGTTAAAACGCTCACCTGAAAGCAATTATTCATTTTGATGATTGCAATTTCTTAGATGCCACCTTAAGTCAATCTGAGAGATAGAATTATTGCTCAATCAGGTCTTGCAACATGTTTAAGAAAATTATCCGGGTCGTCGTCTTCATCCCAATCGCATTGGTGTTGATCTTGCTATCAATTGCAAATCGACAATCTGTGACGCTCGCGCTCAATCCATTTGAGCCAACGGATGCATTTTTGTCTATCAGCGCACCGTTTTTTGTGTTTTTGTTCATTGCACTGATGATTGGCATGGTTTTGGGGTCTGTTATTACTTGGTTTAAGCAGGGCAAACATCGTCAGCGCGCACGCATGGAAGCGGCTGAATCGGTTAAATGGCATGTTGAAGCCGACCGCCAGAAAGAAAAGGCGGACAATCTTGCCAACCAAATGGTGACGACGAATTCGTAGCACTTTGGCGTTTAATCCGCATCTATCGAGGTTGAAATTTGGCACATAAACCCCGGAATTCTCGAAAGTCAGCAGGTCCAAAACTTGCCGACGCAAGACCTGTGGGGTCAAAAGGTTCAGGTGCACCATCTAAGGGTCAAGCTGGGAAAAGACGGTTTTCGAATAAGACACCGGCTGGCAATGCGGGACCCAAAACAGCATCTACGTCAAAACAAAAGCAATCCGCTCAACAAATTTTGCCAAAGCGTCCCGCACGTATTGGCGCACGCCCGGATGAACATGTCCCTCTTATCCTCGAAGCCGGTCATTCAGAACAATATCGTTTGATCGATAGTGGGTTGAATGAGCATGGTCAGGGCGAGAAACTTGAACAATATGGCCCTTACCTTGTCATCCGCCCTGAAGCACAGGCTTTGTGGCCGAAATCGCAAAACCAAGCGCTTTGGCAAAAAGCGGACGCACTATTTACCGGTGATGTGGAAGAAGATGGCATGGGTCGATGGCATTTTCCCAAAGGACCCTTGGGCGAAACTTGGCCCATGGCATTACTGGACACTGATTTTTATGGCCGTTTCACCGCGTTTCGTCATGTGGGTGTATTTCCCGAGCAATTGGCACATTGGCAATGGGTTGTCGAACAGATCAAAGCTGCTGACCGCCCTCTCAAAGTTCTAAACTTGTTTGGTTACACGGGCGTTGCAAGCCTGATTGCCGCCAATCATGGTGCAGAGGTGACCCATGTGGACGCGTCTAAAAAAGCCATTGGCTGGGCCCGTGAAAACCAAGAACTCGCTCAGCTTGGTAACAAGCCCATCAGATGGATTTGTGATGATGCGATGAAATTTATCGCGCGGGAAGAACGTCGCGGTAAAACCTATGACATTATCCTCACTGACCCGCCCAAATTTGGCCGCGGTCCCAATGGTGAAGTTTGGCAGCTCTTTGATCATCTGCCTAATATGCTGGATATTTGCCGCAGTATTTTAAGCCCTAACGCTGTCGGACTTGTCTTAACCGCTTATTCAATCCGCGCTTCATTTTATTCCATTCATGAATTAATGCGCGAAACCATGCGCGGCGCAGGCGGAATTGTTGAATCAGGTGAATTGACCATTCGCGAACGCGCAGAAGAGGGCCAGGTTCAAACTGAAGGCGAAACGGGCCGGGCGCTTTCGACCTCGCTTTTCAGCCGTTGGGTGCCAAAATGAATGATATGACCAAACGCAAAGTTGGTTCGGTTAAGGAGATAACCAGCCTCTCCAACCCAATAATCAAAGACATTAAAAGCCTCACGCAAAAGAAGAACCGTGACGCGAGCAACAAGTTTATTGCTGAAGGGCTTAAGCTTGTCATTGACGCTATAGACCGCGGCTGGGAGATCGAAATTTTGATCTATTCAAAAGCGGCTACACAAAAAGAGATCGTTCAAAAAACAGCTGCCAAAGTGGTGGCGAATTCTGGCCTTGTGCTAGAAGTAACCGAAAAGGTTTTAACCTCCATCACCCGTCGCGATAATCCGCAAATGGTGGTTGGGGTCTTTAAACAAAAGTTCACCGTACTCGATAAGATCAAACCGGAAATCGGCGATACTTATATTGCGCTCGACCGTGTGCGTGACCCTGGAAATTTGGGCACAATCATTCGCACAGCTGATGCTGCAGGGATTAAAGGCGTTATATTGGTAGGAGCAACAACAGACGCGTTTTCCATTGAAACCGTACGCGCCACAATGGGATCGGTCTTTGCAATGCCAATTTCCAAATGCGATGTTGAAGATTTTTTGAGATGGCAAAACGCCCATGATGTCTCTGTGATTGGAAGCCATCTTAAAGGCAGTGTTGATTATCGCACAATCGATTACACATCAAAGCCTACAATCTTACTGATGGGCAATGAGCAAGCAGGTTTACCGGATGAATTGGCGACAAGATGCGATCAATTGGCGCGTATTCCACAAGTGGGTGATGCGGATTCACTCAATTTGGCAATAGCAACTGCACTCATGTCTTATGAAGCGCGCAGGCATGCCTTGGAGTTGGACTAATGGCGACTTTGAACCATGCGTCCGGTTTGTCCTCGTCCAACCGTTTTGTCATTGGCGCAATCATCATATCTTTAAGCGTGATCCTCGATCAGATTTCAAAATTACTCGTTGAGCTTTATCTTCCCTTTGCGGAAGTCATCCCCGTATTCCCATCATTTGCCATGTACCGTATCTGGAATGAAGGTGTCGCATTTTCATTTTTAGCTGGATATGAAAGTAGTGCTTTGGTGATTTTAGCGCTTGTTGTTGTCGGCGTTGTCATATGGCTGTGGAAATCTTCCCCAAAAGAACGCATATGGTTAAGCGCAGGTTACGCGATGATCATTGGTGGTGCTTTAGGAAATATTATCGATCGTGGACTTTATGGCCATGTAGTTGATTTTATTATGATATATTACCAGGATTGGTCATTTGCGATATTTAATATCGCTGATTGTTTTATCACACTCGGTGTCGCCTTTATCATTCTTGACGAGATTTGGGTGGCCTATAAAGCCAGATCCCTCTCCCAAAATGACACCAATTCATAAAATTTGAACGAATTGGACAAACTTTTGGATATGTCCGCATGCTAATTGTGTTCGCATGACTGATCCAATTACCATGCAGAAACAGCTCGCAGCGAAATTAAATGCGAAACTTGAAACATCTGACGCCCAGAACTTAGCGGAGGATGCACCATTGGATAATGTTGAACTTGTTGAGCCAGAACTGGTTAGCAACGTCTCGGCAAAAGACGTTATCGCTTTTGATGAGTTACAGAAGAAGCTTCAAGAAGATGTGCCTTCAAAAGATGAACCTGCTCCAGAGAAAACGCATCAGCCTATTCTGATTGCTGTCTTTATGTTCACACTCGCAGCGATTGTTGCGGGCGGTGAATATTTGCTCTAAATTACGCTCCGATATACACCGTTATATTTATTTGAAATCGCTCATTTTTGTCATGCAATTGTCGTGAGAATCCGTCTATAAGGTGTGCAAATCAATCGGAGTTGCATCCCATGAATGTTGTCAATCAGTCCATCGATTTTAAAGCGGTTCAATCTGAAACCGTTCACCTAAAACCATCTATTGTTCTTGGCCGTATTGGATCACTGGAAGTCCGATTGACGTCTGATGAAGATGACATTCGTGCAGCGCAGGCTCTTCGCTATAAAATTTTTGTTGAAGAGATGGGCGCAAAACTGCCTGCATCGGCCATGGCACTCAAACTCGATTACGATGTTTATGATAAATTTTGTGAACATTTCGTCCTTCTAGATACTGACATTATTGGCGGTGTCAGCGAACAAATCATCGGAACATACCGGCTCTTGAACCAGCGGGTTGCGGTTCAAAATGGTGGTTTTTACTCACAAAATGAGTTTGATATTGATGCTTTGACAAAGAGGCACAACGAAAAACGCTTTCTAGAGCTTGGTCGCTCCTGTGTGCTACCTCAATATCGGACGCGAAGATCCGTCGAACTTCTTTGGCAGGGAATTTGGGCCTATGCGGGCGAACATAAAATTGATGTGATGTTTGGCTGTGCGTCCTTTTTTGGCGCGGTGCCAGCCGCACATGCCCATGCGCTTTCATTTCTCTATCATTTTGCAAGAACATCTGATCAGTGGGAAGTTGCCGCTAATCCAGATATTTCTCACGAGATGGATTTGATGCCGAAGGAAGCCATCTCGGCCAAACAAGTCTTTGGTGCATTACCTCCTTTAGTCAAAGGCTACATGCGTTTAGGTGCGTCATTTGCACCGCAGGCTGTGATCGACAAAGATTTCAACACCACAGATGTATTGGTGATGTTACCTGTATCTGAGATCAGCGCACGTTATATCAAGCACTATCGTCCCAACGCGGATAGGTTCAACTGATAAGATAAATTTCCTAGAATCGAAATTTTTTTGACTATTTGGACAAAAATTGAAGATTTCGCGTGAAATTTAAAATTAGTCATGCAAGTATATCGCCAACCTTACGTTTCGACGTTCGGGAGAGGTCGCGATGACGCGCTGGTTTTTACTGCAGAGCGTGGTTGCAATCAACGTAAATTATAACAATAGGGTACAGTCAATGAAACGTACGCTTCTTAGCCTTATGGCTACAGCTCTTATGTCTGCGACAGCACTAGCTGCAGACGTTAAACCTGCCATCTTGTTCGATTTGGGTGGTAAGTTCGATAAATCCTTCAACGAAGCTGCATTTAACGGTGCAACAAAGTTCACAGAAGAGACAGGTGTTGAATTCCGCGAGTTTGAAATCAGCAATGATGCTCAGCGTGAACAAGCCCTTCGCCGCTTTGCGCGTGACCGCAACAATCCAATCGTTATGGCTGGTTTCTCATGGGCCGGTGCTTTGGATAAAGTCGCAGCTGACTATCCTGAAACAGATTTTGCGATCATCGATATGGTTGTTGATCAGCCAAATGTTCGCTCGACTGTGTTCAAGCAGCACGAAGGTTCATACCTTGTGGGCATGATGGCAGCGCTTGCATCTAAAACTGGTACAGTTAGCTTTGTAGGCGGCATGGATATTCCACTTATTCGTAGTTTCGCGTGTGGTTATGTTGGAGGCGCGAAAGCTGCAAATCCTGACATCAAAATCATCGAAACTATGACAGGTACAACACCTGAAGCATGGAACAACCAAACAAAAGGTGCTGAGATCACTAAATCTCAAGTTGATCAAGGTTCTGACGTTGTTTTCCAGGCAGCTGGTGGTACAGGTATTGCGGTTCTTCAAACAGCTGCTGATTCAGGTATTTTGGGCATCGGTGTGGATTCAAACCAAAATGGTATGCATCCGGGTTCAGTTCTAACATCTATGCTTAAGCGCGTTGATGTTGCTGTATACAATGCATTCATGGACGCCAACAAAGGTGAATTCTCATACGGCTTCAGCGTTCTTGGTCTTGAGAGCGGTGGTGTTGGATATGCCATGGATGAAAACAATGCTTCTCTCGTTTCAGCTGAAATGGAAGCAACAATTGAAGCTGCAAAAGCAGACATCATTTCTGGCAAAGTGACAGTTCACGACTATATGTCTGACAATAACTGCCCATACTAAGATTTGAGCGTTTTAAGAGGCCGCCGCAGATTCATTTCGTGGCGGCCTTTTATATAACAAGGTCATGTTAAAGGACCGGGGACGTTTAATAATGGGGAGGCTTTGTCGCCGCAGGTGCACCCATCTGCTCTTCAAGGTCAGCATAATGTTCAGATAAATCGTCGAGCGTTCGCGACAGCTTGTCGATGGTATTCCATTGTTTAGCAAGCTGATCGGACAGATCTTCGATTTGCTGTGACTGATGTGCAACCAACTCTTCCAATTTCACAATCCGATTTTCATCCATGGCTTTATGTAACCTCTTTGATGTTGAATACACAGGTGCTTTAAATTTCCGTCTGGACAAAAGCCTCTAAACTGTCGAGAGTAAAGAAAAATATAGGCGTGATATGAATAATTTTGCTATTGAGCTTCAAAAAATTAATAAGAGCTTCGGTCCCGTTCATGCAAATAAAGACATTGACCTGAAGGTCTCCAAAGGTACGATCCACGGCATTATTGGTGAAAATGGTGCCGGTAAATCCACGCTGATGTCGATCCTTTATGGATTTTATCACGCTGACAGCGGAAATATTCTCATCGATGGCAATGAAACTACCATCAAAGATTCCAACGCTGCGATTGCTGCTGGTATCGGCATGGTGCACCAGCATTTTATGCTGGTTGAAAATTTCTCGATTTTGGAAAACATCATTCTGGGCGCCGAAGGCGGACAATTGCTCAATTCAGGTATTGCCAATGCACGTAGCGAGCTTAAACGCCTGAGCGATGAATATGGCCTAGATGTTGATCCGGACGCGATTATTGAAGACGTGCCAATTGGTGTTCAGCAACGCGTTGAAATTCTTAAAACGCTTTATCGCGGTGCCGATATTCTCATTCTGGATGAGCCGACCGGGGTGTTAACACCTGCAGAAGCTGACCAGCTGTTTGAAATTCTTGAACTGTTAAAACAGCAAGGCAAAACAATTATTCTAATCACACATAAGCTGCGCGAAATTATGGCGATTACTGATGATGTATCGGTCATGCGCCGCGGTGAAATGGTAGCAACACGCACAACAAAGGACACAAATGTTGAAGAGCTTGCCGAGCTTATGGTTGGTCGACGTGTGCTTTTGCAAGTCGAAAAGGGCCCTGCAGATCCGAAAGACGTCGTGCTGAAAGTTGAAAACCTAAATGTCCGCGATGGCCGCGGCGTCCCCATGGTCAAAGATGTTTCCTTCGAGGTGCGCGCTGGAGAAATCGTAGGGATTGCAGGCGTTGCCGGCAATGGGCAATCCGAATTGATGGAGTGTATCACCGGAATTGAACATGCAGAATCTGGGCGCGTCATCTTAAATGGTGAACCCATTGGTGTGACAGGCAGCAGCGACCCATCCGATATGCGCGATCGTGGTATGGCGCATGTACCTGAAGATCGTCACCAAATGGGGCTTGTTCTTCCTTTTGAAGAAGCTGAAAATTCTATTTTAGGCATTCACCAACGCCCTGAATATAACAAAGGTATTTTCCTCGATATTGAAAACATTCGCAAAGATGCGAACGAGAAAATTGAGAAATACGATATTCGGCCGCCGAATAATCGTCTCAGAACCGCAAATTTCTCCGGTGGTAATCAGCAAAAGATTGTGATTGCGCGCGAGATTGAAACCAATCCTGAAGTTCTCATCGTTGGCCAACCAACACGCGGTGTGGATGTGGGTGCGATAGAATTTATTCACCGACGCATTATCGAAATGCGCGATGCAGGAAAAGCAATTCTTCTTATATCCGTTGAACTTGATGAAATCCGATCACTTGCAGATCGGGTGCTTGTGATGTTTGACGGTAAGATTGTTGGCGAACGCCCACCTGAAACCGAAGAGGGCGCGTTTGGTCTTCTTATGGCAGGTATTGAAGACGGCGATAGTGCTCACCAAAACGGGGAGGCAGGATAATGGCTGCACCATATGCAAAACTGCCGAAATGGGTTGATTATGGGCTTTTGCCGCTCATCAATATCCTCGTGGCATTTCTTATTTCTGGCCTTGTGGTTTGGCTTGCCGATGAAAGCCCGCTCAAAGCTGCTGGCCTTTTGATCAAAGGCGCTTTTGGCTATGGTGAAGGCATTGGCTATACGCTGTTTTATGCAACAAGCTTCATTTTCACTGGCCTTTCTGTAGCGATCGCTATTCACTGCGGATTGTTTAATATCGGTAGTGAAGGGCAGGCCTATATTGGCGGTATTGGCGTCGCGCTTGCCTGTTTAGCATTTGATTCCACCTTGCCTTGGTTCTTGGTCTTCCCGATAGCGATTGTGGGCGCAGCGATATTTGGTGCGCTATGGGCGTTTATCCCTGCTTATCTGCAAGCCAAACGTGGTAGCCATATCGTGATCACCACGATCATGTTTAACTTCATTGCTGCCAGTTTGATGATCTATCTCTTGGTGGATGTGTTTAAGCCTGATGGCACAATGGCACCACAAACTCGCGGATTTGAAGTGGGTGGTCAATTGCCACGTCTCGATTGGCTGTTTGGCATCTTTGGTATTCGCACAGGTGCTGCACCGCTTAATGTGTCGTTTATCCTGGCATTACTTTCAGCATTTATCGTTTGGGCAATTATCTGGCGTACGCGTTTGGGTTATGAAATCCGTACACGGGGCTTTAGCCCCACAGCTGCGAAATATGCCGGGATCAATGAGGCACGTGTGATTATCATTACCATGATGATTTCAGGTGGTCTTGCAGGCATGATGGCGCTCAACCCGATCATGGGTGACCAGCACCAAATGCAGCTTGATTTTGTGGCTGGTGCAGGTTTCGTAGGGATTGCCGTGGCATTGATGGGACGCAACCACCCAGCGGGTATTATCCCAGCTGCAATTCTATTTGGCGTGCTCTACCAAGGTGGCGCTGAAATCTCATTTGAAATGCCCAATATTTCTCGAGATATGATTGTGATCATTCAGGGTCTGGTGATCTTATTTGCAGGTGCGCTCGAAAATATGTTTAGACCATTTATTGTGATGATCTTTGCCAATTTACAAAGATCTGGTTCGTCAAAAGCGTTAGAGGCGGGAGAGTAACATGGAATTTTTTGAAACAATTATTCTCGTCCTACAGTCAACTGTCCGACTATCTGTGCCGTTGATTTTCGCAGCCCTTGCCGGTCTTTATTCAGAACGCTCAGGCGTATTTGATATTGGTCTTGAAGGTAAAATGCTGGCCGGTGCCTTTGCCGGCGCTTCTGTTGCAAGCCTTTATGAATCTGCTTTCCTGGGTCTGGTGGGCGCAGTTGTCGTTTCAATGGCATTTGCATTGGTGCACGCTTTTGCATCCATCACACAGCGGGGCAATCAGATCGTCTCCGGTGTGGCGATCAACTTTGTTGCCGCTGGCGCGACTGTGATTTTGGGCCAGGCCTGGTTCCGTCAAGGTGGACGTACTCCGCCACTCAGTTCAGATGCGAAGTTCAACGCCATTGAACTACCGTTTGCTGCAGAACTTGCTGATGTGCCGATTTTAGGTCCGATCTATTCTGATTTGCTATCTGGCCATTTTGCACTGACTTATTTCGCCTTTGCACTGGTGCCATTTACTTGGTGGGTGCTCTTTAGAACACGCTTCGGATTGCGTTTGCGTGCAGTGGGTGAAAACCCTGCGGCGGTGGATACTGCCGGCATTTCCGTGGTTTGGTTGCGCTATCGCGCGGTTTTATGCTGTGGTGCATTATGCGGCTTTGCTGGCGCCTATCTGTCCATGGCGATCTCCGCAGGCTTTGGTAAAAATATGACGGCTGGCTCGGGCTTTATCGCATTGGCAGCACTAATTTTCGCTAAATGGAAACCAGTAAATGTGATGCTCGCATGTTTGCTATTTGGCTTGCTCAACGCAATGGAAATCAGACTGCAAGGCAAAGAGCTTCCAGTTATTGGTGAAATCCCAGTTCAGTTTATGCAGGCTTTGCCTTACATCCTCACTGTGATCTTGCTTGCTGGGTTTATTGGAAAAGCGATCCCGCCAAAGGCAGGAGGCGTGCCATATGTCAAAGAGCGCTGATCACAGGCTTGCGCTTTTTAACGCCGCTAAATCTGCTATGGCGTCCTGCCATGCACCCTATTCAAAATTTCCCGTTGGCGCTGCAATCCTTGCCGCCAATGGCGAGATTTATCAAGGTGCCAATATCGAAGTGATTTCCTTCCCCGAAGGATGGTGTGCAGAAACCACAGCCATCAGCCACATGGTGATGGCTGGGCAAACACAAATCATCGAGGTTGCGGTGATTGCAGAAAAACTTGACCAATGCACACCCTGTGGCGGCTGCCGTCAGAGATTAGCCGAATTTGGCAATGCAGACACTAAAATTCACTTATGTGATCAGGAAGGTGTCGTTAAAACTGTAAAATTGGGTGATTTACTCCCCCTATCTTTTGCAACGGATGTGATCGCATGAGTTCCAAAGTTCAAAAATCTGTCGATATCATTCGCGAAAAAATTGGTGCGCTTACACCCAAATATGCGATTGTTCTTGGCTCCGGTTTAGGCGCTTTAACAACCTCATTGGTCGACCCTGTGCATATTGGATTTTCCGAACTTCCAGATTTTCCAAAAAGCGCTGTATCCGGCCATAAGGGTGAATTGGTTGCGGGCACAATCGAGGGTGTGCCACTGATCATGTTGTCCGGACGCGTGCACTATTACGAGCACGGTGATGCCGGTGCGATGCGACCCGTTATTGAAACATTTCATCAGCTTGGCATTGAAAATCTGATCCTGACCAATTCAGCTGGATCGGTGCGCGAAGATATGCCGCCAGGATCTGTGATGCAGATCACCGATCACATCAATTTCTCAGGCAGTAATCCATTATTTAGTGAAGAGACTGACGGTCGTTTCGTTGGTTTGAGCAACGCCTATGACCAGGATATAATGACAAATATGCGCAATGCTGCCGAAAAGGCTGAGGTTGAACTGCATCAAGGCGTTTATATGTGGTTTTCCGGCCCAAGCTTTGAAACCCCGGCTGAGATTAAAATGGCCCGTATTTTTGGCGCGGATGCGGTTGGCATGTCCACGGTTCCGGAAGTCATTTTAGCGCGATTTTTTGGCATGAATGCAGCAGCTGCATCCATCATCACGAATTTTGCAGCTGGTATGACGGGTGATGAATTAAGCCATCAGGAAACCAAAGATATGGCTCCAATAGGTGGCGCAAACCTTGCCAAAATTTTAAAAACCATGTTTGCTGACCTTTAGCGAACAGGGAAAGGTGGCAAGCATCACTTATCTACCGCAAGAACTCATCCGCATAAAAAGAGACGGAGGCGCGCTCTCCCGCGAGCAAATTGCCGCCTTTATTTCCATGGTGAGTGATCAACGTATGTCAGATAGCCAAACGGCATCCATGGCGATGGCAATTTTTCTCAATGGCATGGGTCGTGAGGAAACCGCCGCGCTCACATTGGCCATGCGTGATTCAGGTGATGTGCTTGAATGGTCCGATACATCGCGCCCTGTGATAGATAAGCATTCGACCGGTGGGGTGGGTGACAATGTCTCTTTGATCCTAGCACCCTTGGCTGCGAGTTGTGGGCTCGATGTTCCAATGATATCAGGTCGAGGACTTGGCCATACCGGCGGGACGCTCGATAAGTTAGAGGCCATTCCTGGCTATAATGCGTCGCCAGATATTGCAAAATTTCGCTCTGTCGTGAAAGAAGTAGGCTGTGCAATTATTGCAGCTACCGCTAATCTCGCCCCTGCTGATAAAAAGATCTACGCGATCCGAGACATCACAGCGACCGTTGAATCCGTGCCATTGATCGTTGCCTCTATCTTATCCAAGAAGCTCGCCAGTGGCGTGTCAGGCCTCGTGCTCGATGTGAAATGCGGCAATGGGTCAACAACATCAGATACCGATGAAGCTGAAAAACTAGCGCAGGAATTGGTGGATGTGGCCAATAGCGCCGGATTACCAACTTCAGCTCTTGTCACCGATATGAACGAACCCTTGGCAAGCGCGATTGGCAATGCGACCGAAGTCATCAACGCGATTGATTTTCTCACCGGAAAATCGCGCGATGTCCGGCTTTATCGCGTCATCATTCAATTAACGGCGCATATGTTAATGGCCGGCGGGATCGCGAAAGATTACTACAAAGCTGAAGCGACAGCTCAGCGTAATTTGACCAATGGCAAAGCCGCTGAACTCTTTGGTAAAATGGTTCACGAATTGGGTGGCCCGTCAGATATTGTCGAGCATTACGATAATCATTTGCCAAAGGCTGATATCAAACGAGAGATTAAGGCAACGCGAAGCGGGTGTTTAAATTCCTATCAAACACGCGATTTAGGCATGGCTATTGTGGCATTGGGAGGTGGACGTTCTCACCCTTCCGATCAATTAGATTATAGTGTTGGCTTAAGCGAGATCAGCACTATCGGCACAATCGTGAAGGCCGGTGATCCGATAGCTGTTGCACATGTGAATTCAGAAGCGCAGTTTGAAGAATTATCAATGCGATTTAATCAGGCTTGCGAGATTACTGACTGCCCAGCCTTTATACGAAAGCCAATTCTGAAGAAAATTACTGCGTCAGAATAAGCTGACCATTTTCAATCTTAAAAGACGAAAGTTTGTTGAGAAAGCTCATCCCGATCAGCGTGGAAGACAGCGTTGAATCTTCTAGAATAAATACTTCGACATTTTGCGCTGAAACAGCGCCCAACTCTAACCGATCAAGCTTGGCAAATGCTGCTTTGACAATACCATTTGCTGTTTCTGCTTTATGCTTAAAATCGCTATTGGCTACTTTCACACCAACTGAGCGCGCGGTTGAAATGTTCATGGCAACATAGGTTGCACCCGTATCAATCAATCCTTTGATGGAACGACCACCTGCTTTGAAATGCGCGACGAAGTGCCCATGGCGATCCGCGCGCAAGCTGACTTGGCGTTTGCCTGTTGTATAGTGCGCGTTGCCGGTGGAGACGGTTTGAGGCTGTGCAGATCTTGCTGACGCAGTATCTAACTCTTGACGCTGTTCAACCTTTTCCGGAGCCTTGTCTAAAAACTGCGGAATAAAAGCCATGGCGACGGCTAAAAAGACAAAAGGCATAATTTTATGCAGCATAGTGACCTCATATTTACTCCAACCTACTTTAGCGGAAACAAGATGAGGACTAGTAAATATAAAGAGCTACAATCAGAAATTTAGAAATGCTGGTTAAATAAAGCTGAATCAATCACTTCAAGCTTTACAAAAGCGAGCTTAAAAACGCGTGTAATTCTGTGGTGATATGATCGATATGGTCATCATCGCGCCCATGCGCTTCCCATTTTTCATTGGTGTAAGCTTCATAGGCTTCATCAATGATAAGCACCGTTTGCATGCCCATTTGTTTTGGAACCACCAGATTGCGCGGCAGATCTTCAAACATGGCTGCTCTTGTAGGATCAATGCCAAATCTTGCGATAAATTGTTCATAGGGTTTTGCGGCCGGCTTGGGTAAGTAATCGGCCGCAACAATATCAAAAATGCCATCGAAACAACCTTCGATCCCCAATGCCGCGATCGTGCGTTCCGCATGGGGCACATCGCCATTGGTAAAAATGAGCTTTTGACCAGGCAAAGCATCCAACGCGGATTTTAAATCATCACTTTTTGGGACAGGGCTATAATCAATATCATGAACCGCATCCAAAAATGCTTTGGGTTCCATCCCGTGATTGATCATCAAACCCTGCAATGTCGTGCCATGATCGCGATAATAGTCTTTTTGTTTTTTTCGCGCTTCATCGCGTGGCAAATCCAAAAACCCGGCGACAAAATCAGTCATTTTTACATCGATTTGTGCAAACAGATCGCACCGACGCGGATATAATGTATTGTCTAAATCGAAGATCCAATGATCAACGTGGCGAAAGTTCTCATGTTTCATATGACCTTTTATATAGCAGTCGTGCATGAAGAAAAGTGTTGATTTTTAGAATACCCAAAATTGCGTCAACCAACTATTTATATAGCGCATTGAACGTGACGTGCATGCCATTCCATGCTAACGCCATCTGATGGAAACCTGGATACTCATCACCGTTACTGCAGCCTTCTTGCAGAACATTCGCTCAAGTCTTCAAAAGCATCTAAAGAATGTGATGGGCACATCCGGGGCAACCTTTGTACGCTTTGGTTTTGGTATTCCATTTGCGCTATTCTTCCTTGCCCTTTTCATGGTGTTGGGAGATCACAGTTTTCCAAGCCTCAATCAAGATTTTTTCTTTTGGGTGGTCATTGCCGCCATCTCACAGATCATCGCGCAGGCTTTGCTGGTGCATATGTTTTCCTATCGCAATTTTGCTGTTGGGACAGCCTATTCGCGCACTGAACCTTTGCAGGCTGCTCTTTTCGGTCTTTTGTTTTTATCGGAAAAAGCTTCAACCGCCGTCTTGGCGGCAATTGCCATCAGCATGTTTGGCGTCATGCTCATTTCTGTTGCACGGACTGATATCACACCCAAATCCATCTTCACATCGCTTTACTCTCGAACGGCATTGATTGGCTTATCTTCAGGTGCGATTTTTGGCGTTGCCGCGGTTGCCTATCGGGCAGCATCTTTAGCGCTTGAAGGGCCAAATTTTATCATCCAGGCCGCAATAACGCTCTCCATAGCCATCATCTTGCAATCGATCATCATGATTGTCTGGATCTATTGGCGAGATCGCTCTGAGCTTGCGCGCATACGTGCCGCCTGGAAAACGGGATTGATCGTGGGATTGGTGGGCGCTAGCGCATCATTTGGATGGTTTATGGCGATGACGTTGCAGCAGGCAGCATTGGTCAAAGCTGTTGCTCAGATCGAAATGATCTTCACCTTCATGTCGTCGGTCTTCATTTTCAAAGAGAAGATCAACCGTTTTGAGGTCATCGGCTGTTTGCTGATTATCAGCGGAATTATCGCATTGGTGCTTGGGGGTTAAACGAAGCGATCCGATGATTATTTAACGATCAGCGTCCCTGCACCGTGTTCGGTAAAGACTTCCAATAGAACCGCATGCGGAACTTTACCATTAACGATCACAACGCCTTCCACGCCCTGCTCAATTGCGTAAAGACATGTTTCGACTTTCGGAATCATGCCGCCAGAAATCGTGCCATCGATGATCATCGCTTTTGCCTCTGCAACAGAGAGTTCTTTAATCACATTGCCGTCTTTATCCATCACACCAGGAACGTCGGTTAAGAACAGAAGGCGCTTTGCATCCAATGCACCAGCAATGCTGCCCGCAAATGTATCCGCATTGATATTATAGGTCTGCCCATTGCGATCCGGCGCGACAGGTGCAATCACTGGTATTGTGGCTGATGTTGCCAAAATATCTAAAACTGTCCGATCAACTTCATCGATCTCGCCGACAAAACCCAGATCGAGAATGCGCTCAATATTGGATTCTGGATCCACGACCTTCTTCTCAGCCTTTTTGGCATAAACGAGATTTCCATCTTTGCCGCACAGCCCGATAGCGCGTTCACCTTCGGCATTGATCATTGTAACGATCTGTTTGTTGATCGAACCAGCAAGCACCATTTCAACAATTTCGACAGTCTTTTGATCTGTCACACGCAGGCCGTTCTCAAAGCGCGATTCAATACCCATGCGATCAAGCATGGCACCAATTTGAGGGCCACCGCCATGAACGACAACGGGATTAACACCTGATTGTTTTAAAAGCGCAACGTCGCGGGCAAAAGCCTGCGCTAGGCTTTCATCACCCATCGCGTTGCCGCCATATTTAATCACAACCGATTGGTCTTCATAACGTTGCATGTAAGGCAATGCTTCAGACAAAAACCGAGCTTGGTTCTCACTATCACTTAAAACAGCCATATCATTGTTCCTTACATCAAACGCGATTGTCGCGTGCCTTGTTCTGAGACGTCTCTTAACGCGAAACATCTCATCCTTCAATCTGCTCTTTATTTGAAATGATATCTAATTGTGCACGGCTTTCACGATTGCGCGTCTTAAATCGTCCATTCCAACACCTTTTTCCGAGGATGTTGCGATGACTTCGGGGAAGGCAGCAGGATGTTTTTTAATCTGTTCTGTGACCTCTGCGATCAAAGTTTCAAGCTGAGTTGCTTTAATCTTATCTGATTTTGTCAGCACGATTTGATAGGACATAGCCGCCGTGTCGAGCAGCTTTAAGACTTCCTCATCATTCTTTTTAATGCCGTGGCGAGAATCAATCAGCAAATAAACACGCTTTAAGGTGACGCGTCCGCGCAAGTAGTCAAAGACCAACTTGGTCCATTTCTCAACTTCGGTCTTCGGCGCTTTCGCATAGCCGTAACCAGGCATATCAACCAGTGCCATAGGCGGCAAGTCATCGGGCGTGCCCTCAAACCCGGAAGGGACAAAATAGTTGAGCTGTTGCGTGCGCCCTGGCGTATTGGACGTGCGCGCCAATCCTTTAACGCCGGTCAGGGCATTAATAAGCGACGATTTACCCACATTGGATCGTCCAGCGAACGCAATTTCTGCCGGACCCGCTGAGGGTAAGAACTTCATGGTTGGAACGGAAAGTACAAATTCCCATGTCCGATCAAAGGGCACAATTTTAGCCATAACGATGTCCTATCATGCCCTTTGCAAGCGCTAAACTTACGTTTGTTTATTTCGCTTCTTCTTTGGGTTTTCTTGAAAACAGAGCTTTCAGATTATCCCAAAGTTCGATCTTCACACCTTGACGCTTCATGATCACGCCTTGCTGGATAATCGACAATGTGTTGTTCCATGCCCAGTAAATCACAAGACCTGCAGGGAATGTCGCCAACATGAAGGTGAAGACAACCGGCATCCACGTAAAGATCATTGCTTGTGTTGGATCTGGCGGTGTTGGGTTCATGCGCATTTGCAAGAACATGGTAATACCCATGATCAGCGGCCAAACACCCAAGGCGAGCAATCCACCAATGAGCGGCAATGCTGTTGGATCATATGGCAAGAGGCCAAACAGGTTAAACACGGATGTCGGATCTTGCGCTGACAAATCCTGGATCCAGCCAAAGAATGGCGCATGGCGCATCTCAATGGACACATAAAGCACTTTATAAAGCGCAAAGAACACAGGAATCTGCAAAAGCACAGGCCAACAACCAGCCACTGGGTTGATCTTCTCTTTCTTGTAGAGCTCCATCATGGCTTTCTGTAGTGCTTGACGGTCATCACCATGTTGCTTTTTCAACTCTTCCATTTGCGGCTGAACTTTTTTCATATTCGCCATGGATTTGTATGACTTGTTGGCAAGCGGGAAGAAGACAAGCTTCACCAGAACGGTTGTTACCAAGATGGAAACACCGAAATTGCCGAACATTAGGAAGAAGAAGTGCAGCACACTGAACATCGGTTTGGTGATAAAATAGAACCAGCCCCAATCGATCATCAAATCAAACTGCTCAATATTTTGCTGTTCTGTGTAAACATCAATTTCTGGCGCTGTTTTTGCGCCTGAGAAAATGCGTGTATTGAAGTTTACAGTAGCGCCGGGCGCAACAACTTTTGCATCCGATACATAATCTGTCTGATAGCTCGGTGAACCTTGCGCAAAATAGCCAAAGCGCGATTGGAATGGATGACCTTGTTCAGGCACCAATGCCGCAGCCCAATACTTATCGGTAATACCAAGCCAGCCAGTTGGTGTTTTTTGAGGAACGATGAGACCGTTATCTGCATCTTCCACATCACCATAGTCAATTTCTTGCAGACCTTCTTCGCCCAAGAAACCGATCAAACCTTCGTGCAAGATGTAAATACCACTGGTTTGCGGTTTATAAAGTCGCTTGATCCGTCCGTATGGAGAAAGCGACACTTGGTCCGCTGAATTGTTGGTAACAGCGTCATCAATCGTAAAGAGATAATTGTCATCAACGCTAATTGTGCGGTCAAAGACCAATCCACTGCCATTGTCATAGCTAAGAACCAATGGCGTGGTTGGTGTCAATTTATCACCGGATTTAACAGTCCATATTGTGCTTTCGCTCGGAACGGATCCAACATCTTTGGTCGCGATAAATCCAACTTCGGAGAAATAACCCTCATTGGCATTTGATGGTGAGAACAAAATAACATTCGGGCTCTCAGGATCAATTGTCTCGCGATAGTTCTTAAGAACTAGATCGTCAAGGCGGGCACCTTTGAGATTAAGTGAACCAGATAATGTCGGCGTGTCAATTTCAATGCGTTCACCAGATTCTGCCAAGGCATCAGCGCGGGCAATGGTTTGCGCAGCTGGTAGCCCTTGTAGATTTGGCAATTGAGCCGTCTCACCGCTTGGTGTAGTCGCCGATGGAATGGAGGCGTCGCTGCCAGCTGTTTGCGCTTGTTGTTCGATCAAGGCTGCCTGGCGGGCTTGTTCTTCTTCCAGACGAGGTGCCACATAAATGATTTGCCAGACGACAAATATGAGAACTGATAGGCCGATCGCCAGAAAATAATTACGACTGTTTTCCATTATTAATCCTTACACTCGGCAACATTGTTTTTATGTTTTGCGCCTGTCCGCGGGTTTCTATCAGAGTTTTTCTTACTTTTGAAGCGTTCTTCAAGGCTATAGATAAGGTCACTAAAGCTCGCATCCAATAGCTCATTATGACCGATAAGGACATAATCGTGGCCCGGCTTCAAAAATTCATGAGCTTTGAGCCTGACCGCTTCTTTTAAACGACGGCGAATTCGATTTCGTTTAACCGCATTGCCTTGCCGTTTTGTGACGGTATATCCGATGCGCGGCGGTTTAAGTTCACCGTTGTGATCACCATCGCCACGATCTAAAACTTCAAGCAAGAAATATTTACCGCGCCGCTTCTTCCCGTTGCGAACAGCTAAATATTCTGCTCGCTTGGTCAAACGCTCGACGCGGGAAATTGTGTTGTGTGAAGTCAACTTCAGCCCTCTCAATTCAGGCTGCAAGATTTATGAACTTATGCAGATAGACGTTTGCGACCTTGCGCACGACGAGCTGCTAGAACTTTACGTCCACCTTTAGTGGCGAGACGAGCACGGAATCCATGACGACGCTTGCGAACAAGCTTTGATGGTTGAAAAGTACGCTTTGACATTTATTTTAATACCGCGGTGTGCGGCCCTTCTTAATATCTGTATTTTTACAGGAGCGTTGTTAAAGATGGCATTTGCGACCTTTTGATCGTCAAACACCTTCACGAGCGGCTTATAGACATCAAAACCTTACATTGTCAATAAATAAGCCCATGAACGCGCGCGTAAGAATAAAATAGTGCGACCATACCGACACAAGATCTAATCATTAAAATGAAAATGAAGATTAAAACGCTTTTTTAAGACACCTCACAACAGTGTGAGTTGAACGTTAGTATCGCTCACATATAGTTTGATGAACGCGATTGAATGTCATTGGTATGTGATCGCACAAAAGTTTATCCCTTCATCAACAACGGACCGATGTCCGACTTTTTGGAGAGATGAAATGGAAATGAATACAATCGTGGAAGATACGGATCAAAATATAATGTCAGATGCAACCCAAAAGAAAAGCGGAAGCATGCTGAAGCGGTTTTTGCCCGTTATCATTGTTCTATCTGGTCTAGGTGCAGGTTATGCAGCAGGCCTACATGAATATCTATCGCTTTCAGCACTTGCCGAGCAGCGTGATGCCCTACAAGGCTTTGTCAGCGAAAATCTGGTTTTAGCGTCCGCGATGTATTTCTTCTTATATATTGCAGCTGTTGCTTTCTCTTTCCCAGCCGCTTCGATCCTGACCATTTTTGGTGGATTTCTATTTGGTTGGTTCTTGGGCGGTGTTTTAACCGCATTTGGTGCAACCATTGGCGCTGCGATCTTATTTAAAGCGGCACAAACTGCCTTTGGCGACTTCTTGCGTGAACGCGCAGGTCCGTTTGCGGCCAAACTTTCAGAAGGTTTCCAAAAAGATGCGTTCAGCTATATGGTGATCTTACGCCTCGCACCTGTGTTCCCATTCTTTGTGATGAACATTGTGCCAGCTTTATTTAACATCCCATTGCGCACTTATATGACTGCGACAATCATCGGAATTTTGCCAGGCACCTTTGCTTATACTTATCTCGGACAAGGCGTTGATAGTGTGTTGATGGCTGCAGCCCAATCCGGACAGGAAGCATCTGTCTCTGATTTGGTGACACCTGAAATCACCATCGCGTTCGCAGCGCTTGCCGCAGTTGCAACGATCCCTTCCATCGTTCGCAGATTCCGCAACAAATAAACGTCTGATAACGTCTTATACAAATTTAATAGGGGGACATTTGAAATGTCAAAAACGATCACTCCAGATATCTGCGTTATCGGCGGCGGCTCAGGCGGCCTGTCCGTAGCCGCAGCAGCCGCAGCTTTCGGTGTCGAAGTTGTACTTCTTGAAAAAGGCAAAATGGGTGGAGACTGCCTCAACTATGGTTGCGTTCCATCTAAAGCCATCATCGCAGCTGGCAAACATGCCCGCGCAGCCGTTGACGGCAAGAAATTCGGCGTTCATGTCAACAAAGTTGATGTGAAATTTGATGAGGTTAATGCGCATATCAAAAACGTCATTGCTGGCATTGCGCCGCATGATTCACCAGAGCGGTTCCGTTCACTGGGTGTAAATGTCATCGAGCAAGCTGGTGTCTTTATTGATGCGGATACTGTGCAAGCAGGCGATACGATCATCAAAGCCAGACGTTACGTGATTGCAACAGGGTCTTCTGCCTTTGTGCCGCCAATTCCAGGTATTGATGAGGTTGATTACCTCATTAATGAAACAATTTTTGAGCAAACGACACGCCCAGATCATCTCATCGTCATTGGTGGTGGCCCGATCGGCATGGAAATGGCGCAAGCCCACCATCGTCTGGGTTCTAAAGTGACCGTTGTTGAAGGCTTTAAAGCGCTCGGCAAAGATGATCCAGAATTGGCTGAAGTTGTCTTAAAGCGCATTCGCGAAGAAGGCGTTGAGATTTTAGAAGACACAAAGGTTGTGAAACTTTCTAAAGCTAAATCCGGTGTGTCTGTGACAGTTGAAACCAGTGACGGCCAGCGCGATATTAAAGGTTCGCATGTGCTTGTTGCTACGGGTCGTGCAGCTAATGTTAATGGCTTAGGTCTTGAACAGGCGCAAATCGAATATGATCGCCGCGGCATTAAAGTTGGCGCCAATATGCGTACATCCAATAAGCGTGTTTACGCGATTGGAGATGTCGCTGGTGGATTTCAGTTCACTCACGTGGCTGGCTATCACGCAGGATTGGTTGTTCAACAAATCCTCTTCCGTTTGCCAGCGAAAGAGAACCAGGAGATTATCCCTTGGGCGACCTATACAGAGCCTGAGCTTGCCAATGTTGGCCTAACAGAAGCGCAAGCGCGCGAAAAATATGGCGACACGATCTCAGTTCTTAGATGGGAATATGCTGAAAATGACCGCGCACGTGCTGAGCGTAAAACAGATGGTTTGATTAAAATCGTCGCCGACAAAAAAGGCCGCCTGGTGGGCGTTGCGATTGCTGGTGCTGGTGCAGGCGAAATGATCAATATGTGGGCTCTTGCCATTACCAATAAAATGAAGTTATCAAATGTGCGCGGTTACATTCCTCCTTACCCAACAATGTCTGAAATCGGCAAGCGAGCGGTAATGACACATTATGGACCGATTACGAGTAAACCATTTGTTCGCGCAGTGATTGGATTTTTGCGAAAATTTGGTTGATAGTGATAAACCTATTGTACGGAATCATATTTGAGCAAAACATGTCGCATGAAAAACTAGATCTGGATAATATTAAACCCGCGCAGGAAATTGGCACCAAGCCTGTGCGCGGGCTTCAGAGTAAGTTGATCACGCTCACGATCATCTTTGTGATGCTGGCTGAGGTTTTGGCCTTTGTGCCATCGGTGGCAAATACAAGACTAAGATGGTTGGAAGATCGGTTAAATACAGCAGCGGCCGCCAGTATCGTCTTTGAAAGCCAGCAGGTCACAGAATTATCCGCCAAAGTTCAAAGCGATACCTTGATGTCCACAGGGACGAAAGCGATCATCCTGAGAAAAGATGGCACATCGCGCATTGTCGCCTCTGAGGAAATGCCGCCAGCAATTTCAGCAAGTTATGATTTGGATAATACCGGTCCTTTGGCAGCTATTATGGATGCGTTTGAAACCCTCATTTGGGGTGGTGACCGAATTATCCGCGTTTTGGGTGCCGTGGGCGAAAGCAATGATTTTCAGATCGAATTGATTATCAGCGATGATCAATTGCGCCATGCCATGCTTATTTATAGCCGCAATGTATTGTTTATCTCGCTGATTATTGCTGCCATAACCGCTGGTTTGTTGTTCTTCACCATTAACCGTTTAATGTTACAGCCCATACGCCGTCTCACCTGGTCGATGCAGAATTTTTCAGATAATCCGGAAGACGCGACACGCATTATCAAGCCCGATGATGGCGATGATGAATTGTGGCTTGCGGAGCAGCATTTGTCTGCTATGCAGACACAACTTCACAGCACATTGCGCCAACAAAAGCGTTTGGCGGATCTGGGCCTGGCAGTATCCAAGATCAACCACGATATGCGCAATATCTTGACCTCGGCACAGCTCATTTCCGACCGTATGGCCAATGTGGATGATCCGATGGTCAAACGCTTTGCACCGAAACTCTTACAAACCATTGACCGCGCTGTCGGGTATTCAAGCGAAGTCTTAGGCTATGGACGTGCGCAAGAAGCGGAACCTAAACGCCGGGTTATTAAACTCGCAGCACTGACAGCAGAAATTAAAGACGTGTTGAGCGATGATGTTCAAGATGATGATATTGAAATCATCACGAAAGTGCCGGAAGAGTTAGAGCTTCATGCTGATAGCGAACAATTGTTCCGCGTCATCAATAATATTTCACGCAATGCCATTCAGGCTCTAAAGTCTGATTATGATGCAGATCCTGCCATTGTGAAACGCTTATGCCTTGATGCATTTATCAAAGATAATGCAGTTTGCATTACGATCGATGATACAGGACCAGGCATGCCAGCACGCGCAAAAGAGCATTTGTTTAAACCCTTCCAAGGCTCAACACGTGCAGGCGGCACGGGTCTTGGTCTAGCAATTGCGCGCGAATTGGTGCAAGCGCATGGCGGTGACATTATTCTGGCGGAAAAATCAACACCAGGCACAAGGTTTGAAATAACCATCCCGCATTCGGCCTCGTAAAAACAACAAAATCGGCATCGGCGATAAAATTTTCAAACAAAATGATAGTTTTTAAAATTGATGCTTGCAAAACCGATGATGACCCATTACTAGAACGCCAGACGTTCGAAACTATCACGTCATTCGCACCCGTAGCTCAGCTGGATAGAGTACTTGACTACGAATCAAGGGGTCGGGAGTTCGAATCTTCCCGGGTGCGCCATTCTTATCTCAATAATATCAATATCTTAAACGAAATGCGTTCGAGTCTTATATATTAGCAAACCGATAAAACGCAACAAAAACGCAACATTTCGAGAATGTTGAAGCTCGTTTCTGGTCAAATATTATGGGATCACCTTATACACAAAAAAGTTTTTCGAATCAGATAATTACGCGCATTTTTATGCTATAAAACTAACGGGCCCAGCAAACCCCAACACTCTAGCATAAATATGAAACCATACGTCGGAGTAATACGATATGCGCATTGTTAAACCTATAACTTTTATTGCAGGGGCACCAAGACTAAATGAGATCTTCAAACGGATGCAAAGCCATACCGATGTCGAATCGCTTGACCTTTTGGATGCAGTCTACAAACCTGACGCAGTAGTGCGCATCCGCGACTATCTCAATCTCTCCCAACAGCAATTAGCAAAACTGATGAATGTCGATGCCGAAACCGTCGCGAGGTGGGAAACAACAGCGAACAACGAGCAGCACGAGATGATGCCGCCGTCAGCCTGTAAACTTCTCAGTTACTTCTTTGCGGGATATCGACCTATCGATTGGCCTTCCGATTTACAATAACGTTTTACGCTAGTTCTTTATGTGCGGTGGTCTGTATCTCAAACCACGCGGCACCTCATCATATCCCTAAGATAGGGGGTGGGGGTGCTTTTATTTTAACGATTGTAAGATGGTATGGGGGTGGGGGTCTTTTTTGTGCGGGGTCCCCATCGCCATAAAGAGGTATCCTATGAGACATTTACAGACATGGGCTTGCCGAAAATCAAATAAGATCTGAACCTCTTTTTAATCAACACCTTCAATAAACGTCTCAATGAAACCTTTAATCTTCTCGATCACGCGCTCAGCAACCGTCGCCCGTTGTTTTAGACTTGGGCGTGTATCCATAATTTCGATCACATCATCACGCATCGGAACTTTTTCGGTGAATAGATAATCGCCGATCACCTTTTCGAGACCATCAGCGTTAAGTCCCTCATCGTGACTGAGCTTCTCTAACGCGAGACGTTTCTGCTCATCCCAATAAGCATCAAACTCTTCGCCCACATCCGAACTGGACCTGTCACGTTTTTGTTCCGCTTCAATTACTCTTTAAGCTACCATTCTTTCGAATGCCAGCGGGCTTTTCCAA
>JAEPMD010000032.1:20478-36843 GCA_017644105.1 Rhizobiaceae bacterium | reverse complement strand
CATGCTGCTAGCGCCGAACCAATGCCAATGAAAATCGCGAAAATGGCAAGATAAGCAGTCACGGCGATCTCGTGGCCACCTAAAATCTGTTTCACAAATGTCGGCATAAGCGATAGGACAATTGCGCCGATCACCCAGAACCATGACACCATCCACGCGGCATGAAAAATGCGGTTGTCTTGTTTCAACTCTTTCAAAAGACGTGCAGTTGAGCGCAAGATGTTGCGATCGATTTTTAATTCAGGTTCTGCGGGTCCTGTTTGAGGGATGTAGCGGCTGAAAATCCAGCATGAGATGGAAAAGATCATCATCATCGGGCCGAAGATCCAAATCCCAGCTTCGCCGTCAAAGGCAATACCCGCGACAATCGTGCCACCTAAAATGGCGAGAAAAGTCCCAGCTTCCACCCAAGCATTTGCCTTGGGTAGTGCGTAGGTCTCTATGTGATCTGGTAAGATACCGTATTTTACTGGGCCAAATAAGGCAGAGACAAAGCCAAAGAGAAATAAGGCGGTCATGAGAATAGGTATGGAAGAAAGCGCGATACCTGTGACGGCGACAATCGCCGCTCCGATTTCAACAAATTTGAGCCGTTCTGCAACCTTTCCCTTGTCATATTTATCGGCGATTTCGCCGCCAATAGCTGAGAAAAACAAGAACGGAAGGATTAAAAATGCGCTCGCAATGGTTACCATTGATCCAGCTTGTTCAGCCGTTAATTGAAATAGAATAAGAAAAATGAGGGTGTTTTTGACCAGATTATCATTAAATGCGGATAAAAACTGGGTCCAGAATAAAGGTGCAAACCATTTTGAGGTCATCAAATTATGTTTCATCACTTTAGCTTTCCGTTTAATTTGACCTGATGCAAGCAAAATCTCACTTATCGTCGATAAAGCCCGGGAAATGGCTTGCAAAGGTACTAAATGCAATTTATGAACAATGTTCAATTATCTAATATATGAAAAATGAACAGTGTTCAAGCATAAAATGAACAATGTTCAATTATTGGTCAAAGTTATGAAACAAGACGAAAAACGTAGTTTGTTGAAACAGAATGTATTTGATGCCGCTTATAAGCGTATCGAACAAGATGGTCTTGTTGGATTGCGCGCGCGGGACATTGCCAAAGATGCAGGCTGCTCACTGGGTTCATTATACAACGCCTATCAGGACCTGGATGATCTCATTCTCAACGTAAACAGCCGTGTGCTTGAAATGCTTAAGGAAACCATTTCCAGCAATATGGAGGATGAAGAAAATGCTGAAGCTGCGCTCGTGCGCTTGGCGGTTAATTATATGAACTTTGCTTACGAGAATTATAATCTTTGGTCATCGGTGTTTGGCCATACTATGCAAGATAATGCGGCTATTCCGGATTGGTATACGGAGCAAACTAACGCCACCTTCTTAGCGGTTATCTCACCATTGCTCAAACTGCGTCCTGAATTGGATGAAGCTGAGGCGTTCATATTGGTTCGCACGCTCTTCTCAGCCGTTCATGGGATTATCACGATTAATCTTCAAGAACGTTTTATTTCTATCCCCAAAGACATGCTCCAGATACAGCTCATTGAATTCGTGCAAACCTACGCAAAAGGGTTGCAAATCAAGGTCTGAACACAAATCCAGCTTCGCACCAGTCATAAAAATTAGTTTACAAAATTAATAAATTTGAAACTGTGTCGCTGCATTATGATCCTATCCGGGGGCTCGTTGTCGAAACTGAGACCCAAGCATGATGCTCAACGGACGGCTGATATTCCAGCATGCTAGTTTCCCATATGAAATTTTAGGTGTCTGCTTTTTCGCATATCCAAAGATAGTAATGGTGGCAATTTAAATTAGATCCCGAGCACGCGCTTTAAAAATCTAGCTCGGTTAAACGAATTCAATTTTGGAGATTTCATTATGAACGAACAAACAGATGTAAAAGAATCTGGCCAAATCGAGATTATCTCGTTCCACCTCGGTGACCAGGTTTTCTGCGTTAATATCATGGCTGTTCGCGAAATTCGTGGCTGGGCACCATCGACCATGCTACCGCATTCGCCGGAACATGTATTGGGCGTGATCAACCTTCGCGGTTCCGTTATTCCAGTGATTGATATGGCGATCCGTCTTGGTCTGCCACCGATCAAACCAACTGAGCGTTCTGCGATCATCGTGACAAATATTGCTGACAAGCTTGTTGGCCTGCTTGTTGAGAACGTATCAGATATGATCACTGTGAAAGAAGATAGCTTGCAGCCGGCGCCAGATGTGTTGCCAGAAGCTGAGCGTTCATTAACACGTGCAATCATCCCAGTTGACGATCAGATGATCTGTTACCTTGAGCTAGATTCACTCTTCCCAGATGTTGAAGAGCTAGCAGCTTAATATAAGCGACTACCGAATTATAAAAGCCCGCTTCGAGCGGGCTTTTTTATGTCTGCATAACCGATTGAAACGCCAAGCTGGACAAAAATAAACCCATAACCAGGCTTGCGAGGGTGATGGCAAAAGCAATCATTTTCTGATCACCCAACACATGTCTGACCAGACGGAAATATAGACCGACAATTGTGAAATAGACGATGAAATCAACCACATCGATAAATTCAGATAATGCTGGCAAAAAGTAAGACAGCGTGTCTGGAATGAAAAACACGTAAACGGCAAGCAAACTAAACCAGTTTGACGCAATAATCAGCGGTCCGATCGCTTTCTTCATATTAACTGCGGATAAAATGATAAAGATCGCAGCTGCTGACATTACCCAGCCAAGCACATCAATGAATGTCAGTTGAAGCATAAAGCCAGTTTTGCTGATAATTTCCCCGCTGCTCTGCGCGGAGAGTTTATTCCAAAGCAATGACCACATGAATAATTGCGCTGGCAAACACCAGACAAAGGCGAAAAACGAACGAATAACACTGGCATTGGGGAGATAAAACCCACGCGCATTCTCGCCCTGATTTTATAAAACCAGCAAAATGATGCGCAAGAAATACCCAGCTTCCGCCGATCTTGTCATCATTGCCGGTCTATCATCGCTCATATTAGTCAAACCACTGGGTGAGGAATTCTTTGTAGATCACTGTTAGGCCCTCAACGTCAGAGACGGCTGCGCGTTCATCAATCATATGCATGGTTTGACCGACCAAACCAAATTCAATTACCGGGCAATAATCCTTGATAAAACGTGCATCAGAGGTGCCACCCGTTGTTGAAATATCAGGTGTTCGCCCAATTGCCGCTGAAACCGCAGAACTCATGGTTTGAATAAGCTTTTCATCTTTGGTCAGGAAAACCGGGCTGACGCGGTTCACAAATTCAATTTCATAGGAAACCGGATCAGGCTTTTGCCGCAGATTTGTGTTCTCCGACGCTTTTTTCAAACGGGCATTGAGCTCGTCTTTGAGACTTTGTTCGTTCCAAGTATCGTTAAAGCGGATATTAAACTGGAACTGAGTTGCGCCCGGAATAACATTGAGCGCAGGATTGCCCGTATCAACACTTGTGATTTCCAAATTTGTCGGCGGAAATTCAGACGTTCCCTCATCAAGCGGGGGATCCATCAAGGCACTCATCAGCGCGGTTGCACCGCGCACTGGGTTGTCCGCAAGATGCGGATAGGCCACATGACCTTGCTTGCCGCTCACCGTGACACGTGCAGACATTGACCCGCGCCGACCGATTTTGATCATATCACCCAATTCGTTGGGATTGGTGGGTTCCCCAACGATACACGCATCCCAGCTCTCGCCTTTTCCGGCTGCATGTTGGAGGAGTTTGTCCGTTCCGTTCACCGCCGGACCTTCTTCATCACCTGTTATCAAAAGTGATACAGAGCCATCAAAATCGGGATTATCTAAGAGGTAGCTCGAAAATGCGGCGATAAAACAGGCGATACCGCCCTTCATATCCACAGCGCCTCGACCGTAGATTTCACCATTATCGATTTCCGCCGAAAATGGATCATGGGTCCAACTGGCCTCGTCACCAGTTGGGACCACATCTGTGTGACCGGCAAACATTAAATGCGGGCCCTTATCGCCATATCTGGCGTAAAGGTTTTCTACATCAGGTTCGCCGGGTTCGCTAAAGACAATGCGTTCCACCTCAAAACCAAGAGGTGTCAAAACATCTTCAAGATATTGCAGTGCTCCTCCTTCTTCAGGTGTAACGGAAGGACATTTAATAAGATCTTGAAGCAGTGTAACCGCATTGAGTTCAGGCATTTTAGTCTCTTAGCAGTTCGTTGATACCAGTTTTTGAGCGTGTCTGCGCATCAACTTGTTTCACAATTACTGCGCAATATAGATTTGGCGCTGGTTGACCATTGCCCATGGTTTTATCCGACGCCAAAGAACCAGCAACCACAACAGAATATGGTGGTACTTCACCATAGGTGATCTCGCCAGTTGCGCGATTTACGATCTTGGTGGATTTGCCGATAAAGACACCCATGCCCAAAACAGAACCTTCACGCACGATACAGCCTTCGACGACTTCAGAACGCGCACCAATAAAGCAATTGTCTTCAATAATGGTCGGGCCAGCTTGCATCGGTTCAAGCACCCCACCAATGCCAACACCGCCAGAAAGGTGGACGTTTTTACCAATTTGTGCGCATGAACCCACGGTCGCCCATGTATCAACCATTGTGCCTTCATCAACATAAGCACCCAAATTGACAAATGATGGCATCAATACAACATTTGGCGCGATGAAGGCGGATTTGCGGACAACCGCATTTGGGACAGCGCGGAAGCCAGCTGATTTCCATCTGTTTTCGCCCCAACCTTTGAACTTGCTGTCAACTTTATCCCACCAAGTTGTACCTTGAGGACCACCATCTTGCGGTTCCATATCTTTGATGCGGAAGCCCAAGAGAACTGCTTTTTTGAGCCATTGATTGACGTGCCAATCACCATTGTCCTGTCGGGCTGCGACACGAGCAGTTCCGTTATCCAATAATTCTAAAGCTTCTTCGATGGCTTCGCGGGTTTCACCCTTGGTATTTGGCGTAATTTCATCGCGCGCGTCAAAAGCAGCTTCAATGGTATTCTCAAGGTCAGTCAGGTTCTGGCTCATATTGTTCCTCAGATTAGCTTATCTTGCGTTTTGCTTTATCACAAAAACATCTCGATGCAGTCCTATTGCAGCAAACCGCCATGGTCAATAATGAACAAACTATGATAGGTCCCATATATGTAAATATTCGAATCAATGGGGAATAGAATGTGGGTTAAACGTATTCGCGAAATTTGGGATCCGCTTGCAAGCAGCGGCGTTGACAAAAAACGGGCACAAGAAGTTCCGGTGACACCGCAGACACAGGCGCCCGCATATCGCTTAGCTTATGCGGACGAAGATTTTCTGTGCCGTGAAGAACTCCGCCCAGTTCGTCTGCAATTGGAACTACTCAAACCGGAAATGACATTGGGTGAATACGGCATCTGTTCGACGGTTGTGATGTTTGGCGGTGCACGTATCCCTGAACCAGGCAAAGACCCCTGGGCTGCGAAGAATGATGTGCAAAAAGAAAATCTGACCAAATCTTCCAAATATTATGAGGAAGCTCGTAAGTTTGCGCAATTATGTTCAATCGCTTCCAAAGATACCGATTATTCAGAATATGTTGTGGTCACTGGCGGCGGACCAGGCGTGATGGAAGCTGGAAATCGCGGTGCAAATGATGTGGACGCACCTTCTATTGGCCTCAATATCGTTTTGCCGCATGAGCAGGCGCCGAATGAATATGTCACACCGGATCTGTCGTTAAACTTTCACTATTTCGCTATTCGTAAGATGCATTTCCTACTACGCGCAAAAGCCATTACTGTATTCCCTGGTGGTTTTGGCACCATGGATGAATTGTTTGAAACGCTAACGCTCATTCAAACAGGTCGTATGGAGCGTGTGCCAGTTATTTTATTTGGCACTGAATTTTGGAACACAATGTTTAATTTCCAGGCGCTGGCCGATTACGGCACGATTTCACCAGATGATGTTGATCTCTTTAAGATCGTTGAAACGGCAGAAGAAGCCTGGGATATCATCGAAAAACATTACGCAGACTGATCATCCCAGCAGGAAAAACAAAAAAAGGCCGGATATTCCGGCCTTAATTTGGTGAAATCTTTAAAAGATTAGCTTCTTTTACGTTTCACGTCATCAGCGTTGATCACACCGTCATCATTGCGGTCCATGCGATCAAACATTTTATCAGCATGAGCAGTAAACTCTTCAAGGCTAACGGCGCCTGAATTGTCTGCATCTAGACGGTCAAAGCCCATACCGCGCATTCCGCCACGTTTGCCTTTACGCTTTTTACCATCCTTGTCGTCAGATTGCGCTGTTTCAGTGGTTTGCTCGCCATTTTCAGCTTTTTTTGCTTCACGTTCGGCTTTGCGCATCTCTTTGATCATGTCGAACTCTTCTTGTGTCAAAGAGCTGTCAGAATTGGCGTCGACTGAGGCAAAAACAGTGCCTTGATAGGCTTTCACTTCTTCAAGTGTGATACCGCCATCATTGTTGGTATCAAGACGTTCAAGCATACGCTCAATATTTGGACCGCCGCGTTTGCTGCCACGTTTACCATCGTCATTTGCCGCAAACGCGACTGTTGATGCAGATGCTAGAATAGTTGCTGCTGTGACAGCTGAGATAATTGATTTATACATTTCATAATTTCCTTCGTTTGTTTTCTGTTGCACCCTCAATTTGGATGCAAAGACGAAGAAAAACCACTTACAATGCGTTCATCTGCATTAAGCTTTGGCAATGAAAAACCATCACTTTATTACAGAAAAGCAATGTTGAAATTTAGCTCAATGTAATAATTAAATCAGCACTTTATTTTGTGCCATAAATGCGATCACCCGCATCACCCAGACCAGGAATGATATAACCCTGCTCATTTAAGTGACTGTCAATCGCAGCGGTATAAATCGGAACATCGGGATGGGCCTTGGCAAAGTTTTCAATGCCCTCTGGTGCTGCCAATAAGCAAAGAAAACGCAAATTCTTTGCACCGCGTTCTTTGAGCTTATCAACCGCTGCAATTGATGAGTTCCCTGTCGCTAACATTGGATCAACAACGATGGTTAAACGGTCCTCCAACAGCTCAGGAGATTTAAAGAAATATTCAATCGCTTCCAAAGTGTCGTGGTCGCGATAGACACCAACATGGGCCACACGCGCAGACGGCACGAGATCCAACATGCCTTCTAAAAGACCGTTACCAGCGCGCAAGATGGATGCAAAAACCAGCTTTTTGCCTTCAAGTGTTGGTGCCTGCATTTCAACCATCGGCGTTTCAATGGTTTCAGTGGTCAGCTTAAGATCTCGTGTCACCTCATAGCAAAGCAATGTGGAAATTTCGCGCAACAGTCTGCGAAATCCGCCTGTGGAGGTCTCTTTCTTACGCATAATGGTGAGCTTGTGCTGCACCAATGGATGATCAATTACTGTTGCTTTGCTCATATGACTGCCTTTTTGATAAACGCGTTTGTGGAAACTATAGCTTCATTCAGTGCCCAGTTGGGTAAGTATTTTCGTTTTTATTTCATTATCCACAAATGCTGCGTTAATCGCATTTTTCGTAAATTGTTTCATGTCTGCATCTGAATATCCGAAGGTTTGCGCAATCTGAGCATAGTCATTGGCAAGATCGGTGGCAAAAAATGGCGGATCGTCAGAGCTGATGGTTGTGATAATACCGGCATCTGTCAATTGCTTAAATGGATGCTTCGCCATCGTTTCAAATACCGAGAGCGCAATATTCGAGCAGGGACAGACTTCCAATACGATTTGTGCGTCAGCGAGTTGTTTTACAAGGTCAGCATCTTCAATGGCGCGAACACCATGACCAATCCGCGATGGCTTAAGATAATCAACGGCATCTTTCACACTTTGCGCACCCACAAGTTCACCTGCATGAACGGTAATGCCTAAGCCAGCGTCGTGCGCGATATCAAATGCGCGGGCGAAGTTTTTGACGTGGCCCGAGCGCTCATCACCTGCCATCCCAAATCCGGTAATGTAAGGATGTGGTCGGCTGGCTGCGATACGGGCAGCTTCTTCAACTTTCTCCGAGCCCAAATGGCGAACGCCGACAATGATCATCCGGCAGATTATGCCAAATTCAGCTTCAGCCTTATTAATACCTGCAGCTAATCCATCAAAATAGGCTTGTGGGGAGATGCCCGCTTCCATTGCATGATCTGGGGAGACAAAAATTTCGCTATAAATGGCACCATCTTTTGCGATGCTCGCCAAATATTCATAGGCGAGGTGCTGATAATCTTCCTCAGATTTAAACAAATTGGCGACGGTGTCATAGGCGGTGATAAAAGACGTAAAATCATGCCATTTATAATGCGTACCATTGATAACCGCATCGATATTCACGCCATATTTCGCGGCCTGTTTTTTCGCAAGTTCGACGGGGACCGCACCTTCTATATGGCAATGTAATTCAGCCTTCGGAATGGAATGGGTCATAGAAAACTCTCACCAAATTTTGTTGCTGGCAGTGATAGATATGTTGCAACACTTGCGCCAATATCCGCAAAGCTGGATCGGACACCAATATTTTTTGGTGAAACATTGGGCCCAAAAGCAAGAATAGGTACGCGCTCGCGCGTGTGGTCGGTCCCGCTCCAACTCGGATCGCAGCCATGATCAGCAGTAATGATCACCATATCTTTTTCTTGTAGCACGTCAAACAATTCAGGCAATCTTGCGTCAAAGGCTTCAAGTGCTTCGCCATAGCCTAAAATATCGCGGCGATGGCCATATAACATATCAAAATCGACAAAATTTGTCATGATAATGCTGCCATCAGGTGCATTTTGTGCGGCTGTAAGCGTTTCATCAAACAATGCCATATTGCCATTGGCTTTTTGCGCCTGTGTGATGCCTTGATTTGCATAGATATCAGCAATTTTCCCGATACTAAAAACATCGCGACCCGCATCTTTGGCTATATCGAGCAATGTTGGATTGGGTGGCAATACTGAGTAGTCCTTGCGGTTACCGGTCCGTGTGAAATCATTTTTGTCTGATCCGATAAATGGTCTTGCAATCACACGGCCGATATTTAAATCCATAATTTCAGCGCGCACAAAGGCGCAGAGATCATATAATTTTTGCAAACCGAATGTCTCTTCATGTGCTGCAATTTGCAAAACTGAATCAGCGGATGTGTAGCAAATGGGTTTCCCCGTTCTAACATGCTCTTCACCATAGATTGTCAACATGTCCGTACCAGATCCGTGGCAATTGGCAAGAATGTCATCAATGCCGAGATAGGCGCATATTTTTTGTCGTAATTCTTCAGGAAATGTTGGGACTTTATTGGGGAAATAACCCCAGTCAAACATCACGGGTTGCCCAGCAATTTCCCAGTGGCCTGAAGGCGTGTCTTTGCCACGCGAACATTCATCCAATGCGCCGAAAATTCCTTGGGGTGCTTGAATTGCCATCATACCAGATGGTATTTCCCCGCATGCCAGTTCAGCTGCATTGATCAGGCCAAGCCGTGCCATGTTGGGAATTTGCAATGGTTTAAGGTGTTTATCGAAATGTTCAGCTATGTGACCGAGTGTGTTGGCGCCTAAATCGCCGTAGTTTTCAGCGTCTTTAGCTCCACCAACACCAAAGGAATCCATAATGAGAATAAATGCGCGTGCCAAGTTGTCTCCACACGTAGGAATAACAAAGCACGAAATCTAGTTGAATATTGCGCTTATGAATAGGGTTTAAAGCAAATTAATCCGTTAACCTTAAAGTAACCAAATTCCCAAGCGGTGGCCATTTTATGTTAAAACGTTCGTATCATTATGTAGAGCGTAGATATGAAACCCATTCTCCAGTTTTTAAGCATGTTAATTCTGCTGGCGCTTATGCCCATGAGTGCCATTGCATCGCAGACCAGCGAGACGTTTGAGACTTTACGAGTCGGCGTTTTGCAAAGTCATCCAATGGCAAAGCGTAAAGACTACAAAAATGCTTTCATTTTCAATTATTCGAACCTGCTGGGTGTGAATGTCATTGTGTCGGAGTTCAAATCGCTGGGTTCGTTGATCGATGCGCATGCAAGTGGCCGCATACATTATGCCATGCATACTGCACGCTCTTTTGCGACAACTGACAGTATCTGCAATTGTGTTCAGGCGCTGGCGCGTCCTGTATCTCAGTCTGGCGCAGTGGGATTTCGATCCGTACTTGTATCGAAAAAAGATCTTGATGTGAGAGGCAACACGGCAAAAGCGAATTTGAAGATCGGGTATTCACGCAAAGAATCTGTATCTGGGTGGCTGATGCCAAATATGGCTTTGTCCTTAGGTCAGTTGGGTAATTTCGACATGAATGAGATGGGCGATGTTGCTGGCATGATTTCTGCATTTAGAAGAGATGAATTACACGGTT
Source organism: Rhizobiaceae bacterium (assembly GCA_017644105.1). Classification (GTDB taxonomy): domain Bacteria; phylum Pseudomonadota; class Alphaproteobacteria; order Rhizobiales; family Rhizobiaceae; genus Lentilitoribacter. The sequence continues at coordinate 26,421 of JAEPMD010000032.1, read as the reverse complement.
TTTTCGGATGGGTGCCGGTGTCGTCAACCGATGTGGACATCGATCCATCTATCTTATTTGACGGTAATTTTGGCTCCGAGCTAAATACAACTCCAGATCTCGATCTTTCTTGGTGGTCAAATATCGTATATTTCGGTCCGCATGCTATCCACAAAGATGTCCCCCAGGAGCTTCGGCAAGATTTGACTGATCTTTTGTTGAATATGGACAGCCAACAGCCAGGTTTGTTGGATATTATTGAACCCTATTTCTCTGGTGGTTTTACCAAGTCCAATCAGACCGATTATGACGCAATCTCCAAAGCACTATCGATCAATGCCGGAATTGCTGTGCCGGAGATAGAGCTCGAACTGAGCCTTAGACCTTCTATTTTAAAATAAAAAACGCCGCAGGGGGTAAGTGGTTTACCGTCTGAGGCGTTCAGAAATTGTCGAACATAGAAACGACCAAAATTAGCAGTCTGAACAGGTGATCGTATCTGCTTCTCGTTGGTGAAGATAATATACTTTATTTAGATTAATGGTTCTTTCAATAAAGCCGCCGAGACCACCTTCACCTTCAGGAACTAGCATTAATAGATCATAGTCCATATCAACCGTGGTCTGTAATAGGAAAGTGTTCGGAATCTCAAACGCATCCGGAATGGTAATTGGATCATCGTTTACCAAGGGGCGCGTGTTCGTTTCGTCCCATGACCAAGCAATTGTTGAATTACCCGCAGCATCCACTTGAATGCCAACAACTTGCATATTTAAAGATGAGCTATCAAATGGCGCGACCACACTTCGCGCCACGCCGAGCATCTCTTGCAAAGTGGATTTGTCCGTGCTGGTGCCCTGCGTGATCAAATCAGTTGAGATAGATGTCGCCTTGGCGACTTTCTTGTCGATTGACATTGCGACTGAAAGCTCCAATGCGCCGACATATAAAATAAGAAGTACGGGGACAATCAGTGCAAATTCAACAGCACCGACACCATCTTCAGATTTTGTTAACCGAGAAAATGATTTTCGCAATTTTGTGCCAAAAAAAGCTGATTTTTCACGTTCAGGCTGGCTGACACTGAGGTCTTGGTTAGAATGTATCATGGATAGCCCTCGTTTCTAAATGCTGTTGTCGCGACCATCAGATAATATTCAGATCCCTCCGCACCGGGGCGAATATTGGTGATATAGGGACGGATCAAATCCACAGTCACATCCCATTTATAGTAGACCCGAAGAACATTGATTGCGCCCGACCCGCCTGGTGAATAGACAAACCCTGACGTATCCAATTCCGCGTAATCAGCTGCGCTGACCTTTGGAATGCCAACATCAATTTCACCGTAATTAACAACGTTCTTAAGATCGATAAATAACTTCTGATCCGGTGTGATCGCTGTGCTACATGATAGTAAAACATTGATTTCATTGCAGAATTGTTCCCTGAACTCTGCTTCCGTAAGGTCAGTTGAGCGACCCATATTAAATGTGATTTCACCGGTACGTAACTGACGCGACATCTTATCAACGGCGTTGACTAGGATTTGTTCGCCTGCAAAAGCAACCAATGTTTCAATGGTCGCGATAATGATCATGAAGAACGGTATGGCCAGAATGCCAAACTCCAGCGCCGTGCTTCCACTTTCCGATTTTTTCAAGCGTTTGATCGGGTGCTTCAACGCAGTTAATCTAGGAAAATTCACCTTGCTACTCCAGTTACTAAAACAAGTTTTTAAAGCCTAGCTTCAATAGGTTTAGTAAAAGTAACGCAAAATGTTTAAATTTTTATCATCTTCTGGATAAAGCTCTGTATATCCAGGTCGATAGTGCTAATTTGTTTGCTGTTCGCAAATTGGAGCACATGATAAGACAGATCGGTCAACTTGGCGGAACACGCGTACGGAGTTTTCTTCGTCAACAGATACCACAATGCGTTTGTCCACGATTGCTTCTCCCTCATCATTTAATATGACAAGGTTTGTGCTCCCATAAGATTTACCTGTCAGGACGACAGTGGTCGGGTCGCTCACGGTGATATCAGCGACTTCTGAATTGCCCACAATGACACTGGAGACCGGCTGCTCAAATTTGAGGATGCGCGCGTGATTCATAAAGACACGCAACAATTCGCTAGAATGTGCTGCGGTTATTAATGTCGAACTAGCGAGCAATGTAATAGCGCTGCTCAACGCAATCTGTTTAAAAAGTGTAAGTTTCATTTTACAGCCATTAGCTTAAGCGTTCATGTTGACTTTAAAATCCCTCTTAATGGTGAATTAAGGGTTAAGAAAAATAAAAAGCTTTATAAAATCGTTTAAAATCAAATAGATAGATTATCTATTTCTCCTTCAAGACCGTGAATACTCCTCACTGAATGCTGTAAAATGCCACACAACTTGAGATTAATAATGCGGTAACCAAGTTTTTTAAGCAGATGGAAAACCCCTTTTTGTAGTTTGTCCTCAACCGACTGGCAAAAAGCTGGCGGGGTGCTGAAGCCATATATATGGAACTTAGGAGTTATATAATGAAAAATCTTTTTGCACGTTTTATGAATGACGAATCTGGTGCAACTGCTATCGAATACGGCCTAATTGCTGGTCTTATCGCTGTTGCAATCATCACTGGTGCTACATCACTAGGTGGTAGCTTGAACTCTATGTTCGGCGACCTATCAGACACAATCGATGGTACACCAACAGGCTAATTCTGTCTGGTCAAATTCAAAATCAAATTATGATTTTGTGGGCCGCCCAACGGGCGGCCTTTTTCATTCCCACCACTTACCATTTCTTAAATTTATATCGTTAGTCTCGTTGACGAAAAATGGAGAATGGCATGCTAGAAGCTGCAATTATAGTTGTATTCCCAATGTGCATGGCACTGGGCGCAATGACCGACTTAATATCGATGACAATTCCAAATCGTGTTAGTCTGCTACTTGCAGGAACATTTCTAGTTATTGCGCCTTTGACCGGAATGGATCTCACCACATTTGGATGGCATCTTTTGGCAGGCGCTTGTGTATTCGCGGTCTGCTTTTTGCTGTTTGCAATACGGGCCATGGGAGGTGGAGATGCAAAAATTCTGGCATCGAGCGCCCTTTGGTTCGGGTTTGGTCCTGAACTTCTTCAATATATCACCTATGTTGGATATTTCGGCGCTATTCTGACGATTTTAGTGCTTGTGCTACGAGCAAACTCAAATGCACTTATGTCGACACGTATTCCAATGCCGCTTTATGTTTATAATTCATCGGCAGGCGTACCTTATGGAATAGCTATCGGTATTGCCGCGTTAATCGCATTTCCGAACACATCCTTATTTGCATTCGCTTTAGGCGGATAAATTATTTAGCTTTACTTATGTTTTGCTGAAAACGTTATGTAATGACGTAGTCAAAGATAATTTTTTACTTCGAAATATCTGGAAATTACTTTCTCAAAGGCGCAAATACTCGCTTTTTTTTAATAAAAACAAAATTAACCATACTTGAGAAGCATTCGTTAACCATAAATACACCATTACAGTGCAAGTGTATGACAAACGCGAATGGTTTTTGAGGAATCGCAATGAAAAAAACGCGAATATTGGTCATGGTAATTGCACTGCTCGCAGCAGGTGTTGCCGCATGGATAGCCAGCGGACTTGGTGGCAAACAGGAAGTTGTCACGCAGATCCAAAATCAGGTTATCGAAAATACTGTTCGCATCCCGACGGTAAAAGTTCTGGTTGCTAAAGAAGGTATTCCTGTCGGGGCGAGACTTAACAATGAGGTTGTTGAATGGGCAAACTGGCCCGAAGATGCTCTTGTTGAAGGATATTTCAATCAAGATGCCAATCCCGATGCGATAAAAGAGATCGCAGAGAGTATTGTTCGCCTGCCAATATTTAAAGGTGAACCCATCCGTGCAGAGAAAATTGTCGATTCCTCCTCTCGCATAATGTCATCCCTACTTCCAGCAGGTAAACGAGCGGTTGCAACAGAAATTAGCGTCGCGACTGGTGCCGGTGGATTTATTCTCCCAAATGACCGCGTTGATGTGATCATGGTGAGACGATCTGACCAAGGTGGCGGCTTTCTAACAGAAAACATCCTGGAAAATATTCGAATTCTTGCGATCGACCAGCGCATTGAAGAAGATGCGGAAGGCAACAGAACAGCAGTAGGTTCCACAGCCACGCTTGAACTCACGCCAGAGCAAAGTCAGATCATCGCGGTCGCACAGCAGATGGCGGATCGGATAACTCTCGCATTGCGTTCGGTTGCCGATGTTGACACGGCAGATAGTGGCGGCGCGGCACATCTTTTAACCAATGGATCAGGGGCGAATGATGTTCAGGTCATTCGTTCAGGCCAAGTCAGTACAGCTGACCTTATTAAAGAATAGTTGGAGATATTAAGTGTTTAAATCATCCAAAAGACTATGCACTTCAGTTTGTAAGCTGGCATTATTGTCAAGTTTTGCGCTTACTGGCTTTGCTGTTTCAGACATTAATTTAGGGATTGACTCTCAGGCGCACGCGAAAAACAGCTCAATCATTAAAATCCGCAAATCTGGAGCGGGTGTCACAAAATCTGTACGCTTGGGTTTGAATAAAGCGATTGTCATCGATCTTCCAAAGAACGCGCATGACATTCTGGTTGCTGATCCTGCTTTAGCTGATGCGGTTACACGGACATCTCGCCGGATTTACTTGTTTGGTAAATCAGTCGGACAAACCAATATCTTCGTATTTGGTGCTGGTGGCGAAGAGATTATCAATATTGATCTGCGTATCGAACGCGATGTTGCAAATTTACAGCAACAACTTGCGCGCTTTATTCCAGATTCAGACATCAAAGTTGAGATCATTTCCGATAATATCGTCTTAACAGGTTCTGTTCGTACGCCACAAGATGCAGCGCGCGCCGCACAACTTGCCGAAATATTCCTCAAAGGTGGTGAAGCCACAACACGGGTCACCTCTTTAACAAGTGAAACGGGTGACGCTGCAATTTCTGCAGAAGATCGCCAAGTATCACAAATCGTGAACCTTCTAAATATCGATGGTGAAGACCAGGTCACGCTTAAAGTCACAATCGCTGAAGTGAGCCGCCAAATTTTAAAACAATTGGGTGTGAATTCTTCCGGCACCTATAATGGACAATCGGCGTTCAATTATAACAACCCCGCGAATCTTGGTAAGGCGCTTGTTGGTGGCAATTATGGGCGCATCACCGGATCTATCGGCGGATTAGATATTGCCAGTTACATCAACGCCATGGAGCGTGCTGGTGTGATGAGGACGCTTGCTGAACCTAGCTTGACGGCAATTTCTGGTGAGGCTGCGACATTCTATGTTGGAGGTGAATTCAATCTCATAACCTCACAGAATATCGATGCCGATAGCGGTGCAGTGACTTACGAGAATGAGCGCCTGGAATATGGCATTCGACTTAACTTCACGCCGTTGGTTTTGGGTCCTGGACGCATTAGTTTGAAAATTCGCACAGAAGTTTCTGAACCAACTTTCGAAAATTCAACGGCCCTTGCCGGCGCCGGTAGTTTTACCGGTACGACTTTGATGTCAATCCGCAAACGTGAGGCTGAGACATCGGTTGAATTGCCATCTGGTGGTTCGATTGTGATTGCGGGCTTGATTAAAGACAATATTCGTCAAGCAATGTCTGGTTATCCAGGTTTTTCAAAAATTCCGGTCCTTGGATCACTCTTTAAAAGTCGTGATTTTGTACGCAGCGAAAATGAACTTGTCATTATCGCAACACCTTATCTGGTCAAGCCAGTTTCTCGACAAGAACTCGCGCGCCCTGATGACAATTTTAACCCTCCGAGCGACGGAGCCGGCTTCTTCTTGGGCAAAGTTAATCGGGTTTACGGACAAGTTGAAACCGAGCTTCCTGAGGGTCGTTACCACGGCGCTGTCGGATTTATTTTTAAGTAGGAGTTGGATTATG
>JAEPMD010000032.1:0-20468 GCA_017644105.1 Rhizobiaceae bacterium | reverse complement strand
ATATTCCAACATCTGGTAAAAGCGCAAAGAAGCGATCTGTTTCGAAATTGGCAACACCATTTGTGTTGTGTTTGACCATGGCATTAACCAGCTGCGCCGGGCGTATTCATCACATTGATGTGGGAGCAGTTCCCGATGATTATCGCACACGCCATCCTATTGTTATTTCTGAGCAGGATAAAACACTGGATTTGCCAGTTGGCAAATATAGTCACCGCTTAACACCTGCCACGGGCGATATCATTCAGGGTTTTGCTCAAAATTATTTGAGTTCGAATGCTAGACATATGACGATCATGCGCCCTGCTGGTTCAGGAAATGCACACGCCGCTAAAAACTATGCGCAAAGTGTGTTGAAGAAACTGGGTCAACATGGCGTTTCGAGCAAACAAGTAACGATCGTCCCTTATGAGGCATCCGAATATGGCGATCAGGCACCCATTCGCTTAGTTTATAGCGCCATCTCCGCGTCCACTGAACAATGCGGCAAGTGGGAAGAAGATATGTTGGCCAATAATTGGGATAATAAACAATATGCCAATTTTGGCTGTGCAACACAAAGCAATCTCGCCAATCAAATTGCGAACCCATTAGATCTTGTTAGCCCACGTGGCCGATCACCTGTGGATGCTGGTCGTCGTGCGACTGCAATTGGAAATTATCAGGCTAACGGGGCAAATTTGTAGGTGCTTGATGAAATTGAAAGTTCATGTATTGGAGGTCATAGATGACCAGTATTGATTACGCTCAACCGAGTATGGATGATGAGAATCGGGGTCCGGATGCTGTTGCGCCAAGTGGTGAAGAACTGAAAGAATTACGACCACTTCCGCGGATTTCTGTGCATGCATTTTGTGAAAGCCCTGGCTTGCTGGACTTGATGGATCAATGTTCAAATGATCGTCGGTTGCTCAATGTGAATATGCGCACTAATCAAGGGAGTATCCTTGCAGCGTCGAGCATGTTTGCAACCTCACCGACACCAAATCTGCTAATTATCGAAGCGTCTGGCGGGCGTGCAGACTTGATGAATGACCTACAGAAACTAGCCGATGTTTGTGATCGCGACACCCATGTCGTAATCATCGGTGACAACAATGACATTGGCCTTTACAGAGAGCTCAATCGAAACGGGATCGCCGAATATATGGTCAAACCCGTATCCATGTCAGATGTCATCGACACTATGGCAACCATTTTTGTGGATCCTGATGCAGAACCAGTGGGCAAAACGATCGCTTACTTCGGTGCAAAGGGTGGTGTTGGCGCGTCGACTTTGGCGCATAATTGCAGTTGGGGAATTTCAAACCTTTTCTCATCAGGCGTTATCTTGGCCGATCTCGATTTGGCCTATGGCACGGCAAATCTCAACTTTGATCGTGATCCGCTTCAGGGCACAGCCGAAGCGGTTTACTCACAGAACCGTATTGATGATGTCTTTATGGATCGATTACTCGAAAAATGCTCAGAGCATATGTCTCTTTTGGCAGCGCCATCGATGATGGATAGAACATTTGATCTTGATGAAGATGCCTTTATGCCGATATTGGAAATTCTGCAGCGCTCTGCTCCTATGACAGTTTTTGATGTGCCCCATTGTTGGAATTCTTGGACACTTAATCTTTTATCAGCAGTAGACGAAGTTGTGATTGTTGCATCGCCGGATTTGGCAAATCTAAGAAATGCCAAAAACATCTTTGATGCCCTTGCTCAAGCACGGCCAAATGATCCAGTGCCGCATCTAATATTGAATCAAGTCGGAGTTCCAAAACGACCTGAGATCAGTGTGTCTGATTTCTGTGGTCCTTTTGATATTGATCCATTGGCGGTTGTCCCATTTGATGCAGCATTGTTTGGTGACGCGGCAAATAGCGGCAGAATGATCGCGGAGATGGATTCCAAATCACCGACCGCTGAAACCTTCTCGCAAATAGCCCACGTGCTGACTGGTCGCTCACAGATCAAAACGCAAAAAGGTGGTGCATTGTCCGGTTTGTTAGCAAAGCTCGGTCGGTAATTTTAAGTAAACTCGCATGGTACTGAGGCAGTTATATGTTTGGTAAACGTAGTGGCGGAAATGGCGGAAAGCCTTCATCTGGTTCAATGAATGTAATGGACCGGATCGAGGCTGCGCCTCGATCTAGCAGTCCAGCACAGAAACCTTCAGTGGAGGTCTCCGAAGCACCGAAAACGCCAGTCAAAAAGATTAAGGTAACGCCGCCAACTGCGCCGACACAGGCTGTTGAATCAGAGCGTGATGACAATTATTACGATACGAAATCACAGGTGTTCTCAGCTCTCATCGACACAATTGATTTGTCTCAATTGGCGAAGCTTGATGTGGAAAGTGCGCGGGAAGAAATTCGTGACATCGTCAATGATATCATCGCGATTAAAAACTTTGCGCTTTCTATTGCTGAGCAAGAAGAATTACTTGATGATATTTGCAACGATGTATTGGGTTACGGGCCTCTAGAGCCACTTCTGGCACGCGATGATATCGCCGATATTATGGTCAATGGTGCTGGTAAGACATATATCGAGGTCAACGGTAAGGTCGAGGAATCTCGCATTCGTTTTAGAGACAATGGACAATTGTTGTCCATCTGTCAGCGAATTGTGAGTCAGGTTGGGCGTCGCGTTGATGAATCCAGCCCGATTTGTGATGCGCGTTTACCCGATGGTTCTCGTGTGAACGTGATTGCACCTCCGCTTGCTATTGACGGAACAGCGCTTACAATTCGTAAATTTAAGAAAGACAAATTGACCCTCGATCAATTGGTCAATTTTGGATCGATCACGCCCGCGGGTGCAACGCTCCTGCAGATTATTGGTCGTGTTAGATGTAACGTTGTTATATCTGGTGGTACGGGTTCTGGTAAAACAACACTCCTAAACTGTTTAACTGGCTATATTGATACAGATGAGCGGGTTATCACCTGCGAAGATTCCGCCGAACTTCAATTACAACAGCCGCATGTGGTGAGATTGGAAACACGCCCACCGAATATTGAAGGTGAAGGCCAAATTACCATGACGGATCTAATTAAGAACTGTCTACGGATGAGACCTGAACGCATCATCGTGGGTGAGGTCCGTGGACCTGAAGTGTTTGACTTATTACAAGCGATGAACACGGGTCACGATGGTTCAATGGGGACCATTCACTCCAACTCTCCCAGAGAATGTTTAAGCCGGATGGAATCCATGATTGCCATGGGCGGATATTCTTTGCCAGCTAAAACCGTGCGGGAAATTCTTGCGGGTTCTGTGGATGTGATTATTCAGGCTGCCCGTCTTAGGGACGGTTCTCGCCGAATTACCCATATTACAGAAGTCATGGGGATGGAAGGCGATGTCATTGTAACTCAGGATCTCATGAAATTTGAGATTGATGGTGAAGATGCAAATGGACGCCTTATTGGTGAACATAGATCAACCGGTATTGGTAAGCCTTATTTCTGGGATCGCGCACGCATGTACAATGAAGAAGAACGCCTTGCTGCAGCATTAGACGAAATGGAACGATCTTCATGATCGAATCTCGTTTAAAATCGGAGGTCAAAATATGTTTGGATTAGAACCTAGAGTTATCCTCCTGTTTGTTTTGGTCGCTGTGGCGGTTGGCGCTTTAGCGTATAGTGTGATGTTTAAAAGCATCGACACCGAACGTAAGACGGAAACACGTCTTTCGCGTATGTCGTCTGGCAATCAAAATATAGCGCAAAAAAAAGCCGCAAATGATCGTTTGAACGAGTTGAGTAAGCGAAAGAAGTCCGTCCAAGATTCGTTAAAAGAGCTCGAAGAAAAACAAAAAAAATCTGCTGCGCCGCGTTCAACGTTAAAGGATAAAATTCAGCAAGCTGGATTAAGTATCAGCGTGCAACAATATTACATCTACGGGCTTATTTTGGGTGTATTTATGGCCGGAGCGGCGTTTATTACTGCACAAGATATATTAATTGCCCTTGGTGTGTTTTTTGTCGCTTCATTTGGCCTGCCAATGTGGTTTTTGTCTCTAATTCGCAAACGTCGTTTCAATGCATTTTTGAATGAGTTGCCCAACTCGCTCGACGTCATGGTGCGTTCAATTAAATCCGGTTTGCCATTAAATGACGCTGTACGTTTGATCGCGTCTGAAGGTGCTGAGCCAGTGAAAGGCGAATTTGTGCGCGTTGTTGAGGCGCAACAGGTCGGTTTAAGTATTCCAGAAGCTTGTGAACGCATGTTCCAACGTGTTCCGTTGGCGGAAGTAAATTTCTTCTCGGTTGTGATCAATATCCAGGCCCAAGCCGGTGGTAATTTGTCGGAAGCACTGGCTAATTTGTCATCTGTGCTAAGAGCGCGAAAACAAATGAAAGCCAAAGTTAAGGCACTGTCTATGGAGGCGCGCGCGTCGGCTGCAATCATTGGTTCATTGCCGTTTATCGTGACTCTATTAGTTTATATTACTTCGCCTGATTACATCATGCTTTTATTCACAGATCCACGAGGTCATATCATCATTGGCATCTCGCTTTTGTGGATGACGATTGGCGTGTTGGTGATGAAGAAAATGATGAATTTTGAAGTTTAGCGGAAGGGTGTTGTCAAATGTTAGAAACCATTACTGATCCGCAAGTTATCATTCCAGTCCTCGTTGCCGTCGCGGTTTTTGCAACATGTATCACGTTGCTCATGCCATATCTTGAGCGCAACGAAACGGCAGCGCGTATGAAGTCAGTGGCTTTGGAGCGTGATGAGATTAGAGCGCGTGAACGAGCACGCATGCAGGCCGAAAATTCAAAAGCAAACCAGAAAGTCGCGCTTCGGAATGAAAACAACAAATCTGTTCGTCAGATTGTGGAGCAATTAAACCTGAAAGATGCGCTCGCGGATGAAAACACCGTCAATAAACTGCGCTCAGCGGGTTATCGTTCCCAGAATGCGTTGAATGTGTTCTTATTTGCGCGTTTCACCTTGCCGTTCTTGTTCCTGGTAGTCGCTGCAATTTACATCTTCCTATTAGATGGCATGCCCGAACAGCCGACCGGGATTAAGATACTTGTTACTGTGGTAGCGGCTTATTTTGGATTTTACCTCCCAAATATTTTTGTCACTAACCAAGCAGGAAAGCGCAAAACTTCAATACAGCAAAGTTGGCCAGACGCGCTTGATCTGATGCTAATTTGTGTCGAATCTGGTATTTCGATTGAACATGCGATGAAACGGGCTGCGGAGGAAATCGCAAATCAGTCTCCAGCGCTTGCAGAAGAGTTCATTTTAACCACAGCTGAATTGTCTTACTTGCAAGAACGCAAAGTGGCTTTTGAAAATCTTGGCAAGCGAACAGGATTGGAAACAGTTCAGGCCATTTGTCAGGCACTTATTCAGTCAGAGCGTTATGGTACGCCTGTGGCGCAGGCTTTGCGGGTTTTGGCTCAAGAAAGTCGCGACTTAAGAATGGCACGCGCAGAAGAAAAAGCAGCTGCATTGCCGCCAAAACTGACGGTGCCAATGATTTTATTCTTCCTGCCAGTTTTATTTGGTGTTGTTCTGGGGCCAGCCGCGATGCAGGTTATGGACCGTTTCTAGTCGCTCCAATTAGTGGTTAAAGACTGAAACAAAGCGTCATCTCGCACTTGCGAAATTTGTTGTTTTTGCGTATTGCGCATATATGAGCAACATATCTTCCCCTACTGACGGCATTTTAATCATTGATTTTGGATCACAGGTCACGCAGTTGATCGCGCGAAGGGTCCGAGAAACTGGCGTTTATTGTGAAATTGTACCGTTTCAATCCGCTGAAGAAGGCTTCAAACGTGTAAATCCAAAAGCCGTAATTTTTTCAGGTGGCCCCGCTTCTGTGCTTGAAGATAACAGTCCCCGGGCACCGCAAATTGTGTTTGATTCCAAACTGCCAATTTTGGCGATTTGTTACGGCCAACAAACATTGTGCACACAATTGGGCGGTAAGGTTGAAGGTGGTCACCATCGCGAATTTGGCCGCGCTGATATCGAGATCTTAAAATCCAGCCCATTGTTTGACGGATTTTGGGATGTGGGTTCGCAATATACAGTTTGGATGAGCCACGGCGATCGTGTCACTGAATTGCCAAGTGGGTTTGAAGTGATCGCCGTATCACCCAATGCACCATTTGCAATTGCAGCGGATGAAAGCCGTAAATATTATTCAACAATGTTCCACCCAGAAGTGGTGCATACGCCTGACGGATCAAAATTGTTGGCAAATTTTGTTCATAATATTGCAGGCCTTGAAGGCGATTGGAACATGTCCGCCTATCGCGAGCGGGCAGTGGCAGCTATTCGCGAACAAGTTGGCGATAAAAAAGTGATCTGTGCTTTGTCAGGTGGTGTTGATTCATCTGTCGCCGCGCTGCTTATCCATGAAGCGGTCGGTTCGCAACTCACTTGTATCCTGGTTGATCATGGCTTGATGCGCAAAAACGAAGCCCAAGATGTGGTGGCGATGTTTAATGAGCATTATCCGGACTTGAAGTTGCTGCATTGCGATGCATCAGAAACATTTATCTCAGCGCTGGAAGGCGAAGCTGATCCTGAGACCAAACGCAAGACCATCGGTCGCCTCTTCATTGAATTGTTTGAAGAAGAAGCCGGCAAGCTTGGTGGCGCTGATTTCCTTGCGCAAGGAACGCTCTATCCAGATGTGATCGAAAGTGTTTCATATAGTGGTGGTCCATCGGTTACCATTAAATCCCACCACAATGTCGGTGGTTTGCCTGAACGCATGAATATGGGTTTAGTGGAACCACTGCGTGAATTGTTCAAAGACGAAGTACGCGCATTGGGGCTTGAATTGGGCTTGCCTCAATCCTTTATTGGCCGTCATCCGTTCCCAGGACCAGGTTTAGCGATCAGATGTCCAGGTGGCATTACACGTGATAAGCTTGAAATTTTGCGAGAAGCTGATGCGATCTATCTCGATGAAATTCGCAAAGCAGGATTATATGATGAAATCTGGCAGGCCTTTGCGGTTTTATTGCCTGTGCAAACAGTAGGCGTGATGGGTGATGGTCGTACCTATGAATTTGTTTGTGCTTTGCGAGCAGTGACGTCTGTGGATGGCATGACTGCTGATTTTTACCCCTATGATATGGCATTTTTGGGTAAAGCGGCGACCCGGATTATCAATGAGATTCGCGGTATTAACCGCGTAGTTTATGATGTAACGTCAAAACCGCCCGGCACAATTGAGTGGGAATAAGTCTCCCAATCATAAAGCGAAAGATTTGAGCTAAAGGTGCATCATGGATAAATCTAGAACGGTCGATATTCAAGATTTAGACGTGGTTGGCCATAGATCGCTGCGCATTAATTCGATTGGTTCGTTTAAGATCACCATGTCGCGGATTGCAAGTTCAAAATTAGCACCACGATTAGTTAAATTCATCAATAAGCACCTTTATCGTTTTGGTCTTGGTGCAGCTATTAATCGCTATGATGCCTCATTTACCTTCTTCTCATCGAAAAATGATAAGAAGCTATATGCAGACTACGATGAAAATGACACCTTCTATAATTTTGGATCGGGTGCCTTTTATCATCCGCGCTGGCGAAACTATGACTATCCTGGAAATAGCGATTTTTACAAAGCCATTCAGGGCAAGGTCGGTGAAGATTTTACCGCGATTGATCTATGCCAGGACGATTTGACGCTCGATATACCAGATGATAGCGCGAGCTTGATTTATTGCGCACATACGCTTGAACATCTTGCAGAAGAGAAAGCTCATGTCTTTTTGAAAGAATGCGCGCGTATTTTAAAACCCGGTGGGGTTATGCGCGTGGCGGTGCCAACCACGCAGGAGAGTTTTACTTTTGCAAAAATCTTGCATGATCAAGACACGATACCGCTTGAAACCAAACATCGAGTGTTGTTGCTTGCTGCCTCAAGTGTTCTATGGAACTCAAACAGCTTAAGCGATGAGGATATCATTGAGATTGCGATTGAAAGCAATTTTAGTGCTGAGGAATTTCACAAGATTTGCGCGCAACGCGGCGTTTTGATTGATTTTAATCCTGAAGGACCGGAGCGCCATGTCACGTTTTGGGGGCAAGATAAGCTAAAGCAAGCTTCTGAAAGAGCCGGATTTCGTGCCTATATGCCATTCTATCGCGGACAATCACTGGCCGAACCTTTCAAAAATATTGAAGTGTTTGACACCACCGAACCGCATCTCTCTCACTATGGTGAATTTGTAAAATAAAGGTCTGGTCAAAATGAGTTCTTTGAAAGACAAGCGACCCACTCTGTTGTTGATCGATATCCAAAAAGGGTTTTTGCAAGAAGAGGTGTGGGGTGGTCAGCGCAACAATAAAGATGCAGAAATCATTTGCCAAAAACTGCTGAATTATTGGCGCGAAAATGCACTGCCGATTATCCACATTCAGCACGCATCGACCAATCCGCAATCGCCTTTGCATCCTTCTCAAAAAGGGTTTGAATTTCAGAACAGTGTTAAGCCGCATGCCGACGAAATGGTGATCACTAAAAACGTCAATAGCGCCTTTATTGGCACAGATTTAAAAGATGTTTTGGACGATCAAAATGTTTCTACGCTCATCATCATTGGGCTAACGACAGACCATTGTGTGTCGACCACAACACGAATGGCCGGCAATTACGGATATGAGGTTTTTTTGATCTCAGACGCCACAGCGACCTTTGATAAAAAGGGTCAAAAAGGGAATATGTTCGCAGCTGATCTCATTCACGAAACGGCTCTTGCAAGCCTTAATGAAGAATTCGCAAACGTGCTGAAAAGCGATGAATTGTTTGATAAATTAGACGGCTAATTATATTCGACGGCCGCTAGAATAATGAACCTTGATCTTTTGATGAAGCCCTTGGTTTTAAAGTTTTCTTTGCCGGCTTAGTAAATTTAGTTGGTTTGGCTGGAGAGGTTTCAGACTTCTCACCTGCCGCGTTGGCGTCAATAAATCCATCAGAGAATTGAATATTAAGTGTCTGTCCATTTGCAACATTATTTGCGAGCGTGATTGGCTTGCCATCTTCGCCGCGAACAAGTGCAAAGCCGCGTTTGAGCACATTGGTATAGGCCAGTGATTGCATCACGCGATCTTGCGCATGAAGTTGCTGCGACAACCGTTTTAACAGACTGCTAACAGCATTGTCGTTACGTGCAGAATATTGATCAATCTGTGTTTGACCTGACCGGATGCGGCTAAGGATTTGCTGTGGCACTGGCTGCAGCGTTCTATCCAAGCGTTCTAAACTTGTGATCTTACGATCTCGAATGCGATCAAAACTTGAATGAAGAACCTGCCCCATCTGCTGAATGCGCGTGCGTCGATCACGCAGTGATGCCAAAAGTGCAATGGGTGTAAGGCGGTTCACCGCTAAATCAAACCCACGCCGTTTGTTGAGCGTGTTTAGATGTATCGCTTTTGATAAGTTGCTTGTGGCTTCATCAATACGGCGCCGAGGCAGCGCTAATAGGTTATCAAGCGAGGGTAATCCGCGCGACAGCGCGACAAAATTTTGCCGTTTCTGATCGACATTGCGTGAACTGGCTGAGCGTAATCGCGCAGATAAGTTTGATAATCCAGCTTCCAGATCGGCTTTAACTGGCACCGACATCTCCGCAGCGCCCGTTGGCGTCGGCGCACGCTCATCAGCAACAAGATCGAGCAATGTCCAATCCGTTTCATGTCCGACGGCTGAAATTAATGGAATATCTGATGCATCGGCTGCTCGGACCACGGCTTCATCATTGAAACCCCATAGGTCTTCTAAACTACCACCGCCGCGCGCGACTATAATCAGGTCAGGCTTTTTAATATCTGACGTGCCGTCCAATGCATTAAAACCACGAATGGCCGCTGCGACTTCATCGCCGCTGGTTTCGCCCTGCACACGCACCGGCCAAACAATCACATGAACCGGAAAGCGATCTGAAATTCGGTGCAAGATATCACGGATAACGGCACCGGTGGGGGAGGTAACAACCCCAATTGTTTTGGGCAGATATGGCAGCAGCTGTTTGCGATTAGCGTCAAACAGACCTTCGGCTGCCAATTTCTTCTTGCGCTCTTCCAGTAGCGCCATCAATGCACCAGCGCCGGCTGGTTCTAGTTGTTCAATAACGATCTGATATTTTGACGAACCGGGGAAGGTGGTGATCTTCCCCGTTGCGATCATTTCCATCCCTTCTTCAGGTTTGAACTTCAGACGGTTAAATACGCCTTTCCAAACCACCGCATCCATCCGCGCGCGTTCGTCTTTGATGGAAAAATACGCATGGCCAGAAGAATGTTGACCGCGAAAACCTGAAATCTCACCACGCACTCTGACATGCGTAAAGGCGGTCTCGACCGTCTTCTTGATCGAACCTGAAATTTCGGTGACCGTATATTCAGCCCTATTGGATATTTGCTGCGGGCTCATGTTCTAACCCCGGGTCTATATCCAAAAAGGACGCGCATTAAATATCCAGATTAGCAACGCTGAGTGCATTGTCCTGGATAAATTCACGGCGCGGCTCCACCTCATCGCCCATTAGGCGTGAGAAGAGATCATCCGCGTTAATTGCATCGCTGATTTTCACTTGCAGAAGAGAACGGACATTTGGATCCAGTGTAGTTTCCCACAATTGGTCAGCATTCATCTCACCCAAGCCTTTATAGCGTTGGATATCAGTGAGACCCTTGCGTCCCATAGCAAAGACACTATCTAGCAGCGCCATAGGTCCGCCAATGGGCTCCACTGCCGTTTTACGCCGCAAAGTTGCTTGCTCCTCGTAAACCTCTTTCAGACGCGCATTGAGCTGATGAATGGCTTGCGCATCTTGGCTGGCAAGCAACGCCGCATCGAGCAATGCGATCTCAGTTACACCGCGCACCACACGTTCGAGTAAAAGACCACCTGTATCTGTCACTTTGCCGCTCCAACCACGTTCGGTTTCATCGGAAATCATATCCATGCGTTCAGCCACTTTGCTCGCAAGGGCCGCAGCATTTGTAGGATCAGCAAAGGCTTCAGCAGATAATGCGCCAGCAATTGCGGCTTGCTCGACAAGTGAACGATCATAACGCGAATGAAGGCCATCAAGCAGTGAGCGTAAGCGTAGTGCATCATCAACCACAGAACGCAGATCAAGTCCCGCACGCACTTCACCGGTTGATGTTTCAAGTGCGGCTTCTTCAAGTCCGGATGTAATGAGATAATCCTCAAGAGCCGCCTGATCTTTCAGATAGCGCGAAGACTTGCCGCGCGCGACCTTATAAAGTGGCGGTTGGGCGATATATAAATGCCCGCGCTCAATAAGTTCAGGCATTTGACGGAAGAAGAATGTCAAAAGCAGTGTACGAATATGCGCACCATCCACATCCGCATCGGTCATGATGATGATTTTGTGATAACGCAATTTATCGGCGTTAAATTCGTCTTTGCCGATCCCAGTGCCAAGCGCGGTAATCAGCGTACCAATTTCCTGCGATGACAACATTTTATCAAAACGTGCACGTTCCACGTTCAAGATCTTACCGCGAAGCGGCAAAATTGCCTGATTGTCACGGGAACGGCCCTGTTTGGCCGATCCGCCCGCAGAATCACCCTCCACGAGGAAGACTTCAGATTTCGCGGGATCCCGCTCAGAGCAGTCAGCCAGCTTGCCGGGTAAGGATGCAATATCCAATGCGCCTTTGCGGCGGGTGAGTTCGCGAGCGCGACGGGCGGCTTCACGCGCATGCGCGGCTTCACAAACTTTACCAACCAAAATTTTGGCTTCATTTGGATGCTCTTCAAGCCACATGCCCAAAGCTTCGTTCATCTGGCTTTCCACAACGGGACGCACTTCTGAGGATACGAGCTTATCTTTGGTTTGGGATGAAAATTTCGGGTCAGGCACTTTCACCGATAACACTGCCGTTAAACCTTCACGGCAGTCATCGCCAGTAAGCGAAACTTTTTGTTTCTTCGTGAGGCCGGATTTATCCGCATAGCCTGTGACCTGGCGCGTAAGCGCGCCTCTAAAGCCAGCTAGGTGCGTACCACCATCGCGTTGCGGGATATTATTGGTAAAACACAGAACATTCTCGTGATAACTTTCATTCCACCACATAGCGACTTCAACGGTAATACCATCGCGCTCGCTTGATATGGTAATGGGATCATCAACAAGCGGCTTTTTTGTCCGGTCCAGATAGCGCACAAAGGCTTCCAAACCACCCTCATAGAAAAGCTCATCAGTGCGCACATCCGAATGACGATTATCGGTCAAAACAATTCGAACACCGGAATTAAGGAAGGCAAGTTCGCGTAAGCGGTGCTCAAGCGTTTCATATTTGAATTCGGTCATGGTGAAGGTGTCAGGCGAGGGCAAGAATGTCACTTGCGTGCCGGATCGGCCAGAATGATCACCAGTTTGTTCCAGCGGAGCGTCAGCGACACCATGGGTAAAGCTCATCTCATGAACGCCATTGTCGCGATAAATTTTCATTTTCAGCCAAACAGACAGCGCGTTTACCACTGAAACGCCCACGCCATGCAGACCACCTGAAACTTTATAGGAGTTTTGGTCAAACTTACCACCGGCATGCAGCTGCGTCATGATCAACTCAGCAGCGGATACGCCTTCTTCTTCGTGAATGCCTGTTGGGATCCCGCGACCATTATCGGTCACTGTGCAAGATCCGTCAGCATTTAACGTAACAGTGACGAGGTCCGCGTGGCCAGCAAGTGCTTCATCAATGGCGTTGTCGACAACCTCATAAACCATGTGGTGCAGACCAGAACCATCATCGGTATCACCAATATACATACCCGGGCGTTTACGGACCGCATCGAGGCCCTTTAAAACTTTGATGGAATCGGCACCATATTCTGCGCCATTTTCGTCAATTGGAGTGTCGTTCATAAAAACCCAAATCCCGTTTGATTACGTATGTATATTCAGACATGCGAATCATGCAAAAATCATATGGTTAATCTATAATCGTAAGTGCTTTGAATGCCAAATTTGCAGGTCATTTTCGTGGGTATTTTCACGGATTTTTTCGATAATTCAGAGCCTTGGCGTATGATTGACCAAAATGATAGATAAGTACGATGTAATTATGGACAAGATAGCAGATAAAAATGTCGAATTTGTGCCTCCCGCGCCGATCCCGCGGACGACAATTCCATCGATTTTTGAGGTGATTAGAGCAACTTTATCCAACCCTTTGGAAGTTTGGGGTCAGCCGTCTTACACATTGCCATGGATTAAGACAAAATTCTTGAACGAACGCATCTTAATCGCCAACGATCCAGACCTTGTGCACTATGTTTTAGTCGAAAACGCCAAGAACTACCGCATGGCAACCGTACGCCAGCTGATTTTACGGCCCATATTGCGCGATGGCCTTCTCACAGCAGAAGGCACAGTATGGAAACGATCACGCAAATCGGTTGCATCTGTTTTTGCGCCGCGTCATGCGAAAGGCTTTGCAGACCTTATGCATAAGCGTGCTGTCCAATATGCGGAGAAATATGCGCCAATCGCTTCTACAGATGGATTGGTCGATGTGTCGGTCGATATGACCGAAATGACCTATGAAATTCTTGCGGAAACTTTGTTTTCAAATGACATTGTGTCCCAAAGCGACGATTTATCTACGGATGTCGATCGCCTACTTCACACAATGGGGCGGGTTGATCCGCTTGATTTGATAAAGGCACCGTGGTGGGTCCCACGTTTTCGTCGCATGTTGGGTATTCCTGTTATGCGTAAATTCCGAAAAATTGTTTCGGACACCGCTGATAAACGCAGGAAAATGATGAATGACAGCGAAAAAGGGGCGCCAGAAGACTTCTTAACCCTACTTCTACGTCAGGAGGCACCAGATGGGCTGAAACGCTCGGAAATTGAAGACAATATCATCACATTTATCGGTGCAGGTCATGAAACCACAGCGCGCGCATTGGGTTGGGCGCTTTACTGTGTGGCAAATTCCGAAAAACATCGCAAATTGATGGAAGAAGAAGCCGACAAAATACACGAAAATAATGTTGATCCTGTTGATTGGCTCGATCAAATGCCTTGGACACGGGCTGTCTTTGAAGAAACAATGCGGCTCTATCCGCCTGCACCTTCGATCAATCGCGCACCGCTCAAGGATGATAAATGGACAGCGCCAAATGGTGAAGTGGTGACAATTGAGAAGGATACAACGGTGCTTGTCATGCCGTGGACATTGCATCGCCACGAAAAATTATGGGACAATCCACGCGCTTTTCGGCCAGAACGCTTTCTCGCCGAAAACAAGGCAAAACTGCATAGATTTCAATATCTTCCCTTTGGTGCTGGACCACGTGTGTGTATCGGTGCAACCTTTGCCTTGCAAGAAGCAATCATCGTCCTAGGCGTGCTTTTAAGACACTTTAGATTTGATGTCACCGATCAAACAGATCCATGGCCCGTGCAAAAGCTTACTGTCCAACCGCAAGGTGGATTGCCGATGATTGTCACACGGCGTGATCACTAGAAGAATAAGATTATTTCCAAAAAAGAAACAATCTTATTCTTTGTCCCTCGATTGACAAATAATTGCCTGTCTTTATTAACGATAGAAAAATTCAATCATATAATAAAGTGGAGCAACATATGGCTATGCAAGACCGCAACGATCTGAAAATCGATCAGGAGCTTTATGATTTTCTCGTCAATGAGGCGCTACCAGGTTCGGGCGTGGAAGAAGATAAATTCTTCGAAGAGTTCTCAGCGCTTATTCATGATCTAGCGCCAAAGAACAAAGAATTCTTGGCAAAGCGCGATGATTTGCAGGCTAAGATTGATGCTTGGCATCGTGAAAATGGCGCACCTCATGATCTGGAAGTCTATAAAGGCTTTTTGAAAGAGATCGGATATCTGGTTCCAGAAGGTGATAAGTTCTCGGTGAGCACCAGCAATGTGGACAAAGAGATCTGCGAAATCGCGGGTCCTCAACTCGTTGTTCCCATCATGAATGCGCGATTTGCGTTAAACGCTGCAAATGCACGTTGGGGATCACTCTATGATGCACTTTATGGCACCGATGCGCTTTCAGAAGATGGTGGCGCAGAAAAAGGAAAAGGCTATAATCCGGTTCGTGGTGCAAAAGCGATTGCTTGGGCACGCGATTTCCTCAACGAAAGTGCCCCGCTCTCTGGCAATTGGCATGATGTGAAACGCCTTTCTGTATCAAATGGCGCCCTAAATGTTGAACTTTCAAATGGTGGGCAAGCCAGCCTGAAGGATGCCGGACAATTTGTAGGTTTTGGCGGTGAGGCCGATGCACCAAAGAAGATCTTGCTTGTAAAGAATGGCATGCATGTTGAGATTGTTATCAATCCAGGCAGCCCAATTGGCAGCGATGACCCTGCAGGGATTTCTGACGTTGTTTTAGAATCCGCGCTGACATCAATCATGGATTGCGAAGATTCCATCGCAGCTGTCGATGGTGCGGATAAGACCCTTGTCTACCGTAATTGGCTAGGC
This sequence comes from Rhizobiaceae bacterium, assembly GCA_017644105.1. Classification (GTDB taxonomy): domain Bacteria; phylum Pseudomonadota; class Alphaproteobacteria; order Rhizobiales; family Rhizobiaceae; genus Lentilitoribacter. Next base: position 4,968 of record JAEPMD010000032.1, on the reverse strand, counting down.
CTCATGAAAGGTGATCTTGAAGAAACACTTGAAAAAAACGGCAAAACCATTGTCCGTAAGTTAAATCCTGATCGTGAATACACAGCGCCGGATGGATCTGAGTTTTCCCTGTCAGGTCGCGTTTTGATGCTCATCCGCAATGTTGGACATCTTATGACCAATCCTGCCATTTTGGATAAAGACGGTAATGAAGTTCCCGAAGGTATGATGGATGCGATGATCACTGGTCTGATTGCATTGCGCGATATCGGGCCCGATGGCCGCCGTGCGAATTCCAAAGAAGGTTCCATGTATATCGTGAAACCGAAAATGCATGGACCAGACGAAGTGGCCTTTGCCAGCGAGATATTTGGTCGCGTCGAAAAGACCCTCGGCATGGCACCAAATACGCTCAAAATGGGTATTATGGATGAAGAGCGTCGTACAACGGTCAATCTTAAAGAATGTATCCGTGCTGCTAAAGAACGCGTTGTGTTCATCAATACAGGCTTCTTAGATCGTACCGGCGATGAAATGCATACCTCTATGGAAGCGGGTCCGATGATCCGCAAGGGCGATATGAAACAGGCCGCTTGGATTGCAGCCTATGAAGATTGGAATGTGGATATCGGCCTTGAATGCGGTCTTGCTGGTCACGCACAAATTGGTAAGGGCATGTGGGCCATGCCAGACCGGATGGCGGATATGCTTGAGCAAAAGATTGGCCATCCAAAAGCTGGTGCCAACACAGCTTGGGTCCCATCACCGACAGCGGCAACACTTCATGCCACGCATTACCACAAAGTGAGCGTCAAGGAGGTTCAGTCTGAAATCTCAACGCGTGGTCGCGCGAATATTGACGATATTTTATCAATCCCTGTGGCGAAAAACCCAAATTGGGCGCCCGAAGATATTCAAAACGAACTTGATAACAATGCGCAAGGCATTTTGGGTTATGTGGTTCGCTGGGTTGATCAGGGCGTTGGATGTTCCAAGGTGCCGGACATTAACAATATCGGCCTGATGGAAGATCGTGCCACATTGCGCATCTCCGCCCAGCACATGGCGAACTGGTTGCACCATGGAGTTGTCAACGAAGAGCAGATCGTCAACACAATGCAAAAGATGGCAGCTGTTGTTGATGGCCAAAATGAAGGCGATGCCAATTATATCAACATGGCGGGTAATTTTGATGGCTCGATTGCATTCCAAGCCGCGTTAGAATTGGTGCTGGATGGCAGAGCACAGCCAAGCGGTTATACAGAGCCCGTTCTACATCGCCGCCGATTGGAGTTGAAAGCAAGTTAATGGTCGCTTGATCACAATAAAAAGCCTCGGAGATTGTTTATACGTCTCCGAGGCTTTTTTAATTCAATCTGTGATCTGATTTATTGAATGACGATCACTTTCGTGCGGCGACCTGGTTTTACGCGCGCATAAAGATCAATCACGTCTTGATTGATTAGGCGGATACAGCCGGATGAAGCTGCCGTTCCAATTGATTTCCATTCAGGCGTTCCGTGCAGGCGATATAATGTGTCCTGTTTGGTTTTGCTATCGAACAAATACAAAGCTCGAGCACCAAGTGGATTGCGCAAACCTGGTTGCATACCACCATCGGCATATTTTCTAAGATAAGGCTGGCGCTGGATCATCTCTTTAGGAGGCGTCCAAGTTGGCCATGGACGTTTCCAGGCAACATAGGCTTCGCCCTCCCAGGCAAATCCTGCCCGTCCGACACCGATACCATAACGTACAGCTTTGCCAGCACCCAGCACATAGTAAAGATGACGTTGTCTTGTATTCACGATCACGGTGTTCTTCGGGTATTTGGTCTTAAACCGAACAATTTGACGGTGGTATTTTGTGTCCAACTTGTTGATTGGAACCGCAGGCACGCGGAAGCCACCATCTGTGACTGAACCATATGCATCAGAATAGATCGTACCGACTTTATTCTTGGACGGGACATTGGATACTTTATTGGTTGTTTCGCCTGATGTTGTACATCCCACTAAAAGTGCAGATGTTGAAACCAGTCCCATTTGAATAAAGCTGCGGCGTTGCATGGTAATTCTCGTTGTCCCCGATAACGATTTACCATTTTAAGCAAATCCTTTGGCTATGGTTTATTTTGTATTAATAACCACTTGCAAGCCTTAAACCGATTTATAACGCGAATGTTACCATTAATTACAAAGCTATGGCGTTTGTGCAACGCTTTGCCTTAACTTTTGCGTGTCTTAGGACATTTACTTAGCTGCTTTTTGTGGGGCGCTTGTTTGATTTGGCTTCACATAAGGTCGGCCAGACGCGATTTGATGTACGGCATCCGCGGGAATCGGATTGGCAAATTTGATATGGATGCCCGCTTCGGTCACTTCCACAACCACAGCAGCAAGCTTGTATGGAAAATTTTTGAGCAGGAGATATAAATCCTGACCACGTGTCAGCATAAACGGCAATTTAAGTTGCGCACCACCCTCAGACAAATCAACGATCATGCCTTTCATAGTGCTATAGCCGCGTAAACCATCTTTCATGTAGCAGACCTTGCACGGCGCATACATTTGTCGACGAACAAACTCACGTTTCTCTTCGACGATTAAACGAGAAAGAAAATTTCCTCCCGTATCATTGATTTTGCCTTTGGACGATTTTTGCCCGACCATAATTTGCGACCTACTACAGTGAAAATACTAGGTATAATTATTGGCCAATCTTCTTAAAATTCTGTTTAATACTTTTGGATGAGTCTATGACTTTCGTTTAAACAATTGAATTTTTGCACTAATTATTGCGCAATTGTCCTGTAATTTGACCCAAAACGGCATTTGCTGCATCCAAAACATTAGAGCCCGGTCCAAATATTTCAGCAACACCTGCGTCTTTGAGCATTTGATAATCTTGCTCGGGAATCACCCCGCCGCAAACAACAATAATGTCATCCGCATCGCGCTCTTTGAGCATCTCAATCAGCTCAGGGATGAGGGTTTTGTGGCCTGCCGCGAGTGAAGACACGCCAATCACATCAACTTTGCTCGCGACGGCTTTATCGGCCACCTCTAAAGGCGTTTCAAACATATCAGATAAGTCCACTTCAAATCCCATATCGGCAAAGGCGGTTGAGATGATTTTCGCCCCGCGATCGTGGCCATCCTGCCCCATCTTCGCGACGAGGATATGTGGTTTTTTATCACGCTCACTTGTGATATTTGAAATCTTCTGTTTCAGATTTTCATATTCCGGATCACCATCATAGTCTGATTGATAGACCCCGGAAATAATGCGGGTCGTTGCTTTATGGCGTGAAAACGCTGTTTCCATTGCGTCTGAAATTTCACCCAAAGACGCACGTGCCCGCGCAGCCTCAACCGCCGCTTCTAACAAGTTACCGGTTCCAGACGCTGCTACATTTTGAAGATTTTCGATGGCTTTACTAAATGCTTTCTCGTCGCGATGCGCCTTCATCTTCTCAAGACGAGCAATCTGTGCTTTGCGCACCTTTGCATTATCGATATCTAGGATATCAATCGGTGCTTCATCATCCAGACGATATTTGTTCACGCCAACAATCACATCCTCGCCTTTATCAATGCGGGCCTGGCGTTTGGTGGCCGATTCTTCAATCCGCATTTTTGGCAGGCCCTGCTCAACGGCTTTGGTCATGCCGCCAAGTGATTCAACCTCTTCGATGAGGCGCCACGCTTCTTCAGCTAAATCATTGGTAAGGGCCTCAACGTAATAGGAACCGCCCAGAGGGTCGACGACATTTGTGATGCCTGTTTCATGTTGCAAAATAAGCTGCGTATTACGGGCTATGCGAGCTGAAAATTCTGTCGGCAGCGCAATTGCTTCATCAAATGAATTTGTGTGCAATGATTGGGTTCCGCCCAAGGTCGCAGCCATGGCTTCAACGGTTGTGCGAACGATATTGTTATAGGGGTCTTGTTCGGTGAGCGACACGCCCGATGTTTGGCAATGTGTGCGCAGCATTTTAGAGCGATCAGATTTTGCCCCAAAATCAGTCATGATTTTCGCCCAGAGCTTGCGCGCTGCTCGTAATTTTGCAGCTTCCATAAAGATGTTCATACCAATGCAGAAGAAGAAGGATAAACGCCCTGCAAACGCATCGACATCGAGCCCCTTATCCATCGCAGCCCGGACATATTCCATCCCGTCTGCAAGAGTGTAAGCCAATTCTTGTGAAAGCGTCGCGCCGGCTTCTTGCATGTGATAGCCAGAGATGGAAATTGAATTAAATTTCGGCATTTCCCGTGCTGTATAATCAATGATATCGGCGATGATGCGCATGGATGGTTCAGGCGGGTAGATATAAGTATTGCGCACCATGAACTCTTTAAGAATGTCGTTTTGGATGGTGCCCGATAGTTTAGCGCGATCCACCCCCTGTTCTTCACCCGCAACAATAAACATGGCAAGCACAGGAATAACGGCACCGTTCATCGTCATAGATACAGACATTTGGTCAAGCGGAATGCCATCAAAGAGTATCTTCATGTCCTCAACGCTATCAATTGCAACGCCAGCTTTGCCCACATCGCCGACAACGCGCGGGTGATCTGAATCATAACCTCTGTGGGTGGCAAGATCGAAGGCGACAGACAAACCCTTTTGTCCAGCCGCTAGATTTTTGCGATAAAAAGCATTGCTTTCTTCAGCGGTTGAAAACCCGGCATATTGACGAATGGTCCAAGGACGACCTGCATACATGGTGGCCTTGATCCCGCGGGTAAAGGGCGCAAATCCCGGCATATCATTTTGGGCAGATTCTGGAATATCATCGGACGTATAGACCGGTTTCACCAGAATATTTTCAGGCGTATGCCAATCCAATGTTTGAGGGTCTTTTCCCTTCATTTCCTTGCTGGCAAGATCAAGCCAATCGCGTTTCTTGTTCTCAGGATTAGACATTATTCAAACTCCATGATCACCGCATCAACTGCAAGGCTGTCACCTGTTTTCACC
>JAEPMD010000031.1 GCA_017644105.1 Rhizobiaceae bacterium | reverse complement strand
GAGACAAAATCCTTGCTCGCATCATTCATGAAATCCGCTGTCATCGTGATGTCATGTGTGCCGATGATCGCCTGAGAATTAAACCCGATGGATGCAATGGAATTATCGCGCCAATCCATTGGGAAAATATCAAACAGCAATGTATCGATATTGATCAACGCCATGAGGCCAAAATCAGAGAATTGCCAAGTAATGCCGATAATACCATCTGATCCTGTGCCGACTTCGACGAAATTGATCCGGTCATTCGATGTCGGAAATTTGTTTTTCTGAGATATGTCAACAGGATATGTCGCGCGTTGACCACTGATCACAGAGCAGACCGAATTACCTTTTGTGTCCAAGATCGCAATATCTTTGATGTTACTCTTGGTGAAAATGGTTTCAGCAAGGCCACCCATGCTGGCATCTGTGCAGGTTGTATAACCCGCTTCAGCCGTCTCATTCAGTGTTATAATTGCATAATCTGCAGCTAATTCGGCGCGAACGAGGAGTTTTTGGTTTAGTTCTTCCAGATATTCTTTGTTTTTCCAAAAGCGTACAGTTTCATAAATGCCGATTGTGATGGCAACTGAAAGCAAGGTAACGCCGACCACTGCGACTAAGGAGCCAAGTTTAGATCTAAAGAAATTTGCGACTCTCAAGGTGTACCCCAACATTTTGTGTTGGTGTAGGCCTCCAAATCTGTCCTGACCAAACCATTTATAGGTGGAAAACAGAAACTGAGATTGCGAGCAAAGCATAACCCTGTAATAATTATTCTGGACCCTGCACAATGTTGCTCTAAACCAACAATACTTGGATAAATCTAGCAACAAAAAGTTAATATTGGATCACTCAGAAACTATGACAATATAGGGCAAATACTAGTACAAACAGAAGGCTATCAATACCATGCGTTATTTACATACCATGATCCGTGTGACTGATTTGGATCAATCTCTTGATTTTTGGTGCCATAAAATGGGGCTTGTGGAAGTCAGACGCAAAGAGGTTCCGGCTGGCAAATTCACACTTGTATTTTTAGCAGCGCCCAATGATGAAGGCGAAGCTGAAAAGACCAGTGGACCATTGCTTGAGCTCACATACAATTGGGAAAGTGACGAAACTTATACAACAGGGCGATCATGGGGTCATTTGGCCTATACTGTCGATAATATCTATGATTATTGCCAAAATCTGATGGACCAAGGTGTGGTGATCAATCGACCACCACGTGATGGCCGTATGGCATTTGTGAAATCTCCCGATGACATTTCAATCGAGTTGCTGCAAGAAGGGGATGCACTTCCTGTTCAAGAGCCATGGGCATCCATGCAAAATGAAGGTAGCTGGTAATGGCATTACATTTCCACCAATTTGCATATCGCTCTGATAATTACGGCGTATTGATCCATGAAGATGAAACCGGCGAAACGGCTTGTATTGATGCCGGTGATGCAGATTCTATGTTTGCAGCACTGGACGAAAAAGGCTGGCGTTTGTCAGAGCTTTGGATCACTCATCATCATGCGGATCATACATCGCATATTTCAGAGATCAAAGAGAAAACCAAATGTTTGGTCACCGCACCAGATTATGGATCTTCGATCACAGATGTTGATAATGCGATCAAAGAAGGTGAAAATTTTGAATTCGCTGGTCATAGCGTAACACCTATCCATACGCCTGGGCACACCATGGATATGCTCAATTACTATATTGAGGATGGCAAAGTGCTGTTTTCCGGTGACACGCTCTTTGTAATGGGATGCGGGCGTTTGTTTGAAGGCTCGGCCGAATTGATGTGGCAATCACTGCAAAAGCTGATGAGTTTGCCGGAAGATACGATCATTTACTGCGCACATGAATATACCGAAGCCAATGTGGCATTTGCATTGTCGGTCGATCCGAATAACGAAGCTTTGCAAAATCGCAGTGAGTTGGTTGCCTCTTTGCGTCGGGCCGACCAAAGCACCGTGCCCACCATGATGTCAATTGAATTGGCGACAAATCCGTTCTTACGCGCTGGAAATACTGACATCCGCGCGCTTTTGAATATGCAGGGTGCCGATGATGTGGACGTGTTTGCTGAGATTAGAAAGCGCAAGGATAATTTCTAAATTTATGCGTTTATGGGTTTTAACAGTTTTGCTGAGTGGGTTTTATCTGTCGACATCTTCCGCAGAAGACACTGAGCAATGGAATCCTGTTCCCATACCTTCGCCCGCATTAGAGCGCGTTGAAACTGATAAAGATCAGCCTTTTGAAGGTGCCAAGAACAAGCCACCTTTTGATTTAGCAACAGCGCAAAAATGCGAAGCTGAGCTGAAAACACGGCGGATCGCATTCACTGTTAAAGAACAGATTTCAGACGAGCGCGGTTGCATTGTCGAAAGACCACTGCTGGTGAATAGCCTGAGCGGGGGCATCACTTTGTCAAATGACATGACATTGCGATGCGAGGTGTTGCTGGCATTAGACGATTGGACCAAGGATATCGTGCGCCCCACAGCTAAATTGCACCTCGGTCAAGATATTAAGAGACTTCAAACCTCCACGTCTTATCATTGCCGGACCCGCAACAATAAGCCTGGTGGCAAGATCAGTGAGCATGGATTCGCAAATGGTGCGGATATTTCAGGCTTTGCGCTTGAGGATGAGACTGTCATCAATGTGTCATCCAAGGAAGATAATCTGACTGAGGACATTTTATCTAAATCCAAGTTTTTAGCCGGTGTGAGAGCAGGGGCCTGCGCCTATTTCACTACAGTGCTTGGTCCGGGCAGCGATGGAAGCCATCAAGATCATTTCCACGTTGATCGTGCCTATCGCAAATCTGGTTATCGACTTTGTGAGTAAAGTCTCCAATTTTCCAGCTTGACATAATATCTATATATCGATAATTCATGATATATGGATATTAAAACAGCTATTACACATTTTTCGGCCCTATCTCAGGAAACCCGGCTCGAGGTTTTCAGGCTTTTAATCAAAGCTGGAACCGATGGCGTGTTAGCCGGTGATATTGCCGATGCATTGGGTGTGAAACAAAACACCATGTCGTCAAATCTAAGCGTATTGTCGAATGCGGGGTTGCTTCAAAGCCAGAGAGAAGGGCGCTTCATTCGCTATTCCATCGATTTTGAACAACTCGGTGAGCTTTTGTCATTTCTGATGGAAGATTGCTGTGGTGGTGAGCCAGAAGCGTGCCAGGCGGCGATTGCCAAAATCATGAAATGCTGTTGAGAGAAAGGTAGATTTATGAGCGATTTAACACCAGATCAATCAACGGAAAACCCCACATGCTGCGGTGGTCCAGCCTTCGAAAATGCGCAGGCATGCTGCCGAGAAGATGAGCTTGCCAAAAATGCTGGCGAAGAGGGCTGTGGTTGTTCGAGCCCAAGCAAAGAAGTGCCAGAAACTAAATCTTGTTGTCATTGAACGAAAAAAACGAAAGCCAAATCATGAGCATTGTCATTCATCATAATCCCGACTGCGGAACATCACGAAATGTGTTGGAAATGATCAAGCAATCGGGTGAAGAACCGATTGTGATCGAATATCTCAAGGAAGGTTGGACACGCCCCCAATTGCAGGCCTTATTCGCAGCTGCTGATTTAACACCGCGCCAAGCCTTGCGTACGTCAAAATCACCCGCGGAAGAACTTGGTCTCTTGGATGAAAGTGTCTCGAATGAGGCACTATTAGATGCCATGCTTGAACATCCTGTGCTGGTCAATCGCCCGATTGTATGCTCACCAAAAGGTGTGAAGCTGTGCCGACCATCTGAGGAAGTCTTGCCACTGCTTGCAAACGAATTATCGGAATTTGTCAAAGAAGATGGCGAGCGCGTTAAATGACAGACGAGTTAATCAATGTCGAGTTGAATCAATTTCAGAAAATTAAGCGCGAAGAGCTTGTAAAATCAGATGATTTTGATCATCCACCACGCATCCTTTTGCTTTATGGTTCCTTGCGCCAACGCTCGTTCTCACGTCTAGTTGCCGAGGAATCCAAGCGTTTATTGGAAGCATTGGGATGCGAGGCAAAGATATTTGATCCGCGCGATTTGCCGTTGCCGGATTCGGTCAAAGCCGAAGATAGTGAAAAAGTGCAGGAATTGCGTGAGCTTGCAAAGTGGTCAGAAGGCATGGTGTGGGTCTCTCCAGAGCGTCATGGGTCTATGACCGGCATTTTAAAAGCGCAGATCGACTGGATCCCATTATCAGATGGCGCGGTGCGTCCAACACAGGGGAAAACACTGGCTGTGATGCAAGTCTGCGGTGGATCGCAAAGCTTTAATGCGGTCAATCAGATGCGTGTGTTGGGTCGCTGGATGCGGATGATCACCATCCCAAATCAATCATCTGTCGCCAAAGCGTGGATGGAATTTGATGACAATGATCGCATGAAACCATCAGGATTTTATAACCGTATTGTCGATGTATGTGAGGAACTGGTCAAATTTACATACATGACCCGCGGACGCTCGGACTATTTGGTGGATCGATATTCAGAACGCGTTGAAAGCGCCGAAGCCTTAGTGGCTCGGGTCAATCAGCGTTCGATATAATCATATAAGATGATTTTATGATTAGGCTTTCGCCGGCTCGCGAATAAGCGAGAGGGTTTTTGCATAGGTGTTTGAGCTCAATTCCAGCTCTATGCCGACAAAATTTTTGTGTTGCCAAACCACTTTACCAAACAAGCTGCCCGCCCGTTCGGTGAAGATTTTTACATTTGTACCCTCATGCAATTGAATAGCGCGTTGAATTTGTACACACAGACCCAATTCAGAAACATTGACTAAGCGACCAACTGTTGAATGATTGGCAGTTTCTATACTGCAATCATCATTGATCTTCATGCGTTTGCGTTTTCGAGAGCTTAATTTGCTCATTGTCTCGTGACCTTTTCCGGTTGTCCTCATGAGACATTACACCAAAGCTGCGAATATTCGATTTAAGAAATAGATACAATTTTATCTAAAATACTAAATGCTAAACTACCCATTTTGACGCTGGAAAAAGCTGGTGATTTCATCAACCAGCACCTTGTCGCGTCGACGTGCGGTGGATGTTGCTTCCAAAACAAACTCCGTTTTTGGTAGGCGTGGAAGATTTGCCTCTTCTCCCATGGCTCTACAATCATCAGGCAGGGTACGATATTCGAGGCAAGCAATGCCCATCCCTGCAGATAATGCGGATTTGACCGCAAAAACATTGGAGACAACGAAGGTTTCCTGCCATTTTACTTTGTTGGTATTGAGCGTATTAATCGCCATTTGGCGCAAAGAGCATGGTGCTCCGAGAGATACGAGCGGCAGCGGCTCATCTTGATCATACTCAAAGCCTTTGGCGGACATCCAGGCAAGTTTGCCGTCAAAAAGTTTCTCTCCTTTATGGTCGCCCGATATGCGTTTGGCGACAATAGCGTCAAGCTTTTGTCGACTAAGACCTGCATAAAGTTCTTCTGAGCTTAAAATGCTGACAGTCAGCCTGTATTGCGGAAATGCTTCCTTTAACATCAATAAAAGCTCAGGCAGATTTTGATCTATGCCGTGATAGGTAACACCCAAACGGAAACTTTGCTTTTCACTTTGGTGAGTAATGCTATGCAGCGTGTTGTCATGTGCACCCAGCAATTCGAGCGCTTTTGGCATAAAGTCAGTACCAAAATTGGTGAGCTCTACCCCATGAGGTGAACTTTCAAATAGTTTTTGACCCAATAATTGCTCAAGCTTTTTAACGCGCATAGATATCGTGGATTGCGTTGCGCCCAACAATTCACCTGCAAGTGTAAAGCTTTCTTTTTCCGCAACGACACAAAATGCACGTAAATTTCCGATATCAATATTCATGGGGCATATCCCTATGGGTTGGGCAATTTGGTTTATGATTTGAAAATCAAATGTTCATTATTTGTTATATTCGTTTTTCAAATGCAAAATCAACTGTTATTTGTATATCAAATTCAACAGGAGATTAAAATGAATTATTCAAATGCAACAATAACACCAAGTGACCACACTGAAACTGCAACCATTTCGTTTTTGGCCTTATGGCGTGAACTAACATCAATCTTCCATTATTCAGCTGAAGATCGCTTCGCAGAGGCACAAGAAGCAGCTGATCAATTGGAAGCTGCGCAAAATATGCCAACATTGGAAGAAATGCAGAAAATGAACCGCGCTGAATTGGTTGAAGCCACACGCGGCATCCGTAAATTTGATTTTTGGGTCTAATCTGTGTGTGTTCTGACAAAATGATCCGCGAAAACCACAAGTCGCGGATCATTAAAAACGTCGTTTTTTCAAACGTCTAACAATTATTCTAAAATAAGTTCTCTTTTTTTGACGCACTTTGTTGCGCCCAAACGTCTCCCATGTGATTGAGCATAGAGCTCACATCATTGAACCATTATCAATTGGAGACAAAAATGAAATATACGCTTTTTCTTGCACATGATCCTGCCAACCAACCTGAATATGGCAGCGACACTTTCAAAGCTTACATGATGGCCTATGGAACCTTTGGCGAAGAGGCAACGAAAGCTGGTGTCTTTGTCGCTGGTGAACCTGTCGATAGTGTCGATACAGCGACCACTTTGCGCAAAGAAGGGGATGAAATCAAATATCATGATGGTCCCTTTGCCGAGTTGAAAGAACAAATCGGCGGCTGGTATCTCTTAGAATGCGAAAACTTGGAAGAAGCGCTTAAATGGGCAGAAAAAGTGCCTTTAGTTGCCTGGGGTTATGGGGCTGTGGAAGTTCGCCCGGTGCCGGATGTTGCGCATTTGCTTGAAGGCTAACAGGTTTTCAGGAGCACTTATCATGAGTTTTGAGATTACCGCATTTTATGCGAGCTTCTTAGCGATCCTCGTTGTTCTATTGGGAACAGTGACTATGATCTTCCGCGCCAAATCAAACATCAGCTTTGGTTATGGTGAGAATTTTACACTGCAAAAATCTATCCGCTCCCACGGGAATTTGATTGAATATGCACCGATCTTCCTCATCTGCCTGCTGTTTTTGGAAAATTTAGGTGCAAATCCACTTTGGCTGCATGTGATTGGCACAGCCTTTTTGATCGGTCGGATTGCGCTTGCAGGCTATTTCCAGATCAAGCAATTGTTTATGTTGCGTGTTCTGGCATTCTGGCTCACCATGGTGCCAATATTGGCTCTAGCGGTTTTATTGCTAACCTAAATCAAACCATAAGGCCCGGCGCCGAACGCCGGGCTTTGCGATTTTACAATTATTCAGCTGATCATGAACATAGATATTCAGGACATCATCGCGCAGAGCTATATTGAAGACTGGGGTCCATCCGTGGCCTATATGGTCAAACTAACGTCTGATGTTTCAACCGCGGAAGAATATGTACAAACAGCTTTTGAGGTCGCGCTAAAGAAATGGCCTGATGAGATCCCGCAAAATAAAGGCGCTTGGATCCGCCAAGTCGCCAAGAACCGCTTTATCGACAATGTCCGAGGCATCAAAACCCGTGCGGAAGCCGAAGATGCTATCCAAAAGGTCGAGGAAATATCACGTGAGCCGCATGAAGACAGTGTGCTGGATGATGAATTGTCCTTGATGTTTTTGTGCTGTCACCCAGCCATAAGCCCCACAGATCAAGTGATATTGGTTTTGCGCCTTATCGGCGGGTTAAAGCCTTTTGAAATTGGCAAGGCCTTTGATCAACACGAAGAAGCAATTCGATCACGCCTATTACGTGCCAAGCGTAAGATGAAAGCGGCTAAAATTTCCACCACAATGCCGCGCGATGAGGACCTATCAAGCCGAATACGTCAGGTGCTTGCGGCGATCTATCTCATCTACAATGAAGGCTATCGCGCGGCTCGCAATTCTGTTCAGGAACGCAAAGACCTCACGCTGGAAGCCATTCGATTGGCCGCACGCTTTTGTCGATATATGCCCAATTTAGCGGAAGCCTATGGTCTAATGGCGCTGATCTTGCTGGGTGAAGCGCGCCGTCCTGCGAGATTTATAAAAGGTGCGCTGATTCCTTTAGAAATGCAGGATCGGGATCTTTGGGACAGAGATTTAATCAAAGCGGGTCTTGCGCATGTGCAAAATGCGCAGAAGATCAATTTAAGCAATAATGCAGACCCCGGCATATATCTCTTGCAAGCGCGCATTGCGGCCAATCATTCCACAAGTGCGAAATTTGCAGCCACCAATTGGCAAGATATCGCCAATTGCTATGAACAATTGCTCACTCTGCATAATTCTCCTTTATTTGCGCTCAATCACATCGTTGCGCAAAGCTTCATCGATGATGCACCTGAAAGCCTCAAAGCGTTGGATGCATGGGAAGTTGAGCATGATAAAACCGCGCAAAATCATGCCTTGCGGGCAGACATTTTAAGGCGCGCGGGGGAGGTAAAGTCGGCGATCTCCTATTACGAAAAAGCGATTGTCTTAGAGACAGATGAGGGCGTGAGGCGCTTTTGGCAGAGCCGAATTGATGAACTTTTGCGTTTCTAACGGGCCCCTTTAAATTTAATTTGGACACACTACATAGGGATAGCTTCACCAAACCACATGAAAATAAGCGTTTTTTGCTTGCGAAAACGGCCAAAAGATTTTATCAGGCTGCAACTTCGCATTTGCTATGTGTTTTGGATTAATAATGTGAAGCAATAGCGGGCCAGATGGCCCTTAAGTTTTTGCCCGATAACAAAAGGTAGGACCGTCATGGCAAAGGAAAAGTTTGAGCGCACGAAGCCTCACGTAAACATCGGAACGATTGGTCACGTTGACCACGGTAAAACAAGTTTGACAGCCGCGATCACGAAGTTTTTTGGTGATTTTAAAGCCTATGACGAAATTGATGGTGCGCCAGAAGAGCGTGCCCGTGGTATCACCATTTCAACAGCGCACGTTGAGTATGAGACAGAAAACCGTCACTACGCACACGTTGATTGCCCAGGCCACGCTGACTATGTGAAAAACATGATCACTGGTGCGGCTCAGATGGACGGCGCGATTTTGGTTTGTTCAGCAGCTGATGGCCCAATGCCACAAACACGTGAGCACATCTTGCTTGCGCGTCAGGTTGGTGTGCCTGCGATCGTTGTGTTCTTGAACAAAGTTGACCAAGTTGACGACGAAGAGCTTCTTGAGCTTGTTGAAATGGAAGTTCGTGAGCTTCTAGACAGCTATGAGTTCCCAGGTGACGATATTCCGATCATCAAAGGTTCTGCTTTGGCAGCTTTGGAAGATTCAGACAAAACAATCGGTGAAGATGCTGTTCGTGAGCTAATGGCTCAAGTTGATAGCTACATTCCAGCACCAGAGCGTCCAATTGATCAGCCATTCTTGCTACCAATTGAAGACGTGTTCTCAATCTCAGGCCGTGGTACAGTGGTAACAGGTCGTGTTGAGCGCGGTGTGATCAATGTTGGTGAAGAGATCGAGATCGTTGGTATCCGCGATACATCAAAAACAACATGTACTGGTGTTGAGATGTTCCGCAAGCTGCTTGATCGCGGTGAAGCTGGTGATAACGTTGGTGTTCTTCTTCGCGGTGTTGACCGTGATGGCGTTGAGCGTGGTCAGATCTTGTGTAAGCCTGGTTCAGTTACACCACACACAAAATTTGTTGCAGAAGCCTACATCTTGACCAAAGATGAGGGTGGTCGTCACACACCATTCTTCACAAACTACCGTCCACAGTTCTACTTCCGTACAACTGACGTGACAGGTGTTGTGACTTTGCGTGAAGGCACAGAGATGGTTATGCCTGGCGACAACGTAACAGTTGACGTTGAGTTGATCGTGCCAATTGCGATGGAAGAGCAGCTACGCTTTGCGATCCGTGAAGGCGGTCGTACAGTTGGCGCTGGCATCGTAGCAAGCATCACTGAATAATTTAGATTAATTTAGAGCGCGCGGTATTTGATCGCGCGCTTATCTCTTAAACAAGGATCTGCCCTATGAACGGCCAAAACATCCGCATTCGCTTAAAAGCGTTTGATCACCGGATCCTCGATACATCGACACGCGAAATCGTATCGACAGCAAAACGCACAGGCGCACGTGTACGTGGTCCTGTTCCTTTGCCAACACGTATTGAAAAATTTACGGTGAACCGGTCGCCGCACGTTAATAAGAAGAGCCGTGAGCAATTTGAAATGCGCACACATAAACGGCTTTTAGACATTGTCGATCCAACGCCGCAAACAGTTGATGCTCTTATGAAGCTCGACCTTGCTGCTGGTGTTGACGTAGAGATCAAACTTTAAGATCTCAAATTTAGTAAGGCTTGTTCGGGGTTTCTCGGGCAAGAAGTTTAAACAAGAAACGTTCTTTATGAGCTCAAATTTGTCCACATAGGCAAAACTGCTCCTCTATCGAATTAAAAAGGATGAACCAATGCGTTCAGGTGTTATTGCACAGAAAGTAGGGATGACCCGGGTCTATAACGACGCCGGCGAGCACATTCCCGTTACTGTTCTGCGTCTTGAGAACTGCCAGGTGGTAGCTCAGCGGACAGAAGAAAAAAATGGTTACTCAGCCGTTCAGGTTGGTGTTGGCCGCGCAAAAGTGAAAAACACAAACAAAGCCGACCGTGGCCAGTTTGCAATTGCAAACGTTGAGCCTAAAGCAAAAATGGTTGAGTTTCGTGTATCTTCAGACAACATGATTGATGTTGGTGCTGAGTTGATCGCGAGCCACTTTGTTGCTGGTCAGCTTGTTGATGTGACAGGTACTTCAATCGGTAAAGGTTTTGCCGGTGCTATGAAGCGTCACAACTTCGGCGGTATGCGCGCAACACACGGTGTTTCAATCTCTCACCGTGCACACGGCTCAACAGGTCAGTGTCAGGATCCTGGTAAGGTTTTCAAAGGTAAGAAAATGGCTGGTCACATGGGTCAGACACGCGTTACCACTCAGAACCTTGAGATCGTGTCCACAGACGTTGATCGTGGTCTATTGTTGATCAAAGGTGCTGTACCTGGTTCTAAAGGAACTTGGGTCACTGTTCGTGATGCGATTAAAGCTTCACTACCAGCTGATGCACCTGTTCCTGCTGGCATTCGTGAAGGCGCTGCTCCTGCAGAAGCCGCAACAGAGGGAGCTGAGTAATGGATATTGCAGTAAGCACTCTTGCCGGTAAAGAAAGCGGTAAAGTATCTCTTTCAGATTCAGTGTTCGGTCTTGAGCCACGTCAGGATATCATCCAACGTGTTGTTCGCTGGCAGCTCGCTAAGAAACAACAAGGCACACACAAAACGCTTGGTCGTTCTGAAGTGTCTCGCACAGGCGCTAAAATGTACAAGCAAAAAGGTACAGGCCGCGCTCGTCACCATTCAGCTCGCGCTCCACAGTTCCGTGGTGGTGGTAAAGCTCATGGTCCAGTTGTTCGTGATCATTCACACGCAATGCCAAAGAAAATTCGCTCACTTGCTCTTAAGCATGCTTTGTCAGCGAAATTGGCAAGCCAAGACTTGATCGTTCTTGACGAAATGACAGCTAAAGAAGCAAAGACAAAAGCATTGTCTGGCTCACTTGATAAAATGGGCATCAAAAATGCTTTGTTTATCGGTGGCGCTGAATTGGATGCAAATTTCAAATTGGCTGCGCAGAACATTCCAAATGTTGATGTTCTTCCAGTTCAAGGTATCAATGTTTATGACATCTTGCGTCGTGGCAAACTTGTTTTGTCAAAAGATGCAGTTGCAGCTCTTGAGGAGCGTTTAGCATGACGGATCTTCGCCATTATGACGTGATTGCCTCACCGGCAATCACAGAGAAATCAACATTGGCTTCTGACAATGACCAAGTGATTTTCAACGTTGCTCGTACGGCTTCTAAGCCTGAGATCAAAGCAGCAGTTGAAGCTTTGTTTGGTGTGAAAGTCAAAGCAGTCAACACACTTGTTCGTAAGGGCAAGGTCAAGCGTTTCCGCGGTATTGTTGGCAAGCAAAGCGATGTTAAAAAAGCAATCGTGACTTTGGCCGAAGGTCAGTCAATTGACGTGTCCACCGGTCTATAAGGAAAAGAACAATGGCTTTAAAAAGTTTTAATCCAACGACCCCAAGCCAGCGTCAGCTGGTTATTGTGGACCGTTCAGGCCTTTATAAAGGTAAGCCTGTAAAGGCTCTAACTGAAGGTTTGACTGGTAAAGGTGGTCGCAACAATATGGGTCGCGTTACTGCCCGCTACATTGGTGGTGGTCACAAGCGTACTTACCGTAAGATCGACTTCAAGCGTCGTAAGTTTGATGTTCAAGGTACTGTTGAGCGCCTTGAATACGATCCAAACAGAACAGCGTTTATTGCTCTTGTGAATTACGAAGATGGTGAGCAAGCTTATATCTTGGCACCACAGCGTATTGCAGCTGGTGATAAAATCATCGCATCACAAGGTTCAGTTGACGTGAAACCAGGTAACGCAATGCCGTTGCAGGCAATGCCAGTTGGTACAATCGTACACAATGTTGAAATGAAGCCAGAGAAAGGCGGTCAGATCGCTCGTTCAGCTGGTACTTATGTTCAGCTTGTTGGCCGTGACCAAGGCATGGCGATCCTTCGCTTGAACTCTGGTGAAACGCGTTTGGTTTCTGGTCTTTGCATGGCAACAGTTGGTGCTGTGTCTAACCAAGACCACATGAACACAAATGATGGTAAAGCAGGTCGTACACGTTGGCGCGGTAAGCGTCCTCACGTTCGCGGTGTTGTTATGAACCCGGTAGATCACCCACATGGTGGTGGTGAAGGCCGTACATCAGGTGGTCGTCACCCGGTTTCTCCTTGGGGTAAACCAACGAAGGGTAAACGTACTCGTAAAAACAAGGCGACGGATAAGTTTATCATGCGTTCTCGCCATCAGCGTAAGAAATAAGAGAGGAAGTCTAGAGTGGCTCGTTCAGTTTGGAAAGGTCCTTTTGTTGACGGCTATCTTCTCAAAAAGGCTGAGAAGGTTCGCGAAAGCGGTCGCAGCGAAGTGATTAAAATGTGGTCTCGTCGTTCAACGATACTACCACAATTCGTAGGTCTAACATTTGGTGTCTACAATGGTCAGAAGCACATTCCAGTGCTCGTATCAGAAGACATGGTTGGCCATAAGTTTGGTGAATTCGCTCCTAGCCGTACCTATTATGGTCACGGCGCGGATAAGAAAGCGAAGAGGAAATAAAGATGGGCAAGGCAAAGACAGAACGTCGGCTCGCAGATAATGAAGCGCAGGCAGTTGCCCGCACGCTTCGTATCAGCCCGCAAAAACTAAATCTTGTAGCGGAAATGATCCGTGGCAAGAAGGTTGAAACAGCTTTGGCAGAACTTGAGTTCTCTCGTAAGCGTATTTCAGACCAAGTGCGTAAAACACTTCAGTCTGCAATCGCAAATGCTGAAAACAACCACGATCTAGATGTTGATAGCCTCATTGTTGCAGAAGCATATGTTGGCAAGTCAATCGTCATGAAACGCTTCCGCGTTCGTGGCCGTGGTCGTTCATCACGTATCTTGAAGCCATTTTCTCACTTAACAATCGTTGTGAGGGAAGTCGAAGAGGAGGCCGCATAATGGGTCAGAAGATTAATCCAATCGGTTTCCGTCTTGGCATCAACCGTACTTGGGATAGCCGCTGGTATGCCGATCAAGGCGAATATGGCGATTTGCTTCATGAAGACATGAAGATCCGCGAATACTTGATCAAAGAACTTAAGCAAGCTGGTGTTTCTAAGGTCGTTATTGAACGTCCTCACAAGAAATGCCGTGTGTCTATCCACACAGCTCGCCCAGGTTTGATCATCGGTAAAAAAGGCGCAGATATCGAGAAATTGCGTAAGAAATTGTCAGACATGACGAATTCTGAAACACACTTGAACATCATCGAAGTTCGTAAGCCTGAGATTGATGCAACATTGGTTGCTCAGTCAATCGCACAACAGCTTGAGCGTCGTGTTGCTTTCCGTCGTGCCATGAAGCGTGCTGTTCAATCAGCTATGCGTTTGGGTGCTTTGGGTATTAAAATCACTAGTGCTGGTCGTTTGGGCGGTGCTGAGATTGCGCGTACAGAATGGTATCGTGAAGGCCGTGTGCCGCTACATACTCTTCGTGCTGACATCGATTATGGTGTCGCAGAAGCTTTGACTGCCTACGGTATTTGCGGCATCAAAGTTTGGATCTTCAAAGGCGAAATCCTTGAGCATGATCCAATGGCTTCTGAGCGTAAAGCAACCGAGAATGACAATTCTGGTGGCAATAATAACAGCCGTCGTCGCGAAAACGCGTAAGACACGCGATAGGTTCGGAGAAATAAAATGTTACAGCCAAAGCGAACTAAATTTCGCAAACAGTTTAAGGGCAAGATCAAGGGCGTTGCTAAAGGCGGTTCTGACTTGAACTTTGGGTCTTATGGCCTAAAGGCTCAAGAGCCTAACCGTGTGAATGCACGTGAGATTGAAGCAGCCCGTCGTGCCATCACCCGTCACATGAAACGTGCCGGCCGTGTATGGATCCGCATTTTCCCAGACGTTCCAGTAACAACAAAACCTACTGAAGTTCGTATGGGTAAAGGTAAAGGTTCTGTTGATTATTGGGCATGTAAGGTCAAGCCTGGCCGCGTCATGTTTGAAATTGACGGTGTTAATGAAGAAATCGCACGTGAAGCATTGCGTTTGGGAGCTGCAAAGCTTTCTGTTAAAACGCGCTTTATTCAACGTATTGCTGAGTAGGAAACTATCATGAAAGCTAATGATATCCACGCGATGAGCGCTGACCAGCTTAGTGACGAACTAGAGAAGCTAAAGAAAGAGCAGTTTAACCTGCGCTTTCAAGCTGCCACTGGCCAGTTGGAAAAAACATCACGTGTTAAAGAAGTGCGTCGCGACATTGCACGCATTAAGACAATTGCTCGCCAGAAGGCGACTGAAGCCAAGGCTTAAAGGAACGCATAATGCCTAAACGCATTCTACAGGGCACTGTTGTCAGTGACAAAAATGATAAAACTGTGGTTGTTCGCATCGAACGTCGATTCGCGCACCCAGTACTGAGAAAAATCGTTCGCCGTACAAAAAAGTATAAGGCGCATGATGAAGCAAACCAATTCAAAACTGGTGATGTCGTTTCTATCGAGGAATGCGCACCAATTTCGAAAGATAAGCGTTGGACTGTTGTAACTAGCTAATTTAGCTGTTATGCACCCTTTGTTTTCGACCTGATCAGAGCAGACATTTAGTGTTTGCTCTGTTTATTTTCGAAAAAATGCTTTTTTAGGTCAGATTTTAGTTGAAAAAAATCTGACTTGTTCTAATACAACTCGAACGTTGGATAAGACTGCAGGCAATAGGGCTTTGTAGTAACTGTCCAGCATAATAAAGAAGGCGGTCTGACATGATTCAGATGCAAACAAATCTCGACGTCGCAGATAATTCTGGTGCTCGTCGTGTCATGTGCATCAAGGTGCTCGGCGGTTCCAAACGAAAATATGCTTCTGTGGGCGACATCATCGTATGTTCGGTCAAAGAAGCTATTCCTCGTGGCCGCGTAAAAAAAGGTGACGTAGTAAAAGCTGTTGTTGTTCGTACAGCAAAAGATCTTCGTCGTCCCGACGGAAGCGTAATCCGTTTCGATTCCAGTGCAGCAGTTTTGGTCAACAATGCGGGTGAACCAATGGGTACACGTATTTTTGGCCCAGTACCACGTGAGCTTCGTGCTAAAAAGCACATGAAGATCATCTCACTGGCTCCTGAAGTATTGTAAGGAAACGGTTCAATGCAAAAAATTCGTAAAGGCGACAAAGTCGTCGTATTGACTGGTAAAGACAAGGGCCGCTCCGGCGAAGTCACACAAGTCTTGCCAAAAGAAGGCCGCGCTGTAGTTGCTGGTATCAACGTTGTAAAACGTCACCAGAAGCAAACGCAGACTACAGAAGCAGGTATTGTTTCAAAAGAAGCGCCTATCAATCTTTCAAATCTAGCTGTTGCTGATCCTAAAGATGGTAAACCTACTCGCGTTGGCATCAAAATTGATGGCGACAAGAAGGTTCGTGTGGCCAAGCGCTCAGGAGAAGTGATCGATGGCTAATGAAAATTATGAGCCAAGACTCAAAACTGAATATGTAACGCGCATCCGTTCTGCTATTCGTGAGCAGTTCAACTACGCAAACGAAATGCAGATCCCAAAAGTTGACAAAATCGTCATCAATATGGGTGTTGGTGAAGCAACAGCTGACTCAAAGAAGCCTGCTATTGCAGCAGCTGACTTGGCAGCGATTGCAGGTCAAAAGCCTGTTATCACCAAAGCTCGCAAATCAATTGCTGGTTTCAAGGTTCGTGAAGAAATGCCACTAGGCGCAAAAGTCACGCTCCGTGGTGCTCGTATGTATGAATTCATGGACCGCCTGGTCACTGTTGCGCTTCCACGCGTACGTGACTTTCGTGGCTTGAATCCAAAAAGCTTCGATGGTCGTGGCAACTTCGCCATGGGCATTAAAGAACACATTGTGTTCCCAGAGATCAATTACGATAAGGTTGATCAAATGTGGGGCATGGACGTCATCGTTTGTACGACGGCTAACACTGATGATGAAGCTCGCGCTCTTTTGAAAGAGTTCAACTTCCCATTCCGTGAACAGTCGTAACGGCATACGTAGAGAAGGATATTCAACATGGCTAAAGTAAGCGCAGTTGAGAAGAATAAACGTCGCCGCGGCCTAGTCAGCAAAAATGCTGCTAAACGCGCTGCTCTTAAAGCGACAATTAGAGATCAGAGCGTGTCTATGGAAGACCGCTTTAAAGCAACTCTAAAATTGGCAGAGATGCCTCGTGATGGTTCGAAAACTCGTATTCGCAACCGTTGTGAAGTATCTGGTCGTCCACGCGGATATTACCGCAAACTTAAAATGTCTCGTATTGCACTGCGTGAGCTTGGCTCATTCGGTAAAGTGCCTGGCCTTGTTAAGTCTAGCTGGTAGGGGATATAAAAATGTCTTTATCTGATCCTTTGGGCGATATGCTCACACGTATTCGTAATGGTGCGGCACGTGGTAAATCATCAGTTTCATCACCAGCATCTAAATTGCGCGCTCGCGTATTGGATGTTTTGGAATCTGAAGGTTATATCCGCGGTTATTCGCAGTCAGAATTCGAAAATGGAAAATCTGAACTTAGCATCGAGCTAAAATATTCGGACACTGGTTCTGTTATTCGCGAAATCGGTCGCGTTTCAAAACCTGGACGTCGCGTTTATGTGTCAGTTAAGTCCATTCCGCAGGTCGCGAACGGCCTTGGTATTACGATCTTGTCTACACCAAAAGGTGTGATGGCTGATCACCAAGCTCGCGAACAAAATGTAGGTGGTGAGGTTCTTTGCTCTGTCTTCTAAGGCAGAGTTGAGACTTTTACAGAGAATAGGTTGAACAATGTCTCGTATAGGTAAAAAACCAATAGCGGTTCCGGCCGGTGTCACTGCCACAGTTGATGGTCAAAAAGTGACTGCGAAGGGACCTAAGGGTGAACTTAATTTTGTCGTGAATGACGAAGTTTTGGTCAAACTTGAAGAAAACGAAATCACAGTAACACCTGTCGATAAGTCAAAAGGTGCACGTTCAAAGTGGGGCATGTCCCGCACAATGATCGCGAACATTCTTGAGGGCGTCGAAAAAGGTTTTGAGCGCAAGCTTGAAATCAATGGTGTTGGTTATCGTGCGGCAATGCAGGGTAAAGGCATTCAGCTTTCACTCGGCTTCTCTCACGAGGTTGTTTACACTCCGCCGGAAGGTGTGACTGTAGCATGTCCAAAACCAACTGAAATCGTTGTTTCTGGCATCGACAAGCAAGCTGTAGGTCAGGTTGCTGCTAAGATCCGTGAATATCGTAAGCCTGAGCCGTATAAAGGTAAGGGTGTTAAATATGCTGAAGAGCGCATTGTGCGCAAAGAAGGCAAGAAGAAGTAAGGAAGACGCGAAATGGCTAGCATTAAAAAAGAAATTATGCGCCGTAGCGCTCGCGTACGTCGTAAAGTTAAAGCGGTTGCTAATGGGCGTCCGCGTTTGTCAGTACATCGCTCTTCAAAGAACATCTATGTTCAAATCATCGATGACGCAGCCGGCAAAACTCTTGCTGCTGCATCAACACTAGATGGTGATTTGCGCAAGTCTTTGAAGACAGGTGCTGATGTTGCTGCTGCTGCTGCAGTTGGCAAGCTTATCGCCGAACGTGCTGACAAAGCAGGCATCAAAGATGTCGTTTTTGATCGTGGTGCATTCTTGTATCATGGTCGCGTGAAAGCACTAGCTGAGGCAGCTCGCGAGGGTGGCCTTAAATTTTAATCTCAATCTGCCGATTGAAACCGGAAAAAAACAAGGACAAGGACAATGGCAAGAGAAGATCGTCGCGGTAAAGGCGGCAAAAAAGAAGAAGAGCAAAGCGAATTTGTCGACAAGCTCGTTCACATCAACCGTGTTGCAAAAGTGGTCAAAGGTGGCCGTCGTTTTGGTTTTGCAGCTTTGGTTGTTGTTGGTGATGAAAAAGGCCGTGTAGGCTTTGGTCACGGTAAAGCTCGCGAGGTGCCTGAGGCAATTCGTAAAGCTACAGATGCTGCAAAGCGCGAAATGATTTTCGTTCCTTTGCGTTCTGGCCGTACGCTTCACCACGATGTGCATGGTCGTCATGGTGCTGGTAAAGTGCTTTTGCGTGCTGCAAAGCCTGGTACTGGTATCATCGCAGGTGGTCCAATGCGTGCTGTGTTTGAAACACTTGGCATGCAGGACGTTGTTGCTAAATCAACTGGTTCATCGAACCCATACAACATGGTTCGTGCAACATTTGATGCGCTAAAACGCCAAATGCACCCGAAAGATATCGCTGCGCAGCGTGGAATTAAATATTCTACATTGCAAGCTCGCCGTGCCGCTGCTGGCATTGATGATCAATAGGCCTTAGCGCCGTACGTGAGGAGCCAAAAACATGGCTGATAACAAAAAAGGCAAGACTGTTACGATTGAACAGATCGGTAGCCCACTTCGTCGTCCAAACGTTCAGCGTCAAACTCTTATCGGTTTGGGCTTGAACAAGATGCATCGTCGTTCAACACTCGAAGACACACCAGCTGTGCGCGGTATGATCCGTGCAGTTAGCCACATGGTTCGTGTCGTCGAAGAGAACTAGGCGGGAGAGAATTCATGAAACTGAATGAAATTAGTAGTAACCCAGGTGCCAATAAGGCGCGCAAACGCGTTGGCCGTGGTATCGGTTCTGGTACAGGTAAAACTGGTGGTCGTGGTGTGAAAGGTCAGAAGTCTCGTTCTGGTGTTTCAATCAACGGTTTTGAAGGCGGTCAAATGCCAATCTACCGTCGTCTGCCAAAGCGTGGATTTAACAATCCATTCCCAACAGACTTCAATGTTGTGTCTCTTGGTCGTTTGCAGCAAGCTGTTGACGCTAAGAAACTTGATCCTAAAGCAACAGTTGATGCCGCTGCACTTAAAGCAGCTGGCGTGATTTCTAAAATCAAAGACGGTGTTCGCGTTTTGGCTGATGGTGACATCAAAGCTAAATTGACACTTGAAGTTGCTGGTGCATCTAAGTCTGCAGTTGAAAAACTTGAAAAAGCTGGTGGTAAGATCACCATCCTTTCTGGCGAAAAAACTGCTGCTGAATAAAAGTTTACCGCGCGGGGGATTTAAATCCACGCGCGGTTTCCCCATATTGAGACATATATTTCATAAAGAGGCTGTTTGAGCTTGATTTAATTAGTTAATTCCTGCATCTCAGTTCTCAAGTGGTTAGAATGGGCGCAAATCGTTTCTTTCATTCTGACTAAAGTTAGATAATTGGCGGAGAATGGCATGGCATCTGCAGCCGAACAGCTCGCATCGAATTTAAATTTTTCTGCTTTTTCAAAAGCAGACGATCTGAAAAAGCGCATCTGGTTCACTCTAGGGGCGCTTTTGGTTTATCGACTGGGCACCTATATTCCTATTCCTGGGATCAACCCTGAAGCATTTGCTCAAGCATTTGAGCGTCAGAGCCAAGGTGTGCTTGGTTTGTTTAATATGTTTGTGGGTGGTGCGGCTGAGCGTATGGCTTTGTTTGCCCTTGGTATTATGCCTTATATCTCTGCATCCATCATCATGCAGCTCATGACGTCTGTTGTGCCGTCATTGGAGCAGCTGAAAAAGGATGGCGAGCAAGGCCGTAAAGTTATCAACCAATATACCCGTTATGGCACGGTGCTTTTAGCAACGCTTCAAGCCTATGGTATTGCTGTTGGTCTAGAAGCCGGAGCAGGGGTTGTGACAGATCCTGGCACCTTCTTTAAGCTTTCTACTGTCATTACGCTTGTTGGTGGCACAATGTTCCTTATGTGGCTTGGTGAACAAGTCACAGCACGCGGTATTGGTAATGGTATCTCATTGATCATCTTTGCCGGTATTGTGGCAGCATTGCCGTCTGCGATTGCCGGAACATTGGAACTTGGCCGTACTGGTTCGCTTTCAACATTCTTGATCATTGGTGTGATTGTTCTTGCAATTGCATTGATTGCTTTGATCGTATTTGTTGAGCGTGCACAGCGTAAATTGCTTATTCAATATCCTAAGCGTCAAGTTGGTACAAAAATGTTCCAGGGCGACAGCTCGCATTTGCCGCTTAAGTTAAACACTGCAGGTGTTATCCCTGCGATCTTTGGTTCGTCACTCTTGTTATTGCCTGCAACTTTGGCCGGCTTCTCAGATACATCGAACTTACCTGACTGGGCGACAGCTATCTTGGCGTCACTTGGTCATGGTCAGCCAGCCTATATGATTTTCTATGCTGTGCTGATCGCGTTCTTTGCGTTTTTCTACACAGCGATTGTGTTTAACCCAAAGGACACAGCTGACAACTTAAAACGTCATGGTGGCTATATTCCGGGCATTAGACCGGGTGAGCGTACAGCTGAATATATTGACCATGTCTTGACACGCATCACAGTGGTTGGCGCCATTTACCTTGTGTTTGTGTGTTTGTTGCCAGAATTCCTAATCGCGCGAACAGGTGTTCCATTCTATCTAGGTGGTACGTCACTCTTGATTGTTGTGAGTGTGACATTGGATACCGTTGCGCAAGTTCAAGGGCATTTATTTGCCCAGCAATATGAAGGCTTGATTAAAAAGTCGAAGCTTCGGGGAGGGAAGAAGCGTAGATGAGATTAATTCTGTTAGGACCACCAGGCGCTGGTAAAGGAACACAAGCACAACGTCTTGTAGACAAATATAGCATTCCACAATTGTCGACAGGCGATATGCTGCGCGCTGCTGTTGCAGCGGGAACTGAAACAGGTAAGCGTGCCAAAAATATCATGGATGCAGGGGGGCTTGTCTCCGATGATATCGTCAACGCAATCATTTCAGATCGCATTGAACAAGACGATTGTGTAAACGGATTTATTCTCGATGGATATCCAAGAACGCTTCAACAAGCAGATGCGACAGAAGCTTTGCTATCTGGCAAAGGCATGAAACTTGATGCAGTTGTTGAATTAGCCGTTGATGACAGCGTTTTGGTTGAACGTATTTCTGGTCGTTATACTTGCTCAAATTGTGGAGCTGGATATCACGACACAAATTTGAAGCCTGAGAAAGAGGGCGTTTGCGATAAGTGCGGTGGCACTGAGTTTAAACGCCGCCCGGATGACCGTGCTGAAACGGTCGTTGATCGCCTTCAAACTTACTATAAAGAGACGGCTCCTTTGATCGGTTACTACTATGCTAAAGGGCTGCTTCGTTCAGTTGATGGCATGGCGGATATCGACGATGTGACCAAACAGATCGACGCTTTATTTGCTTAATCGCAAATATCGCGTCTTTTACAGCGGAAGAGCTTGACGAAGTACCGACTCATCCGCTAATACCCGCGCAACTCGCGAACTAAATGCGATCGGTGCGTTTCTCCAAAATACGGGGACACGATACTGGTCGTTTTTGCTCGTCGTAGCTTGTAAAGTGCTGCTACTCGTTGTGGGTAGCTTAATTTGAATGCCGAAATTATTCGGAAAACTAGGAGATAAGACGTGGCCCGTATTGCTGGCGTCAACATTCCGACAAATAAGCGTGTGGTTATTGCCCTCACTTATATCCACGGAATTGGACCAAAATTTGCACAAGAAATCGTCGAGAAAGTGGGAATTCCTGCTGAACGACGTGTTAATCAGCTTTCGGATGCAGAAGTTCTGCAGATCCGTGAAGCAATCGATTCAGATTACCAAGTTGAAGGTGATCTACGTCGCGAAGTTTCAATGAACATCAAGCGTCTTATGGACCTTGGTTGTTACCGTGGCCTACGTCATCGCCGTGGTCTGCCTGTACGCGGTCAGCGCACAAGCACAAACGCTCGTACACGTAAAGGTCCAGCAAAAGCTATCGCAGGTAAGAAGAAGTAATACCAATCTTGAACACTCTAGACCTACAATACGGGTAGGGTAATCTAGATTGGGTGTAGCCGCTGGGATTACGGCGGTGTTGATATCGAAGAAGGATATACAAAATGGCAAAAGATGCCGCACGCGTTCGTCGTCGCGAACGTAAAAATATTGCAACAGGTGTTGCACACGTTAATTCAACATTTAACAACACAATGATCACAATCACAGATGCGCAAGGCAATGCAATTGCATGGTCTTCTGCTGGTGCAAACGGTTTTAAAGGCTCACGTAAGTCTACACCATTTGCTGCGCAGATCGCTGCTGAAGATTGTGCGAAAAAAGCACAAGAGCACGGTATGAAGTCTCTTGAAGTTGAAGTTTGCGGTCCAGGTTCTGGTCGTGAATCTGCTTTGCGTGCTTTGCAAGCTGCTGGTTTTACCATCACGTCTATTCGTGATGTGACACCAATCCCGCACAATGGTTGTCGTCCACGTAAACAACGTCGCGGCTAATCATTCATTGTCTGTTCGCTCTTTATTTGGTGCGAACGTCTTCTCACATAGCTGTCACGATTGGATAGTGCAGCAATAGGAAGGTTTAAAATATGATCCAGAAAAATTGGCAAGAGCTTATTAAGCCAAACAAGGTTGAATTTGCTGTTTCAGGAGATTTAAAAGCGACATTGGTTGCGGAGCCACTAGAACGTGGTTTTGGTTTGACACTTGGTAATGCTTTGCGTCGTGTTTTGCTGTCATCACTTCGTGGTGCAGCGGTTACAGCTTTGCAGATCGATGGTGTATTGCACGAGTTTTCGTCAATCCCAGGCGTCCGTGAAGATGTGACTGACATTGTTTTGAATACAAAGGAAATTGCCATCCGTATGGAAGGTGATGAGCCGAAGCGTATGGTTGTTCGCAAGCAGGGTCCTGCTGTCGTAACAGCTGGCGATATTCAAACAGTTGGTGATATCGAAATTCTAAACCCTGACCATCCAATTTGTACATTGGATGAAGGCGCAGAAATTCGCATGGAATTCACTGTTAAAAACGGTAAGGGTTATGTGCCTGCTTCTGCAAACCGTGCAGAAGATGCGCCAATTGGTCTTATTCCAGTTGATAGCCTTTATTCACCGGTTAAAAAGGTTTCTTATAAAGTTGAGAACACTCGTGAGGGTCAAGTTCTCGATTATGATAAGTTGCTTATGACAATCGAAACTGATGGTTCTGTAACAGCAGAAGATGCCTTGGCGTTTGCTGCACGTATCTTGCAAGACCAACTTTCTGTCTTCGTGAACTTCGAAGAGCCACAGAAAGCTGAAGAAGAAGATACAGTTGCTGAATTGGCCTTCAACCCAGCACTTCTTAAGAAAGTGGATGAGTTGGAACTTTCAGTTCGTTCTGCCAACTGTCTTAAAAATGATAACATCGTTTACATCGGCGATCTTATCCAGAAAACTGAAGCTGAAATGCTTCGTACACCAAACTTTGGTCGTAAATCATTGAACGAGATTAAAGAAGTACTCGCT
Organism: Rhizobiaceae bacterium; assembly: GCA_017644105.1. Classification (GTDB taxonomy): domain Bacteria; phylum Pseudomonadota; class Alphaproteobacteria; order Rhizobiales; family Rhizobiaceae; genus Lentilitoribacter. Next base: position 14,811 of record JAEPMD010000031.1, on the reverse strand, counting down.
TCAATGGGTCTACACCTAGGTATGGAAGTCCAAGCATGGCCACCAGAGAATATCGAAGATCTGGCCAAGCGTTACGAAGAACAGTATTAAACTGCAGATTTTAATATCTGCGCATTAAGGAGATAAGCTCATGCGCCACGGAAAATCAGGCCGCAAGCTCAATAGAACATCAAGCCACCGTAAGGCTATGTTTGCCAATATGGCTGTATCGCTCATCACACACGAGCAAATTTTAACAACTGTACCTAAAGCTAAAGAAATCCGCCCAATCGTGGAAAAGCTTGTGACTTTGGGTAAGCGCGGCGATCTACACGCTCGTCGTCAGGCTTTGTCACAGATCCAAGACAAAGACGCAGTTAAAAAACTCTTCGACACAATTGCTGCGCGTTATGCAACACGCAATGGCGGTTACTTGCGCATCATGCGTGCTGGCTTCCGTCACGGTGACAATGCACCAATGGCGATTATCGAGTTCGTAGATCGCGATATCTCAGCTAAGGGCGCTGCTGACAAAGCACGTGTCGAAGCTGAAGAAGCTGAAGGCGAGACAGAAGCAGCATAAGCTGGTTCTGATCAACGTTTTAAGAAGCCGGGCTTATGCTCGGCTTTTTGCTTTTGGGGCAAGTCTTTGGAGAATTTATTCGTTCTCGGCAAAGATCCCTGTCGGGCGATTATCTATTGAAAGCGTATTCTTGCGTTTCCAATAATCTTTTACTCCGTCTGTGCCCATATCTTCATAAAAGGGCAGCATCTCGGTCTCAGCTCGGGTTTGCTTGAATTCCATGATCGGAACTCCGGTTCCGCAAGATGATTGAACCAGGTCAATATTCATATCAAAGACCTGCCGGCTGCCAGCCATTTTGGGAAATAGTTTGAGATATTCATCCCATTTCTCATCACGAGGATGATAGATGTCTGCAGTGCCGTATAAACGGAGTATGCGCGCATCACCTTCAAAAGCACAAAACATCAGTGTCATGCGATTGGATTCGCGCAAATGCGCTGCGGTTTCATTGCCGCTTCCAGATAAATTGAGCCAGATAACGCGATTATCATCCACGATATGAAGAGAGTCGCAGCCTTTAGGTGACAAGTTCACACGACCGTCGGGTGCAGCAGTTGCGACAAAAAATAGGTGTTGTTGTTGGATGAAGTTTTTGAGCGTTGTGTTGAGTTTATGCGCTGTAGCCATATCTGTTCTCCGTGAAGAGAACAAATATAGAACATTTGGTGCGATATCGCAATCCCATTAGGTGCGGCTAGCTTATTTTGAACAGGCTAAATTACTTAGAACATGCCCAATTATTTTGAGCAGGCCCAGGCGCGCGGTGTACAGTTATATCCATGATCCATCCAATAGGCCATGGCTTCGCTTTTGGCGACTTCCATATTGCCATGCCATGCCCATCCCCATGCGCCGCTCGGAGATGAAGCGATTGCACCACATGTGTTGTAAAATGTCTTGATTGTGGAGCAGCGGCCTCGGCAATTATTGGCAATCGCATTGATAGCAGCACGCTCAGACGAATAACTATGTGCCCAAGCCTGGCCATTTGGGCCAATGGCAACTGCACCCCAGCAACGATCGTATCCGCAGGAGCCGGCTACAGCGTTTGAAACGGTCAAAAGACCCACAGTAAGAGCCAGTGAGGCAACCTTTGCAAATGACATAATTATTCCCCATATTTGAGTTATCTGGGAAAATATAAGCAGGTTTATTTGTAAAAAGCTAGTAATTCCAGTTTGAATCAGAACAAGGTGTGAACGCATGAATGGAATTGGGTTGGGTGGATGATAAAGATCATGAAAAATCTCATTAGTGTAGCTCACTTTTTGACGCGTAGAGCCATTGTTGTTTTGGCAATAATGATTGCTGGGCTTGGGACAACCGCTCATGCTCAACAAGGCAAAAGGCTACCGTCGGGTCAACAAGAACTGAAAATGTCCTTTGCACCTTTGGTCAAGCAGACATCTGAAGCTGTGGTCAATGTATATGCTGAACGTCAAGTTCAGCAGCGTTCACCCTTTGCCGGCGATCCATTTTTCGAGCGGTTCTTTGGCCGTCAGATGCCAAATAGATCTGAGCGCCAATCATCGCTTGGTTCCGGTGTGGTCATAGATGAATCAGGGATTGTGATTACAAATAACCATGTCATCGAAGGTGCTGACGATATTAAAGTGGCGTTTTCAAATGGGCGTGAATATTCAAGCCGAATCCTGCTCAAGGATGAAAGCGTTGATATTGCGATTTTGCAGATCCAAGATGATCGTCGCAATAGTCCAGGCTTTAAGGCGTTATCATTTGGTGATTCAGATGCGCTTGAGGTGGGCGATATTGTGCTCGCGATTGGCAACCCGTTCGGGGTCGGTCAAACGGTCACAAGCGGCATTGTATCTGCATTAGCGCGAAATCAAGTGGGTGTGTCGGACTTTGGATTCTTCATCCAGACAGATGCAGCGATCAATCCAGGTAATTCCGGCGGTGCATTAATTGATATGAATGGCAATCTCATTGGTATTAATACCGCCATATTCAGCCGCTCAGGCGGTTCGAATGGGATTGGCTTTGCTATACCTGCCAACATGGTGCGTGCTGTCACGACGGCTGCTATTGGCGGAGATGACACATTTGTGCGGCCTTTTATCGGTGCAACCTTTGAAACCGTGACTTCTGATATTGCCGAAGCATTGGGTTTAAACCGCGCGATTGGCGCACTTGTAAGCTCGCTAATTCCAGGTGGACCAGCGCAAGCGGCTGGGTTGAGGGAAGGCGATGTCGTATTTGCCTTTAACGGGCAGCCAATTCAGCATCCTGATGCTCTTGGCTATCGTCTGGCAACAGCAGGGATTGGTTCTGTTGTCGAACTTGGTGTGCATTCACGTGGCCGAAATCGTGGTGTACGCATTAGATTGGCTGAACCACCAAGACAGCTTGCTCCGCAAACACAAGTTATTTCAGGACGGGTGCCATTTGCAGGTGCAGAAGTCGCAGAATTAAATGCTTATTTGGCTGATCAATTACGGCTACCTGTCAATCGTAAGGGTGTCGTCATTTTGGATATCGAACGCGGTAGTCGTGCGCAGCGCTATGGATTTAAAAAAGGTGATGTGATTACATCCTTATTCAACCGGCCAGTCACAAGCATGGTTGAATTGGAGCGCGCGTTGAACCGGGCGACTAGTCTTTGGCGCATTGAAATCATCCGAGATGGACGTCGCATTCGTCAAATCCTTCGCTAAATGATATTTCTATTTGCATGAACGATTTATTCCACGACCCCAATGATGATGCTGTAGCTGCGGTGAACGAAGCTTCACGACCACTTGCAGACCGGATGCGTCCAGCAAGTTTGAGTGAAGTGACCGGTCAAGAACATTTGACTGGCCCGGATGGTGCGCTAACACGGATGTTGGATGTTGGAAATTTGGGCTCGGTGATCTTTTGGGGCCCACCTGGCACTGGCAAAACGACCGTCGCGCGATTGCTTGCGGGCCAAGGTGATTATGCCTTTGAGCAGATATCGGCTATCTTCTCAGGCGTTGCCGAGCTTAAAAAAGTGTTTGAAATGGCGCGAACGCGGAAACTCTCTGGACGTCAAACATTGCTTTTTGTTGATGAGATCCATCGCTTCAACCGCGCTCAACAGGATAGCTTCTTACCCGTGATGGAAGATGGAACTGTCATTCTTGTTGGGGCGACGACCGAGAACCCTTCCTTTGAGCTGAATGCCGCTTTGCTATCACGCGCGCGGGTGTTGAGTTTTAAATCTCACAGCGCAGAAAGCATCAATGCGCTCTTAGAGCGTGCAGAGGAAATTATGGATAAGCCGTTGCCGCTCGACGAAGACGCGCGTGCAGCATTGGTGCGAATGGCTGATGGTGACGGACGTGCTGCATTGACCCTATCCGAAGAAGTGTGGCGATCTGCGCGGGAAGGTGAGCGTTTTGACCCGGATGCGCTTTCAGAAATAGTTCAGCGACGCGCACCAATTTACGACAAAGGCCAGGATGGGCATTACAATTTAATTTCCGCATTGCATAAGGCTGTGCGTGGTTCTGATCCGGATGCGGCACTATATTATCTCTCGCGCATGTTTGATGCGGGTGAGGATCCTCTATATCTCGGGCGGCGCATGGTGCGTATGGCGTCTGAAGATATTGGTTTGGCCGATCCCCAAGCGCTGGTGATCGCAAATGCGGCTAAGGATGCTTATGACTATCTGGGTTCACCCGAAGGCGAATTGGCCTTGGCACAGGCCTGCGTTTATCTGGCAACAGCGCCGAAATCCAACGCTGTTTATGTGGCTTATAAAGCCGCAAGACGAGACGCGAAAGAACATGGGTCACTCATGCCGCCAAAACACATTTTGAATGCGCCAACGAAGCTGATGAAAGAAGAGGGATATTCAGAAGGTTATCAATATGACCATGATGCTCCGGATGCCTTCGCAGCTCAGGAGTTTTTCCCGGAGAAAATGGGTCGTCAGGTCTATTACGATCCTCCAGATCGCGGTTTTGAACGCGAAATCAACAAGCGCATTGAGTTTTGGAACCGGCGTCGTCGTGGTGATGGCTGATATTTAACAGCATTTCTATTCCAAATATAAATCGTGCTTGGTTTTTGAGCGTCAATCGTCTATCAGAGCGCATATGATGAAACATCTCCTTCTTGTAGCGGCAGGTGGCGCAATTGGAGCGTCGCTGAGATATCTAACCGGTATTGCAGCGCTCCGCTGGTTTGGTGCTGGTTTTCCCTGGGGCACGGTGATGGTCAATGTCATAGGGTCGTTTGCGATGGGTGTTTTGGCGGAATTGCTCGTTCGTAAATTAGGTGCAAGCAGTGACTTGAGATTGTTACTCATGACGGGGTTGCTGGGTGGCTATACAACATTCTCAGCGTTTTCTCTGGATGCAATATTCCTGATTGAACGCGGGGCATATTCTGCCGCAACTGGGTATATATTAGCAAATGTGGTGGGTTCAATCCTTGCACTGTTGCTCGGGCTCATGTTGGCAAGAAGTTTGTTTTAGACCGCAATTGCGGTGTTGAAAGGGCCATAATGGCAGGCGTTGAACAAAAAATAGTTGAAGACGACGAAGGCGGCATGCGTCTTGATCGGTGGTTTAAAGACCATTATCCGGGGCTTGGCTTTGGCAAATTGCAAAAACTTATCCGCTCAGGTCAAGTGCGGATTGATGGTGGGCGCGTGAAATCCGATACGCGTATCCAACCGGGGCAAACCATTCGTGTGCCACCGCTTGATGTTGATCACAAAGGTGCGAAACCCATTACTGAAAAGACCATGCGCAATCATGGTGATGCTGATCTCTTGGCGCAAATGCTGATCCATGAAGATCCAAAGGTCTTTGTGTTTAATAAGCCATCTGGTTTGGCAGTGCAGGGCGGTTCGGGCCTGACCAGACATGTGGATATGTTGCTTGAATCCTGGCGTAACAAAAAGGGCGAGAAACCGCGCCTTGTGCATCGTCTTGACCGCGATACATCAGGTGTTTTGGTTGTAGCCAGAACGCGTGGCGCAGCGCAGGCATTAACGGCTGCATTTCGAACACGTGATGCCAAAAAGAAATATTGGGCGCTTGTTAAGGGTGCGCCTCAGCGCCGCGAAGGTCGTATTTCAACGTGGTTGGTGAAAGAACAGCTCTTAGATGGCGATCGTATGCGGGTTTGCGAACATGGTGAAAAGGGCGCTGATCACGCGATTTCTTATTACCGAACGATCGAAACAGCAGGCCGTGATCTAACTTGGCTTGAAATGGAGCCTCATACAGGGCGTACACACCAACTTCGCGTTCATGCGCAATATTTGGAGTGTCCAATCATCGGTGATCCTAAATATCTCACCAGCGATCATCATTGGGAATTCCCCAATGGCATCCAAAAACGTCTGCATTTGCATGCGCGATCTATCTCTATTCCGCATCCATCTGGCGGTATGCTGGAGGTTACAGCACCTTTGCCGCCGCATATGGTGCAAACTTGGAACTTGCTGGAGTTCGATGAGCGTGCCGCTGAACAAGAGGATGAGCGATGAAACTGGTCCTTTTTGATTGTGATGGCACTTTGGTCGACAGCGCTGATGTCATTCATAAATGCATGTCAGCAGCCTTTCATGATCATGGGTTTTCAGCCCCCAGCCTTGCGGCAACAAAATCTATCATTGGTCTGAGTTTGCATGATGCAATCTCTGATTTGCTCGATGGCCAGAAGATCTCTGATCTTGATCGTATGGTGCAGGATTACAAGGATCATTTCTTTAAAATCCGAACCACTGAAAATCTGCTCGAACCCCTTTATGGTGGTGTTGCAGAGCTTTTGGACCAGCTCCACCAGATTGATGAAGTGATTTTGGGTATCGTTACGGGCAAATCACGGCGAGGCGTAAATGCGATCCTGGATGGTCATGGATTGCGTGAGCATTTCATCACCTCGCGTACAGCTGATGATTGTCCGTCAAAACCGCATCCCGCAATGGTGCTTGAATGTTGCGACGAAGTTGGAATTGAACCTCAAAACGCTATTGTGATTGGTGATGCGACCTTTGATATGCAAATGGCACAAAATGCCAAGGCAAAATCCATTGGTGTTGATTGGGGCTATGCTTCTGTTGCTGAATTGGAAAAAACTGGCGCGAACCAAATTGTGAGTAAGCCGTCAGAAATATATGATATTATTAGGTAAAACATGCGTGATATTTTAAACGATATGGATGATAAATCTCTTCAGGAAAGAGATCCAATGCGCGATGTGCAGAAACAAACTGCACTGCCAAAACGCTTTTATAAAGACGTCAGCGTGGGTGAAAGCGATGATGGTTATGTTATCTTGCTAGATGGCAAATCGGTAAAAACACCCGCCAAAAAAACGCTCTCTATGCAAAGTGAAGTTATTGCAAATGCAGCAGCAGCTGAATGGCAAGCGCAAGAAGAATTGATTGATCCGGCTAAAATGCCAATCACGCGCATGACCAATACAGCAATTGACGGTGTTGTTGATAATCCAGATGCTGTCTTTGAAGAGATTGTGAAGTTTTCAGGCACAGATTTGTTGTTTTACCGTGCGCAATCACCGGCAAAGCTCGTGGAACTTCAAGCCGAACATTGGGACCCTGTAATTGACTGGGCGGCCAGCAATTTAGGTGCACGTTTTGTATTAACTGAAGGCATTATGCATGTTGAGCAGCCCGCCGAAGCCATTAAAGCTTATGCGAATGCACTACGCCGTTATTCGTCACCCTTTGCCTTAACAGGACTTCACAGTGCGACAACGCTAACTGGTTCCGCACTGTTGGGGCTTTCAATTGCGGAGAAACAATTGACGGCTGAAGAAGCATGGGCTGCGGCACATGTGGACGAAGATTGGAATATCTCGCAATGGGGAACAGATGATGAAGCCGAGAAACGGCGTCTCTTCCGTTGGGCAGATATGCAAGCGGCTTGTCTGTTGATTGAAAACTCGACCCCGTAATTTTCCCATTAAACTGTCAGGCTGTTAACCCTCGGTTAAGCATAAAATGAAATGTTTCCTTAAGCTTTGGTTTAGGGGATTCGCGCGTCATGCTGACCGTTACACAAGATTTCAACACAAGATTCCGTATTAAGCCACTATCGCTGGTAATTCTGGCCTGTATGATGATTTTATCATCCTGTGCGAACAAAAATAGGACCGTTTCCAACACGCCAGCTGCGGGTCCCACATATCACATAACGCGTGTTGATGTGGCGTCTTTAGATGCTTCGGGGCAGGGATTTGCAAATCAGCTTTCCTATGCTTTGCAAAATTCCCTGGGTTCACCTCGCAATGGCGTTGTGAAGAAAGCAAAACTTTATGTAAGAGTTTTGCCGATTGGCACATTGCGTGATCCTAATCGGGCGCTCGCTGTTCGGGTCGCGAATTTAGGTGGTCCAACTGTAAGCGTGAATGTGAGATTAGCTGATGATGTGACAGGTGCGACGCTCAATTCTGCGCAGTTGAGCGCATCTTCAACGAGCGATGATCCAACAACAGCTGCAATCGTGCTTGAAGAGAAGATCGTTGCGCAAATACGTCGATTTGTTGGCTTAAATTATTATGCGCCACGACCGATTTCTAATGATTATCGCAATGGTGCTGTTTATGATGATGAAAATAAACCGACGACTTTGGTTCCAACTTTAAAGCCTCGTATGGCGGATCCATTGCTCAATGGGGAAATCACACCGCAAACTTCAGTCAACGGACTTCGCAAGAAGACCAAAAAGGTTGATGATGAAATGACGTCAGAAGCTAAAGAGATGAAGCGGATTGTTGAAGAAGAACTCAATGCAAAACCGGTTATTGCTGAACCTAGAATGGAAAAACCAGATGTGGTTCCGGTGGTGAAAACCGAAGAGAAAGTTATGCCAAAGGTCGAAGATGATGACGATGGCGAATTATGTATCGTCACGGTTGATAATGATTGCTTGGCGGTTACCCAGTAACTTAATCAGTTCCAATTGTTGAAACGATATGAGAGAGCGCCTTTTAAAGGCGCTCTCTATGCCATTTGAGATGGTCATCCATAAAGCTTGAGATAAAGAAATAGGAATGATCATAATTGGGATGCATGCGCAAAGTGAGTGGAATGCCTGCTTTCTCACATGCTTCTTCGAGCAGCCAGGGTCTCAAGCCATTTTCCAGGAAATTATCAGCTTTACCTTGGTCGACAAGAAATTCTGGGAATTTTGCACCATCTTCAATGAGTGCCGTTGCATCATAAGCGCGTCATTTGCTTTCATCAGGACCAAGATATGCCTCTAATGCGGGGCGAGACCAATCAGCCGTCATAGGTTGCGTAATGGGCGCAAAGGCCGAACAGCTTTTAAATGTGTCTGGGTTCTTCAGAGCCAATGTCAATGCGCCATGACCACCCATTGAATGGCCAAATACACCTTGTCGGTCCATATCAACAGGGAAATGGTCTTTGATCACCTTGGGAAGCTCTTCCATGATATGGCTTTCCATTTGGTAATATTGCGACCAAGGTTCTTCAGTTGCGTTGAGATAAAATCCGGCGCCTTTTCCCATTTGCCAGTTGGTCAACTCATCTGGAATACCATTGCCTCGCGGACTGGTATCCGGGCATACAATGATGAGGCCAAGTTCTGCAGCTATTTTCCGGTATTCACCTTTATCCATGACATTGGAATGATTGCAGGTGAGGCCAGATAGATACCAAAGCACAGGGCAGAGGCCATCTTTTGCCTGTGGTGGCATATAGACAGCAAACGTCATCTCGCATTGGCAAAAGGTGGAATCAACGGTGTACACACCTTGAACTCCGCCATGGGCGAAGTTCTGAGACACAATTTTCATAAGTAGTTCCTTATCAGGCTTTAAAACTCAACCACGCTGCGGATTGATTTACCTTCATGCATAAGATCAAACGCTGTGTTGATGTCTTCTAGTGGCATTTTGTGGGTGATCATTGGGTCGATCTCAATTTTGCCATCCATGTACCAATCCACAATTTTTGGCACATCTGTGCGTCCGCGTGCGCCGCCAAATGCGGTTCCGCGCCATGAACGACCCGTGACCAGCTGGAATGGACGTGTTGAGATTTCCTGACCTGCGCCAGCAACACCAATGATGATGCTTTCGCCCCATCCTTTGTGGGCGCATTCGAGCGCCTGACGCATGACTTTGGTATTTCCGATACATTCGAAACTATAATCCGCACCACCTTTGGTCAGATCAACAAGATATGGCACCAAATCACCTTCAACCTCAGTTGGGTTGACGAAATGGGTCATTCCGAATTTCTCGCCCCATTCCTTTTTGTCATTGTTCATATCAACACCGACAATCATTTCAGCACCGATCAGGCGTAAGCCCTGAACAACATTAAGACCAATGCCGCCTAGACCGAAAACAACGGCGCGGCAACCAGGTTCGGCTTTTGCTGTGTTGATCACAGCGCCAATGCCTGTGGTCACGCCACAGCCGATATAGCAAACCTTATCAAATGGCGCATCGGGATTGATTTTTGCCAGTGCAATCTCCGGCAGAACTGTATAATTAGCAAACGTTGATGTACCCATATAGTGGAACACTTTTTCACCATTGATTGAAAAACGGCTGGAACCATCTGGCATAAGACCAGCACCTTGGGTGGTTCTGATCGCCTGACACAGATTTGTCTTTGGATTAAGGCAATACTCACATTCGCGACATTCGGGTGTGTAAAGCGGGATCACATGATCACCTTTTTTCAGGCTTGTGACACCTTCACCGACATCAACGACCACACCAGCACCTTCATGGCCTAAAATGGCAGGGAATATCCCTTCTGGGTCAGCGCCTGAGAGCGTGAACTCATCCGTGTGGCACACGCCAGTGGCCTTAATTTCGACCAAAACTTCTCCCGCTCTTGGTCCATCTAGTGAAACTGTGGTGATTTCTAAAGGTTTGCCGGCTTGAAACGCGACCGCTGCCCGAACATCCATGATTGTACTCCCAAATCAATTTTATCCAGACAAATGTGTCAAAAAACCAAAATCCTGACAAGCCGAAATCGGATTTTGCGCAATTTTGTTCCTTATGAATACCCGTAAATCCACGTTTATAGAATGTTAATGTTCATAAGTTTCAATTGATAGCATGAGCCCACTGTAGGGTTACGGGGAATATTCCCATCAACATTTCATGACGAGATGGAACTAAAAAAATGAAGTATAGAGCACCAGACATAGATAGGTCTGTCCAAATGACAGATATCATCAAGTCAAAATCTATTCAGCCGAATGACGTATTCGAGCTTAGAAATACGGTCTATAGAGACGGCATTACCACCGAAAAACAAGCAGCGACTTTGGTCGCGTTAGAAAAAGTTTGCACAGACAAATGCGCAGACTGGTCTGATTATTATGTCACATCACTTGCAGACTATATTCTCTGCCATTGCGAACCATTTGGCGGTATTTCAGACGCAAATAGCGATTGGCTGCGTCGCGTGATTACAAAAAACGGGTTGGTCAGATCCAATAATGAGTTTCAGCTATTAAAGAGCCTGCTAGAACGTGCAGTGCCTGCGGCGCCTTCATTCTGTGCCCTTGTTTTGGACCAACTGCATCAGGCTATGCTCGATTTCCCGGATGAACCGGCGAAGACACCCACATCAAGCGTGAATGCGGGCGTTTTGAGCACATCGAGTATGGATGTGTTGGACGAGCTGAGCCGAACGGTTCCTTTCAATTAAAAAATTAAAATTTTAACCATCTTTGTTGGGTGAATGGAAACACCTGGTGGTTATGTTTTGCGTGCACATTTCATGAGGAGATGGTTAAATGGGTGAATTGCTTATGGCGGGACCAGCATGGAAGCTGGTTGCCAAACAAAAAATATTGCCAAATGACGTAATTTTATTGCGCCAGGAGGTGTTTCCAAACGGTGTCGTAAACCGTCAGGATGTTGCAACATTGCTTGCAATTGAAACTGCATGTTACGAAAAATGTCCTCAGTGGGACGAATTATTTACCAAATCTATTGCTGATTATATCGTGTTTGCCGAAGGCGAGCATGGCGTTATTGATGACGTGCAAGCGCTGTGGATCAAACAGTCTCTGACCAGAAACGGTCTCGCAGACACAAAGAATGAATTTGCAACAATTGTCCGGATTTTGTCGTTGGCAAAACGTGCGCCATCAAGCGTCGTAAGTCTGGCGCTGGATCAAATTACGCATCGTATTTACGCTTCAGGCGCAAATCGCAGAACAGCTGCGAATGTGAGTGAAGATGCTCGCGCCATCATGATTGATTTGAACAAGATCATTGATGTGGCGAAGAAATTCAGCATTCATGAGCATTTGCGCGCTGTGGGACTTTCGCAATTGCTGGATGCACCAGAAACGGTTGATGAAAGCCAAGAGCAGGAAATTGCTTTGTTCTATCGGATGTAGGGTTTCTTCTTCAGTCGATAAATAAGATTTCTGGGAGGAAATCAAACGCTCTGCTGGAAACAGTAGGGCGTTTTTTATATGGTTAGCCTATGTCCGATTTCGCGTCTTTAAATAAACAATTGTTGCAAGAATTTGAGGTCACGTCTCCTGAGCTCATTGCAGAGACCGATATTGCCAAAGTCTGGCGTGTAAAACGTTCAGATCAGTCTTTCGCTGCGCTAAAAGTCTATAAAGGCGAGAATATGCTCAATGAGGAGGCGGGGGTATTCTATTTGCAAAATTGTAGTGGCGAAGGAGCCGCAAAGGTATATCAATCGAGCAAAAATGCGTTTTTGATGGAATATCTCGATGGTCCAACTTTGGGAGATTTAAGTCGCCGGGGCCACGATCGGGAAGCCGCTCATAAACTGGTAGAAACGGCTAACAAATTACAAAGTATTCAATTTGATCACAGTTACGATTGGCCAGAGCTTAGTGAGTGGATTTCAGAGCTTAATCAATTAAAGCGGGGTGCATCTTGGACCGACAAAAACTGGAGACACATCGAGCAAAGCCGTCATTTAGCGCAAAAACTCATATCGCAACAAACTGATGTCGCCGTTTTGCATGGCGACCTACATCATGATAACATCATGCTGGGTTCACGGGGTTATTGCGCCATTGATGCGAAGGGCGTAATCGGCGATCGCGCCTATGAGTTTGCCAATGCGGTTTCAAACCCGATTGGCGCTGAAGATTTGATGATCCAAGCTAATCGCATTACGTTTCTGCTCGATCTATGGAGCAACGCTTTCGAAATCGATAGACTTAAATTTTTGGAATGGATTATCGCCCAACGCGGTATGTCGATTTCCTGGAGTGGGAATCATATTCCATCGGATCATATCAGCTTTAAGCTTCTTGATATCTTTATGGAGCTTTATGCGCGTGATCGCTAACAACAGGTCCAAATATGTCTTGAAAGACCTTCTGGAGCACTAAATCTGTGTCTTCCATGGTAAGAGGTAGACCCAGATCCACCAAGCTTGTCACACCATATTGCTGAACGCCGCAGGGGACAATACCTTCAAAGTGATGAAGTTCGGGTTCTACATTGAGCGAAATGCCATGGAAGCTGACCCATTTTTTGAGGCGGATGCCAATCGCAGCGATTTTATCTTCGGTCATTGAACCATCGGGCAGGGGTGCTTTTTCGGGGCGTTTTACCCAGACACCCACACGATCTTCACGTCGTTCGCCTTTGATATTCATCTCATCCAGTGTGCCAATGATCCATGCTTCTAATGCAGAGACAAAGGCTCTGACATCTTGCTTGCGGCGTTTGAGATCAAGCATGACATAACCAACGCGCTGACCGGGCCCGTGATAGGTATATTCACCACCACGTCCGGTTTTATAAACAGGGAAGCGATCGGGATCTATGAGGTCTTGTTCCTTTGCGCTGGTGCCGGCTGTATAAAGCGGAGGATGCTCTACCAGCCAGACCAATTCGTCTGCTTCGCCATTGGCAATTTTGATCGCTTCTTGCTCCATTAACTGAACAGCTTCTTCGTAGTCTGTCAGTCCATTTTCAACGCGCCATCTGACCGGAGCGCCTTCAATTGAAAGCTTGAAATCTACATTAATCTCGTCGCGAAGCATTCTTGCCAACCTTTGTTTCATTTCATGTGCTTTTTTCTGCAAACGTGTCTTGTGTCAAGCAAAACCATTTGCTACATGCTGGCACGCTGACTCATATAATACCTCTAGAGTTGGTTTTTTAGAGTGCGCCCGTGGCGGAACTGGTAGACGCGCAGCGTTGAGGTCGCTGTGGAGCAATCCGTGGTGGTTCGAGTCCACTCGGGCGCACCATAACTTTTAATCAAGTCATTGAAATCATTGAGAGCCCTTGCGTTACAAGGGTTGTGTGTCTATTTATGTGTCTAGAATGTGTCTAGAATCAGGTAACTGCAATGACCAATCAAAATGATCGCTTCCTAAAACTTCCACGCAACAGAAGTACATGGCTGTACCAACGGACGATTCCCGTCGATATCCAATCATATTATGGCGGCAAGAAACTTATAACTCGTTCAACAAAGACAGAAAGGCTGTCAGAAGCCCGAAAGTTGCGAGATCAATGGTCAGAGGCCGATAAAGCATTCTGGATGGCATTGCGCGCAGGCGAGGACGAGAGCAACGTCAGGGCGCGTTATGAAGCAGCATTGGTGATCTCGAGTCAGATGGGGGTCGATTTCGGGGAGCCGGTAACATTCGGAGAAGCGTTAGAATCTGGCAGCACGGATCAGTGGGTGGCAACAAATAAGAAGCTTGGTCAACAAGTTCCATTGGGGAAGGGCGATAAAGGGCGTGAACAAACACTGAATGCGCGATTAAAAATTAAGACGCTTGCAGCGGGGCGTGTAAAACAACCTGTAGAAGACGTTAAGGCCGCCGGAGATCGTTGGTATAATCAAGTAATCGCACATGAGTGGCAAGGTAAATCACCGGAGCAACAAAGGAACCATAAAATACCAATCGAACGCGCTGTAAAAAATTTCGAGAAGATCATTGATAATAAGGACCTTGAATTTCTTAAGGTGGATCGAAAAACAGTGTTAGAGTTTTATAGCTGGTTGGATGGACGTGTTACCCGTGAAGAGATCACTATTAGCACAGCTAAACGGGATATGGGTGTGTTGCGGAGAATATGGAGGGACCTAGCTCAGCGCGATCAAATCCTTGATCAAAACCCGTTTGAAGGACTAACTTGGCAAAAGCCTAAGGGCAATCAAGTTCTGCAACGGAAGAAAACTCGCAATGGACCTGTCACGTTTTTGTTCCGCTTCAATTACTCTTTAAGCTACCATTCTTTCGAATGCCAGCGGGCTTTTCCAA
>JAEPMD010000030.1 GCA_017644105.1 Rhizobiaceae bacterium | reverse complement strand
GGTGTAGTTGCAGCAGCTCGTTATGCATAACCGAGAAGATGAGAATTTCTTCATTGCCGGCGGAGGCATATTAGGTCTGTTATTCGGGCTTTTGATTGCACAGTTGCTTGCACGACCTGAAAACCCCATTACCGAGATTAAACGCGGCATTGAAGCTGATGAATTTGTTCCTTACGTTCAACCATTGTTTGATCTCAGAGACTTAAAGATCATTGGCGGTGAGGCATTGATGCGCTGGCGTAAGCCAGACGGCACCATGGTGCCTCCGTCGAATTTCATCAATCTGGCCGAAGATAGCGGTCTCATCGTGCCCATGACGCGCTCGATCATCAAACAAACACTCAATCATGTCGATGATATCCTCATTCGTGATCGCAGTTTGAAAGTATCTTTCAATATCACGCCACAGGATTTAATGAGCGATGGCTTTATCATGGATTTGACGTCGATCGTCTCTGACAGCCGTGTGAAACCAGAACAAATTGTTTTAGAGATTACCGAACGTCAGGAAATCAAAGACGAACATAAAGCTGCAGGCGTTGTGGAATCGCTCAAAGCACTCGGTTACCGCATTGCGCTTGATGATACTGGCACCGGACATAATGGATTGTCATATATTCAGGATCTCAATGCCGATATCATGAAGATCGACAAGAAATTCGTTGATTTCATTTCAGATGATGGCGGGACTGAGATTGTACAAATGCTCGTGCAATTGGCCAAGCGCATGAAGATGCAAACCATCGCTGAGGGTATTGAAACGGAAACCCAGGCGCGGATCTTAAACGAGCTTGGTGTCGATCAAGGCCAAGGTTATTACGTGGCAAAACCGCTTAAACCTGAAGAATTCTGCATGCAAGTTCGCAAACAGGCGCTGAAATAAGCGTAATCCTCTCAGATACACACAAACACATCACAGATTTGCGAAGAGACGTGATTTTCAATTGCGTGTCGAATACGCCATATAAGATCCCAAGAGATTCACACGACTAATTGTCGAACAGGATAGAAATCAAATTGGGGGTGCTTTATGGCAAGCGTTAGAAATGTGAAATTTGAAGGTTCACTCAACGAAACTCTGGTTGCAAGATTGCATTTGCCGGAAGGCACCACACATGCCTATGCGATCTTTGCCCATTGTTTTACCTGTACAAAAGATATTCTTGCAGCCCGCAAGATCGCTGATGAATTATCAAAACGCGGCATCGCCCTGCTCCGCTTTGATTTCACGGGTCTAGGCGCGTCTTCCGGGAATTTTGAAAACACGACATTTACGTCGAATATTGGTGATATCTTAGCAGCAGCTCAGTTCCTGCGCGCCAATTATGAGGCGCCGAAAATCTTTATCGGCCATTCATTGGGTGGCGCGGCAATATTGGCAGCTGCCGGCGAAGTGCCCGAAGCCAAAGCTGTTGCGACCATCGGCGCGCCAGCGGATGCCGATCATGTGATCCATAATTTCGGTGCACATCTGGATGAGATTGAAGAAAAAGGTATTGCTGAGGTTAAGCTTGCCGGCCGTCCGTTCACCATTAAGCAAGAATTTGTCAAAGACCTCCGCTCACATTCCATCACAGTTGAAGAACGCGTTGCGACTATGAACAAAGCGCTGATGGTGCTGCATTCACCGATCGATAATACCGTGGGAATTGAGAACGCAGCGAAAATCTACACAGCGGCAAAACACCCAAAGAGTTTCGTCTCACTCGACACAGCTGATCACCTGCTTTCCAATAGCAAAGATGTCGCTTATGTCGCTGAGGTTATTTCTGCTTGGGCGACGCGCTATGTGGATTATGATTATAAAGCTGCGCAAAACCCAGTTATCGATGGCGCTGAAGTCAGCGAAACCAAAGATGGTAAGTTCCAAAACTCCGTCCGCGTTGGCAAGCATTCGCTCATGGCTGACGAGCCGGATTCTGTTGGTGGTCATGATACTGGCCCAAGCCCGTACGACTATCTCAATGTTGCGCTTGGCGCATGCACATCCATGACCATTCGTATGTATGCAGACTTCAAGAAGATCCCACTTGATCGTGTCACCGTGAATGTAACCCACAGCAAAACTCACGCTGAAGATTGCGCGGAATGCAATCTGGAAGAAGATACTGTCGGTAAAATCGACCGCTTTGAACGGAAGATCAAACTCGAAGGAGATTTTGATTCAGGAACACGCGATAAGATGTTGAAAATAGCCGATAAATGCCCCGTGCACAAAACACTTGAATCGCAGTCGGCGATTGTTACGAAGCTCGCGGAATAATGCTTAATGCTTGGCTATTTTAATAGCCAAGCAACCAAGCCACAAAGAAAAATAGCGGATACGGCATAACCCCAAGGAATGCGGAGATTGCGAAGCCTTTGGTCGAGAACAATCCTGTGACTCCGGCCATGAACGCAATGCCACCGCCGCCGCCGATGACCGCATTGCCGGGAATATTGAGCAGAGCCATGATCCCCAGATAGCGGTATGTCATCAAGGAGCGTGCAAAGCTTTTGGACACGCCTTGCATCATGTGATCCAGTTTTTCTTGCGGGCTCATGCCTTGCAATTGGATCAGGAAGTTTGGTGCTTTTTCCAAACCAAACCATTCTAAGAGCCTCGCCAGTCTGCGTTTTGGCACATATTTGCCCACAAGAAACGACGTGATGAGCCCCGCAGAGGAAACCAGCACGATCATGGGCGCCATTTCACCGCCGAATATGATGAGCAGCCCAAAGCCAATTTCTGAGGACGGTACAAAGGGCAAGCCAGACGTGATGAAATAAATGATAAAGACCGGTACCAATAGCCAAATGATTGGCAAAGTTGATGCTGATTGCGCGTCTAACCTCAGCGAGGAAAACATCCAATTGCCTAGCATAATGCCACCTACCATCAAGGCAATGTAACCCAGAACGACAAGCACTGTTTTAAAGGTTATTTTGTTCAATAAAGGAATGATGCGACCTCATATGACTGCGGGAGGCCAAGATTAGGATCAATAGCTAGTTATGAAAAGGTCTATTCGACCTCGGTGATTTCATATTCTCGTGATATACCGGCTGTGATTTCAAACCACGGCGAAGCTTTTGTGCGTGTCTGATGAGCATCAAACGCAGCGCGATCTTCAAACAACTCAGCGACAATTAATCTATGCGCAACATCTTTGGAGGGCATCACGTCAAAGGAGATACACCCCTCTTCCGCATGCGTCAGCGCAATATGCTCTGGCAACGCATTTATCACGCCATCCCAACGCTCTTCTGGGACATCTAAATAGCCATTTAATTGTATCTTCATCAGGATTTTTTCCAACGTATCTTTCTCATTTAAAAAGTGATGACATGATTGCCAAATATATCCAAGTTGTTATTTAAACATTTCGTTGATTTATCGATCCCAAAAAACCGCCACTGGCTGTGAGACTTTGTACCGAGCATCAAATCGCTGCATTTTTGCCATTTGTCTTATATTATCTAAATACTGTCTTTTTCAGGCAAGTAATTTCGCATATCTGCGCCTACATTCACTCCAACAACAAATCTAGGGAGCTGATTATGGCCTTTAAAACCGACATTGAAATAGCGCGCGAAGCCAATAAGAAACCAATCCAAGAAATTGGTGCAAAACTTGGTATTCCATCAGATGATCTTTTGCCTTTTGGCCATGACAAAGCAAAGGTTTCTGCCGATTTTATCAAAGCCCAAGAGGGCAAAGAAGACGGTAAGTTGATTCTCGTTACGGCGATTAACCCAACCCCTGCAGGTGAAGGTAAAACCACAACCACTGTGGGTCTTGGCGATGGTTTGAACGCCATTGGTAAAAATGCCGCTATTTGTATTCGTGAAGCGTCTTTGGGCCCATGTTTCGGCATGAAAGGTGGTGCTGCTGGTGGTGGTTATGCACAAGTGGTGCCAATGGAAGACATGAACCTGCATTTCACTGGCGACTTCCATGCAATCACATCCGCACACAATCTATTATCAGCGATGATCGACAACCACGTTTATTGGGGCAATGAGCAGCAAATTGATATTCGCCGGATTGCATGGCGTCGCGTCATGGATATGAACGATCGCGCATTGCGTCAGATCACAGCTTCTCTGGGTGGTGTTGCCAATGGTTTCCCACGTGAAGCTGGCTTTGACATCACCGTGGCATCCGAAGTGATGGCAATTTTGTGCCTGTCCAACAATTTGGACGATCTGCAGAAACGCTTGGGCGACATCATTGTGGCTTACCGCCGCGACCGCACACCAGTCTACTGCCGCGATATCAAAGCAGATGGTGCTATGACTGTTCTTCTAAAAGACGCTATGCAGCCAAACCTTGTACAAACGCTTGAGAATAACCCTGCCTTTGTGCATGGCGGTCCTTTTGCCAATATCGCTCACGGCTGTAACTCAGTAGTCGCGACAAAAACAGCACTTAAACTTGCTGATTATGTTGTCACCGAAGCTGGATTTGGCGCTGACCTTGGCGCTGAAAAATTCATGAATATTAAATGCCGTAAGGCAGGCATTTCACCCGATGCTGTGGTGTTGGTGGCAACTGTTCGTGCAATGAAAATGAACGGTGGCGTTGCGAAAGCTGATCTTGGTGAAGAAAATGTGGATGCGGTCAATTCAGGTTGCGCAAACCTTGGTCGCCACATTGAAAACGTCAAATCATTCGGCGTGCCTGTTGTGGTTGCGATCAATCACTTTGTGACGGACACAGATGCTGAAGTTCAAGCTGTGAAGGATTATGTCGCCAGCCTTGGTACAGAAGCGATCCTTTGTAAGCACTGGGCGCATGGTTCAGAAGGCGTAAAAGATCTTGCGCATCAGGTCGTTAAAATGGCCGAGAGCGAAATGGCTGCATTCCATCCGCTTTATCCAGATGATATGCCTCTCTTTGAAAAAGTGGAAACAATCGCAAAACGCATTTATCGCGCTGATGAAGTGCTTGCTGATAAGAAAATTCGCGATCAGCTGAAAGCTTGGGAAGCCGATGGCTATGGCAACCTTCCTGTTTGCATGGCGAAAACGCAATATTCATTCTCAACAGATCCAAACCTGCGTGGTGCGCCAACTGGTCACTCATTGCCAGTGCGTGAGGTTCGCCTGTCAGCGGGTGCAGGCTTCATCGTGGTCATCTGTGGTGAGATCATGACTATGCCTGGTTTGCCACGTGTTCCATCAGCTGAGCAGATCATGCTCAATGATGATGGCTTGATTGAGGGCTTGTTCTAAGAACAACAATGTTGTTTAGACTGAACCTTCCGCCATCTCCGGCGGGAGGTTTTATTTTTATCATTGACCAACACTTCATGACAACAACGCTTAACGGACAGACGGATCATCAAATCCTGTTTCGAGACGAGATCGCGGGAACATCGCTTTCGTTCCGAAATCCTGTTGAGATCTTAAACGCAGACACGCCAGACAAACTCTTTGAAGTGTTTGATGCAATTGAAGCCTATCAGGCGAAGGGTTACTGGATTGCCGGCTATATGAGTTATGAGGCCGGGTTTTGTTTTGAACACAAACTGAGGAAGCAAATCCCCCAACAACGTCGCGCAAACCTGGCACATTTTGGCATCTTTGAGGGCCCTTCGACTGAACTAGGCGAAGATTCATCAAAACTGCGCAATGCGCTTTCTTCTTTCAGCGCACCTGAGCCAGCATGGGATTTTGAAACCTATCGGCAAAAATTTGATACCCTCACCCATCACATGCGAATTGGCGATTGTTATCAGGGAAATCTGACCTTTCCGATGAATGCCAATTGGCAGGGTGACCCGTTTGAACTTTTTGAAAAGCTAGCAGACATCCAACCCGTCAATCACGCGGCCTATGTCGATCTGGGTGGTCCGATACTCCTATCACGCTCACCAGAGTTATTTTTCCAGATTGATCAAAAAGGCTGGATTGAATCTCGTCCAATGAAGGGAACCGCCCCGCGCGGTAAAACACCGGCAGAAGATCAAGCCATTCAAGATGCACTGAAAGCCAGCAATAAAGACCTCAGCGAAAATGTTATGATTGTTGATCTTTTGCGCAATGATCTTTCCCATGTCTGCGAAGCGGGTTCTGTGAACGTGCCACAACTTTATGAGCTGAAAACCTATGCGACCGTTCACCAACTTGTCAGTCGGGTTCGGGGCAAGCTCAGTCAAGGGACAAGATTTTCCGATATTATGCGCGCGATTTTTCCCTGCGGTTCGGTAACCGGCGTTCCGAAAATGCGCGCGATGGAAATTCTGTGTCAGCTTGAGGATCGAACACCGCGCGAAGCCTATTGCGGTGCCATAGGTTGGATCAATCCAATGGGTGTGATGCAGTTTAATGTGCCAATCCGCACGATAAGTCTTTATGATGATCATACGGCGCAATTCAACGTGGGTGGTGGTGTGACGTTGGAGTCAACCGCCGAGCTGGAGTATGAGGAATGTCTGACCAAAGCAAAATTTGCCATGGAATTAGCGGCAATCTATCGCTCATAGAAACACTTCGATTTGAGCCCAAGAATGGCTTTATCCGCAAATCCGCTCATCTTGATCGCATGGCGCGATCGGCCGAATTGTTAGAGTTTGATATCGACCGAGAGGCGCTTGCTGACGCTTTAGATTTTGAGCCTGAAGAGACATCACGTGTTCGACTTGAACTCTTTCAAGATGGTCATTTCGAAACGACTGTCGTGCCATTTGTAAAACAAGCTGATGACACGCAATGGACGATCGCGATTGCTCAAACCCAAATTGAGTCCACAAATATGCTCTTTGGGCACAAAACCTCACAGCGTGATGTTTATCAGGCCGCACGCGCTGAATTTGACCCAGAACATATCAATGAAGTCATACTTTGCAATGAAAAAGGTCTGGTCTGCGAAGGAACGATTACAAATATCTTCATCCGCACAGGTGACGGCAAATTGCTCACCCCTCACCTTGATTGCGGCTTATTGCCCGGGATTTTCCGCCAGCACCTCTTAGAGACCAATCAGGCAGAGGAAGCATTCTTGACGATCGATGATTTACAACAAGCTGACGAGATCTATGTCGGCAATTCATTGCGCGAGTTCATTAGAGCCAAGCTTGCCAACGCGACGTAGTTTTTACGCGCCACAGCCGAACCGAAGATGCTTGATGATGATTGTGCAATCGAAGATCTACCGCGCCATTATTCACGGCAGGTTTTATTTGGTAGGATTTCACTCAGAAACCAACCTATTTAATATCCCTTAAGTTCGTGCTCCATAAAGCCTTTGGTCGGACTAGGTTTTTTACCGAGTATCGTCTTCAAGATATGATTCATTGTTGCGCGATCATTATCAAAACCACCATGCGTTTTTGAATTTGTGATCCTGTCATTGCGTCCGGCATAATGAATGGTGTGTTTATTATGCAAATCCACAAGCTCTTTGTATTTTTCCATGCCTAGCAATGGCATGCTCTTATCCCTCGCCTTTGTTTTATACTCATCCTCAAAGGCGCGTGACACGAGATAAAGCAAAGATTTTCCATAGGGGCCAACAGTATCGTCAAGTTCGCGCTGATCAATCAGATTATATTGATTGAGAACCTTGATGCCGCCGGATTGACCGATCAATGGCGAGAAATTCTTCTTGAAAACATCAATAGTGCAAGCAGGCGCCATTAAGGATACGCTTTCAATAGAAAGTGTTTTGTCAATTTGATTTTTGGCGCGAAGTAGTTCTGCCATTAAAATTGAGCCAGCGCTATGGCCAACAAAATGAATTTTCAGCGGTTTTTTGCGCTGCAGATTGGCTTGAAGCAAAATCTTCATCGCTTCTGTGCCGCCTGCATTATTTTTGAAGGAGCGGTGAGCACCCTCTTTCATCTGGCGCCAAACTGCTGTGCCAATGAAATGTGAGAATTTTTCAATAATACGGTCTTTCCAGTCGATATTGCTGCCAACCCTTTTCTCGGACTTATCAAATACGCCGAACAACACATCTTTGAGTTCCTCTGTAATTCCTGTTTCCCACATGAAATGAATGGGGTAGATACCGTTTCGTTTGAATATAGGTTTCATCGCTCGGATGCGGCGGGCTGAATCTTTTGGCCCGTTCAAACCACCATGGAAATAAAACATCAAATGTTGATAACGAGCATTCTCATCTTCCCGCATTTCATCTTTAATCAGAACATTGGCGGTTTCTTTGATCACATCTTTTGGTGAAGGATACCGATCACGCTCTTTGAGCTTTCCATCGTCAAGATGAATATAATGGCCATTGATTTCACCTCGTTTTGGTGCTGATACTTTATCTTGTCCAAAGGCTGAAGGCGAAGAATTCCCACGCGGTGTGTGCGTTAAGTCAAAATATTCTGGTGTCGGAACAGACAAACGCAATACCCAAGCGTCGCGCACATTTTCTGCCCAATCAGCGTAAGACCAGTGCGCAATTCCGCTGTGACCGGCATAACCACCCCAGTCTCTACCCCAGGAATTTTGGATTAGGAAACCATTTTCATCATATCCGACGATGATAAATGCATGCCCGCCTTCATGACTGCTTGATTGTTTGATTACGCCGTGTCGTGGGTTGCGCCACCCGCGATAGACTTCGGCGGATGCATAAATTACCCCCGTTTCATTCAGTGCTGAATGATAATCAATGATCTCCGGACGTAATCTGTAATAAGCACCAAGACCAACCAAGCGCGCATTTTTAGCCTGCTCTTTCTTTAAGAACCAGTTGTCATCGCCGGCAATGTATGGGGCAAGTTTCTCATCACAAACTCCATTATGGAAAAAACCTTTTAATGCGCCGCGGATGGAAGAACCCTCGTAATCCTCACCATCCCATTCATCATGCATTTGGGCCAGATTATATAACATACGAGGGCTAACTTTTGCCGGTAACCGCGCCATTATGCTTTGTGATTTAAGCTGTGCTTGTCGAAGGTTGTTTTGAAGGTTGATCGCGCTTGCCAAAGCGAACCCTGTACACGCACCTTCAAATTTCTGATCTAGAATGGGACTGATGGACGGACTTGGCGGCGACATACTCAATTTGAGATCCAGTAATGATGGTTCGTAAATCCGATCACGTAGATCTTTTACATCTGGAACAACATTGAGAATTCTATCATTGAGTTCTTTTTTGCCTGTCATATACCTCACCCCACTCTTTGAGATAAAATACAATCATAAAGCTTATAAAATTTCAAGTTTACAATATTTAGTTGTTTCAATTGTGTATTAAAGCGTGATTATCTTTCGAAAATTCACACAATATGAACAGGCTATCTATCTGAATTTACTCCGCTTTATCAAACAGTTTATCAAGTTCATCTGAAAATAGACGCATGCGCTTATTCAAACGGCGGCTTTCGGCATGGATGAGATAAATGCCGAGATCGCTGTAAGCGATATCAGGCAATACTTCCAATAGCTCTCCGCGATCAACATGGGCTTTCGCAACAAAATCCGGCAAACGACAAATGCCCAAAGAGCGCAAAGTCGCATCGATCAAAAACATTCCGCTGTTACAACTCATCGCGGATTGAAAGGGAAACATAATTGGTTTGCCGCTATCTGATGTGAATTCCATCACACTGCGCTTTGCAATGCCCGATCCCAAGATCTTATGGTCCGTTAATTCGCAGATATCTTTGGGCATGCCGTGTTTTTCGATGTAGTCTCTGCTGGCGTAAAGCTGATGTTTGGCGCAGCCGATATGTTTGACGGAAAAACCTGTGGGCTTGCTGTTCGAAATGCGGATGGCGAAGTCATAATTCTCATGCTCAAGATCAACAAATCTATTTTCAAATGTCAGTGTCAGCTGAATTTCCGGATATTTTACGCTGAAATCCAGCAAAAATCCGCGCAATGCTGATTGTCCAAATTCCTGTGGGACTGAGATCGTCAAAGACCCACCTATGCGATGGGCGACATCTTTAAAATCCGTGTCGATCTCATCCATATCACCCACAAGTCGGACAGCACGCTGGTAAAGCTCCCGACCCGTAGTGGTGACGCTCCAATTCCCTGGTTCGCGATTGATCAATTTGGCTGAATAGCGATCTTCTAACAGTGCTAATCTGCGGCTAACGGCAGATTTTGCGATATTTAATTTGTTTGCCGCTTTGGAGATACTCTCCTGATCAACCACTTCAATAAATAATCTGAAATCTTCAATCTGGCCCATACCACCTCCCACCTGTTCTAAAATTTAGAACAGCTTTTGCTTTTACCGAGGCTTATCATCAGAAATAGAACTTGTTAAGTTGCCACCATCATATTTTAGCGGAGGATCATCGTGGCAGCAGACAATCAAGCAATCATCGCAGCAAAACATCCAGCCAAAGTCGATTTGGTTGAGGGCAAAGACTATTATTGGTGCCAATGCGGACGCTCAAAATCACAACCCTTTTGTGATGGATCGCATGCTGGGACTGGCATTACGCCCACGAAATTCACTGCGGAAAAAAGCGGCGGTGCAGCCTTGTGCCAATGTAAATCAAGCGCAAATGCGCCGTTCTGCGATGGCACCCATGCCCAGCTTGGCGATTTAAATGTTGGCGACAACGCTCCAAAACCAAAGGCCAAAGATGGCGCGCCAGATGCTGTTGCCACCCCGGAGGAACCGACCGTTGCACGCATTCATGAACTTGCCCGAGATGGATTGTCCAAACTTGGCCATCACGGCGAAATGGGATCCATGGGTGTGCCGCGTAAGGATCTTCTTCATTGGGATGATATTTTGGTTTTGCCTGCGCAGATGGCACGAAAGCCGCTTTTGGATGATGTGCCAGTGAAAACCGAAGTCGTGATCGGTCCACGCGCTGAAAAACCGCTACAGCTCGATATTCCTTTATTTGTCTCCGACATGAGCTATGGCGCGCTTTCAGAAGAAGCAAAAACCGCATTATCCCGCGGTGCACAGCTCGCTGGCACCGGTATATGTTCTGGCGAAGGTGGCATGTTGCCTTAAGAGCAAGCGGAAAACAGCCGCTATTTCTACGAGCTTGCGTCTGCGCAATTTGGCTGGAAGCCTGAGCTTGTCGAAAAAGTGCAGGCTTTCCATTTTAAAGGTGGGCAAGGTGCAAAAACCGGCACGGGTGGTCATTTGCCCGGCGATAAAGTGCAAGGCAAGATCGCGGAAGTACGCGGTTTGGAACCCGGCCAAAGCGCGATTTCGCCCGCGACTTTCCCCGATTTGAAAACAGCAGCGGATTTCAAAAAAATTGCCGACGAAGTGCGTGAACGCTCAGGCGGCATTCCGATCGGGTTCAAGCTGTCTGCCAATCACATTGAAGATGATATTGATTTTGCGCTTGAAGCCAGCGCCGATTACATCATTTTAGATGGTCGCGGTGGTGGCACAGGTGCTGCACCATTGATTTTTAGAAATCACATCTCGGTTCCAACAATCCCTGCCCTTGCCCGGGCTCGCAAGCATCTTGATCAACGCGCTGGACGCGATGTGACGTTGGTGATCACCGGCGGATTGCGCGTGGCCGAAGACTTCGTCAAAGCCAAGGCGCTAGGCGCAGATGCAATTGCAGTGTCCAATTCAGCTATGCAGGCCGTTGGCTGCATAGCCGCGCGCATGTGTAACTCCAACAATTGTCCAGCTGGCATAGCAACGCAAAAACCCGAGCTGCGAGCACGGTTGAACGTTCAAAATGGTGCGGAAAGATTAGCGCGTTATTTTGGCGCAAGTGTCAAACTCATGCAGGTTTTGGCGCGCGCTTGCGGTCACGATAATCTCAGCGATCTCTCCAAAAGCGACATCACAACATGGAAACGCGAAATGGCGGAGCTAAGCGGCGTTCAATTCGCAGGCGTTGGACTGAAGTAGTCAAACAAAAAACCCACCGGGAACGAGTCTCGGTGGGTTTCAATATGAACTAGTTATCTTACCAGCCAAAGGTAAAAGTTGCCCCTGCACCATTATCGCCGGTTTGGTTTACATGCGCATCGGTGTTCTTGCCGAATTGGAACAAACCATGCGAGTTGTTGTTGCCGGTTTGCTGGATCGAACCATTATGGCCATCGCCCTCTTGGTGGATAATACCTTGATTGCCAAATCCGTTTTGCAAAACACCCGCAATATTGCCATTGCCGTTTTGTGTAATGCCACCTTGCGATTTGATGCCTTTGTAAATTGAGTAGAACGCCAAACCGGTTTTGATGGCTTTTTCATCTTGTTCGTTCTGAGCATTGATTTGGAATTGGATCTGCCCGCCTGCGTTTGCTGGCATGGCCAACGCCGCCAAAATTGTTGCTGATGCCAATGTGGATGATAGTATTTTTGTCAGTGTTGTTGTCTTTGTCATGGTCTGTTCCTTTGAAGTTAAGTTGTTCGTTATCATGACCATAAACGCCCCAGACTGAACGCAATCAGAACCCTTCATTCATCTTCCATTAACTATGGAAAATTTTAATTAAATCATTGATTTAAAACAAAAAAGCCCCGCACATTGCGGAGCTTTCAATATCTGAAATGATTTTGATTTAGCGGAATGTTGTTTGGCATTCAGCGACTTCATTTTCAAAGATGATATGCAAATTTGCATCATAGTTTTTTGCACCGCGGCTCAAGACAACTTGGCTTAGAACTTGCGGCTCATCACCCAATGTCTGGAATGATCCGCCTTGATTGATATTCACGCCACCGCCATTGGATACACCAAATTGATAGCTGCCAATTCCGCCATGGTCAGAGAGATATTTGGCTTGCACATATAATACATTACCGTCCTCAATCGCCTCGATTTGGCATTTTGCATCTTGATTGGTTTCAAGCGCATTCACGCCAACAACAGAATAGCCAACTATGGCTGGCAGCAACATACTTGCGATGAAACCACCTTGGATGAATTTATTCTTCATAATCATGGTATTTTCTCCTGAAACTCAAATTTCCGATGGCATTTTGCAATTGCTCAATGCCATCGGAATTGCGGCCTCCATTATGGGCAAACCTGTACAAAGGCTGCCGTATTACCTGCACCGTTTTGATCAACTTCAGCAGAGCAGCCATTCCCGATCTGTACGCCTGCTGCGATATTGCCGTGACCATCTTGGCTTAAAATGGACGTGTGGTTTGCACCGAACTGACCAACACCAGCTGTGTTAAAGCTGCCCAATTGATCAGTTGTTGAGTGGTGGTTAAAACCCTCTTGGCCTGTGCCTGCAACATTGTGATTGCCGTCTTGTGTGCTGGCAACAGTGTTGTTGCCACCATTTTGGTAAACACCGATGATGTTGAACCAACCTTGCTGTCCACCACCAGCAGAATTGCCGAAACCAAATTGCTGGATAGATACATCATTGGCCATGCTTGGTGCGATCATTGTGCCCAAAATAAGCGCTGTAGAGATAATAAGTTTGCGTGTCATGAGTGTGTTCCTTCGAATTTTGTTAAACTTGCGTAACTTGCAATTCGGTTATAGGAACCCGCGCTTGAACTTTATCTGAAAGGTGTGTTCATACAGCGTTCAGAAATAAAAAAATCATATATTTCAGATACTTGATAAATATTTGACACAAAAAAACACGGCACTATGGCCGTGTCATGTCTCGGTAGTTACGAACATCTATCTACTTATTTAGCGCATTGACGATCGATTGCGGGTTGATTTGCCCGACAGGCTCGCCTTGGTCATCATGAACCGCGACAGCTTCGATAGAACTGCCCAGCTGGTCCATGATTTTCTCCAATGGTGTTTCCATTGTCACGACCTCTGTTGGTGCGCGGCCTTGAATGGGCTCCATGATATCTTGCGCGGTCAAAACGCTGAGCGGGTTCATATGTTGAACGAAATCTGCCACATATTGATTAACCGGATTGGAGAAGATCGCGCGCGGTTCACCAGATTGTACAATGCGGCCACCTTCCATAATGACAATCTTGTCACCCAGTTTGAAGGCTTCGTCCAAATCGTGGCTCACAAAGATGATCGTGCGTTTCAAGCGCGCTTGCAGCTCCAGCAATTCATCTTGCAAACGAGTTCTAATCAAAGGATCAAGCGCGGAAAACGGCTCATCCATGAGCAATATTGGCGCTTCAGTGGCAAAAGCGCGCGCAAGCCCTACCCTTTGCTGCATACCGCCCGAGAGTTCACCAACTTGTCGATCAGCCCAGTCTGACAAGCCAACGAGTTCGAGCTGTTGTTGGACGCGTGACTGCTTTTCATTTGCAGCAACGCCAGCCACTTCAAGACCAAAGCCGACATTATCCGACACAGTGCGCCAAGGCAGCAGCCCAAATTGTTGGAAGACCATTGCAACGCGCGAACGACGAATTTGTTTCAGTTGTGCTTTTGAAGCATTGGCGACATCCACCATGCCCTCGCCGGTATTGACGTTGACGGAGCCACGAACGACCTTGTTGAGCCCGTTGACCGAACGCAGAAGCGTCGATTTACCCGATCCAGACAAGCCCATAAGCACAAGGATTTCGCCTTCATTTACGTCGAGCGAGCAATTATGCACGCCCAAGATCTGGCCGCATTCTGCTTGAATGTCTTCACGTGATTTGCCTTCATCCATCAATGGCAATGCGGCATCAGGGTCATTGCCAAAGACAATGTTTACATTGTCAAATGATACTGCAACACTCATTTATCTGACCCCCTTAAACGCAACATGCGATCAAGCATGATCGCTACCACAACAATCACAAACCCGCTTTCAAAGCCGAGAGCTGTGTTCACTTGGTTCAAAGCCCGTACCACTGGCACACCCAGACCATCAGCACCTACAAGCGCTGCAATCACCACCATCGATAGCGAGAGCATAATGGTTTGGTTCAGCCCTGCCATGATTTGCGGAAACGCATATGGCAATTCGATTTTCAGCAAGGTTTGCAAAGACGTTGCGCCGAAAGATTCAGCTGCTTCAGTGAGGGTTTTCGGTGTTGATGAAACGCCCAAATGCGTTAAACGAATTGGCGCTGGGAGCACGAAAATCACAGTTGCGATCAATCCCGGCACCATGCCGATACCAAAGAAGACGATCGCAGGAATGAGATAAACGAAGGTCGGCAGCGTTTGCATGAGATCAAGTACTGGACGCATGGCAACGTAAAGACGCGGTCTATGCGCTGCGGCTATGCCGATCGGCACACCAATTGCCATACAAACAACACATGCTGATAAGACGAGCGTCAGACTTTCAGTTGTCTCTTCCCAATAGTCCTGATTGATGATGAATAAAAAGCCAAGCAGAATGAACAGGCACGTTTTCCATGAACGTTGTAGCACCCATGTGAGTGCCACGAAAAATGCGACGATGATCAACGGATGCGGGGTCTGTAGCACCCACAATATGCCATCAATTAGGGCTTCGAGCCACTCAGCTAGCCCATCAAAAAACCAAGCACCATTATCTTGAAGCCATTCAAAAACCGATTTGGCCGTTTTGCCAATCGGAATTTTTGCATCCGTCAACCATTCCATAATATGTCCGCCCATAAACCCCGCCCATCTGGCAAATCATAGCCAAATGGAAAGGGTGTTTTTGTTTAAATTGAGATTATGACAATCCCACTAAAGTCCAAGCGCTGATTTGACCGCAGCCATGCCATCGCCACCATCTTTGGTGGTTACGCCCGCAAGCCATGTATCCAGAACAGTTGGATTTGCCTTGAGCCAAGCAGCCGCTGCATCATTGGCATCTTCGCCATCATTTAAGATCGCGCCCATGATTTCATTTTCCATCGCTAGGCTGAACTCAAGATTTGTGAGCAATTTGCCAACATTTGGACATTTATCAACATAACCTGCACTGGTGTTTGTAAAGACGGTCGCGCCACCAAGATTTGGACCAAAGAAATCATCACCACCTTCAAGATAACTCATTTCAAAATTGGCATTCATTGGGTGCGGTTCCCAACCAAGGAAGATCACTGGCTCTTCTTTTTTGTCCGCACGCGCGACTTGCGCCAACATGCCCTGCTCTGAGCTTTCAGCAACCTCAAAGCCCTCAAGACCAAATGCATTGCCATCGATCATGCTTTGAATAAGACGGTTGCCGTCATTGCCTGGCTCAATGCCGTAGATCTTGCCATCAAGCGCGTCTTTGTTAGCAGCGATATCTGCAAATGATTTAATGCCGAGTGCTGCACCAGCTGCATTGGTTGCCAATGTATATTTGGCGCCTTCAAGATTTGCGCGCACGGTATCAACAGTTCCAGCGTCGCGGTATTTTGCAATATCACCTTCCATTGTTGGCATCCAATTGCCGAGGAAAATGTCAATATCGCCCTTTTCCATGGATGCATATGTCACGGGAACAGAGAGCACTTTCACATCGGTGTCGTAACCAAGCGCGTCGAGAACCGTGGTCGTTGCAGCTGTTGTTGCTGTAATATCTGTCCAGCCCACATCGGAGAATGTTACTTCGCCGCAATCGGCAAATGCTATAGCAGTTGATGACGCGAGGACCGCTAGGCTCAGGCTCACATGTTTGATCATTTTCATAAAACTCTCCCAGTTTTGGTTATTCAACTAACCTGCATCTTTTCGTATCAATTCTGAAATTGCAAATAGAAATGGCATCTTCTACGAGGTTTTTAGTTATCGCTGGCATTATCTCAGCTTGAGGAAAAAATACGCGCCATCTCTTGTCGCAAATGGAGTAGCTTCAAGTTTGAAGTTTCTCATGCAACGCGATTGTTTTAAGAAAGTTGTTTGATCTGACTGGAGCCTTTAAATCCGTACCAAAATCTTCGCACGTCATTACAAATTGACAATATCAAGGTATTTCTGCGCGAAATTCGTATTTTCTCTGGTGTCAACTAAGGTCAAATTATCATAACATTTGTCATAACTGGAATACAAATAATGAGCTATTGCGGCCTGCTTTATCAGTTCTTGTGTATCAAGATAATTTGTTTTTTTGAAAAAGAGACCATCAGTCCAATACAAAGCTGATCCCCTTAAGTTGGGACTGGCAGCTCTAAAATTAACTGAACTTAATCTGACTTGATTATATAAATCATGAAGTTGAAATTCATTCTCATCCAAAAGGCAAATCATATCTCCGACCAGCTTTTGCTCCTTGTAAATAGGTTGAATTTCAAGTTCGCTATATATCGCCAATGTGCGTTTGAGAGTATTTAACCCATGTTCAAGCACATTAAACTCGTATCCTTGAATATCCAGTTTCAACAAGTCCACTTGATCGGGCAATTCGATATCGTCTAATCTTGTTGTTTTAATTTTTTCAATGTATTTGGTTTTCAAAGAGTATAAATGTTCGGTTGAGCCCATTATTTCTTGATTAATGGGTAAGAGGGAAGAAGTCGCGTCAACATTATTGATATGTAGCATTTGTTCATTTCCATCTCCCAGCGCAGTGGTATGGACAATTGCCAATGGATCCGATCGCTCGCGTTCGATGGCTTTCTCAATTATTGGTTCAAAACACACAATATTTTTAACTAAGTTGCATGAATTTAGCCTATGATACACATGCTTCTCCGAAGCCAAATTCTGAGCTCCGATGTCAACGATTGTTAGTTTTTCCTCCATTAACGATTGAAGAATATTTGCAAATCTTTGATCAAGCTCAGACGTATCATGAAGTCTTGTGCGGAGTTGTTCTTTGATTTGCGCTTCATCACTGCTCATCAAAGCCATGCACACATCACGCAAACTTCTACCAGACTGCAGCAGGTTAACCCAATGGGCTAAACCATCAGCATCTGGGTCTCGATCAAGCACGCCTCGATAGAGTGCCGTAACGAGATCTTCACATTCTTTATGCGAAATCGACATGAAGGTTACCTTTCAGAGTATACGATTACATGCGATAATCTATCGAGTCACTCTTAAAAAGGCCTCTCATGGAAATTCTCCAGATATTATCCGATCCAATTTTACCAGTTTTTGCGATCGCGGTGATTGGATACATCTCGGGTAAACTGGGTAAAACCACGATTGATGAAGCGCGGCAAATCAATAAATTTGCCATGAATGTGCTGTTACCAATCTTTATTTTTGGCCTGATTGCCAAAGCGCCGATCAGCACTTTTAGTTTCAAACCTGTCCTCGCCTTTTTGATCTCTCAATCCTTGATCTTCACTTTGGGATTTTTGATTGCATCGAAATTGTTTGGCCGCGGCAATGGCGAATCCATTCTGCTTGGCTTTATGTGTATCTTTGCCAACAACGCGCTCTATGTCCTGCCCATATCCGTTCTGCTATATGGCGCAGATGGGGTCTTACCGATTTCTACCATCGTCACGCTGGATGCCGTCATTTGGATGGCCTTGGCGATGATTGCCTTGCAAATGATCCGGGTGGGTAAATTTAGTGCGCAAAATATCGCGGTCACAATTTTAAAGACCCCAACGCTGCTTGGTGTTTTGTTGGGCGTGATCTTCAGCCTGGGCGAATGGCCGCTACCCGGTCCGCTTGACACATTTGTTGGCTTTGCTGGCGCGGGTGCTGCCCCGATAGCGCTATATTCTCTGGGTGTGGTGATGAGCGAAGCAAAGCTAAATCCAGATAAATTGATTGCCACCTTTTCTACAATCAAAATCATCGTATTTCCGGTGACGGTATGGCTCGCGCTTGAGCTGATTGCGCCCAATTCACCTCAAAAAGACTTATTTTTGCTCGGATCTGCAGGTCCGGCTGGCATTACAGCGCTCAATCTGGCGCTCTATTACAATGTGCGGACTGAAGCGATTGCACAGGTCATTATCTATACCAGCGTTTTAACGCTGATATCGCTGGCTATTTTGGCATAATCAAAACAATTTAAACGTTGCAGTTCAATCAACTGCGCGATAGGGTTTTCGCCACTAACGGAACATATAGGCGCCCCTATCCATGAAAAAAATTCTGCTCTCTTTTACCCTAATCGCTCCATTGATACTCGCCGGTTGTTCAGATGAAACACAATCGCAAGCCGATGAAGAAATTATTCGCGGATTAAAGACAGTTCTTGTCTCAGAGCAAGAACAACAGACAACCAGACGCTTCCCAAGCGTATTGCAGCCCGCGCAAGTCACAACGCTCTCATTTGAGACGGCAGGCAAGCTTGAAGAAATTGATCTCAGCGTAGGGCAACGGGTTTCAAAGGGAGAGATTGTTGCCTCGCTTGATCGCAGAGCACTTGAAATACAGCTTGAATCATCAAAGGCCGCAACCGAACAAGCACGTGTGAATGCAGAAAACAGTGCTGCGACCTTTGCCAGATTGGACGAGCTGCTAAAATCCGGAACAGTTACCCGCGCCAGCGTAGATGATGCGCGTACGGCCATGCAAGCGAATGCGGCGCAATTGGCGCAAGCTGAAAAGCAGGAAGAAACCGCCGCGGACAATCTTTCCAAGGCTGATCTAAAGGCACCATTTGACGGTATTATCAATTCTGTTGAAGTGGAATCTTTCGGTAATGTGGGCATCGGAACACCCATCGCCACATTCTATCAGGCTGATGGATTTGAGGCGTCATTATCTGTGAATTACCTTGTATCCCAGCAATTGGTGGTGGGCAAAGATGTGACCGTGCGCTTGGCAGATAATCCAGCAATGACACTCAAGGGCATCGTTAGCGAATTGGGTTCGCGCGCGGATACCGTTTCATCCTTTCCGCTTGTGGTGAAACTGACTGAATCATCTCCAGAACTTAAAGCAGGCATGGCGATTGAAGTCTCCATTGAATTCCCTGTGCCAACTGGCAACGGCTTCTTGCTACCATTGACCGTCCTACCGTTTGAAGGGCAAATCGTTGATGGCGGCGGGCCGAACAACCCTTCACCCACGGAAGTCTATGTTTATGATGAAGCCACAAGTACCGTTAAAAAACGTCAGATTGTGATTGGCGGTATCCGCGAAAACCAGTTTATCGCAATTGAAGGGATATCAGCTGGTGAGAGAGTTGCATCAGCGGGCGTGTCCTATCTCCGCGATGGTCAAAAGGTAAATCTATTGCCAGACGCTGAATAGGAGAACGATCATGGATTTCCTAACCCGATTTGGCATTAAGAACTCTCGACTGACCATCCTGGTAATGGTCGCCCTCATCCTGCAGGGTTTAATTACCTATATCGGTCTATCCAAACGTGAAGATCCGGCAATCACGCAAAGAACCGCTGTTGTATCAGCGCAATTCCCTGGCATGTCGCCAGATCGTATGGAAGATCTTATTGTTACGGTGATTGAACGTAAAGCACGTGAAATCGCTGAAGTTGATGAGATTAAAACGCTTATTTCAACTGGATCTGCACGTATCAATCTTAATGTGCATGAATCCATCCCAAAAGCTGATGTCGATGCTGTTTTCCAAGACATTCGCAACAAGATGGAGGATCTTGATGGTGAATTGCCGGAAGGTACCAAGGGTCCGTTTGTTAATACAGACTATGGTGATGTTGCAATTGCATCCATTGCTGTCACCGGCGAAGGTTTTTCTCATACAGAGATTTACGATGCTGCAGATCGCTTGCGCAACCATGTCTACACGATGGAAGGGATCGGACGCGTATCAATCTATGGCGAACAAGAAGAGCGCATTTGGCTTGAAATTGACTCACGCAAACTCGCGGCCGTTGGCGTTCAAATCAGCCAGGTGCTGAACGATTTACAATCACAAAACGTCATTTTACCCGCTGGTGAGATTGATGCCGCTGGAACGGGTCTCATCCTCGAAGCCAATGGCGATTTACAAAGCGTTGAAGCCATTGTAGAAGTTTTGACTAAAATCCAAGGCTTAAGCGGCTTTGTAAGATTAAAAGACCTGCTTGATGTGCGCAGGGGCTATGTCGATCCAAAATCTAAACCTGTCTATTTCAACGGCCAACCAGCTGTCACCGTTGCGGTTGAAATGACAGAGGGTGAAGATATACAAAAAATTGGACGTCAACTGAAAGAGCTTGTGCTCAAACACGAAAATACGCAACCAATCGGGATCTCCTATAATTTCTCCACCTATCAAGAAGAAAAAGTCACCACAGCCATCAATGACGCATTGATGAATGTGGCGCAGACTTTTGCGGTTGTGTTGCTGGTCATGTTGATCTTCTTGGGCTTCCGCTCGGCATTGATTATCGCTTGTATCGTCCCCTTTACGGTGATGTTTGCCATGATGGGGATGCAGTTCCTGGCGATTGAATTGCAGCAGGTGTCTATTGCAGCGATCATCATATCGCTTGGCCTTCTGGTTGATAACGGTCTTGTGGTTGTTGAGGATATCCAAGGCCGCATTGCCAAAGGTGAAAGCGCCAATGATGCGGCTGTTGCCGCTGGCAAGCAATTCTCGATACCACTTGCAGTCGCTTCTGTCACAACGGTCTCGGCGTTCTTACCACTTCTCATATTGGAAGGCACGGAGGGCGAATATGGCTTCTCACTGGGTGCCGTTGTGGGCGCCATGTTGGTGGGATCATGGATCACAGCACTTTATATATTGCCCGCCCTTGCAGTTTGGTTTTCAAAACGCAATGTGGATAGCTCTGACACGCCAAAGGAAAACGCCATCACGCGCATTTACGGCGCTGTGTTGAACAAAACGCTCAGCGTTTCCATAATTGTCATCCTCGTTTGCTATGGGCTTGTTATGCTCTCAGGAACTTTGTTCTCTGGTGTTAAAAGTGAAATGTTCCCGCTCGGTGCGCGCAATCAGTTCCTTGTTTATCTGGATATGCCCCGCGGGACTGCGATTTCTGCAACGGAAACCGAAGCTTTGGCTGTCACCAAATGGCTCAACGATCCGGATATCAATCCCGAAATCAACAATGTGACCACATATGTGGGGGATGGCGGGCCTCGCTTTTACCTAGCGCTGAACCCAGCGGATACCAATCCAGCAAGCGCCTTTATTCTCGTCAATACGCATGATTTCGACGGTGCTGTATTAGCCGCTGAGCGCGCACAAAGGCATTTGCTCGCCAATCACCCGGCTGCGCGTTACAAAGTTAAACGTCTTGCCATGGGGGGCTCAGAATCTGGCATTGTGGAGATCAAACTCACCGGACCTGATGCGGACCAATTACTGGCGCTTGCTGACGAGGTGGAAAACGGATTTGCCTCGGCGCGCGGAGTTGTGCAAAACGAAAATGACTGGGGCAACAAATCCCTCAAGGTGATCGTCAATGTTGCGCAGGATAAAGCACGTGAACTTGGTGTCACATCAAAAGATATCTCTGAAATTATGGAAGCCTATTTCTCTGGCTCCAAAATTTCTGACTATCGCGAAGGCAATGACACTATTCCAATCGTGCTCCGCGCCTCTCCTGTTTTCCGCGACAGCTTGGAAGATCTGGCCAACTTGTCCGTTGAAGCCAGCGGCCAACTGATATCTCTTGATCGTGTGGCCAGCTTTGAACCACGACTTGAATATTCACAATTGCGCCGTGAAAACCAGCAACGATTGATCACGGTTTCTGCCAAAAGCAACATCTTAAGTGCTGCGGAACTACTCGAACATGTGCAACCCACGCTTGTTCAACTCGAACTCGGACCTGAATATTCCTATCGCATTGATGGTGAAACAGCTTCTAGCGCCGATGTGAACGCCAAATTGGGTGCTGGCATGCCGGCCGCCCTCACTGTGATGGCGTTTGCGCTGATGTTCCAATTTAACTCAGCACGGCGCGTTGGTCTCACCTTTATGACCATTCCATTGGTGATCATTGGTGCGCCTTTGGCGCTGCTTGCCATGGGGCAACCCCTCTCCTTCTTTGCGATATTGGGGATGATTTCTCTTGCGGGTATTATCATCAATAATGCCATTGTGCTGATTGACCAGATCGACATTGAACGAACGACAATGGAGCTCAAAGAGGCCATTATCACGGCGGCTAAAAAGCGTTTAACGCCGATCATGCTCACATCGCTCACGACCGTATTTGGTCTTGTGCCGATGGCTTTGGCCGGTGGCGCTCTGTTTGAACCCATGGCCACATTGATGATTGGAGGCCTGGCAATTGCGTCTATTCTAACGCTCTTCTTCGTACCAGCGGGTTATTACATTCTCTTCAGCGGGAAATTGTTTGATTTCCCTAAAAAGCCAAAGGTGGAAGAACCTGAGGACGAAGATGCAGAGGCGACTGTCGCCCCTGACGCGCAACCAGCCTCGTAAGGCGATCATTGATGTATGAGGATGATTCCTTTCTCACGCTCACAATAGCCGAACGCATTGGCTTGGTATGTGTAACACTTGTGTTATCCATAGCCCTGATTTGGCTGTTTTGGGTCACGATTAAAAAGGTTAAACCTTGGATGCAGCCCCTGCTCGCATTGGTCTTTTTATATATCTTTATCTGGCTCTCGCCACAGATTTATTATCTCTACTACCTGCAAATTTTTGATTTTCTGGAATGGCAAAACGTCATTCACCCACCCTTTAACCCACTGACAATATTTAGCTTATTGACTTTTACCGAAAGTGGAAAACTGGCAGATCATGGCAAGGGCGTGTTAGGCTGGATTTTGATCCTGATTGC
The DNA here is from genome assembly GCA_017644105.1 of Rhizobiaceae bacterium. Classification (GTDB taxonomy): domain Bacteria; phylum Pseudomonadota; class Alphaproteobacteria; order Rhizobiales; family Rhizobiaceae; genus Lentilitoribacter. The sequence goes on along the minus strand of JAEPMD010000030.1, from coordinate 15,767 downwards.
ATTTTTGCAGCCCAAATTCGCGCGACGATAAGCGTTCAGAATTGGTTCATCTTCAACTGTGTAAGACAGATCACGAAACATTACGGGGAGAAACATTATGAAAAAATTATCGCGCGCATTGATTGTAGCTTTGTCGGGTCTGACGGCGATCCCAGCCGCGGCATCGGGGATTGAAGGCAAATGGTTTTTACATAAATTCGGCGAACTCCGCTCCTATCACGGCGACTTTTTAAATGTTTGTTCTGGCGCTGAATTCAGAAACTGCCGATCTGTCCAATATGGCTTTGACCACCGCCCTGAAGAACGTTTCTTTGGCGATACGCGTTTATCGATCACCAAGCGCTCTCGCGGTGCGGGTGGTTCAGAAAATTACGCGATTGAAATCTTCATCAATTCACTGCCGGACCAACCCAAAGGACCGTTTATCTTTTCCGTAGATGGCGAGATATTCTCCCCAAACCCAGGCCAAGTGATCTCTGGTAGCCCGGAAGGCTATAATGTCTCGCAAACCTTTTCGATCACGGATCCTGAATTGACCGAGAAAATGATCAAGGCCATGCGCGACGGCAATTCGCTGCGTATACTGCATGACGGATATCGCGAAACACGTTTTCAACTGCGGGGACTATCGCGTGCTTTGGATGCCAATGATGCCCAAGTGAATGGCAGTTAGCTTCAAACACTAGCTGGCAAGTCGCTTACGGAATTAAGCAGTTCCTAACTGTTTTCAACATTGACCAAATCTGCCATCAAGCGTAGAGCATAATTATGTATTACTTACGCTCACTTATGGTCCGATCCTGGCGAACTGCCATTACTTTGTTCAAAATCATGCTTCCGGCGATGATTTTGGTGCGAATTTTGGATCAATTTGGCTTTTCGCAGTCAATTGGTGAGTTTATTGGCCCGATTATGGCCCTGGTTGGTTTGCCTGCTGAAGCAGGTATCGTCTGGGCTGTCACGATGTTTTCATCGCTTTTTGGCGGTATTGGCGCAATGATCACCCTCGCCCCGCAAATGGATTTGAATGTCGGCCAGGTCAGCATTTTAGCGGCGATGATGCTCTTTGCGCATGCATTGGTGATTGAACAGGCTGTGGTGCATAAAGCCGGCGCAAACTTCTTTTCAACCTCCGCTATTCGTATTGTGGCAGGCTTTTTATATGGCCTCATCGCCTATCACGCGATCGATTATCTGGGTGTTTTGCAAGAGCCAGCTGAGTTTACTTGGGCGCCTGAAGGCTTAGAAAGCGATGATTGGCTAGAATGGTCAATTGCAACCCTGCAATCCATGGTGATCATGTTCATCATTATTGTCGCATTGTTGATCTTGCTCGATATCATTGCGAAATTGGGCATTGATCGTCTGTTATCCAAGCTCCTCGCGCCGGTGCATTATCTAATTGGTATACGTCGTGAATTGGCGCCTATTACGACTGTAGGCCTATTGATGGGGATCGCCTATGGCGGCGGACTGATCATCGAGCAGCTACGGGAAAAAGCGATCTCAAAGCGGGAATTGTTTCTGACTTTGTCGTTCTTATCGATCTTTCACGCGGTGATCGAAGACACGCTGCTGATGATGGCGTTTGGCGCAGATATCTGGGTGATATTGGTCTTCCGCGGCATTTTCTCAGTGATATTTATGGGCATTTTGGCCCGCATCATCTTCTTTAAAGAGGAACCTGCGGTTAAACCCGCTGAATAATCACATTAAGTCCCACACGTCGATGATGTGGTTTTTAACCGCAAGTGCGGCGCAATCAGCATCATCTTTAATAGCGAGATCGACCGAGAAGCTGTTAAGGCTTGGCAATCCGGTTTCAGGCGGCAGGACCACCATATCTTCCTCGACCAAAATCGGTGCCATCGGTGCAATCGCAAGATCGGTGCGTATGGCGGCTTTTTGCCCAGCAACATGTCCGCTAACAAAGGCGGTACGATAATCGATACTTTCTTTGCTGAGACCTTCAATCGCGCATTCTGACCATGGGCAACCATGATCCCACATGGAAATGGGTAATGGTCGTTTTAAATGCGCCTGCCCGCCACATAACCCCACCCAGACAACTTCGGATTTATAAATGCTCTCGCTGCCGGGGATAAGCGGCTTATGTTCAAGGCTGTTGACCACGGCAATATCAAGCTCGCCTTTGGCAAAGCGTTTGGCCAATTCGGTTGAATGGTCAACCACCACATCCACCACGATATTGGGGTGTGAATTGGAGAAACGCTCCAACACTTTGGGCAAGAAATATTCGATAAAATCATCCGTACCGCCCAAGACAACCGTACCGGCAATTTCAGGAATGATGAACTTGGAGACGATTTCGCGGTTCATCGCGAGCATAGTGCGCGCTTCTGGCAACAGCATCTCGCCGTCTAATGTAAGCGTGACAGATCGCGCATTTCGCTGGAACAAGCTACGTCCCAAAATCTCTTCCAATTTACGGATTTGCATTGAGACTGCCGAGGGCGTTCTATGAACGATTTCAGCGGCTTGACCAAAACTTTTCGTCTCCGCAATGGCCACAAATGTGCGCAAAATATCAAGCTCCAACAAAGGCAGAGCGGCATTTGGGGATTGTTTTGTAGTGGTATCTTGAATGTTCATGGTTCAATTTTTCTGAATTAAAAGATCAGATCATTTCGTTTTATTAAATCATCGAAACCTGTCAAAGTCAATTTATCGAAACGAAGGAGATGATGATGTTACGAGAATTGATTTTAAAATATCGCCAGTCACGTCGCGCAAAATCTATCCAAAAAGATAAGCTTGCATTTTTAAATGCACAGCCGCTTCTTCACGACGATTTGCCATATATCAATGTGGCTGACCGCGAGAGCTTGTTGCGTAAAAATTCTTATTATGCGGGCGTGCTCAACAGCTTTAACCCGATCCGGTTTTTTGATCACTTTCAAAAAACTGGGTGATATGTCCCGAGACACTGGCCAAGACACTTGCCAAGATACTTGATCGATCACCTGAATTTGATCGAACAAACCAAATATCTGCTCAACAAGCGCCGATCTGATTGATAGGATAATGTCATGAAAAAACTTATTCTATCAATCATTTTGGTCATCGCCGCATCTCAGACTAGCTTTGCTGAAAAACGGCAGCTGACAGGTTCAGAAATCGGCGAACTTCTTTTAAAAATCGAAGCCATTGGTGACGGAACCTGGCAAAATTTCCTTGAGAATGGCAAGACCAATTACAATGTTTCCGGCCTCGAAAGCATTGGAAACTGGGAAGTGCGTGGTGATCAATATTGTTCAAACTGGCCACCGCTTCCGGAATGGGCATGCTATGATGTTTTGCGCGAAGGCGAAAACACTTTGATCTGGGTGCATGCCAATGGCGATCTGACCATTGATAAGATCAAAATGAAGAAACAGTGATTGAACGCGCCACGTCCAAATTAGCAAAAAATGTGTCTTAATCAGACTGGCATGAATGTGGCCCATACGTTAGACATAGCGTAGAATCTCACCTTCCAGTTTATTCCAATCAGATGAGGATATTATGAGCGCTACAATCATTGACGGAAAAGCCTTTGCCGCAAAAGTTCGGGCACAAGTTGCGGACGAAGTTTCCCAACTCAAATCAGAGCATAATATCACTCCAGGCTTGGCCGTTATCTTGGTGGGTGAAGACCCTGCCAGTGAAGTTTATGTGCGTAACAAAGGCAAACAAACTGTCGAAGTCGGCATGAATTCCTATGAACACAAATTAGATGCAAGCACATCTGAGGCTGATCTTCTGGCATTGATTGACCAGCTTAACAATGATCCGTCTGTGCATGGCATTTTGTGCCAATTGCCCCTGCCCGATCATCTCAACGAAGATTTGGTGATCAACTCCATCGCACCCGAAAAAGACGTTGACGGCTTTCACATTTCAAATGTCGGTCTTCTTGGCACAGGTCAAAAATCCATGGTGCCATGCACGCCGCTTGGTTGTTTGATGATGTTGCGCGATCATCATGGTTCACTGTCCGGGCTCAACGCTGTTGTGGTTGGTCGTTCCAATATTGTCGGCAAACCAATGGCCAATCTCTTGTTGCGCGATAGCTGCACGGTCACAATCGCGCATTCTCGTACAAAGAACATCGAAGAGGTTTGTCGCGCAGCAGATATCGTAGTTGCCGCAGTTGGTCGCCCTGAAATGATCACTGGCGATTGGATTGGCAAAGGTGCCACTGTGATTGACGTGGGTATCAACCGCATTCCAGCACCTGAACGCGGTGAAGGCAAAATGCGACTTGTTGGTGATGCACATTTTGATAGCGCCAAAGAAGTTGCCGGTGCAATCACACCTGTTCCAGGCGGTGTCGGTCCGATGACCATTGCCTGTTTGCTGGCCAACACTTTGACGGCTTGCGCGCGTGCAAATAACCTTCCAGAACCTGAAGGTTTAACCGCATAAGGTTTTAAATGGGACTTGTTGACGAGAATTGCGCAAAAAATCACTCTGAGCGGCGGCTAACAGATCAAGCTGAGATCGCCGCGCTTAAAGCTCAGCTGCATGCTGACTGGCAGTTCACTGACGATGAGACGGCAATTATCCGTAAGTTCAAATTCAAGAACTTCAAGAAGGCCCTTGAATACGCCAACCTTGCGGGTGAAATGTCTGAGACACAAGGACATCACCCCGATATCTCTTTTGGTTGGGGTTATTGCCACATCCTTTATAAAACCCATTCTGAGAATGGTTTAACGCGCCGCGACTTTATCTGTGCTGCAAAGCTTGATCAAATTATGATGGCTTAGGCGCCTCGCCCACATCATCATCTTCATTCTGGGTGCCATCTTCGCTGACATTGCTGTCAAACATGCCCTTCAGCGCCCGCTGATAGGCAAAACCAATACCCATTAAGCTGATACCAAGCCCGATAAATGAGATCGCACGTAAAACGCCTTCGAGATGAGACATGTCAATCAGGAAGGCTTTTAAGACGACAACCAGAATGATTAGACCTGAAATCTTGCGCAATAGTTGCTCGCGCCATCTAATGCCAAGATAAAGCACCAGAATGCCGATCAGCAGCCAGACAATAGAATAGGTATAGTTTTCTGATTGTGTGACAGACGCATAGGCAATCTCAGTGCCATGATAGAAATGACGTATGGTCAAATTAATCCAGAATGCCGCAAGGAGTGCGGTAAAGATAAGCGCCACCCATTGATATATCTTGCTTTTATTATCTCGCCCTTGCCAGATAATAAGCCCGAAGAGGATAAATGGCAGCGCATAGGCATATCCAATCAAATTGAAGATCAAGCCATCGCCCATATAGATATTTGTGCCGCCATATTGCCAATCCGCGAATGGCGAGATCGGATTGAGCATTATAAACAGTGAAACGGCTCCCCAAGCCATACCCAATATGCCTAAACCTTCAGCTGCCCATTTCAATACACGTAATTGGTTTTGTCCTTCGCGCTGGGCCAATCGCGTGAAACCAAGCGAAAAAGCACCACCGATCATCACAAGTGTCGCAGAGGCCGCAAGTGCTGATCTGTAACCAGCAAAATCAAAGGATGGATCAATGGCATGGAGCGCCAACATCGTCACGGTCATCACCATTGATATGATCGAAACAGCCTGGAGCGCTTGCGCCCAAATATCATCCTTATTCTTGGTGGCGATGTAGCTGGCAAAGATAAAGCCGAGCATGGGAATACCATATCCAAGTGCTAAGACATTGAAAAACGGCGCTGCATCCGCAAGGACGATATGATCAACGAATGGATCCCATAATAGCCGCGCGATATAGGGCAAGACTGCTAGCAGCGCGAAGATACGCAGGCTTTTAAGCGGATAACGCATATAAGTCAGCATGGTCGCAGCTGTGATGAGCCCAAGCGCGATCGTCAATCCTGCCCCGCTAAAGATGATGGACACAAATGTTGTGGCCATAACAAGCGAGGCGATCAAACTCGATGCTATTGCTCCATCGCGACCTTCCAAGGGGTTTTCCGCATCTTTTGGCAACACTCGATCCAGCCAATTGGCTTGGGCGTGGAATAGCGCAAATAAGATGACCGCGGCCATTGGCAATGTTCTTTGGAAATAGACCCCACCATCAGCTCTGATGTAAATCGCCATAAACATCGCAACTGCAACGGTGGCGGCGACAGCGACAAGATAAGCCCGCGCTGTTGATCTTATGGCAGCAAATGTAGCTCCAGCAAGCAAAGCTAAGATGATCGCGCTGGCGATTGCGCCATAGGTTTCCATGCGAATTTCAAGCGATGCTTGAACGGAGACATATTTGAAATGCGCCAATAAGTTTGGAATGTTAAAGCCATACTGGAAATAACCTGTGCTGAGATCATAGATCCCGTTTTCATTACCAAATTGGATTGTTGTAAAGCGCAACACCGCAAGAACAGCAGGAAGGAAGAGAACTAGCCGCAGGGATGGGAACGAATAGGTAATCGCCATTGGGATGCCGAGCAGCAGGACGGTTTCCAACACTTCAACAAAGAGACTTTGATCCCAGCCGAGACGGTAAAGAACCGGCAAACACAGCGCTGACATCGCAACGGACGGGATCCAATCAAAGGCCATCTCAGTTTCAGGATTGCGGTCATGAACCGATATCACTAAAGAGACATGCGTCACGGCAATTGTCGCCAATAGATAAAGCCCAGTTGTGATGGAATGCGCTTCGCCAAATGCGCCATGCATGATGTTGCTGTAGATAAACATGGCAACAACACTCGCCAGCGCGCACCAGAGCCAGCCGCGATACCAGGCGACATACATCGCGGCTATAGAAACTATGATGATGTAGGACGCCAATACAGGCACATTGCCGCTATCGGAATTGACTAATACCGGAACGATATAACTGGCTAACAAGCCGATGCTTGCAAGGATAGGACCATGGAGCAATGAGATAGCCAGAGATATCAATGCTAAAATTGCCAGAACAATGAAGGATAATGTTGGACCGATCAGTCCATAAAGTGCATGCGCGGCATAAACCGCCCCAAACATGATGAAAATCCCCGCACCGCTTAAGATCGCCGGAATATTGGCGTTTTCAAAGCCTGCAAGTGAGAACCTGTCAGGACGCCGGCGTGTCCATTCGCCCGCTAGCGCCAAGGCTAATCCGAACACAAATCCGAGCGTCGTCCGTGCACGTGGCCCTAATAGACCAGCGTCTATTGAATATTTCGCCAAATAGAGCCCGCCGATCGCCAGTGTTAAACCGCCAATCCAGATGCTGATTTTGCCGCCAATGGTGCTTTCGGTGTCGATCTTTGGTTTCTGTGCCGGATCCGGCCCATTCGATAAAACATCCTCGGATGCTGCGGTTTGATCACTGCTCCGCGCTGCCATCGCAGGCTCGGGGATATTTTCGTCGACTGCTGGAGCGTCAGGCTCTGAGAGCTCTTCAGCGACCCCATCATCTTCGATATTATCTTCGGATGGATCGAGATTGGATTTCGTTTCATCTGATGTTGAAGGATCAGTGGTCTCAGGCACCGTCTCTGTGGATGCATTTTGGCCAGAACCAGGCGCAACATCCACGGATTGCAAAAGACGAAGCTCACGTTCCAGACGAGAAATTTTATCGCGCAGCCGACCTGTGCGCACGAAGGAAAAAATGCCCAAAATTGACCCAATGAAAAGCGTCAATATCGCTGCAATGCCTAATAGAATAAAACCATCTTCGCCCATAAAGGTCCGCTCCGTTTAGCATTTTACGACCAGTTGAACGACGCTAGTATATCAAACAATCGGATGCAAACTATGCCAGCCGTTCTTGCTGCTTATTCAAGGTTTTTGTTAAAAACACCTATGGCAAGCGTGATAAACAGGATTTTATCAGCTCAAAATAGCCAATATCATAGACTTCATCCAAGAAATTGACGTTTTTCGGCTTATCTGTGATGTTCCAGTAATCTGCAACCGTCATGCCCATTGTGAGCTCGCTTTCGGTCTCAATCTCGACATTACACATGCGACCCGTGAACAATTCGGGCTGCAAGAGATACGCAATAACACACGGATCATGCAGCGGTGCACCCTGCCACTTGTATTTTTCCAAATCGAAACGTTCAGAGAAAGATAGCATCTCACCCACGGCGGTCGCTGATTTGGTGCCAATTGTATAAAACGCCTCAATTCTTGCTTTTGTGGAGAGCACTTTGTGGGTCACATCCAGCGATGCCATGGTGATAGGCACACCAGAGCGCATGACAATGTCAGCAGCATGTGGATCAACGTAGATATTAAATTCAGCAACGGGTGTAATATTGCCGCCTTGGAAATATCCGCCGCCCATCATGATGATCTCGTCGATATTTTTCGTAATATCCGGTGCTTTTTCAAAAGCCGTTGCAATATTTGTCAAAGGCCCCAATGTGCAAAGCGTAATATTATCCTCAATGGATTGGCGCAAAGTCTCGATGATAAAATCAACACCGTGATGATCTTGAAGTTTTATGCTTGGATCGGGCAAATCCGGCCCGTTCAATCCTGTGTCACCATGTACATGTTCTGCGGTGACAAGTTTACGTTTTAAAGGCTGATGGCATCCAGCATAAACCGGGATATCTTTGCGATCCGCCAGTTCAACAACTTTCAGCGCATTGATCGCGTTTTGTTTCAGTCCAACATTACCCGCCACAGCAACAATACCTAATATATCAAAAGCTTCCGGCGAGGCTAATGCCATCAATATAGCCACTGCATCATCCTGCCCGGGATCTGTGTCGATTATAATTTTTCTGGGTGTCATGGATATGCCGCGCCTTAACTGAAACTTTTATCTAAATATATCACAATGCATACATTATTCTTGTAGGTATACTAACATTTTTTAGCAGGACTATAACAGTGGTTATGTATCCACAATTAATTATTTTGTTAAAGTCTTATCTAAAGCATCACTTTAGAATATTTCGCCTCACATCGGATGGTGAGAGGTTAAATTTTTCTCGAAAAGCGCGTGAAAAATGTGCGGAACTTGCATAGCCAGTCGCCAGCGCAATATCTGTAATGGACAATGTGGTTTGCCGCAGGAAATGATTGGCTTTATCCAGACGCAAATCTTTGTAAAACGCCATGGTGCTGATATTCATTTTGTCTTGGAACTGTCGATTTAACTGTCGCTCACTCAAATTGACCATATTTGCCAGCTGTTCGAGCGAAAGTGGTTCAGCATAATTGTTTTGCATTGCTTCAATCGCAGTAATCACCGCACTATTATTGATACCATATCGCTCAACCAATCCTGATCTTTGAGGGCTTTCGCCTGGGCGGATATCTGTGTGCAATAGCCAGTCGGACACTTCGCGCGCGAAAGATGCACCATGATGGTGTGAGATTAGCGCATGCATCATGTCAACAGATGCTAAACCACCCGCACATGTGAGGCGATCTCGATCAAACACATAGAGCGCCTTTTCAAGCAATATGTCCGGGGAATTTTGGGCAACCATGTCCGCATAATGCCAGTGAACAGTCATGCGTCGATCAGCCATAATACCTGACTTTGCCAGCATAACTGGGCCGCCATCTACCCCGCCAATCATCACATTTCGACGTGATAAATGCCGCAACCATTGCAACAAACGCGGGTTATCATAATCATGTGAGACATCTCCACCAATCACGATGAGCAAATCAAAATCAACTTGCTCCCCCGGATACGCATCGGCTTTAAAGATCGCACCATCTGAGCTGACCGACTGCGCGCCAATGGCTGGTAAATTGCGGATATCATATAATTCTTTGCCGGATATTTTATTGGCAGATCGCAAAGGTTCTTTCGCCGCAGCATAAGCGATCAAAGCGAATCCATTTATCAACAAAAACCCTACCCGAAAGGGGCGGTCTAATTTGGCAGATATGTCCATAATGGATTCTATTATGACTATATTAGACTAATCACAAGCCTATAAATGACAATGTTTTGGTTTCTGGTTAAATATTCAAACAACACCAAACTGATTCCTCAAAGCGCGTTCTATTCCCAATTATGATCAAACATATCCCTTATTCCGGCGACTACAAGATTCAGGACCAACGCGATGAGGATATGGCGGATAGATTATGTCAATTGATTGAAACGGAAAACTTGGCTTTTTCGAAGAAATTGCTGACCGGTCATGTGACGGCCTCGGTGTTTTTAACCAATAAATCACGCGACAAGGTGCTCTTGACCCATCATGCAAAACTTCAAAAATGGCTGCAGCTGGGCGGGCATTGCGATGGGATCAAAGACCCGTTTTATAACGCCCATAAAGAAGCTTACGAGGAAAGTGGACTAACTCGAATAGATCCGGTCAGCCGGCTGATTTTAGACATTGATATTCATCCCATACCTGAGCATAAAGGTGTGCCAGCACATTTGCATTACGATGTGCGATATCTGTTTGAAGCGGATGAAAAACAACCGCTCGATATCTCTGATGAATCAAATGATTTGAAATGGGTGCTGCTCGACGAGCTTGAAACCTACAACGATGACCCACGGCTTTTGGTGATGCGCGATAAACTCGATGCATTCATCGCGCAGAACACTTAAATTTTGGCTTAGTCGTAATAAATCTCGTTATCATCGAGATAGACTTTCGACGCATCACAAATGTCGATGTCGATCGGATCGTCGACCGTTTCGCCGCCATCATTGGTGAGCCAGCCCACGGCAAAAGTCTGATCGCAAGCACCTGTATCTGCGATGAACTCTACCTCGGTGCCCTCACCCGGTTCAATTGCAACATCACCACCGAGCCAATTATCGCTCCAGCCAGAACCGTCATTGGTATAAACCCACAATAATATTGTTATCGGTATTGTTGTAAATCGTAAAATAGCCCTCAGCACCGGTGCCCGCTTGTGCTGCGGCTGATGCCAACGTTAATGCGCCAGCTATCAGTGATGTTTGAATGATATTCATAATTCGCCCCATATTATCCAAGATTGCCTGCCATTAAACATCAACTAAAACACGGGCGCAATTGTTAGATAAATATAGATGCGAATTAATTATTGAGACTCGAGGTGACAAATTGTCATCTCGCAACTTCCAGTTTGCGGACTAAATTAGCGATTTTCACCTTTCGGAGCGTTCAATGAACATGAAGTTTCTCATAGCAGCTTTTGCCGTGATCCTTGCAATAGGTTCAGTGGCTGTGCGTGTTGTCTTGGACACACCAAGTGCCTTTGCCGAAAGTCAGAGTGTGGAAAACCATGATCACGAGACCAAACAAACTTCAGATGGAGCCATGTTCATGCTTGGCGATTTGGTCATTGAAAATGTGGCCGCGCGGGAAACCGTGCCAGGTGCAAAAGTGGGTGGTGGGTATTTAACCATCACAAATAAAGGTTCAGAACCTGATACCTTTATTTCTGGTCAAACTGACATAGCCAGCGAATTGCAGATCCATGAGATGAAAATGGAAGGTGATGTGATGAAAATGCGCCAGCTGGAGCAAGGCATTGTCATCGAGCCTGGCGCTACAGTGACATTAAAGCCCGGCGGACTGCATATCATGTTCATGTCACTTCAAGCCCCGTTGGTGAGAGAAACAAGTTTTAAAGCGACATTGAATTTTGCCAAAGCTGGCTCGATCGACATTGACTTCCCTGTTATGGATGCTCAGCATTTTATGGGTCAGCACCGTCACACACATTAATAACGAATTATAAACTGAGATCATCAAACCCGATTATGATGTGATATCAAACGGCATGATCTTCCCCTCGCGGTAGATCATCATCCGCACAATACCATCGGCTTCGCTGACCAATCGGTCACAAACCTGCTGAGAGGCTGCATGCTCATTATTAATCGCAACAATCACATCACCAATTTTTAGACCAGCAGAATAAGCTGGCGAGTGCTTTTCCAGCTCGTTGATAACAACGCCACTGATCCGTTCGGGTAAATTGTCATCCTCGGTTATGGCACGAATACCCGCACCCAGCGCTGCAAGTCCCGCCACGGGTGACGGGTCAATTAACCGAGCTTCCAGCTCCAATGAAGCAAAATCTTGTGCCTCGCGCTTATACGTAATTTCGAGTGGTGTCCCGGCTTCGCTTACGCCAATCCAAGTGCGCAATGATCTTGGTGACTTCACATACCGCCCGTTAAATCCGGTAATCACATCACCCGGTTTCAAGCCAGCAAGTTCCGCTGGTGAACCTTCTTCGACGCTCACAACAGTGGCGCCATCCCAATGATCAATGCCGACACGATCGGAATCTTCCTCTGACACGCTATCCAACGTTACGCCAATTGCACCGCGACGAACCACGCCATATTGCGCCAATTGTTCAGCCACCTGCATGGCAACTTGTGACGGGACGGAAAAGCCAATACCAATATTGCCGCCAGATTGCGATAAAATGGACGTGTTGATGCCAATGAGATGCCCTTGGCTATCGAGCAAAGCACCACCAGAATTACCAGAATTGATGGCCGCATCTGTTTGAATAAAATCAAAGAGACCCTGATCGCCCGTTGAGCGCCCTAACCCGCTTATAATGCCGAAGGTGAGTGTTTGCTCCAAGCCAAGCGGATAACCAAGCGCAAATACAATATCGCCCACGCGGGAATTATCAGAATCAGCAATTGTAATTTGGTTCTTGATTGTGCCTTGTACTTTTAGCACAGCAATATCTGTGGGGGCATCGCGACCAATAAGCTCAGCATCCATCCAACGACCATCGGAGAGTTGAATACGGAAGTGTGTGCCATTGGCAACCACGTGCGAATTGGTAAGAATGAGACCTTGATCCTTGTCAATCACCACGCCTGAGCCGATAGACTGAGGCCTAATCTCACCATCTTCGCCCAATGCGCCATTTTGTATGAAGACAACAGATTTAAAGGCTGGCTCAAGAGCCGGCACGAAACTGAATTGATTGCGGCTTTGATCAAAAGGAAGCGCGGACGTGCCCAGTTGCGCTGATGCAGGATTTACCGTCGTGACCGTCTGCAAGCTGAAAGCCATGGCTGACATCATCAATAATGCATATAGTTTGCGTCTCATATTCAACACCTTCCTTATGCAATTCATCCGATGGCAGTTTAGAAATTCAACTTTAATCCTAACCTTTGTCTATCCTATTATTACGCATCGAAATCACTGCGATTGATCTTGAATTTAAGTCTAGTGTGCAATCGCTGAAGATGCACATCAACTTCAAACGCTTTTTTGTGATCAGGTTGTGAGGTGTTGAAAAACTAGAAGATTAGCGCAAAGACTACTGAGCCGAACACATAGAGCACCATGGCAACGAGTGGCGCAAGCACGATGAAGAAGAGCACCGGAGACCAGCGGTTAAAACCCCTAATACGGCGTGTCCAAGGCCCAACCTGTCCGTTGATGAGCATGGTTCGCTCACGAACAAACAAGTGAAGAACAATTAGCAAGACGCCAATCAACAATATGATGTGCATGTTTTTAGCCCTGTTCTGCGCCCAATATTTCCCAAGATTGGTTCAAGAATCTTAGATGTCATTAAAGTGTCATTATTGCCCAAGATAGGCTGATTTGCCAAAATTTCAAATAAAACTATCCGTTATCGCAAAAATTTGATGAATTTTGGTGGGGGTTTGTTCAGAATGCGCTTGTTCTGAAATTGTTGAAATACGTTATTGAAACCAATACGGCACGTGCAACACCAACTCAATACACATGTAGCCCATCGAAATCGGCTTTGCCGATACTAAAACCTGCATGTCTTAAACCGGCATAAGCCATGGTGATGTGAAAGATCATATTGGGAAGCGCAAATTTTGTGATGTAATCTTCTGCGCTTTGGTGAAGTTTACCATCGCCAGCAATATGGGAAACAGGTGCCCTCACCTCGTTAACAGTGATTGGCGCAATAACGCTACGAACCTCTTGCACATATGCCAATAGTGTTGCGCAGTTCTGCTCCTCAGGGATTTCCGGCATATCGCGCTTTGCGGGTGGGCATAACGCGCGCGCAGCAAATTTTATTGCAACCGCAAAATTAAATCCGGTATCCAACATATCCGGTGCCAATTTCACTGCGAGATAACGACCTGCCTCTTGATCTGCGTCCAACCGCTTGAGAATATGTTCGATGCGGTTGAGATAATATTTTACAGATTCGACAACTGCACTGGATAGTTCATCGGCCATATTCGCCCCATATTTATTGAAAATTTACGATCGATAAAATTGTAGATAAATTTCTTATCTAATCTACATTTTTTTCATCTAATGTCGGTTTTTAGAAAATTTGCGGGATCACAATCAACCATATGGAGTTGAAACGATGACCTGTGGATTAAGTTCACTCAAAGATGTCTTGCGCGATACAAGCGGAAATTTTGCGATGGTTACCGCTATCATTGCACCTGTAATGCTTGCTGCCGGTGGGATTTCGCTGGATGTGGCAAATACACTTTCTCTTAAAGAACGCATGCAAATAGCAGCCGACGGCACAAATCTAACTGTGGCGAAACGCCTTTCTTCGGGCAAACTTAGCATGAGCGATGCCGAAGATTTTGCGAGAGATTATTTGAGTTCTCAGCTTGAGGCATTTAACGATCGCTATAACTCGCTAAGTTATGACATCACTGCCTATATCGAAGAAGCTGTCGATGAAAATATCACAACTTGGAACCTCGTTCTAAATGTCGAAGCAAGCTTGCAATCCAGCTCGTTATTGTCATTTATAACCGATGAACTCCTGACGATTTCAATAAATTCGGGTTCAACAACGAGTAACGAAGACCTGCAAGGGGCATTTTCGATGTCGATCGTGATTGATGTATCAGGCTCCATGGCTTGGCCCACTGATGAAGCAGTCGATATGCAAGATATTCTTGATGAAAGTCGCGGCAATGCCGGTCGTGTGAGTGCAAGCATTTATGAAGCGCACGAAATCTACGGTCTGAGCGAAGATCAGATTAAATATATTTTGCAGAACTACGCCGTTAAAGACTGTTGGAAAATGGAAGATTCCTATGATCTACGCATCGCATTTCTCCAGGACATTGGCGAACCGACGTCAACTGATGCTGATCTTGCTTACAATTATTGCTATCACCCCGCATATGCCGCCAAAAAGGCTGATGCGGATACCATTATTGCGAACTGGGATGCTGTGTTTTCCAATATCGACGCGTCTAAGATCCGCCTGTTGAAAGATGCGGCATCCAATATGCTTGACCAAATGGCAGCAGCTGATCCTGAAGAACAATATGTTCGAACGGGTTCAGTCACCTATCATAGCGAAATGGATGATCAAACAGATCTCGCATGGGGGATTTCTGACACAATGAACTTTATCAATGATCTTAAGGCGAATGGCGGAACATCATCAACCGATGCAATGGATTGGTCTTATGACAAACTCAAACTCTCCGACGGTACTGAGGCTAATGAGCACGCGCAGAAGAATGGCCAAATACCTGATCGCTTCATTGTCTTCATGACCGATGGTGAAAACAACTACTCAGCAGATGATACATCGACCAAAGCGATTTGCGATCAGGCAAAAAATGACGGCATTATCATTTACACCGTCGCTTTTGCAGCGCCAGAAGGCGGACAGGAATTACTAAGCTATTGTGCCACGTCTCCGGAACATTATTTTGAGCCCGAAACAGCTAGTCAGTTGACTGAGGCATTTGAATATATCGGTCGTAAAACCACCAACACGCCGACCCGCTTGACCATGTAAGCTAGGTTCTGTTGACAAACTGTCTTGTCCATAGTCTTGCCGCTGCGATTTGTACGAATCCGAGATAACTCACAGCT
>JAEPMD010000002.1:119965-209670 GCA_017644105.1 Rhizobiaceae bacterium | reverse complement strand
GCCATCTTGGTTTTGAAAGCAGATGTGTGATTACGACGTGGACGTCGGGACATAGTAGTTCTCCTGTGTTCAGCACAAAGTGCCACTGACAGGTCAAAATTTCACTTAAATCTCTTGTTCAAAATTGCCGAGCCACTTCTCATGGGTATAATACGGGCGTCTTAAAACGCCCAACCCTTGAAACGGCGCCAACAAGCATTTCCGTCTGGATCAAACAAAGGACAAGATGGTTAAAGGGCTGGATGCAAACTTGGCTCGTCCTTATGCGTAATCCCACACGACTGTTGGCAAGAAGGGGCTTTATAGGTTTTATCATTATGCAGGTGATGATTGGAGGGATGTTGATTGCCGCACTTGCTCACCCATTTGCATTTATGTTCATCACCTACACACTATATAAGGCACTGACTGGGACCTTTTTTGGCGCCACTACGTTGAAATTAATCCTAATTTTTCTTGACTGTTTCAACTTAATCGGCGGTTATTTAATATTTGTATATGTGGGTATGAGCGCACTCATTTCTGGGCAGAAAAAGAAGATTAAAACAAAGTGGCTATTTCTGCCACCACTTTACTGGTTACTCATGTCATTTGCAGGATGGCGGGCCATCTCACAACTGCCACTTAGATCACAGCTGTGGGAAAAAACACCACATGAACCCGCGCGCAGGGAGTAAAATCCCTAAGCTTTGAAGTGTATTGGATAACTCAGCTGATGTTTTTAGTTGACCAAACCAGCTCTGAAATTTTGAATATCACGCTCAACCAATGCCAACTCGCCGCTCAACCGAGCGATTTCAACTTGATCGGTTGAGTTCTGTTGATTGAGATTAGCAATTTCAAGCTGAATAGTCGTTTGCTCTTGCGGTGTCGCCGTTGCAATCAACTTAATCTTCTCGGCAGCTTCTGCTTGTCGTCTAGAAATGGCGCTTTGACGGCTATTTATATCTGAACGGATACCGTGTGCACGTTTTCCAAGGTTATAGCCTGATAAAAACGCGACCGACTTATCAAGTGGGCAAACATTTGCATAAATATCTCCCGCTTCGCCAACACGCAAACCATTTGCCGGTGTGCAATATCGAACAAGCCCTGCTTGGTAGCCTTGGTTCCAAGCTGTTTGGTTTGGTGTAATACCTGCTTTCGCACACGCTTTCACATGGCGTGCAAATCGGTCCTGAGGGGCATGACCTGCCGCACCATCCGTTTCACCAATAACAGCCCAATCCGCTGCCACACATTCTTCCTTCGAAAGAGTTTGGCAGGCACTAAGTGCAATCCCTACGCCAAAAAGACCTGCAATAAGATAAAGTTTTGGTAAATGCTGCTGCAAAAAAAATTCCCCTACTAAAAAACCCAACTCTTTATTTGAGAGCTGGGTTCAGAAGTCAAGCTTTTACCAATTTCGCGGTTAACGGGCGCGACGGCGTTCAGCCGTGGGTTGGTAGGCCAGTTTCGAATGATAAGTACAATATGGTGAGGCTTCATCACAATCGTTTCCGCAGAAATGAAACCCATCGACCATAGGGTCACCAATTGGCCACTTACAGGTCGCTTCTGTCAACTCAATCAGTTTGAGCTGCTTGGAAATAGGCACGACCACATCTTCAATTGGTCGCGTATCCAATTCTTCAATTGCAATAGCGTCGACGTCAGCCTTCATCACTGTAGCTGCTGCGCCGCCGCCACCACCTGTTCTTGTCGGTGCAGGGCGTGACGCTGTGCTGGCCGCTCTTGGTGCTGTGAAACCGGTACGTTGTGTTGCAACTGTTGGGCGTTTCGCGCGCGGACTACGAGAGCCACCAGATTTTGCGCGACCTGGCAAATGAAGACGGTGAACTTTACCAATCACAGCATTACGACTTACGCCGCCAAGCTGAGCTGCAATCTGACTCGCGCTCAAACCTTCTGCCCACAATTTCTTGAGCTGTTCGACGCGTTCATCAGTCCAACTCATTTTTATCTCCGTTTCTTCTTACCAAGACAGAATCCCCCACCACTGCACTCAAATGAGTACATTTTAAATCACTTAAAAAGTCGCTGGGTCCGTCGCATTTTTTCCAACTAGATCTAAGTTAGTGATCGCAGGACTCTGTGACAAGGGGCAGAAATTTATCTGATTCGCAAAAATTCAGTTTTCCCCAACTAAAGCAAGTTTTCGTTATTTTTTATCAAAAATTGCCAGGTTGATTATAGGAATTGTATCATGGTGACACGTAATTGACTTTTGGTTTTAAAGTGGTGATAATAAAGACAACCGTCCAAACTGGGCGGTTTTTCACTTTTATACAACAAATAACCGCGCCGCGGATACAGCCGGCACTCACATTGAATTTAACAGGAGAGCGACATGGCAGCAGCCACGTCTTTATATTCAATTCTTCCCACCACTGGGGCAACTTTCACATCAGGTGAAGGCGTTTGGCTGGAAACAGATCAAGGTGAAAAATTTCTGGATTTCACAGCGGGTATTGCAGTGAATTCCTTAGGCCATTGTCATCCTCATTTGGTTGAGACTTTAAAGAAGCAATCCGAGCAACTTTGGCATATTTCAAACCTGTTTCAAGTCAAGGGTCAAAGCGAGCTCGCAGACCGTTTAACTGCCAATACCTTTGCCGACAAAGTATTCTTCACAAATTCCGGCGTTGAAGCGATGGAATGCGCCATTAAAACAGCACGCCATTATCACTTTGCCAATAGTGAAGCCGAACGTTTTGAAATCATCACATTTAAAGGTGCTTTTCATGGTCGATCGACGGCGACGATTGCCGCCGGTGGTCAGGAAAAATATATCGAAGGCTTCGGACCCAAGGCACCAGGATTTATTCAAGTTGATCTAAACGACGTTGAAGCGCTCAAAGAGGCCATTTCGGATCGAACAGCCGCCCTGTTAATTGAACCGATCCAAGGCGAAGGAGGCTTGCGTTACGTCTCAACTGAATTTCTAAAAACGCTTCGCGAGATTTGTAATGAAACGGGCGCACTGCTGATTTTTGATGAAATTCAATGCGGTGTGGGTAGAACAGGTAAACTATTTGCGCATGAATGGTCAGGTGTCACACCAGACATTATGGCTGTCGCGAAAGGTATTGGCGGTGGCTTCCCGCTAGGTGCATGCCTTGCAACGGAAGAAGCAGCTCAAAGCATGGTTCCCGGCACCCATGGAACGACCTTTGGTGGCAACCCTTTGGCCATGTCGGTGGGCAATGCGGTTCTTGATGTGGTTTTGGAAGACGGCTTCTTGGAAAATGTGCAAGACGTTGCATTGCTCCTCAGACAGGGTCTGGCCGAACTGACGGACACCTATCCGGACATCATCGAAGAAATCAGAGGCCAAGGCCTTATGATCGGCATTAAATGTAAGACACCTAATATGGAATTATTAGGTGCGATGCGCGATGAAAAATTCTTAGCTGTACCTGCCGGCGATAATGTGATCCGTTTGCTACCACCTTTGACATTGACCAAAGATGAAGCGCGTGACGGCCTGGCTCGCATTAAAAATGCGCTCAATACAGTCAAAAAATAACTGCTTTATTTAGGAAAAGCTCATGTCTTTAAAAGATCAACATCACCACTTTTTAGACCTTGCCGACATTAACAAAGGTGAACTGCGCCGCATGATCGATCATGCAAAATCAACGAAGTTGAATTTGAAACAAGGCATTGAGCATAAGCCTTTGCAAGGCAAAGTATTGGCGATGATTTTCGAAAAACCGTCAACTCGCACGCGCGTTTCATTTGATGTGGGCATGCGACAGTTAGGCGGCGAAACATTATTGCTTTCAGGCTCCGACATGCAATTGGGCTCATCAGAAACAGTGGCTGATACTGCACGTGTATTATCTCGATATGTCGACATTATTATGATCCGCACAATGGAGCACGAGCGTCTTTTGGAAATGGCAGAATATGCAACTGTCCCTGTGATCAACGCACTGACGGATGATACGCATCCCTGCCAGATCATGGCGGATGTTCAAACTTACGAAGAGCATCGTGGTTCAATTGAAGGCAAGACATTATCTTGGGTGGGCGATGGAAACAATGTTACGCATTCACTGATGGAAGGCGCGGCACAATTTGGTTATTCTATGAATATCGGAACGCCTGAAGGTTCAGAACCTGAACAACGCTATGTCGATTGGGCGCGCGAAAATGGTGCAACGATCAATCTCAGTCATGATGCTGATGCGACAGTTAAAGACACTGATTGCGTGATTACCGATAAATGGGTGTCGATGAACCAAGAGCACAAAGCTCGCGGGCATAATGTGTTCCAGCCGTTCCAGGTCAATGAAAAATTGATGGCGCAGGCGAAAGATGACGCGCTCTTCATGCATTGCTTACCAGCAAAACGTGGTGAAGATGTCACCGATGAAGTGATCGATGGGCCACAATCCGTCGTGTTTGATGAGGCTGAAAACAGAATGCACGCCCAAAAGGCCATTATTGAATGGTGCCTCGGCGCGCTATAGAACGGCCCTTTTCGTTCTGGCTATTGAAATTTGTGTTCAACGGGACCAAATGCAAAACTGCATTAAAAAACCCCTTGAAATATTGAGTATTAATTATGGAAGCATTTGAAACCGCGCATGACATAAAGCTTTCTGGTGATGATCACGTCGTTCCTTTCCAAGTGGAAGGATTGGATGTTCGTGGCCGGGCGGTTCAACTTGGCCCGATGTTGGATCAGATCCTTTCTCGGCACACATATCCAGAACCTGTGGCGCAACTTTTGGCCGAAGGTATTGTGCTAACGGTATTGCTCGGCACGTCGTTAAAATTTGAGGGACGTTTGATCCTGCAAACCAAAGGCGACGGCCCTGTTGAATTGCTCGTGGTTGATTTCCAAGCGCCGTCTTCGGTTCGCGGCTATGCGCAATTTAATCAAGACAAACTTGATCAAGCAATAGCCGACGGCAATGCTTTGCCGCATCAATTGCTAGGCAAAGGTGTTCTTGCTTTTACCATTGACCAGGGTTCTCACACACAGCGCTATCAGGGCATTGTTGAAATGAAGGGGGATACCCTTTCCCAGATGGCTGAATCTTATTTCAAACAATCCGAACAAATCCCAACAAGCATTAAACTGAGTGTGGCTGAACTGATCGCCAAGGGTGAAGATGGCAAATCTGAACATCAATGGCGCGCCGGAGGTATTTTGATCCAGTTCTTACCCCACGCAAGTGAACGCATGGCGCAAAGTGATTTGCCGGGCGGAGATTTGCCGGAAGGTGTGGAAGAACATTCCGCCGATGAAGATGATGCTTGGACGGAAGCTAAAGTCTTGGTTGAAACCGTAAGCGCCAGTGAATTGACTGATCCGCAAGTTGGTAGCGAAAGGTTGCTTTATCGCTTATTCCATGAACGCGGCGTTCGGATTTTTGAAGCTGGTGAAGTTCGTGACAATTGTTCTTGCTCGCGAGAACATCTGTTTGGCGTTTTATCTCGTATGGAGAAGGACGAGTTGAACGATACATTTGTCGACGGCAAGATTGAGGTCGTCTGCGAATTTTGTTCAACGCAACATATATTTACGCAATCTGAATTTGATTTATGACTTTAAGCTGAGGGCTGACACTCTCGCAGGACCAATAATTACAAAACGTTAATTTGCAATTTTTGGTGATCAATGGGCATAATCAATTCGCCCAAGCGAGTATGAAAAATGCTAGAAAAATCCAATTCAGAAAATATACCAGAGAATGTGGTTGAACTTGATCAACCAAAGATCACGTCTTTAAAAGAAGAGATAGATACTGATGTGCAAGCTGCCTCAGATCAAAAGCCCCAAAGATCTTGGGGGCGTCGCTTCATAGCTTTTGCTCGATCAATCTTTCAGTTGTTGCTGATGGTGGGTGTTTTAGCAGGGGCCTATACGATCATGGACCGGATGGTGAGTTCTCGCGAGGAACCTGCCAAACGCCCATTCCGTCAGGCGACTTTTACCGTTGAATCTTTGGACGCAGTGCAAACAGCGCATCGACCGAGCATTTTAGTTTATGGTCAGGTGGAAACCGCCAGAAATGTCGAACTTCGCCCGCTTGTCAGCGGAGAAATCATCGCCGTGAATGAGAATTTAACCGCAGGCATGCGGGTTGAAGAAGGTGATCTGCTTGTGTCAATAGACCCATTTAATTATGAAGGTGCGATCCGTGAAGCAAAAGCTAATCTCATGCAAGTTCAAGCGACGGTTCGGGAAATTGACGCGCGCTTAGCATCGGAAAATGACCAGCTAATTTCAGCGCAAGATCAGCTAGAATTGGCACGTGCGGATCTTGAACGCGCGCAGTCGCTGGCAGCATCTGGCACTTTGACCAATAAGCAAGTTGATGATCGTGTTTTGGTCGTTTCTCAGCGCAGTCAGTCTGTGAGCCAAAGACGCAACAATATCATCATCAATGAAGCTCAAAAAGAACAGCAATTGGCCAATATCGAGCGCTTGGAATGGAAGTTAAGCGAAGCGGAGCGTCAACTTGAAAACACCAAACTCTATGCACCTTTTGGCGGTATTGTGTCGAACGCAAACGCTGAGCCCGGCCGATCAGTTGGCAGCAATGATGTGCTAGTTTCCATCTACGATAATCAACAA
This sequence comes from Rhizobiaceae bacterium, assembly GCA_017644105.1. GTDB lineage: Bacteria > Pseudomonadota > Alphaproteobacteria > Rhizobiales > Rhizobiaceae > Lentilitoribacter. Next base: position 203,075 of record JAEPMD010000002.1, on the reverse strand, counting down.
TTGGAAAGCCGTTTCACGCTCACCAATGCCCAATATGGCCGCATGGCGACCGATAGCGATCCACTCATTGGTCGCGAGGTTGAAATCATCTGGACTATTGGCACGGTGAGCTATTCATACAAAGGTGAGATTGATCGCATTGGCGCCACGGTCGCAGCGGAACGCGGCGGCGTTGAGGTTGTCGCACGCATCAAGCCTGAAGATCATGCTGTGCAAATCCGCCCAGGCGCCTTTGTTGAAATTCTTGTGCCAGATCGCGCTTATAATAATGCGATCAAAGTGCCGGAAACATCGATCTATGACCAGTCTCATGTCTTTATTATTGAAGAAGGTCAACTGGTCCGCAAAGATATCGATATCCTCGCCTTTGACGGCAGCAATGCGATCGTGAAAGGAACCGGTGACGGGGCATTAAAATCTGGAGATAAAATTCTCACAACACGTCTGACAGAAGCAACCGAAGGCGCGCGGGTGCGTGCGCCGGGCAGCGCGGAGCCGCGTCGTGGTGGTGCAAATGCAGGCGCAAATACAGGGGCAAATGCAGGGGGGCAACGGCCAAACGGTGAAGGACGGCGCCCAGGTGGCGAGCGACAACGCCCGAATGCCAACAACAATTCAGGGAGTTAAGTGATGAACGATACGTCCCGAATGGAACAGGTGAGAAGTGGTTGGGCAGGTCTTGTCAGCACCTTCATTCGTCACCCGAATGCTGCCAATCTCTTGATGGTCCTAATGATCATTTTCGGCGCATTTGCAATCGCCAAAATCAACACACAGTTTTTCCCAACGGTAGATCGCCCAACAATCGGTGTGATCATTTCCTGGCCTGGCGCTAGCGCGCAAGACGTTGAGGTCAATGTGTTGGCGGTGGCCGAACCAGAGCTCCGCTTTATCAATGGCGTTGATAAGATGACGTCCACTGCCTCTGAGGGTAATGGTGCCATTACCTTGGAATTTTCCGAAGGTACAGATATGCAGCAGGCGCTCGCGGATGTGGAAGCTGCTGCCAAATCAATAAGTAACTTACCTGAAGATGCGGAGACGCCAACCGTTAGTCGATCTCAATTTTTTGATGCTGTTGCGCGCCTATCTGTCGGAGGGACCGCATCGGAACAAACCAAACGCGATTGGGCCAAACGTATCAGAGATGATTTAATTGATCGCGGTATTGATAAGATCAATTTCAACGGACTGCGATCACCCGAAATTGCAGTTTCGATCCCGGAACACGAATTGCGGCGTCTGTCGATGACTGTGTCTGAAGTCTCCAACATCATTGCCAGTAATAGTCGTGATTTACCGTCGGGAAATGTTGCCGGCGATATTGAGCGCCAATTGCGCACCTTGGCAAATGCCCGCGACACGAAATCCATCGGTAACGTCGAAGTGAAATCCTTCCCAACTGGAGAGAAGATAAAACTTAATGACATTGCGGATATCAATGAGACATTCGATGACAGTCAAACCCAAGGGCTAAGCGGAAATCTTGCAGCCATTGAACTTGATGTGCGTCGCGCGCCAACTGCCGATACGCTCGAAACTGCTGCGATTTTGTTTGACTATATTGAGGAAATCACACCTCAACTACCTGATAATATTGAACTGACAACTTATCGCGTTTCAGCTGAAGCATTATCAGAACGTATTTTGCTTTTGGTCAAAAACGCGCTTGGCGGTTTAATCATTGTGGTCTTGATGCTGTTCATCTTCCTGAATGCACGCATTGCGTTTTGGGTTGCTGCGGGCATCCCCATCGCATTGTTGGCAACGGTTGGCATCATGCTGGTGATCGGTCAAACGATCAATATGATCACTTTGTTCGCGCTAATTATGATGCTTGGGATCATTGTGGATGATGCCATTGTGGTGGGTGAACATACCAATACGCGCCTTGAAATGGGTGACGATAATATCACGGCCGCAGAAAACGGCGTGGGCATGATGATGACACCGGTTATGGCAGCGATGCTCACCACGCTCGCAGCATTTAGCCCTATCCTATTGATTAATGATACGATTGGTCAAATCATGGGTGTGTTACCCTATGTGGTAATTGCTGTGTTGATCGCGAGCTTGATTGAGTGTTTCTTTATCCTGCCGGGCCACCTGGCACATTCCCTCAAGACGAAACATGGTGCGCGCTGGTCTTATTGGCGCCAATTCTTCATCGCGCTCATATTAACACTAGCATCCGCGTCGATATTAAACCGCCTCAGTTTGAGCTATAGTTCTGCTGAAGGCGCGACGCCACTTGCATGGGTGTTTGATCAACCAAATTACGTGCGCGCCGCTATTTCTGCTTTTGTTGCCATTAGCTTAGCTACCATTATTGAATATGTTTATCTTAAACTATTAAGACCTGTTGTGACGATTTTGATATTAGGTTTAATCTTCGTCATTGGGTCAAACATTTACCACCTTTCAACCGATCCAACGCTTGAGATTGAAGGTGCTCGTGCTTTCATAGGTGCGCTTATTTCCCTGCCACCCATGCAATATATCGCCGGATCATTTATTGCGGCCATCATCATCACTGGCTTTACTGAGCTAAGAATTTGGCGCTCAAACTCGAAGCTATCACCGGAAGAACTTGCAGATCTGAAAACTCAAGATGGTTGGTTCCGCCGCAATTTTGATAGAGGATTTGCCTGGTTCCGCAACAACCCGGTTCGGTTTATCGTCACGCTTTCCTATAATTGGCGCTATGTGACCATCGCGATTTCGGTTGGTTTGATCATGGTTCTCGCTGTTGGTTTGATCCGCAGTGGCAAGGTGGAATTTGTCTTCTTCCCCTCACCTGAAGCTGAAAATATCACTGGCATTGTGGTGTTTAATGCCGGTCTGCCGGAGGACACCGCCAAACAAGCAATAATCGCCTACGAAAACACGCTTCATGCCATCGACGATAAATTGACCGATGAAAACGAAGAATTGGTTAGCGCGATCTTCACCACCTATGGCGCGTCAAATCGCAATGGCGCGGTGCAAGCGCGCATTCAAGTACAGCTGACGGCTTCGGAGTTTAGATCTGTACGCACCAATGATATCGTCAGCGCATGGCGCCGCGAAGTGCCTCGTATTGCAGGTGTGACCAGGTTCTCCGTTGCGCAATCACGCGGTGGCCCTCCTGGTCGAGATATTGAAGTGCGCTTACAGGGTGACAGTTCGGAGCAGCTTAAAGCGGCAGCCAATGACGTGGCGCAGCTTGTCTCGACGATTGCCGGAGTCTCAGGAGTTGAAGATAACCTGCCCTATGGCAAGCCAGAACTTGTGATGGAACTTACTCCTTTCGGCACTGCGCTTGGCTTTACAATCGATGGTATTGGCCGTCAGATCCGCAATTCATTTGAAGGCAGCATTCCGTTTAGATTTGCGCGTGGCGATGATGAAGTCACTGTGCGCGTCGATGCGATCCAACGTGAGGATGGCATGGCAGCGCTGCGAAATCTCACTGTTAAAAGCAATGCCGGTGAATTTGTGCCGCTGACCGAAATCATCACATTAAGCGAGCGACAGGGCTTTGCATCCATTCGCAGACGCGATGGTAAAACAACAATCTCCGTCTCCGGCGACATCGATGATGAAGTATCAACAACAGACAAGGTCATTGAAACACTGCTTGCTGGCGGTGAATTGGAAGCGCTCACCTCCAAACATGATGTGACATACAGTTTTGGCGGGCGGTCTGAGGAACAACGCAATGCCTTTGCTGATCTGCAGCTGGGTGCCATCATTGCGGTTGCCGTGATTTATATCATCCTTGCTTGGTTCTTCGGTAGTTATTGGAGCCCCATTGCGGTGATGTTGATCATTCCATTTGGCATTGTGGGCGCTGTATTTGGGCATTGGCTGATGGGTTTCAAACTGACAATCTTGTCCTTCATCGGGCTTTTGGGACTGTCCGGAATTCTGGTCAATGATTCCATCATTTTGGTGGCGCGGCTAAACGAGCGCATCAAACAAGGTAATGATTTTGCTCAAGCGGCGATTGGTGCAAGTTTGGATCGATTGCGGGCTGTGATGTTGACGTCGCTAACGACTATTGGTGGACTGTTGCCATTGTTGTTTGAAACAAGTCGACAAGCACAATTCTTGTTGCCAATGGCAATCACTATCGTATTTGGCTTGGCACTTTCAACGTTCTTGGTCTTATTCCTTGTTCCAGCATTGGTGGGTGTTGGCAATGATATCCGCCGCACATTGGTTGCCATATATGGGCAAATGCGCGAGCGCCGGAATTCACCATCGAACCCAACCACCACGCCAGCGGAATGAACGAAGTTTTCGCCTAGGACAAGATCTGGAACCGATCGACATCGACCAAACCGTGGTCGGTGATCTTCAAATGCGGAATCACAGGAAGCGCAAGGAATGCGAGCTGCAGGAATGGCTCTTCAAGCACAACGCCTAAAGATTTCGCTGCGTCACGTAACTTGATGAGTTGGTCGCGGACATTTTCAAAAGGTTCAAGGCTCATTAAACCGGCGATCGGGAGTGCAACTTCAGCCAAAATCTTGCCGTCTTCGACCACAACAAAACCACCTTCAAGTTCGACCAATCGATTAGCTGCAACGGCCATATCATCATCATTGGCGCCAACGACCGCGATATTATGATGGTCATGGCACACGGTTGATGCAATAGCGCCGCGTTGCAAGCCGAAGCCATTAACAAAACCGGCTGATACATTGCCGTTTTTGCCATGGCGTTCAACAATGCCAATTTTAATCAAATCGCGTTCAAGATCAGATCGATCCCCAGCTTTGCCCTCAATGATCTCGCAGGTGAGATGCTGCGTGATGATCTTACCTGGCACGATGCCGATCACATGTGCTTCATTGCTATTGGTTCTGGTTTCAAAAGATTTAGCCGTCAGCTTTTTTGATTGAACTGAATTGCGACCAATGGGGTCAACAAATTCGCGTTCTTCAAATAGTTTATCTTCCACCAAACGACCTGCGCTATAAACGTGATCGATATCGCAGGTTTTAAGATCATTCAGCACGACTAAATCGGCGCGCATGCCTGGCGCAACCAAGCCACGATCTTTCAACCCAAATGCTTTGGCGGCCGAAATTGATGCTGCGCGATAAATCGCGAGCTGATCAGAACCCAATTCAATTGCGGTTTGAATAACGTAATCAAGATGACCTTGTTCAGCGATATCAAGTGGATTTCTATCATCCGTGCATATTGCCAAATAAGGAGAGTTTCGTTCCGTGATAATAGGTGCAAGGGCATGCAGATCTTTTGATACTGATCCTTCGCGCACGAGAATATGCATGCCTTTTCTGAGTTTTTCTAATGCTTCATCAGCCGTGGTGGTCTCGTGATCGGTTGAAATACCCGCAGATAGATAGCCGTTAATGTCGTAACCGCGCACCAAGGGTGCGTGGCCATCAATATGCCGGTCTGAAAATGCTTCCAATTTATCAAGGCAAGTTTCGTCTTTATTGAGAACGCCCGGATAGTTCATAAATTCAGCCAGCCCAATGACCTGAGGATGGTCTGCATAAGGCGTTAAATCAGACGCGATCAATCGCGCACCGGATGTCTCCATTTCTGTCGCGGGCACACAGGAAGAGAGCTGCACGCGGATATCCATGGCAGTGTTTTCAGCACATTTGAGGAAATATTCAATCCCGCTGATCCCGACAACATTGGCAATCTCATGCGGATCGCAGATCACCGTTGTGACGCCGTAGGGCAGAACACATCTGTCAAACTCGTATGGCGTGACCATAGAAGATTCAATATGTAAATGCGTATCGATAAAACCAGGAACGACAATTTTACCGGAAATATCAACTTCAACCTCGCCCTGATATTTTTCGCATGTGCCGACAATGATATCACCGCAAATTGCGATATCTCCAGCCACCAATTCACCAGTCACCAGATCATAGAATTGTCCATTTTTTAAAACGAGATCTGCTTTTTCAACGCCTCGACCCTGATCAATACGTTTGGCGATTGTTTGCTTATCCATGGTGATATCCTATTTGCGTCTGATAATTCGAATCGACATTCAAATTGTAGCGCGTTTGATATCATGTTCGCCAAAAACTTGGCAAAAATATCACGAGCAAAGTGAACAATTCTAGTCGGCCGAGCAGCATGCCTGCGGACAAGAGCCATTTCGCAGTCGCGCTAAGTTCTGAATAATTGCCGGATGGTCCAATAATATCACCCAGTCCTGGGCCGACATTTGCGAGCGCTGAACCCGCTCCTGAGAGTGCTGTCGTCGTATCCAATCCTGTCAATTTGAGTGCGAAAGCCAGCACCATAAATGAGGCAATAAACAAGAAGAAAAACGCCATCACCGATGAAATGACATGTTTTTGGATCGGGCGATTATTAAACATCGGCTTAAAGACGCCACTTGGATACATGACGTGATTAAGATGCATTTTCACCGCTTGAAACAAGACCTGAAATCTAAAGATCTTGATGCCGCAGGAAGTGGAACCCGCACATCCACCGACAAACATAATCAAAAAGAAAAACGTAACCGCTTGTGGTCCCCACGTGCCATAATCAGTAGACGCATAGCCTGTGCCCGTGATGATCGATACCACATTAAAGGCAGCATATCGAAGTGCTTCCAACCCCTGATGGGATCCGCTCACAACAGCCATAATAACCGCTAAGAGAATACAAAAACTCACAAAAATTAGGAATACCCGTACCTGCAGGTCTTGCAGAAGCGGCTTATAGCGGCCCTGCAACATTTGCACATATAAAATGAAAGGGATCGATCCCAAGATCATAAATATGATCGCAACTGTATCAATGGCTGCGCTATCGAAATGGCCGATGGATCCGTCTTTGGTCGAAAAGCCACCAGTGGCAACGGTGGTCATTGCGTGAATAACCGCATCATCGACAGCCATGCCGGCCACAACATATAAAATCGCACAAAGGCCGGTAACGGCGATAAAGACCAAGGTTATGGACGATGAGATTTGTCGCGTTCTGGGCAATATTTTTTCAGCTGTATCAAAGGCTTCAGCCTTAAACAGCTGCATACCACCGATTTGCAGCATTGGAAGCACAGCAATCGCCATAACGATAATACCCAAACCGCCGAGCCATTGTAGAAGCCCTCGCCAGAACAAAATTCCCGGCGGAACACTTTCCAAACCGGTAATCACCGTTGCACCTGTCGTTGTGAGGCCCGACATGGATTCAAAAAATGCGTCGGTGTAGTTATCAACCACACCCGACCATAAAAATGGCAAGGCGCCAAAAGCAACAAGCGCGGTCCAAGCGACCACGGTCATCAATAACGCCTGACGGGTCGAGAGACCTTTTGGAATGCCGCGCGTTGATAAAAACATCAAAATGCCAACAAGAAGCGTTAGCCCTGATGAAATAACGAAGACCTGCCAGTCCGGATTACCTACAGCGGCATCCACAAAAGCGGGCAATAGCATAGAAGCACCAAGTGTGATGACCAGCACTCCGGTGACCAATACGACTGGTCTAAAGTCGATTATGCTGTTCAATTAAGCACTCTTTTTTGGTCGGGCAGATCCAACGAAAATGCTGGAATGGCAACATCAAACAAATCACCATCATCCGTCCGGAATTGATATGTACCAAACATAATACCAGAAGGCGTATCGAGCGGGTAACCTGACGAATATTCATGGCTCCCATCGGGTTCGATATAGGGCTCTTCGCCAACAACGCCCTTCCCGGAAATCTCGTCGATTAAACCATTGCCATCAGTGATGTTCCAATAGCGATTGATCAACTGAACGCGCCGGTTTGAATGATTAATCACTGTGATCTGATAGCCCCAGACATAACGCGAGTCTTCAGGATCAGATTGCTCTTCTATATAAAAAGGCTCCACAGCAACTTCGATTTCATGTGTTGTGGCTCTATACATCATCTCATCCATTTGCATTCACGAACGTCAATATTACAACTCAAAAGACATGCGCCTTATTCTATAGCCCGAAACTAAGGTCAAGCGTGGAAATAATCAATAATAACGTAGTTTTGAGAATTGGTCATTTGCTCTTGACGTATTCGGTCTATAATAGAAGTCTCAAATCTTGAGGCAATTATATGTTAGATGGCACAGCTAGACGGTACTTAGACCCACATTTGGACAAAATGGGCGCTTATTTGGCGACCAAGGGCGCATCTGCGAATGTAGTGACGCTCACGTCTTTTGTTGTTGGGATGATTTCCGCCGGGCTAATTGCCGTTGGATATATGATTCCAGGGCTGATTTTACTGCTGCTTAGTCGTTTGGGCGATGGCTTGGATGGCGCCGTTGCCAGACACACACAGACCTCTGATTTCGGCGGATTTTTAGATATTGTGCTTGATTTTGCCTTTTACGGCGCCATTCCGCTAGCGTTTATCATCTATGATCCAACAAATAACGCGATTGCAGGTGCCGTGTTGCTCTTTGCATTTTACGTTAATGGCGCAAGTTTTTTGGCCTATTCGATTTTGGCGGAAAAATACCGTTTGCAAACAGACGTGCGCGGTGAGAAATCGATCTATTTTACCACAGGATTGGCTGAAGCGACCGAAACATTTGCCGCCTTTGCAATTTTCTGCCTATTCCCGGCATATTTTGCAATTGTCGCTTATATTTTCGCAGCCATTTGTATTTATACGGCTTTTTCAAGAATTGTGTTGGCCTGGAGCGCGTTTCAACCGCAAAAATAGGCCAACACAGATATTTGTCTTTTAAACTCAGATATTCTGAAGTGCTTGTTCGAGATCTTCTAAAATATCATCCACATCTTCAATACCGATAGAAATACGAACCGTACCTTCGGTGATACCCAGTTCAGCACGATCTTCTTCTGCAAGGTTTTTATGCGTTGTGGTTGCAGGATGCGTGATCAAACTTTTTGAATCGCCCAAATTATTAGAAATATTGATCACATCCAGGGCGTTTTGGAACTTAAAGGCGGCCTGCTGGCCACGCTTTAGTTCAAACGCGACGAGTGTTGAACCAGCTTTCATTTGCTTTGCCACAATATCAGCTTGCGGGTGGTCAGCGCGTCCCGGATAGATCACGCGGCTCACCGCACTATGCTCTGCTAAGTAATCTGCGACGGCACCAGCACTTCTGGTTTGTTGATCAACACGTAGAGACAAAGTTTCCATGCCTTTGAGCATCGTCCAAGCGTTAAATGGCGACATAGAAGGACCTGTATGTCTGTAATAGTCATGCAGATGCTCATCGATCCATTCTTTGTCGGATAGGATCATGCCGCCCAAACATCGCCCCTGTCCGTCGACATGTTTCGTGGTTGAATAAACAACAATATGTGCACCGAGTTCCAATGGCTTTTGATAAAGTGGTGTGGCGAACACATTATCGACGACTAGCTTGGCTCCGATTTGATTGGCCAGCGCTGCAACACCTGCAATATCGATGACTTCAAGCGTTGGATTAGTAGGGCTTTCAAGGAACATCATTTTGGTATTGGGGCGAATGGCATGTTCCCAATTTTTCAAATCTGTGCCATCCACCAATGTGGTTTCAATACCGTATTTTGGCATGAGTTTTTCAACCACCCAACGGCATGAACCAAAGAGTGCACGTGCGGCAACCACATGATCACCAGCTTGTACCTGACACATAAGCGCAGCGGTAACCGCCGCCATACCCGAAGCTGTTGCGCGGGCATCTTCAGCGCCTTCCAGCTCGCACATCCGTTTTTCAAGCATATCAACTGTTGGATTTGCATATCTTGAATAGATGAAACCTTCTTCCTCTCCTAGGAAACGTGCCTGGGCGGATTCTGAACTTTCATAGATATAGCCTTGAGTTAAATATAAGGCTTCAGAGGTTTCACCAAATTGGGAACGCGTTGTGCCTGAATGCACCAATTGCGTCGCGGGTCGCAGTTTTTTCTTCTCAGTCATTTTCTTTCCAACAATGAACATTCGCCAGATACCTGACAATAAAAAACCGGCTTGCACACGCCAGCCGGTTCACACGTTTGTTCTTGAACGCACGACCTTTTAGCGAGTTATTTTATGTGGCTGCAAGCCGGTCGGCCAAATCACCACGGGATAAGGACCAATTATCACGTCGTTAAACTTGCGTCAATTCACTTGAGCTGTAAGAAATAGCCGACGAAAAATGACTTATGACTAGGTGATGATATGACGAACGGGGTTCGTGAAACCGGAATTTTATCAGATAGGCTCATTTCGGAGCTTTTTGATAGCGGTAAACTGTTAAGCGCAAAAGCGTTGGATGAAGATCAAATTCAGCCTGCGAGCCTCGATTTAAGGCTTGGCCAAAAAGCTTATCGCGTCCGAGCAAGTTTCCTTCCCGGTCCCAACAGCACCGTTGATGAAAAACTCCAGCGTTTAAAATTGCATGAAATTGATTTGACCGAGGCTGCGGTTTTAGAAACAGGCTGTGTTTATATCGTTCCGCTTTTGGAAAGCTTGGAACTGCCTTCTGAAATCTCCGCATCGGCAAATCCGAAGAGCTCCACTGGGCGACTGGATATTTTCACCCGGGTGATGACTGATTATGGCCCCGAATTTGATAAGATTATCGCGGGCTATAATGGGCCTTTATGGATGGAAGTCAGCCCACGCACTTTCCCTATTGTTGCACGCACTGGGTCTCGTCTTTCGCAAATTAGATTCCGCAAAGGCAATTCGCTGTTAAGCTCTGATGAGGTGTCAGCACTTCACGACAAAGAAGTGTTAAATGATGCGGATAATCCGTCCATTTCTGATGGCGGCATTGGCATGTCGATTGATCTGGTTGGATCGGGTGAAGGCGCGCTTGTTGGGTATCGCGGTAAACATCACACAAGCGTGGTCGATGTTGATAAAAAAGCGTCACAAGATGTCTATGACTTTTGGGAGCCGTTATATAACCGCGGTCGTCCAGAGCTCATTTTAGATCCAGATGAATTTTACATTCTCGTCTCGCAAGAGGCTGTGCATGTGCCGCCACTTTATGCAGCGGAAATGACACCCTTTGATCCGCTCGTCGGCGAGTTTCGTGTGCATTATGCTGGCTTTTTTGACCCCGGCTTTGGACATTCTTCAGCAGGCGGTGCTGGTAGCCGCGCGGTGCTAGAAGTACGTAGCCATGAAGTGCCCTTCATTTTAGAGCACGGACAGATCGTCGGTCGCTTGGTTTATGAGCATATGCTGGAAAAACCAAGCGCGCTTTATGGTGCGGATCTAAAATCCAACTACCAAGCCCAGGGTCTTAAACTCTCCAAGCATTTTCGCACTGAAAGCTAGCCTTGAAACCAACCTGGTAAGCCAGCACTTGCAAAAATGATCTAAATATGCGCTCATTTGCGTATAGAAACCAACAGAATAAGTGATGATATGAGTGACGAATCGCGCGCAGTAGAATTGGAAATTGGCGGGGAAACCCGACCATTTGATATCGACAATCCCGACTTACCGGATTGGGTGGATGATGAGGCTTTTTCGTCGGGCGATTACCCATATGATAAAAAGCTAAAATGGAAGCAGTATGAAGAAACCATTGAAGCTTTGCAGGTGGAACTGGTCAAAGTTCAATCCTGGTTGGGATCCAGCGACAGTCGCATCATCTCAGTATTTGAAGGTCGCGATGCAGCCGGCAAAGGCGGCTCGATCAATGCGGTCAGGCAATATATGAACCACAGAACGGTTCGTACTGTTGCTTTACCCAAACCAACAGACCGTGAACGTGGTGAATGGTATTATCAGCGCTATGTTGATCATTTCCCATCAACGGGAGAAATGGTTTTGTTTGACCGCTCTTGGTATAATCGCGCTGGCGTTGAACCCGTGATGGGGTTTTGTACACCCGATCAGCATGCCAATTTTCTGGAGCAAACCCCTGCCTTTGAAAAAATGATTGCTGATGAAGGCATTTATTTCTTCAAATTCTGGCTCAACATCGGACGCGAAATGCAGCTTAAGCGTTTTCATGATCGCCGTCATAATCCATTGAAGGTTTGGAAACTGTCTCCGATGGACATTGCGAGTTTGAATAAATGGGATGATTACACCAAAAAACGCGATCTCATGTTGGCGACCACACATTCAGAGCATGCGCCTTGGACGGTTGTGAAGACAAACGATAAGCGCCGCGCAAGAATTAATATCATCCGCCATATTCTCTCCACTCTTCCTTATGAAGGTAAAGATGAGGATGTGATTGGCGAAATCGATGATAAGGTTTTGGGACACGGACCAAGTTTTGTAGAATAGGATTATTTGGGGAGGAGACATGGGTAAGATTTTATTGCCGGCACCACGGGCGTGGGTGCCTGTTTATCCATCAGATATACCGGCAGAATTGCCTCCTTTAGAACATCCCTCTCTTAGTTCATTCTTTGAAAAAAGTCTGAAGCAAAATGCGACGCTTCCCGCCCACACTTCCATGGGCAAAACCATCACCTATGGCGACTGGGATAAGGGTTCGGAAAATTTTGCCGGATGGCTGCAATCACTTGGTCTTAAACCGGGAACGCGCGTTGCTGTGATGCTGCCGAATGTTTTGCAGTCTCCCATTGTAATTGCAGCGATCCTGCGCACAGGATATGTGCTAACCAGCATCAATCCACTTTACACACCCCGCGAATTAAAAAATCAGCTGAATGATTCAGGCGCCGAAGCGATCATCGTTCTTGAGAATTTTGCCCATACATTGCAGCAAGTCGTCAAGGAGACCAACCTCAAACATGTCTGCGTTACATCTATGGGTGACATGTTTATCGGTGATGCATTGGGGCTGAAAAGCCAAGTGGTCAACTTAGTCGTCCGCCGTGTAAAGAAGATGGTGCCGAAATGGTCCTTGCCGGATCATGTCCCCTATCGTACGGCGCTTAGCCTTGGCGCGAAATCAGGTTTCATACCATTTGAAAACACCCATGATGATTTAGCGCTTTTGCAATATACTGGCGGAACCACCGGCGTTCCCAAAGCTGCAATGATCACCCATGGCAATCTGCTCTCAAATATCGAGCAAGCCGCGATCTGGGTGGAAAGCGCGCTCAAATCCAAGAAAGACGTTGATCAGATTACTTTCCTTTGCGCTTTGCCGCTTTATCATATCTTTGCGCTCACTGTGAATTTGATGATCTCAACACGATTAGGGTCACATAATTTATTGATCGCAAATCCGCGCGATATCCCGGGTTTTGTCAAAGAGTTAGAAAAACATCCCGTTCATATATTTGCGGGGCTGAATACTTTGTTCAACGCGTTGATGAATAACCCAGACTTCAGAAAGCTCGATTTTTCTGAACTTTTGATCTCTGCCAGTGGCGGGATGAAAACGCAGACCGCCGTTGCCAATAGATGGGAGACGATCACAGGTTCAGTGATCCATGAAGCTTATGGCCTATCAGAAACCTCACCCGTTGTATGCGGCAATCTGTTTGATGATGAGCATTTTAACGGCACGATTGGAATTCCGGTATCATCGACGATTGTGGAAGTGCGCGGTGAGGACAACAAAGAATTGCCGTTTGGCGAAATTGGCGAGATTTGCGTACGCGGTCCACAGGTTATGAAGGGTTATTGGAACAATCCGGAAGAAACCGAAAATGTCATGACTGAGGATGGTTATTTTAAAACCGGTGACATTGGACTGATGAGCAATGAAGGCTACATCACTCTCGTTGATCGGGTGAAAGACATGATCTTAGTGTCTGGCTTTAATGTCTATCCCAACGAGCTAGAAGATGTGATCACTCTAATGGATGGCGTGCAGGAATGTGCTGCCATTGGCATTCAAAATACTCAAGGACATGAAGACATTAAGCTTTTTGTTGTGCGGAGTAATCCCGATCTGACCGAGGATGAAATTCGTGAATACTGCAAAACCCAGTTGACCAATTACAAGCGTCCAAAACATATTGTGTTTAGAGATGAACTGCCCAAAAGCAATGTTGGAAAAGTTTTACGACGTGCATTGAGAGAAACTTAAATCGATTTAAATTTTTTGCTATCTACGCCTTCTAGCGGTTGATTTTACGGCAAATGGTCTTCATAAAAGGGCTGACCAAAGGAGCTCTGCCGTGAACAATCAATCTCTTAAAATAATTGAACAGCTTAAATCCAAACTTGCCCAATCCGGTCCACGCGATATGCGTGCGGCATTTGCAGAAGATCCCAAGCGCGCGAAAACATTCTCAGCGCAGCTCGACGATTTTTTGATGGATTATTCAAAATGTTCCGTTGATGAAGATAGTCTTGCCCAGCTGTTAGAATTAGCTGAAAAGTCAGAAGTCTTTGCCAAACGCGATGCAATGTTTGCTGGCGAGAAAATCAATATCACAGAAGATCGTGCCGTTTTGCATACAGCATTGCGCGCAAGCCGTGATGCAGAAATCATGTTTGACGGTGAAAATGTTGTTAAGGATGTGCATGAAGTGCTCGATGCAATGGGCGCGTTTTCTGATGGCATTCGCTCTGGCGAGATCAAAGGTGCAACGGGTAAAAAGATCACTGACATTGTCAATATCGGGATTGGTGGCTCTGATCTCGGCCCTGTCATGGCGACAATTGCATTGTCACCTTATCATGATGGTCCGAAAGCGCATTTTGTCTCCAATGTCGATGGCGCCCATGTCGCTGATATTTTGGCAGAGCTTACGCCAGAAACTACTTTAATCATTGTTGCTTCTAAAACCTTCACAACTATTGAAACCATGACCAATGCTGAAACAGCGCGCGGCTGGATCTCAGATGCATTGGGTGAAGAAGCTGTCGGCGCTCATTTCGCTGCAGTATCAACGGCATTGGATAAGGTTGAAAAATTTGGCATGTCGTCTGAGCGCGTCTTTGGCTTCTGGGATTGGGTTGGCGGCCGTTATTCGCTTTGGTCCGCCATTGGTTTGCCAATTATGATCGCAATCGGCAAAGAAAATTTCCGCGCTTTCCTTGATGGTGCGCAATCTATGGACAATCATTTTAAATCGGCAGAACCTGCTCAGAACATCCCGCTTTTGCTTGGTCTGTTGGGTGTGTGGCATCGCTTGGTGTGTGACTGCTCAACACGCGCAATTTTGCCTTATGATCAGCGTCTATCCCGTTTCCCAGCTTATCTGCAACAGCTTGATATGGAATCAAATGGTAAGGGTGTGACGGTTGATGGCGAAGCCGTGCAAACTGCATCCGGTCCAATTGTTTGGGGTGAACCTGGAACCAACGGTCAGCACGCCTTTTACCAGCTTATCCACCAAGGAACAGATGTTATTCCAGCTGAATTTATGATTGCAGCGAATGGTCATGAAACAAAACTATCCCATCAGCATGATTTGCTTGTGGCGAACTGCCTGGCGCAATCTGAAGCCCTCATGAAAGGCCGCACTTATGACGAGGCCTTTGCGCAGCTCACCTCTAAAGGCATGGATGACGCGACAGCGGCAAAGATCGCACCGCATCGTGTATTTACCGGAAACCGTCCGTCAATCACCTTTATCTATGACAAACTCACACCTTTCGCGTTGGGTCGTTTGATCGCGCTTTATGAGCACCGTGTCTTTGTCGAAGCGCAAATCTTTGGCATTAATGCTTATGACCAATGGGGTGTTGAATTGGGTAAAGAATTGGCGACAGGTCTGTTGCCTGTTGTCGAAGGCAAAGAAGATGCGAGCGGGCATGACAGCTCAACGGCTGCAATTGCCGCTTATATCCAAAGTCGCAAATCAGCTCATTAATCGCTTAAGCTTTCACATCCCAGTAAATTGGGGTCATCGGATCAAACACGGTGACCTCCCCTTCACCAGTCTTAATAACACCTGGAAACTCGACGGGTGTGTCCTGTTTGACAAGCGTCATAGATCCCTCATTGACCGCCAAGCCATAATGTTTGGGGCCATTTAAGCATGCAAAAGCTTCAAGGCGATCAAGCGCGCCCTCATCTTCAAACACCTGTGCCAAACAAGCCATGGTATTGGTCGCAGTAAAGATACCGGCACAGCCACAAGGATCGATTTTGTTTTCATCCAAGTGCGGTGCAGAATCTGTTCCCAAGAAATACCGCTCATCATTTGATGTTGCAGCTTTTCGCAACGCGAGACGATGAGTTTCGCGTTTAGCGACAGGCAGGCAGTAATAATGCGGGCGAATTCCGCCTGCGAGAATGGCATTGCGATTGATCATCAAATGATGCGTTGTGATGCTTGCTGCCAATGGACCTTTTGAAGTTGCAACATAATCAACCGCATCGCTGGTGGTAATGTGCTCCATGGTAACTTTGAGTTCTGGTAGCTTCGTGCGAAGTGGATCCAAAACACGATCAATAAACACTTTTTCGCGGTCGAAGATGTCGATATCTGCATCTGTGACTTCGCCATGCACACACATCATCATACCGATCTCTGCCATGCGTTCGAGAACGGGCATGATGTTTTCAAAATTTCGAACACCATTTTCCGAATTCGTTGTCGCGCCAGCCGGATAGAGTTTTGCGGCTGTCACAACACCTGACTTATAAGCATCTTCCAGATCGTCTGGATCCGTGCCTTCGGTGAGATATAATGTCATTAGCGGTTTGAAATCTGAGCCTTCGGGGCGAACGGCCAGGATGCGATCTCGATATTGTTCCGCATCAGATTTTGTCACAACTGGTGGCACCAAATTGGGCATGATAATCGCACGTGCAAAGTGACGAGATGTTTCCGGCAATACGGATTTGAGCATATCTCCATCTCTTAAATGCAAGTGCCAATCATCTGGTGTGCGGATCGTGACGGAGGGTTGTGACATTAAAAATCTCTTCATTAAGCTGTATGTGGATCTCGTCATTATCGAATAGCGGATGCTATTGGATACGTCCATGCTTTGATCATACTTTTCGTTGCTTTTATGCTGTTCTTTGGGAGCATAATTTTCTAAAATGGCTCCGAATTTAAGGAGTTGCAGATGGATTTAGGATTATCCGGTAAAAACGCGGTTGTGTTGGCCTCATCAAAAGGCTTGGGTCGCGCCATTGCTGAAGAACTTGCATTGGAAGGTGCGAATGTGTTGTTGGTTGGGCGCAGCGGCGAGGTGCTGCAAAGCGTAGCCGCTGACATTAACGGCAAGTCAGAAGGCAAGGCTGATTACGTCACGGCCGACCTGTCGGACCCAAACAGTGCTGAGGTGATTGAAAAAGCAGCGCTCGAAAAACTTGGTAAGATCGACATTCTGGTCAACAATACCGGTGGCCCTCCTCCCGGCAAAATGTCGGACGCAGATGTTATGGGGCTGGCCCCGCATTTTAATACAATGGTCATGCGGGTGATGGATATCACGGCGCGCTTCGTTCCTCATATGAAAGAGCAAGGCTGGGGCCGGGTGCTGACTGTCGCATCATCCGGCGTTGAGCAGCCCATCCCGAATTTAGGTCTGTCCAATACTTTGCGCGCTGCGCTTGTTGGATGGTCAAAATCCATGTCCAACGAATTGGCCGGCGAAGGCTTGACCTTTAACATGTTGCTGCCGGGCCGAATTGCGACTGATCGCACCAAACAGCTCGATGAAGCGAATGCCAAAAAAAGCGGTCTTCCAGTGGAGCAGGTCACCAAGAACTCAATCGCAGCGATCCCAGCAGGACGTTATGGCGATCCAATAGAGTTTGGATCCGTGGCGGCATTTTTGTGCAGCGACAAAGCCAGCTATATCACCGGTAGCATGATCCGCTGTGATGGTGGCTCGATTAAATCAGTCTAAAATTTTTCACGCTAAACTGCGCGTTTGATGCTTTCTTCAATATAGAGTGCGCGCAGTTTTTTAACATGTTCGCCAACTTTCCCATCACCCACTTGATGGCCATCAATTTTGACAACTGGGAACATGAAGGTTGTCGCTGATGAGATAAAGGCTTCTTTGGCCTGATAGGCCTCATCCTTTGAGAACTGACGCTCTTCAATCTTCAAACCATTTTCACCCGCATATTGTAAAATCGCAGCGCGGGTAATGCCTGGCAGAATTTCGTTGGATGTTGGTCGTGTGACAATCACATCGTCTTTGGTGATGATGAAGGCATTGTTGGATGTGCCTTCCATAACAATACCATCTTTGACAAACCATGCATCATCTGCACCCTGTTTCTTGGCTTCCATTTTAGCTAGGGATGGATAGAGCAATTGAACGGTTTTAATATCGCACCGACCCCAGCGCAGATCATCAATTGTGATGACCGACATGCCTGTTTCAACAACAGGATTATTGATGATGGATTTGGGTTGGCAGAAGATCACGACGCTTTGGGTGAGCGCGCTATTATCAAAAGCGAAGTCGCGATCTGCCGCGCCGCGCGAAATCTGAAAATACAAGAAACCTTCTTTAAGATCGTTGCGCGCGACCACTTGACGGTTAAGCTCTAAAAGCTGCTCGTAATTGTAATTCAGTGGCATATCAAGCGCTTTGCAAGAGCGTTCCAAACGCGCAATATGTGCTGGAAAATCAATCAATTTGCCATCGACAACGGCAATACCTTCATAAACCGCATCGGCAAACAAAAACCCGCGGTCAAAAACCGAAACAGTCGCCTCATTTTCTGGTTTATATTCGCCATTTACATAAACAATGCGCATTCTTCATCCTTTGAGGTGATCAGACCTTGAGTTTTGTACCTGAAAGCGGACGTCATAAAGTTCGACAGACTTGCCACCGCCCGTGATATCGCTGTTAATCGCAAGATATGGCTGCGTTTCAAATGCACCCACATTTGTCATGTCAAGATCAATCAAGACGTCTGAGCGACCGCCACCGAGCTGAAAGCGTCGGCGACCAATTTCAACACCGCTTTTAAGCAAGCAACGAACATAAACTTGTGTCGGTTCTGTGACTGAAACGGATAAAGCAAGCGCAAATTTGCGGGATGCAGCTGGCGCAAGGATACGTCCATTGAGCGGAATAAGCGCTTCACCAAATTCACCTGCATTGACCGATGTGATGCGCACACCACCCGCATTATCATCGCCAATGGTTTCGACCAATACTTCACCGCGACCGCGCGCCTTATCCGCGTCTCCTGGACCGAAGACTATAATCCAATCGCCTTCCTGTTCCTCGGTTGCGTTTAATACTTTTGGAATGAAATCATCTTGTGCCACCTGCTCTTCTGCTGTGGGTTCAAGTGGTCCACCATTGCGCCATTCCAGGAACAGATCAAAATATTCGCTCTCGACGAGTATCCACGCGCCACCAATTACAAAGATAATCAAAATGACTGATACGATTGAGCCAGCAATCGTATCGAGTAAGCTTCGACCACGTCGCCGATTATCTTTTTTCTTGGCGCGCTTTTCCTCATTTTGGAGTTTGCGTTTTGCACGTTTTTCAGCGCGGAGCTCAGCTTTAGATTTTTCAGCTTTTGGGCTTTTATCGGGTGCAGCCTTTGATGCGCTCTTATCGAAACCAAAGACAGATGTTCGATCAGGTGTTTCAGGGCGATCTGGATGCGTCGCCGCATCCGGCCAGGCCACATCTGCACTTCTTGTATTTCGTTGCGCAGGCGTAATCTCAGGTGCAGATGTCAGATCAACAGCATCATCGATAGGTGCTTCGACTTTTGGCGCATTGCGCGCAGCTTGATGTGTTTGTGCAAGAACAGGATCAACAGACGGCGGTGTTTGGACATTTTCGGGAACTGGTAATACCGCAGGTGCAGTGACTTGTGGTGGTTCCGATGGCGCATTTAAAGGCGCATCCACGCTCGGCGCTTCATTTACAGCCGGCGTTTCCTGAGGTTGAATAACTGGAAAATCAACCGCAACATCTGGCACTTGAGAATTTTGGTCCGCAAAAGATGGTTCATCTATCGATGCGCTGTTCGCGTTGGATATTGACGCAGGAACTTGCTCGTCCTTGATCTCGACTTGCGGTTCAATGGTGGGCTCTGGCGCAGGTGCCGGCTCAGGTGTAGTTGCGGGATTTTGATATTCGCTTTCAAGGCGCGTGACAATCTCCACCAATTGCGTACGGCGTGCTGCAACCATGTCTGGCTGGGTTTCAAGATAGGGTGCTAAACTTCTTTCAAGGATCGTTTCTGTGGCTTTATAAAGCTTAATCCTTGTGGTCTCGTCCGGACTTTCTAACTTGCCCAGAGTGTCCCGAAGTGTTTTCTCAATGCCTTGCAATCTATGCCCTTTACGCAACGTGCGAGTTTGACCTTAAAAGCGATAGATACACGTCAGTGTAATATATTACAATATATCACAAGCGTGGCCCCCAGACATATTCCGCACACTTGTGCGAAATTGCATCTTTCCACGATTTTAGCAGAAATTGCTTTGCCTAAGCGCGTAAGGCGACATTTTCTGGATCAAATGGGCTTTCTTCAACAATTGTTGCTTTATGAATTTTACCAAGGATCTTAATCTCAAGCTGGGTTCCGATGGTAGACACATCTGGTTTGACCATTGCGAGTGCTAGAGATTTGCCAATTCTATATCCATAAGCACCATGTGTTGCACGACCAACCAACTCGCCATCTTTATAGATCGCTTCATTGCCGCGGGCATCAGCATCTGTGACATCATGAACTTCCATTGTAACAAAATTCCAGTTCAATCCATCTTCTTTGGCTTTCACAAGCGCATCTTTGCCAAGGAAATCTTCCTTGCTCAATTTCACAAATCGATCGAGACCAGATTCAAACGCATTATACTCAATTGAGAGTTCGCGCGGGATCAAGCGGTAGCTTTTTTCAACCGCCATAGCCGTCATAGCTCTGATACCAAATGGCTTGATGCCGAATTCTTCACCGGCTTCCATAACCGCATCGAAGATTGCATTTTGCTGCTCGATAGGATGGTGCAATTCCCAACCCAATTCACCGACAAAATTCACGCGCAGTGCAAAGGCTGTGGCGCGACCCACAGAGATTTTCTTACCCGTGAGCCATTTGAAATCATCATTGGACAAGCTCGTGCGAGTGAGTTTGGTCAATACTTCGCGCGACTTTGGACCAGCTAGAACCAGCACACCATATTTTTCAGTGATTGGACCCAACTGAACGGAACCGTCTGCAGGAAGTAGCCTCCTTAATACATCATGGTCATGCGCCTCATAAGCGCCAGCGGAGACCAAATAAAAATGGTCTGGAGAAAACTCAAAAACAGTGAATTCTGAACGTACACCTCCATATTTTGTCAGCAAATGACATAAAGCCACACGCCCGCGTGTTTTGGGAACGGCGTTGGCAAAAATATAGTTCAGCCAGTCACGCGCACCTTTGCCGCTGACTTCGATCTTGGCAAATGCGGACATGTCCAAAAGGCCGACATTTTCGTTCACATTTTTAACTTCATTACCGACATGCTCGAAATAGTTTGAACGGCGGAATGACCATCTTTCAACGATACGGCCATCATCGGTAGCCGGCGCATAATTGTGATCGGTTAAAACATCTGCGCCGAGAGCCAATTCTTCTTTCGGCACTTCATAGCCTTCAGGTGCAAACCAGTTGGCGCGTTCCCAACCATAAACAGATCCGAACACAGCACCGCGGTCTTTCAAGCGATCATAAATTGGTGTGGTTTTCAAAGGACGCGCTGCGGCGCGCTCTTCATCCGGATAGTGCGTGGTGAACACATTGGCATAGGCTTCTTCGTTTTTCTCACGCAAATAACCTTCTGTCGCATAAGGACCAAAGCGGCGTGGATCGACACCCATCATATCAATGGTTGGTTCGCCATCGACAATCCATTCTGCCAATTGCCAGCCTGCACCGCCCGCAGCCGTAATTCCAAACGAATGACCTTCATTGAGCCAGAAGTTTTTCAAACCTGGCGCTGGGCCAATAATGGGCGAACCATCAGGCGTGTATGCAATCGCGCCATTATAAACTTTTTTGATGCCGACTTCGCCGAAAGCTGGCACGCGTTCAATCGCAGTTTCAATATGCGGCATCAAGCGATCGATATCTTCCTGGAAAAGTTCGTATTCGCTTTCGTCGCTTGGTCCATCGACATAACAACAAGGTGCGCCTTTTTCATACGGTCCAAGCAGCAAACCACCATTTTCTTCGCGCATGTACCAAGAGCTATCTGACTCGCGAAGAACACCCATTTCTGGCAAGCCTTGTTCTTTGCGTGCGACAATATCCGGATGCGGTTCTGTCACGATATATTGGTGCTCAACTGGGATCACTGGCACATCGAGGCCAACCATAGCTCCTGTTTTGCGCGCAAAGTTACCAGTACACGACACAACATGATCACAGGTGATATCGCCTTTGTCGGTTTTAACCACGAACTGACCGTTTTCCAGTTTTTCAATATCGGTGACAGTTGTGTATCTTTGGATCGTCGCACCCAAATCGCGTGCGCCTTTAGCCAAGGCCTGGGTTAAATCTGCTGGCTGAATATAACCATCGTCAGGATGTTGGATCGCACCTAGCAGACCTTCCGTCTCACATAAAGGCCAGATTTCCTTGACTTGTTCAGGCGTTAGAATGTTAACCGGAATACCAAGCGTTTCCGCAACGCCTGCATAATACATATATTCATCCCAGCGATCTTTGGTTTTAGCCAGGCGAATATTACTGACATTCGAGAAACCGACATTTACGCCTGTTTCTTCTTCCAACTCACGATAAAATTTCACGGAATATTTGTGGATCTGGCCAACGGAATAACTCATGTTAAACAGCGGAAGCAATCCAGCAGCATGCCATGTGGAACCGGAGGTCAGTTCCTTTCGTTCAATCAGAACACAATCGGACCAACCTTTTTTTGCCAAGTGATAAAGTGTTGAGACCCCAACAACTCCCCCGCCAATAACCACGACACGTGCTTTACTTTCCATGATAACTTTCCCGACACAGTTAACGATTGCCCGATCAAACTAGCAGATCATATTTCAATTACTAGTTAGATTTGTAACCCATTAAACGCAAAAACTCTGCGATTTACGACACATAATGTGTCGCAAATTGCAAAGTCTAAGCGAACTATCCCGGGAGGGGGAAAGTCTATTCCTGCATAGCCCCTGGACCGGGGATTGCACCTTCAGGGCATTTGCCCAAAATGATCATGCCAAGCACTTCATCTTTGGTCACATCTTCGGTTCTTGCATAACCAACAACCTGACCGTTTTTCATAACAGCGACACGATCGGCGAGATCGAACACGTCATGAATGTCATGGCTGATGAGGAAGATGCCAATGCCATCCTTCTTCAGCTGTTGGATCAATTGCCCAACTTGCTCGGTTTCTTGCGGACCCAACGCAGCTGTCGGCTCATCCATGATCAGGATTTTGGCATTGAACAAGATTGCTCTCGCAATCGCCACCGATTGACGCTGACCACCAGATAATTTGCTGACAGGCTCTTTAAAGCGTTGGAAGTTCGGGTTCAATCGACCCATCACTTTCCGTGCCTCAGCTTCCATCGCTGCATCATCTAAGGTCCCAAAATTGGTGAGAATTTCACGCCCCAGATAAAGGTTCGCCGCTGCATCCACATTATCGGCAACCGCCAATGTCTGGTAGATGGTCTCGATGCCATATTTTTTCGCATCACGCGGATTGTTGATGACAGCCTCTTCGCCATTTACAAAAATCTGACCTTCATCGCGCTTGTATGCGCCAGACAGAATTTTGATCAGTGTTGATTTACCCGCACCGTTGTGACCAAGGATCGCAACGACCTCGCCCGGGAATAGATCAACATCAGCATGATCAACCGCTTTGATACCTCCAAACCCGATTGAAATATTTTTCATCTCAACAAGTGGCGTTTTTGAGGATGTGTTTGAATTTTTATCAGTCATTATCCCAACTCCTCTTATTTCGCACGTCTACGGTAGATTGTGTCAATCCAGACGGCGAAGACGAGTACGCCACCCACAACCATTTGCTGAATGGCTGTATCAAATCCGATCAAAATCATACCTGTTTGAAGTGATTGCATAACAACGGCACCTAAGATCGCCCCATAAATGGTGCCGATACCGCCAGCGAATGATGTGCCGCCAATAACGGCTGCCGCGATGACGTAAAGCTCATCTAATGTACCAAGTGCATTGGTCGCCGAGTTGAGACGCGCACTGGCAATGATGGCTGATAGTCCGCAAAGACCGCCCATAAGTGCAAAGATCTTAACGGTGATCCATCTGGTTTTAATACCGGCAAGTTCTGCAGCTTCTGGATTGCCACCAATGGCAAATACGTAGCGGCCAAAACGCGTGCGGCTCATCAAAAATGTCATACCTACGCCTACCGCGATCATGATCAAAACAGGGATCGCAAATCCATGAGAGATGAAGATTTCTTCAACTGGAGTTGTGATGTTGTTTTCTGCTGCATAGCGACGCACGATACCCTTTGGCCATGGATAGGCGTTTACAATCCAGGCGAAACCTAAAATCGCAAAACATGCTAAGGCGCCTAAGAAAGTTTCAGCCCACATTGGACGCAGTGGGAAATTAAACCGCTTACGCTTTTTGCGTGCTTGCCAGAAACTAAACAAAACGAGTGCACAGGCAAGCAGTGCGATAATCCAACTGCCTGTTGAACCGATCGCACCAAATGGTCCGCCGCCAAGTTTGGCAAATGTGCGATCAACAGGAGAGATAGTTTCACCGCTTGCAAGCAACCATGCAGCACCACGCCAGACCAATAGACCACCCAATGTGACGATGAAGGCTGGAATTGCGAGATAGGCAATTAAATATCCATGCAAAGCACCGATGAGGGTACCAATTAAAATACCTGCAACGGCAGTAATGATCCAGATAAGCGGATGCCCTAGACCTAAAATTTCAGGCAGGATCCACACTTGTAGGATCGCCATACACATGGCTGAGAATCCGAGAATTGAACCAACCGACAAATCGATATGCCGGGTGACGATGACCAACACCATACCACATGCCATAACGCCAATTGACGATGTTTGGACAGAAAGGTTCCACAGATTTCGTGGCGTTAGAAACGCGCCAAAACCGTTTGCCAATAGTCCGTAAAGATGAAAGCCCACCCAAATGAATATGAGTGCCGCGATCATGCCAAGCAAACGCACGTCTAATTCTGTTGCACGAAGGAACCTTGTAAATCCGCTTTCGTTTTCAACTTTATTGGCGCGATGCATATTATTATTGTTGCTCACCGATGACTCCAATTAAAAACATGCCAACAACTCAGGCTCGATTTATTCGAACCAAGTTGCGGAAAGTTTAGATTGAATTCACACCGCACGAGGACCGTGCGATGTGAATAGTTTGAATTTATAAAGTTTAACAGCCAGAAACGCCAGCCATTGCACCTTCACAAGCTTTGTCTTTCGCGATCCAGCCAGCGTCGATAACAACATTTAGGTTGTCTTTTGTTACTGGGATTGGCGCTAGGAACTGAGCTGTCATTTCAACGCCATTCGCGCCACCTGACCAGCTGACTGCACCTGGAATGTCGCCCATTGCTTTACCGTCAGCAAGCATTGCAGCGATGTTACCAGCTGCTTTACCAAGCTCACGGGCGTCTTTCCAAACAGATACTGTTTGTGTACCGCGAGCAACACGGTTTAGCGCAGCATGGTCACCATCCTGACCAGATACTGGCACAGAACCTGCAAGACCTTGAGCTTCGAGAGCCGCAACAACACCACCAGCTGTACCATCGTTTGATGCCACAACAGCATCAACGCCATTGTCGTTAGCTGTTAGGATTTGCTCCATGTTTTTCTGAGCATTGTCTGGCTTCCAACCATCTGTGTAAGCTTCACCGACATTGGTGATTTTGCCTGCATCCATGGCTTCTTTCAGAACTTCCATTTGACCACCGAATAGGAAGTCAGCGTTTGGATCAGCTGAAGAACCTTTGATGAAAGCGTAGCGACCTTCAGGCTTTGCAGCCAAAACAGCGCGCGCCTGCATGCGGCCAACTTCAACATTGTCGAATGTTAGGTAGAATGCACGTGCATCTTCGATAAGACGGTCATAACCAACAACCGGAATACCTTCGTTTGCAGCGCTATCAACAGCTGGGCCAATTGCGCCTGAATCTTGTGCAAGAATGATAAGTGCATTTGCGCCTTGAGCGATCAAGCTTTCAACATCTGTCAATTGTTTTGAAGCAGAAGCTTGCGCATCAGCTGAGATGTATCTGTCACCATTTGCTTCAATAGCAGCTTTCATTGCAGCTTCGTCAGTTTTCCAGCGCTCTTCCTGGAAGTTTGACCAAGAAACACCAATAACCTTGTCTTTAGCGACGGCGACACCTGAAGCGACAACAGATAGCGCAGCACCAGCAAGCAACATAGTTGCGAATTTGTTCATTTGAATTCCTCCCAAATGATAAAATGGATAATGAGACGCGAAATACTAAGCCCCTCATTTCGTCGTTAGAACCGATCGAAAATTAATTTTCTCGACAGTCGAAAAAATGTTTGCCAAATTTTTTTCTGCGAGTCAACATATTTATTTCGAGTCACGAGAAAATTGACAAATTCTCTTTTTGGCTCTAAATAGCTTTTAGATTATAATGGGTTATTCTTTCGATGCTAATGAAGGCAAGTACTGAGAATTTAAGGAAGCAGAATCGAGGCTTGATTTTATCGGCCCTGCGTCGGCTTGGCTCGGTCTCCCATACGGAATTGTCGCAATGGACAAGTTTAAGCTCAGCAACCGTTTCAACGATTACCACTGAGCTTGAAAAAGAAGGCATCTTGTTACGTGAGGAACAAGCACCCTCTGCGGGCCGCGGACGACCACGTGTTAAATTTCGCCAAAATCCAAATTGTGCTTTTGTCGCAATCGTGCGGATCACCTCAGAGATGGTGCAATATTCGCTGGTTGATTATGCGGGCACTTTGAAAGATCGCTTTGAGGAAAAACGACCTCCTGCGGAAACGGATATCGATACATTTTCAAACCGTCTTAAGAACGATATCCAGCGCCTCATTGAACGGAGCGAATTGCAGCCAGAACAAATTTTAACGGTGTCTATTACCACCAAAGGATTGGTGGCGTCGGGCAAACCAGAACTATTATGGTCGCCTGTCTTTGAAGATAATACGATGAATTTTGAAGATCTGCTCAGACCGATCTTACCCGCACAAATCAGACTGACAAATGATACGCAATTTGCTGCGCAGTCAATTGCTGAACAGCGCGCTGCAAAACTCGGCGGGTTCAGCAACCGCAAATTAGCAACGCTTTCACTCAGCCATTCCATTGGTCTTGGCATTGCCACCGAAGAAGCCAATGGGAAGATCAGTTCGTTTGCACCACCATTTGGCCATATGATGCATGACCCCAACGGGCCTTTATGTCGTTGTGGTGCACATGGATGCATTGAATCTATCGCTGGCTTTTACGGAATATTGCGCACCGCATTTGAAGTGGATGACGATGTGGTGCCGGCAAAATTTATTCCGCTCAAAGAAATTGAGAATATCGCAGTTCGCGCCCGCAATGGTGATCACCAATCTGAATATGCTTTCCGCCGTGCTGGAGAAGCACTTGGCATAGGTCTCGGTAGATTGCTCACATTATTAGGACCGATGCCGATCGCGATTACCGGTCATGGCACATTGTTCTACGATCTCATGCAAACGTCGATCTTAGACGGCATACAAAATACCTTGCAGGTCAGACGCAATAAAATGCCAGATGTCAGCTTTCACACCGATGAGGGCCATCTCATTTTCAATGGCAATGTACAGTCATGTCTGAGTGACCTTGATAGCAATATTATATCCGAACAAAACGGTACAAAGTGGAAATTTAACTGATGCGTACTTCACTTATTTTGGTGGGCTTAGTGTGTCTAAGCACAGCTCCTAGCTTTGCAGATAACACACCGCCCTGGGCCGAAAAAACGGATGCGATTGGCCGGATCACACAAATGCCGATCGGATTTTTGGGCCGAGAAGAATTAGATGTGCTTGTGCAAGCGGGCGAAGAATTATTCGAAGCTAAATTTAAAAAGTCCGAAGGCGCTGGTCGTCCAATGGCGACCGCTGCGATCTTGCCGACCAAAGCGCGACGTTTGTCTAAAACTGCCTTTGCTAGAACCTCTGGACCAGATGCAGCATCTTGCGGTGCGTGTCATAATGAACCACTGTTGGGTGGCGCAGGTGATTTTGTCACCAATGTGTTCGTCTCAGAAGGTTTTACCAATGCGGATTTTGATTCGATCAATCCGCAATTTTCAAATGAACGCGGCACCAATCATTTATTTGGTGCTGGGCTGATTGAGCTTCTTGCGCGCGAGATCACCACTGACTTGCATGACATTCGTCGCAATGCATTGAAATCAGCGCGCGAGGATCAAAAGCCAACACGCGTTGAACTCACCTCTAAAGGCATTTCATATGGGTTCATCACAGCGCAAGAAGATGGTGTTTTGCAGCTCGGTGAAATTGATGGCATTGACACAGACCTTGTGGTGCGCCCGTTCAGCCAAAAAGGTGTGATGACATCCTTACGGCAATTTACGGTCAACGCATCAAACCATCACCATGGCATGCAGGCGACCGAACGTTTTGGTGCAAGATGGACAGGTGAAAGTGATTTTGATGAGGATGGCATGTCAGCCGAGCTAAGTTCTGCCGACATCTCCGCACTTGTTGCATGGCAAGCGACTTTGCGTCCACCCATTATTGCCAAACCGGATAGTGCAGAATGGCAAGCGGCAGCGGAAAACGGCAAACAAGTATTCGATCAAATTGGCTGCGCGCAATGCCATATGCCAGCGTTACCTTTGAACTCTCTTCAGTTTGATGATCCTGGTTTGTTTGATGTGGCTGGCACTTTGCAAACCTATCAGGTGGAAGCACCGGCCACTTATGATCTTGCCATGCTCGAATGGGCAGAAGCCCTTCCCCGCAATGATGATGGCCAAGTGATGGTGCCTTTATTTGGTGATCTTAAACGCCACACAATGACCGATAGTGAAGTCGATGCCTTTGGCAATGAATTGATGTCGCAACGTTTTGTGGACCGCAATATCTTTATCACCGCTGAACTTTGGGGTGTTGCGTCAACCGCTCCCTATGGCCACCGTAATGATATGTATGACCTCACCGAGGTGATTAGCGCCCATGGTGGTGATGCGCGCGCATCAAGAGATGCCTATCTCGCGCTGGATGAAGTGCTTCAACAACAACTGATTGCGTTTTTGCGCACGCTTGAAATTAAATAGGTGCTGGCATGAAGAATAACCTCAAAATAAGTTCTGCCATCGCCTTGGTTTTTTCAATCGGACTATCAACCGCGCATTCAAGTGAATTTCCATTTGATGTGCCCAATATGATTGAGCAATCCGAACAAGCTGGTATTGCACACACCTATTCTGGACCATGGGAATATTTTGTCGGCGGCGGCGCGGCAAGTTTTGACTGCAATGGCGACCGCATGCCTGATGTTTTCTTATCCGGCGGCAAAGGCGAAGCAAAACTTTTCGTCAATGCATCATCTGCGGGCGGCAACTTATCTTTCATCGAAAAAGCACTCGATATTGGCCGAAGCAATTTAAAAGTGCTTGGCGCCTATCCGATCAATATCGATAATGATGAGTATACGGATCTCGTCTTGTTGCGTTTGGGCGCCAATCAGATCTTAAAAGGTGGCCCGGACTGCAGCTTTACCAAAGCAAATAAAAAGTTTGCTATGAAAGGCGGTCGTGAATGGAGCACCGGTTTTGCCGCCATTTGGGAAGGCGATAATGCTTTACCCACCATGGCAATCGGCAATTATGTTGATCGCGATGCGCCCGGAACACCTTGGGGCACATGTTCGCCCAATATGCTGCTCAGACCCAATGCAGACGGTACTTATGCCGAACCCCTTGCGCTTGAGCCTGGCTATTGTTCCTTATCCATGCTGTTCACGGACTGGAACAAATCTGGCAAACCAGATCTTCGCATTACCAATGACCGTCAATATTATCGAGGCGGGCAAGAGCAGCTTTGGCAGATAACACCTGGTGAGACGCCACGGGCTTATACGCAAAATGATGGTTGGGAAACATTACAAATCTGGGGCATGGGCATCGCAGAAACCGATCTCAACGGTGATGGCTTTCCAGAATATGCACTCACGTCTATGGGCGATACGAAAATCCAATCGTTGGATGAAGAAGGTGATGAAGAAAGCCCGATCTATCGCGATATTGCCTATGAAAGCGGTGCAACCGCGCATCGGCCATATACGGGTGACGACTTGAAGCCTTCAACTGGATGGCATTCGCAATTTGTTGATTTCAACAACGACACGCATAAAGATTTATACATTGCAAAAGGCAATGTCGAAGCGATGACGGATTTTGCAAGTTATGATCCGGATAATATGTTGCTTGGCGGCATAGAAAACAAATTCACCGAAAAGGGTGATGAGGCTGGCATTGCGCTTCATTCTGCCGGGCGCGGCGCTGTGATTGAAGATTTCAACGCGGATGGCATGCTCGATATGCTCGTTGTCAATCGAAAAACCAATGTGAACCTCTTCATCAATGAAGGCGCAAAAACCAGTTGGGGTCATCGCCCAATGGGCAATTGGATCAAGATTGAACTTGATAATGGCGATATCAATAAGGACGCGATTGGCGCGAAAATCTCGGTCAAAACCGGCAATTTAACGCAGAATAAAACCGTGCAAATTGGCGGCGGTCACGCGTCAGGCCAACTCGGATTTAATCACTTTGGATTAGGCGTTGCCGAGCGCGCAACGATCCGTGTGCAATGGCCAAATGGAGATTGGAGCCATCCGTATAAAGTATTTGCCAATAATCATGTTATCATTCAACGTGGCAGCCCAAGTGCAAATTACTGGTACCCTGCGGAGGATTAATGTCTCAATCATCACGAATGCCAAGCGCGATTTTTCCTGATCTGAAAGGCAAATCTGTTTTTATCACTGGTGGCGGTTCCGGCATCGGTGCGTTGCTGACGGAAAGTTTTTTAATGCAAGGCGCACATGTCACATTTATTCAGCGTAGTGACGCAAGTGAATTTTGTGATGAGATGGAAGCCAAATACCACGAACGACCTTTGTTCATTCAGTGCGATATTTTAGATATTCCGGCACTTGAAGCCGCGCTTGATCAAGCAAAAGAGACCCATGGTCCAATCCAAGTCTTGGTCAATAATGCAGCTTCTGACAATCGCCACAAACTCGAAGAAACCGAAATCGATGATTTCGACCATCTCATTAACGTCAATTTGCGCCCGCATTTCTTCACGGCAAAACACGTAGCTCAAGACATGGCTAAGTTAGGTGGCGGATCGATTATCAATTTCTCATCGATTGCACATCATTTGGGCGGTGATCAATATCCTGGTTACATCACCGCTAAAGCGGGGATTGCTGGCCTCACGCGCGCATTGGCGGATACGCTTGGCAAGGACAATATCCGCGTAAATTCTGTTCTTCCAGGATGGGTATTTACCCAGCGTCAGCTCGATCTATGGGCGACAGAAGAGAAGGTTTCTAAACATCTTGAAACACAGGCTATCCCGGAAAAACTCGTCTCTGAAGACATGGTCGGGATCGTCTTGTTTTTGGCCTCAGACGCTTCGCGCATGCTGACCCGTCAATCGATTGCCGTTGATGGCGGTGTTATCGGACTTGGATAACTAACACAAAAAAGGGCCGATCTATTCAGACCGACCCACTTGGTTGGCGCCTTTTCTTATTATTATTATGAACGGTTCATTCGGTTGTCGATCAGATTGTCGACAACGGAAGGATCAGCAAGCGTTGAAGTATCACCCAATGCACCGAAATCATCCTCTGCGATCTTGCGAAGAATACGGCGCATGATTTTACCAGAACGCGTTTTTGGCAAACCCGGAGCCCATTGAATGAGGTCTGGCGATGCAATCGGGCCAATTTCTTTACGCACCCAATTGCGCAATTCAACGCGAAGATCATCACTTGGTTCTTCGCCAGCATTAAGCGTGACATAACAGTAAATGCCCTGCCCCTTCACATCATGCGGGTAGCCCACAACAGCTGATTCAGACACTTTTGGATGGGCAACAAGCGCGCTTTCAACCTCGGCAGTACCCATTCTGTGACCTGACACATTGATCACATCATCGACACGACCTGTAATCCAGTAATAACCATCGGCATCACGACGACAGCCATCGCCTGTGAAATAGTAGCCTTTATAGTCAGAGAAATAGGTTTGAACAAAACGCTCATGATCACCATAAACGGTCCGCATTTGCCCAGGCCAACTGTCTTTGATGCACAGCACGCCTTCCGCAGCTGTTTCATCGATCTCAGCGCCTGTTGTCGGTTCAAGCAGAACAGGCTGCACACCGAAGAATGGTTTGGTTGCAGAACCAGGTTTTGCAGCTGTTGCACCTGGTAGCGGTGTAATCATATGACCGCCCGTTTCTGTCTGCCACCAAGTGTCAACGATTGGGCAATTGCCCTTGCCGACAACTTCGTTGTACCAATTCCAAGCTTCTGGGTTGATCGGTTCACCCACAGTGCCCAAAACTTTCAGCGTTGAAAGATCGCATTTTTCAACGGGCTCTTTGCCTTGCGCCATCAATGCGCGGATCGCGGTTGGTGCTGTATAGAATTGGTTGACTTTGTGTTTTTCACAGACCTGCCAGAAGCGTGACGCATCTGGATAAGTCGGCACCCCTTCAAACATGAGAGTAATCGCACCATTGGCGAGCGGCCCATAGACGATATAGCTGTGTCCTGTGACCCAACCAACGTCAGCAGTACACCAATAAATATCACCATCATGATAATCAAAGACATATTCATGCGTCATGGCGGCATAAGTGAGATAGCCCCCTGATGTGTGCAACACGCCTTTTGGCTTGCCTGTTGAACCAGATGTATAAAGAATAAATAGCGGATCTTCCGCATTCATTGGCTCCACAGGGCAATCAGCTGATACACTTGCAACAAGCTCACCATAATCATGGTCGCGGCCAGGTTTGTTACCCGGGCCACCGCCTGTGCGTTTGACGACAATTGTCGTTACATCGCCTGAAATTTCCAATGCCGCATCGACATTTTTCTTAAGCGGGATGTTTTTACCACCACGCGGGCCTTCATCGGCTGTCACAAGAAGTTTTGCGCCACAATCAGTTACGCGGCTTGCAAGTGCATCTGGAGAAAAGCCACCAAAGACGATGGAATGAACCGCACCAATACGCGCACAAGCAAGCATTGCATAGGCGGCTTCTGGGATCATCGGCATATATAAAATAACGCGATCGCCTTTGCCAACGCCCAAAGATTTATAACCATTAGCTAAGCGCGAAACATGCTCATGAAGTTGGTTGTATGTAATGTGTTCTGAGACAGTTGGATCATCACCTTCCCAGATGATGGCTGTCTGATCACCGCGTGTTTCCAAGTGACGATCTACGCAATTGGCACAGACATTGAGGACACCATCTTCGAACCATTTGATCGACACATTGTCATAGGCAAAGCTCGTGTTTTTTACGATCGTAAACGGCTCGATCCAATCCAGACGTTTGCCGACTTCACCCCAGAATTTATCAGGATCAGCGACGGATGACGCATACATTTCATCATATTTGGCTTTGGAAATATGTGCCGAATTTGCAAATTCATCAGCGGGTGGAAAAATTGGATCGCTCATAGCGTTCTCCCTGCACTATTAGTCAAATGTATATATTTGTAAAAGCCCCACCAGCTGAGGATGGGGCTTTGAATAGCCCCTAAATGGCCAGATATTCGTGGCGAAGTTCTTCGTTATCGAGCACTTCTTTAGCGGTGCCGTCAAACACCACCTTGCCGGTATCAAGGATCACAGCGCGATCCGCAAGGTTTAGCGCAGCAACCGCGTTTTGTTCCACAATCACCGTTGTAATGCCTTGCTCGCGAATGAGATGAAGTGTTTTTTCAATCTCCTGAACAATCACCGGCGCCAATCCCTCATATGGCTCATCCAGCAACAACAATTTAATGTCACGGGCCAATGCACGACCAATGGCCAACATTTGCTGCTCACCACCTGATAGCGTCGTACCTTCCTGTTTCGCGCGTTCACCGAGACGTGGGAAGAGCTCATAAATGCGCTCGATTGACCAACCAATAGGCTTTTCAATTTGCGCAAGCTGCAGATTTTCTTCCACCGTGAGACCTTGAATAATTCTGCGATCTTCTGGCACCAGACCAATACCAGCTTGTGATGCTTCATGAGCTTTCATCATATGAAGCGGCTGGTGATCGAGCCAGATTTCACCATGGGTGACCATTGGCTCAGCAAGCCGCGCGAGCGCTCGGAGGGTTGATGTTTTACCCGCACCATTTCGACCCAAGAGCGCGAGGATTTCGCCTTCATGAATATTAAGGCTCACCCCTTGTACGATGTAACTCTCACCATAATAGGCTTTGATATCCCAAGCTGAAAAATAAGCTGGGGCATTTTTTGCATGATTAGCATTCATATTTTCTGACATAATATCTACTCAGCTTATTCTCAATTAATGTGCACCACCCAAATAGGCTTCTTGAACCTTTGGGTGACCTTTAATTTTATCAGGTAAATCTTCCACAATCACCGTACCTTGCGCGAGCACCGAAATCTTTTGCGCAAGTGAGAACACAACATGCATATCATGCTCAATAACGACCATTGTGATATGTCGTTTTTCCTGAATTTCGGCGAGTAGTTCAATTGTGTTGTTGGTGTCAGCACGCGCCATACCCGCTGTTGGTTCGTCCAAGAGCAACAGCTTCGGATCTTGCGATAAACACATGGCCATTTCCAAACGACGTTTATCACCACGTGACATAGAGGACGCGACCATATCGCGTTTATCCGCCATGTTCACATCAACCAACATCTGTTCGGCTTTTTCGAGGATGTCTTTTTCATTGCGAACAGAATTAATGGCGTTCAAAGAATAAGCCCCATCCCGCTTGGCAAAACACGGGATCATCACATTTTCTAAAACCGTAAGGTCTGAGAAAATTTCAGGTGTTTGGAACACACGAGATACGCCTGTTTGGTTGATCTCGTGTGGCTTTTTACCCAAAAGCGATTGGCCATCAAAGGTCACTGCGCCTGTGTCAGGGATCAACCGGCCAACAAAACAGTTGAGCAATGTTGATTTACCCGCACCATTTGGCCCGATAATCGCGTGGATCATTCCCTCTTCGACATTGAGGTTTACATTGGTCAGAGCCTTCAACCCACCAAAGCTCTTATTCACATTTTGGACTTCTAAAATACCCATAATGAACTCCTAAATGTTATTCAGCTGGCGCAGCTGATGCGCTGCTTGTTGCTGAATCTGAACCGTCTTTTTTGTTTTTGAACATGCCAGCAATTTTTTGCCCACCCTGAACCAGACCACCTGGCAGGAAGATCACAACAAGCATGAATAAGATACCCAGCGTTAAGTGCCAGCCTTTACCGATGAACGGATAGATAATGCCGACAAATACATCGCTTAAGCCATCTGGCATAAATGAGAACCAGGTCTCAAGAATGTTAGCATTGATCTTGGAGACAATATTCTCAAAATATTTGATGAAACCTGCACCCAAAACCGGTCCGATCAATGTGCCAGCACCACCAAGAATGGTCATCAAAACCACCTCACCTGAGGCTGTCCAGAACATGCGTTCAGCACCTGCTTGTGTATCCATGGCAACCAGCAAACCACCAGCAAGACCGGCATACATGCCTGAGATGACAAAGGCAGCCAATGTGTAAGGTTTTGATTCAATGCCTGTATAGTTCAAACGCTGTTGGTTTGATTTAACCGCACGCAACATCAGACCAAAAGGAGATCTGAAAATGCGGATTGAAAGATAGAACGCCAACACCATGCAGATCGCGGCAATGTAATAGCCAACATTGAAGGTGAATATCCACCCACCGACGACCATATCATAACTATCATTCATAA
Organism: Rhizobiaceae bacterium; assembly: GCA_017644105.1. Taxonomy (GTDB): domain Bacteria; phylum Pseudomonadota; class Alphaproteobacteria; order Rhizobiales; family Rhizobiaceae; genus Lentilitoribacter. The sequence continues at coordinate 167,252 of JAEPMD010000002.1, read as the reverse complement.
ACATACCAAAGAGGTTCGCACGAGGTGTCACACCTTCTTCTAAAGCTGCATCTAGGATGCGCGGATCGCCAACTTTTGGCTGGAGACCAGTTTCACCACCTGTTATCGGTGTCAGCACTGAATAGGCCAAAGCATAAGACATTTGCGCAAATGCAAGCGTTAGAATGGAAAAGTAAATCCCAGAACGTCTGAGCGAAATCCAGCCCACAAGCAGCGAGAATGCACCCGCGACAATCACAGAGACGACGATTGCAGGAATAACATTTAGCGTGAGCAACTTAATCATCCAGACGCCCGCATAAGAACCGACACCCAAAAAGGCTGCGTGACCAAAACTGAGATAGCCTGTCAAACCAAACAAGATGTTAAATCCAATCGCAAAGATGCCAAAGATCACTAGGCGTTGCATCAAATCCGGATAACCCGCATTGAACTGAGCCATAACCGAATTTTCCGGAAATGGATTGAGAATAAATGGCGCTAAAACCGTCAGCGCGATTACAATAAGAAGCAGAGCTGAATCTGATTTTCTAAGTCCAAACATGATTATTCCTCCATCACGCCAGCTTTACCCATAAGACCGCGTGGCCGTGTGAGAAGCACAATGATAGCAACTAAGTAAATGATAATTTGGTTGATGCCCGGAAGCGTTTCCAAAACGGCGGTCATGGATGCAAAACTTTCCAAAATACCGAGCAGGAACCCAGCAAGCACCGCGCCGGAAAGTGAGCCCATGCCACCGACCACAACAACAACGAAGCTTAGGACCAAAAAGTCCATACCCATATGATAGTTGGGCGAGTTAATGGGTGTGTACATCACACCGGCGAGACCCGCGACGGCTGCCGCCAGGCCAAACATGATTGTAAAGCGCTTGTCGATATTGATCCCTAATAGACCAACGGTCTCACGGTCCGCCATACCAGCGCGTACGACCATCCCGAAGGTCGTGAATTGCAAGAAGGCAAACACACCGCCGATGATCACCGCGGCGAAGGAGAAGTAGACGAGACGCCAGTAAGGATAGATGATGGAGTTGGCTTCAAATCCGAGCATTGCCCCAAAATCAAGAGAACCTTTAAACGCTTCAGGCGCCGGTGTTGGAATTGGGTTAGCACCGTAGAAATATTTAATCACTTCCTGCATCACAATCGCCAAACCAAAGGTCACAAGAATTTGGTCAGCATGCGGACGCTTATAGAAGTGTTTAATAAGACCGCGCTCCATAATGAAGCCGATCAAAACCATGATCGGGATCGCAAATAATATGGATAAGGGAACGGCCCAGTCTATGATCACGTTACCCGCATTTTCGCCGACGAAATCATAGATATAAGGAACCTCAACTTTAAGCGGATTCCCCAAGAAATCTTTCTTAGTCGCATCGATAACAACGTGGCTAAGGGTTAAAATTTTGCTGAGTGTGACGGCACAAAACGCGCCAATCATGAAGAGAGCACCATGGGCAAAATTCACGACACCGAGTGTACCAAAGATCAATGTCAGGCCCAGAGCGATCAACGCATAAGCGGATCCTTTATCCAAGCCATTAAGTATCTGCAGGACTATAGCTTCCATTGCATCACCTTAAAAGTAATTATCGATTTATGTATATTATAGGTAAAAGAAAAGGGGCACAAATTGCCCCTTTTCAAATGGTGCAAAATTATGCGCCAGGGTTACAATCACCCAATGTTGCTTCTGGTCCGCCCATTTGTGGAATGTTAGCGTCATAAGTAACTTGTGACACTGGTGTAACTTCCACAACTTCAAGAATATCGAACTCTGATGTTGGGTTTTCTTTACCCTTCACAACAAGAACGTCTTTGAAGCACTGGTGGTCTTCAGCACGGTAAAGTGTTTTACCATTACCTAGACCGTCGAACTCGAAGCCTTCAAGAGCTTCGGCGATACCGCATGGGTTAAATGTACCAGCACGCTCCGCAGCATCTGCATAAAGCAATGTCTGACAGTATGTTGTATGCGCAGCCTGTGATGGCGGGAAGCCATATTTCTCACCGAAGGACTTAACGAAGGCTTTTGAACCTTCATCCTGCAGTGACCAGTGCCAGTTTGTTGAACCGAAGATGCCTTTAACGTTTTCACCAGCACCGCGAGCCATAAGGCGAGAATAAAGCGGAACGATGATTTCGAAGTTCTTACCGTTAACAAGCTTATCACGAAGACCGAACTGAACAGCGTTGGTTAGTGAGTTGATCATGTTACCACCGTAGTGGTTAAGAACAAGAACGTCAGCATCTGACTGAAGAACCGGTGCGATGTAAGATGAGAAGTCAGTCTGTGTAAGTGGTGTTTTCACCGCATTCACAGTTTCCCAACCCATAGCTTCTGTAGATTCACGAACAGCTTCTTCTGTTGTGTAACCCCAGTTATAGTCAGCTGTTAGGTGATAAGCTTTACGATCTTTACCATACGCATTTGCAAGCACAGGCGCCAAAGCAGCACCGGACATGTATGAGTTAAAGAAGTGACGGAAACCGTTCGCCTTCTTATCTTTACCAGTTGTATCGTTTGAGTGTGTCAAACCAGCCATAAAGATGATGCCAGCTTCTTGACATAGAGCCTGCACAGCCACAGCCACACCTGATGATGAACCACCCGTAATCATGATCGCACCATCTTTTTCGATCATTGATTTCGCAGACGCACGAGCCGCATCAGCTTTTGTTTGAGTATCACCTGTTACATACTCAACTTTTTTGCCAAGGATACCATTACCTTTAAGCTCTTTTGATGAGAATGTGTTCATCATGCCGCCGTCGCCGCCACCATTTAGGTGTTCAACAGCAAGTTCGTAAGCACGTAGCTCATCCGCACCTTCATCAGCATAAGGACCTGATTGAGGCACGTTGAAGCCCAAAGTTACAGATGAACCAGTTGGCTCATTCATATAAGCACTGGCTGAACCTGTAAAAATTGTTGGCATAGCAAGACCAGCGCCAGCAACGGCACTTGTTCTTAATAGACCACGTCGTGTTGGTTTAATAATTGACATTAAATTCCTCCTAAAAAGACTAAAGCCAAGTCCTTCCTCCAAAGGCATTGGCATGTCATGCGATGATTTTCGCACATCCAAGAATGCGTCATTTTTGTGAAAAGATCAATAAACTATTGTCTTTAAAGGATTTTTTTGTGTAAAATAGCAATATGCATAAAATAAATGTGTAAATTTTTTTACTAAACTTTGATATGTTACGAAAAACGTTAGGAAAAATGGGATGGCTCGATCATTAATTGGGACTCGTATCCGCGAAAGACGGCGTGCCAAAAAGCTTAGTCAAACCATGCTGGCAGAAAAAGCGGGTATTTCGACATCCTATATGAACCTCATCGAACACAATCACAGATCTATTGCTGGGCGCACTTTGCTGTCAATTGCAGAAAGCCTCGAAGTCGATCCCAAGGAGCTTACTGAAGGTGCTGATCATTTGGTTCTTACGCAATTGCAAGAAGCTGCAAATCTAATCAGCGAAAAGAATGTTGAGCTAAATCGTTTGGAAGAATTTGTCGGGCGTTATCCAGGTTGGTCAAACCTTTGTGCAAAACTTTATGAAAATATCCAGCAACAGGAACAACGCCTACAAGCATTGTCAGATCGTTTAGGTCACGATCCTTTTTTCTCCGAGGCCATGCACCTTATGCTGTCGAACGTAACCGTGCTGCATTCTACGTCAGACATTTTGGCAACGACTGACGAGATTCCAGAGGCGCAGTTTCAAAAGTTTATTCAAAACATGAAAACAGAAAGCGAGCGGCTTTCTGATACAATTACCAAATTGCTGAGTTACTTTGATGAAACAACCAGCACTGAAACGCAATCGCCCATGCTAGCCCCGTCCAAGCTCGATCAGTTTTGGGAGATGCATGACTATCACCTTTTTGAGTTGGAAAAGCCCGAGCTCAATCCGAAAGCGCAAATTAAGAAAATGATGGCGGCGTGGAATTTTCAGGAATCCGGAGAGCAAAGGTTAGCCGAAGCACTGGTTGAGCGATATGCCAAGGTGGCAGACCAATTGCCTCTGGATGATTTTGTGAATGCTGCGGTAGATTATCTTTACAATCCCATTTTTCTGGCGCAGAAATTTAACTGCGAACTTCACGATGTATTTTTTCGGTTTGCGCATCTGCCTTCTGAATATGATGGGCAGACCCTTCCGCAATTTGGTTTGATTGAATGTGATGGATCAGGAGGCGTGCTTTTCCGAAAGCCGCTTAAAACACTTTCGCTGCCGCATAAAAGTAGCGCCTGCCCGCTCTGGCCGCTCTATCGGGCAATCAGCCAGCCCATGCAGCCAGTTCGTGCCATTATGGAAACACCAACAGGGGAGAGCTTCCTGACCGTATCACAGGCCGTTTGGTCTGGGTTAAACAATTATACAGTGCCGCCGACCGTGAAGAGCGCGATGGTTTTCACATCCGATTATCAAAGATTTTTGCCCACCCATGAACGACGAGCGCTACCGACAATTAAGGTAGGCATGAGTTGCGAAATTTGTCCGCGGAACAATTGTTCTGCACGACGATCAGACTCAATTCTGGACAGCTAAATATGTTTTGACCTTGGCCTGCTGTAACCGTGCGGTATTATCGAGACTTGCGTGGTTATAAAATAGAGTTAGTATGGCGGCATCATTTCTGGGAGGGAAAGATGACAAAAAAAGTTCTCTTGATTGAGGACGAGCCTCACATTGTTGAAGCTCTATCATTTTTGCTTAGGCGGGAAAGTTGGCAGGTAGAGATCCACAATGATGGGATCGGCGCCGTTAATAAAGTGTCAGAATTAACACCTGACCTTGTCATTTTAGATGTCATGTTACCCAATATTGGCGGCATGGAAATTTTGCACGACATCCGGCAGAACCGGCAAACAGCACAAACACCTGTCCTTATGCTGACGGCTAAGGGGCAGCAAAAAGATCGAAAAGCAGCTGAAGATGCGGGCGCAAGTCTGTTTATGACGAAGCCTTTCTCTAACCAAGAGATTGTCGCCAACATTCGAGAATTGGTGAGCTAATGTCTGAATTGGAAGATCCTTCAGAAATAAATTTGACCTCTTCCAATCGAAGCGAAGACAAGCCACTGCTTGCGCAAAAACGCAATGATTTAGCCGCACTTTTACCAATCTGCGGTGTTTTGTTTTTTGCCACGCCCCTTATTTCAACCATCACTAGTGACAGCCCGTCTGGGATTGGCGGGACTACTTTTTACATTTTCAGCATCTGGGCTGCACTCATTTTAGCCGCCTATGCCTTGGCGCGTTTTTTGCGCGAGGATGATAAAAGCCCAAATGAGGCAGACTGATGCTCTCGTTTAATCTTCTCCTCACTGTTTGTTTAATATATGTCGCCGGTTTGTTCGGCGTTGCCTTTTTGGCTGAGAAGAACGCAAAACGAAAGAAACTTGGCTTCTTCTCTTCTCCGGTAACCTACACTTTATCTATCTCGGTTTATTGCACAGCATGGACTTATTACGGTGCTGTGGGTTCGGCAGCACGAAATGGTCTTGAATTCATTACCATTTATCTGGGGCCCACACTTGTCTTTATCGGTTGGTGGTGGCTGTTGCGCAAATTGGTGCGCATTGGGAACACACAGCGCATCACGTCCATTGCTGACTTGATCTCTGCGCGTTATGGGAAAAGCACCACGCTCGCGGTGATCATTACAATTTTATCCGTCATTGGTTCCACACCTTATATTGCGCTCCAGCTGCAGTCGCTCACCCTGAGCTTTTCAGTGTTTTCTGATGGTTTCGGCGGGCAAGATCCCGCAACAGCATCCTCGCTTACAGCTTTATGGGCGGCAGTTGGATTGGCAGCTTTTACCATTATCTTTGGCACGAGAAATCTTGATTCCAATGAACGTCATCACGGCGTGGTCTCCGCGATTGCAGTGGAAGCGATTGTGAAAATTCTAGCGCTCATCGCTGTCGGTATCTTCGTTGTATGGGGCGTGGCTGACGGACCAAGTGACATCATGTCGAGGATCCAGCCAGAGATCATGCAATCTCAAGATATTTTCACGCCGCGTTGGGTGACGCTCATCTTCCTATCCGCAACAGCAGTGATCTGTTTGCCGCGCATGTTCCAAGTGATTGTGGTTGAGAATTCCGATGAAAAGCATCTCAGCATGGCCTCATGGGCATTCCCGCTTTATCTGTTTTTAATGAGCTTGTTCGTCCTGCCGATTGCGATCGCTGGCCTTGACATCCTACCCGCCGGCGCCAATCCGGATCTGTTTGTGTTGACCATCCCGTTGACGCAAAACCAGGATGCACTTGCCATGCTTGCCTTTTTAGGCGGTTTTTCATCGGCAACATCAATGGTGATTGTTGCGGCCATTGCGCTGTCGACCATGGTGTCCAACCATATCGTATTGCCGTTGTGGCTCTGGCTGACCTTAAGCCGTAGCCCCACAAGTGAAGACGTTCGGACATTGCTCTTAAGAAGCAGACGTATCTCAATCGCTGTTATTTTAGGGCTCGGATTTTTATATTATCAATTTACCTCCGGCACAGGTGGACTTGCATCAATCGGTCTCATAGCGTTCCTGGGTGTTGCGCAAGTTCTTCCTGCCCTCATTGGCGGTCTTTTCTGGCAAAGTTCAACGCGAAAAGGCGCAATCTGGGGGATCACCGCAGGCTTTATTCTTTGGGCCTATACATCGTTCTTACCGAGCTTTGAAGGCAACTTTATCCTTAGCCAATCTGCAATTTCGAACGGAATTTTTGGGCTTGAATTCCTTATTCCAAACGCCTTGTTTGGTGTCACGATTGACGACCCACTGGTCCATGCTACCGTTTGGTCGCTGGGTATCAACACCATCACATTTATTGTGATGTCGATGATCAGCTTGCCGAGACCAATTGAGAAAGTTCAGGCCAGCCAGTTCATTCATATTTTTGACCAACCGTCGACCAGCACCACCTTGTCTCGTCAAACCACGTCAGAAGAATTACACATTCTATCCCAGCGTATTCTTGGACATGAGATAACGCAAAAGCTGTTTAATAAAGCCGCCCGAACGCAAGGTAAACTATCCGGTCAGTTGCCGGATCCGACCAATGATTTTGTCACTGACTTAGAGCGTGAATTTGCAGGTTCTGTAGGTGCAGCAACCGCACATGCGATGATTGGTCAGATAGCTAGTGGCGAAGCCATTTCTGTGGAAGATCTAATCAAGGTGGCGGATGAGACCGCACAAATTATGGAATATTCCGCGCGGCTTGAAACGCAGTCTAAAGAGATCGAACAAACCGCAGAACAGCTGCGTCAAGCCAATGCGAAACTGCGTGAATTGAGTGAGCAGAAAGATGCGTTCCTTAGTCAGGTAAGTCATGAGCTGCGCACGCCGATGACATCCATTCGTGCATTTGCCGAAATCCTGCGTGATGAAGATCATATGGGCAAAGATCAGATTTCGCATTTTTCATCCATCATTCATGATGAGAGTATTCGTCTCACTTATCTTCTTGATGAAATTCTCGATCTGAGCTTCTTGGAGCACGGTAAAGTTCAGCTGAAATTATCATTCACGAAGTTCGATAAGATCTTGAAACGCGCCATGAACGCAACGCAGACTTTGCGCGAGCAATCAGGTGCTGAAATTGAGATCCCATATAATCTGAAAAACCTTGTCATTGAAACCGATGCCGACCGACTATCGCAAGTCCTCATCAATCTCATTTCGAACGCAATCAAACATAGTGATGCTGATAAACCAATCATACGATTCAGCCTGGAGCACTTTGAACATACCGTACAGATTGAAATGATGGATAATGGCAAAGGTATTTCCGCTGAAAATGCAGAGATCATCTTCCAAAAATTTGCCAAACTCTCATCCGAACAGGGTGCTGGGAGCGCGGGGCTTGGCCTGCCGATCAGTCGTGAAATTATCCGTAACCTTGGTGGTAAACTCTTATATGTCGGCAACAATCCGGGCGCTGTGTTCAACATCATTTTACCACACAGCATTTCACCGCTTTTAGATCCTGCTGAAACAATTGAACCGGCGGATTAACCCAAAACGCAATCATTTGGAGCTTTAAGGCTATACATTTGTGCAATTGCGCTGTACTAGCTGGGCAAAGATTATGAAAATCGCGCGTGTCGCGATGGCCGGTTTGTTGCAAGTTAAATCCATGCAGAAGCGGTCTTACTCCAAAAAGGCATTTTATGTTGAAATTTAATGGCGCCCATCCGGCGCTCAGCCATGCATTAGAAAAACGTGGCTATGAAACTCTCACACCCGTTCAAGAAGAGGTTTTAAACCCTGAACTCGTAGGTCGCGACCTTCTGGTCTCCGCGCAAACCGGTTCAGGTAAAACTGTTGCTTTCGGGTTGGCTTTTGCATCCGACCTATTGGGTGAAGCTGAACGGTTTGATCATTCTGGCGCCCCTCTTGCACTTATTGTAGCCCCAACACGTGAGTTGGCACTTCAGGTGCAACGCGAATTGCAATGGCTTTATGGCCCAACCAAAGCTGTGATCACCTCTTGCGTCGGCGGTATGGATATGCGCAAAGAACGCCGTGCCTTAGCACATGGCGCGCATATTGTTGTCGGCACGCCCGGGCGATTGCGCGACCATATTGATCGCGGTTCACTCGAACTACATGACATTAAAACTGTTGTCTTGGATGAAGCCGACGAAATGTTAGATCTAGGGTTCCGAGATGATCTTGAATATATCTTGGAAACAACGCCGGAAGATCGCCGCACTTTGATGTTCTCGGCAACGGTTCCGCGCACGATTACCAATCTTGCCAAGCGCTACCAGAATGATGCGTTGCGTATTTCTACAGCCTCTGAAGAAAAACAACATGTTGATATCGAATATCGTGCTTTGATGGTCAATCACCGTGATGTCGAGAACGGCATCATCAATGTGCTTCGTTATTATGACGCGAAAAACACAATCGTCTTTTGTGCAACCCGTGCCGCCGTTGCGCGCATGACATCGCGGTTCTCAAATCGTGGGTTTTCTGTTGTCGCGCTGTCGGGTGAGCTAAGCCAAGAACAACGCAGTCATGCCCTGCAGGCGATGCGAGATGGGCGCGCAAAAATTTGTATCGCGACCGATGTTGCTGCACGCGGGATTGATCTACCAGAGCTTGAACTTGTTATTCATGCAGATTTGCCAACCAATAAAGAAACTTTGCTACATCGTTCTGGCCGAACAGGTCGCGCAGGCCGCAAAGGCGTGAGTGCGTTGATTGTGCCGGTTAATCTTCGTGGTCGCGCTGAGCGTTTGCTGCGCTGGGCCAATGTGGAAGCAACATGGGCCAATCCACCATCAGCGGATGATATTTTAGCGCGCGATGATGAACGCATTTTGGCTGACCCTCTATTAAACGATCCGGTTGATGATACTGAGAAGGACTTTATTGAACAGCTACTCGCGTCGCATTCAGCTGAGCAAATTGCAGCTGCCTATGTGCGCGGACATCGTAATGCGAAATCAGCACCTGAAGAATTAATGGATGTAACTGTCAAACCAGCGCGCAATCAAAAAGGTCAAGGGCGCGGTGCTGACCGTGATTTTGATGCACCACCGCGTGGGCCGAAGAAAGTGGCTGAATTTGAAAATGGCAAATGGATTTCACTTTCCATTGGTCGCAATCAAAAAGCCGAACCGCGTTGGTTATTACCCATGCTTTGCAAATCAAGCGGTTTGACGAAACGCAATATTGGTTCGATCAAAATTCGCAATGAGGAAACCTTCGTCGAGATTGCCGACCATAGTTTCGATGCATTTGTCACTGCGATCGGTCCGAACCAGACTTTGGAAAAAAGCATTCGCGTTAAGCAAATTGACGGCATGCCAGATTTTGATCATGAGCAACCACCGCGTGATCGCGGCAGAGGCAAACGCGATAAGGACCGCGAACCGCGCGGCGGCGAGAAGAAATGGGATAAGCCAAAATTTTCTAGCGAAGAACGTCGCGAACGCCGATCTCGCAAAGAAACCGGCCGAGATGTTCCACCTCAAAAGCGTAAAGATGAGAATCGCCGAAATCGCGACATGGCTTTGGAGGAGCTCGAGCGCGGTTCAAAAGCATCAAAAGATAGTAAGGGCACACGCAATCGCAAACCTAATCGCGATCGACGTCCCGAGGCGCAATTTGCGAATGACAGCCACTTTGTAACTGACGGTAAAAATGAGCAAGAACCGAAACGCGCAAAGCGTCGTGATGAGAAAGCATCTGAGAAAAAGCCAAAGAAAGCCAAGAAAAACCGGACGGTGAAATTTACCGGTTTGAAAAAGAAATCTGGTGGCATGGAAGGCCGTAAGAGACCAAGTAGCTGATACTTTAAGCCAAATTAAAAAGCCCGATCATATGACCGGGCTTTTATTTTATTATGCATTGACGTCGACGACGACGCGGCCTTTGACTTGTCCTTTAAGGATATCTTTTCCGAGCTTGGGAAGATCTTCAAGCGTTGCGGGTACGACCATATCTTCCAGCTTATCGAGTGGCAGATCAGTGGCCACGCGTTTCCACGCTTCCACGCGGTTTTCATAAGGCTGCATGACACTATCAATACCTAAGATATTCACACCACGCAGCAAGAATGGGATCACTGTGGCAGGCAAAGCCGCACCGCCAGCAAGTCCAACTGCTGCAACAGAAGCACCATATTGCATCTGGCCCAAAACGCGCGCCATCATATCGCCGCCCACAGCATCGATGCATCCAGCCCAAGTTTCTTTTTCCAAAGGTCGTTTGGTAGTTTCGTTGATTTCTTCACGCGGCACAATTTGGGTGGCGCCCAAAGATTTTAAGTAGTCAGACGTTTCTGGGCGTCCCGTAACACCAGCCACCTCATAACCAAGATTGGATAAGATTGCTGTTGCAACAGACCCCACACCGCCGGCAGCACCAGTTACCAAAACAGGACCGGCACCCTTTTTCATGCCTTGTTTTTCAAGCGCCATGACAGCCAACATTGCTGTAAATCCTGCGGTACCCACAGCCATCGCCTGACGGGTTGTGAGACCTTCTGGCAGCGGCACAAGCCAATCCGCGTTCACACGCGCTTTTTGCGCATAGCCACCCCAATGGGCTTCGCCAACGCGCCAACCTGTCAGGACGACTTTGTCACCTGGCTTATAACGATCATCATCTGAAGCTTCGACAGTTCCTGCAAAATCAATGCCGGGCACATGCGGATAATTGCGCACTAGTCCGCCGCCAGGGCCGATGCACAATCCATCTTTATAATTGACCGTTGAATATTCAACGGCAATTGTCACATTGCCTTCTGGCAGATCGCTCTCATTGATCGATTTTACCGACGCCGATGTTTTTCCCTCTTCGTCTTTTTCAACGATGACCGCATTAAAGCTCATATCTCACTCCCAAATATTTTCTTGCACTGCACTATGTCATCCAATGCGCAAATTGCAATCAAGAAATTTCCGCCAAGAAATTTCCACTTGCGGAAAAACAAACTTAGATTGCGCTAGGCGGTGAATTCTAATCGTTTGGATTTAAAGAATGGAATGAGGATGTCTTTAAAGGCCCGCACTTTGGGCGCGTCCTTCATATCCGCGTGGCTCAAACTCCAGATATCCACATAGGGCTGTGGCTCGATTAAGTTCACTTGGCGCAAGCCTTGTGTGTGTCGACCTAAAAACAAAGGTAGTCTCACAATTCCAAGCCCGGCTTGTGCCGCGCCGATCACCGCTGACATATCGTCAAATATATATTTGGGATTGGGTACAGATCGCGATTGCAGTACCTTTTCTGGCACATTGTCCCAATGTTCAAACCAAATCCAATTGAGCGGCATGTCAGGATCATTCTCGATATTGGTCGCAATTTCATCGGTCGCAAAAATTGATGTGCGTTGCTCGGTTAATCTTTGCCCCACAAGGTTCTCATCCGGTTTATTGGTAATTCGGATCGCCAAATCAGCCTCGCGCTGATTAAGATTAAGCAGCTCGTTGGTGGCTTTGATTTTGATCTCAATATTGGGGTGCTTGTGGCTGAATTCTTTGAGAACTGGAGACAAGTAATATGCTACAAGCAGCTGCGGAGAGGTGATCGTAAGCGATCCTGATAATTCACCTTCCAGCGAAGACGCATAGCGCAGGAACTGATTGGAAGCTTCCTCCATTTTCTCCGCTTGTTCAGCAATTTTATAGGCAAGTTCTGTGGCGGTGTAACCGCTCGGCAATTTTTCAAACAACTCTTGGTTCAGCGCATTTTCAGCACGCGCAATACGTCGAGCGATGGTGGTGTAATTACACCCCAATCTCTGCGCAGCACCGCCGAGTGATTTTTCTCTGACGAGATGAAGTATTGCGCGATAGTCTTCCCAGTTTAAATCCATGACATGCATTATTGCATATAATATCCGCAATATCACGTGTTTTTGCATATAGATTTGAATGCTAATGAATTGCGTAAATCTATAAGGAGACCAAAATGATTTACGCCTATGTTCATCTCAACATCACTAACCCTGATAGCCTTGCGAAATATCGCGATGTCGCAGGGCAGGCGCTTGCCAAACACGAGGGCACACTTGTGTCTGCCAGCAAAGATGTAGCATTGCTGGAAGGCTCGATTGAAACACCCAATATGGCGGCGATCTTAAGCTTTCCTGATAAAGAAAAAGCGCTCGCCTGGATCAATGATGATGACTTGCAAGACGTGCACGCGCTTCGCCGCAATTCAGGGCAAAGCACGATACATTTAATGGCTTAGTTTATAGCACCACAGATAAAATCATATGAAGGCAGTTAGCTGCCTTCACGTGCGATCAAACACGAGACGGCTGATTTCCAGCTGCTGTATTTTTGTTCGCGCAGATCGCTTGGCATTTTGGTTTCAAAACGCTGCTGCAATTTCCACGAATTTGCAAACTCATCCATATCAGGCCAAGTGCCACTGCGCATGCCCGCGAGCCATGCAGCCCCCAAGGCTGTTGTTTCCAGCACGGTTGGACGGTCAATTGGGGCATTTAAAATGTCTGACAAGAATTGCATAGTCCAATCACTTGCGACCATGCCGCCATCAACGCGCAGCGTGACATCATCAAGCGCTTTACCCCAATCATCTTGCATCGCTTCAATCAAATCGCGCGTCTGGTAACATGCGGCTTCAAGCGCGGCTTTAGCGATTTCATTTGGACCTGTATTTCGAGTTAACCCAAACATGGCACCGCGGACATCCGCCTGCCAATAAGGTGCACCAAGTCCGGCAAATGCTGGCACTAATATGACATCTTGACCGTCATCAGCTTGAGCTGCAAAAGCGCCAGTTTGTGCGGCATTGTCAATGATCTTAATGCCATCGCGCAACCATTGAACCGCCGCACCCGCGATAAAGATCGAGCCCTCAAGCGCATAGGTTGTTTTGCCATTGAGCTGATAGGCGACCGTTGTCAGCATGCGGTTTTTAGATGGCACGGCAACCTCGCCCGTATTGAGCATCATAAAGCAGCCCGTTCCATAAGTGGATTTGACCATGCCAGGCTTAAAGCAGGCCTGACCGAGCGTAGCGGCATGCTGGTCACCAGCAATGCCAAGCACCGGAATGCTCGCGCCAAGCAGTGACGGATCTGCCATGCCAAAATCTGCAGCGGTATCTTCAACTTCCGGCAACATAGCTTTTGGAACGCCAAAGATTCGCAAGAGTTCATCATCCCACGCACCATCATGAATGTTATAAAGCAATGTGCGACAGGCGTTTGTTGCATCGGTTTTATGTGACGCGCCACCCGTTAAATGCCACAGCAAATAGGTGTCGATCGTTCCAAAGATCAGCTCGCCTTTTTCAGCGCGGGCGCGGGTACCTTCAACATTATCCAAGATCCATCGGATCTTTGAGCCAGAGAAATAAGGATCCAGCAGGAGACCGGTTTTTGCGGTCACCTTCTCTTCTAAACCATCGGCTTTCAAGCCTGCACAAAATTCAGATGTTCGACGATCTTGCCAAACAATCGCCTTGTGGACGGGTTCGCCTGTTTGCTTGTCCCAAACAACAACAGTTTCGCGTTGGTTGGTAATGCCAATCCCGGCGATGGAACTTGGCTCGATACCTGCTTTGGCAATGGCGTTTTTAGACGTTGTCAAAACGGTTTGCCAGATTTCTTCTGGCGCATGCTCAACAAGCCCAGATGAAGGGAAATGCTGAGTAAATTCCATTTGATCTGACGAAACTACATTATAGTTCTCATCAAAGATTAATGACCTAGTGGATGTTGTTCCCTGGTCAATGGATAGAATAAAACTCGACATGAATGCTCCCTAGAAAATTTTTGCCACAGAATTATCACTACTAATTCTTTAGAACAAGAACCAAACGGCAATAATTTGCGCCTTATCTTGTTCTAATTTTTCATTTCAAATGTGATGTCAGGCAAAGATGAATTGGCGCGAATAAATTCACCATTGGGCAAATCGACCTCTTTTAATTTGCGAGCGATCCCCACTTCATCCAAACCATGGTCGACCCATCGCTGGCGCAGTCTTTGTTCTAATACAGGGACTGGCACACTTACAAAAACGGATAGATCAAAATAGGGTTTTAGCTCCGACCAAGGTTTTTGATCGACCAGAACATAATTGCCTTCCACAATGATATATTCGACATCTTTAGAAATCGGATTAGCGCCGGCGCGCGCGATCTCAATTGACCGATCAAAAACGGGTGTCACTACCTCGTCCTCATCCCTTGCCGCAAGGCGTTTAAGTGTGTGAGAAAACCCTAAAACATCGAAGGTGTGCGGGGCGCCTTTTAAGCTATGAATACCACGCGCTTTAAGCAATGTATCGTCATAATGATACCCATCCATCGGCAATATCTTAGCGCAGTCGGGTTCGATGTCGTTCAAATGATCACAGATGGCATCGGAAATTGTTGATTTACCAGATGCAGGCGCGCCAGCCACCGCGATGATCTTTCGACCATCGGACGGCAAGTCTTGAATTGCCTTAATCAGCACTTCAAGTTCAGATGTTGTTGTATGCAATTTTTTCTCTTTCAAACAAACTAGTTTGAAAGAACTCTAGCAGCTTTTTCGAAAAAGTCAGGTGCGCCAAAATTTCCTGATTTGAGAGCAAGAACCAAATCTTGGCCGGACACTTTAATTGCCGGAACACCGGGATCAATCATCGGGCCAATTTCGAGCGCATCGGCATTTAACGCTTCAACGACAGCGCCAGATGTTTCACCGCCGGCGGAGATGATTGCGCCAAATCCATAGGCGGATGCTTTATTCGCGATCTCGCTGAAAAGATTTTCAAACGCAGATGCGGCAACTTCCAAACCATATTTATCTTGAACACCTTTCACCTGCTCAGGATCGTCTGAAGAATAAATAAGTGGCAATGTTGTTTGTTCTTTCGCCCAGCTCAACGCCTTTTGTGCATCCATGTGACCTGAAATAACTTCATCAGCGTCTAGCTTTAAAAGTGAACCGCCAACATTTTCATGTTCTTTTATCTGGCCACGTGTGGCGATTGAGCATGATCCTGAAAGGCAAAGAACACGCGCGTTGCTTTTTGCCCAGTTTGCTGCGTTAGCGGCTGTTTTGCCGAAGTTTGCTGGAATGCCAAGCGCAATGCCTGACCCGCCCGTAATTAATGGGAAGTTCGCAGCAGCTTTTGCAATGTCATATAAATTATCTTCGCTTACGGCATCACATACAACAAGCTGACGGCCTTCATTTGCCTCGGTTAGCAATTTTGTGTGTGCATTGCCTTTTAAAATATCGCCAAGCGGTAAATGCCCAACTTTACGGACCGTTTGTGGTGCCAATACGCGGCGAATATCTGGATCCGTCATCGGCGTGAGTGGGTGGTTTTGCATACCTGATTCAGACAGTAATGTATCATTTACAAATAAGTGTCCTTGATAAATGGATCGTCCAGCGCCAGGGAATACCGGACATACGACAATGGGTTTGTCTGTTCCAATCTCGTCGACGAGTGCATCAATCACCTGACCGATGTTACCATCGGCCGTGCTGTCAAATGTTGAGCAATATTTGAACATGAACTGCTGACAGCCTTGCGCTTTTAACCACTGATATGCTTCGAGCGACTTCTCAATGGCTTCCTTCACAGGAACCGAACGCGTTTTCAGAGCCACAATACCTGCATCGACATCAGCATCGGCAGGCTCACTTGGCGTGCCAACATATTGTACTGTGCGCATGCCACCATCAGCCAGCATTAGACCAAGATCGGAAGAACCGGTAAAATCATCTCCAATTGCGCCAAACAGCATATCGCGTCTCCATATTTTTTATGTCAGTACATTTATATAAATGTTCCATATAAGAATAATTCATTAATGTATACATTAATTCTTGATTGCACATCAATAACGACTTATGCAAGTGATAGAAGAATAGCAAGAGGGAAGCTTTATGCGTGAAAACAAACTTCGCGAACAGATGTGTGAATTGGCAAAGTCAATGTTTGACCGAGGTTTAACGGGCGGCAGTACTGGAAATATCTCTGCACGCACTGAAGATGGCGGCTTACTCGTTTCACCAACTGGTACGAGTTTTGGCAGGTTGGATCCAGCACGGTTGAGCCGCTTTAATTCAAAGGGCCGATTAATCTCAGGCGATCAACCCACCAAGGAAATGCCTTTGCATAGTGCATTTTATGACACACGAAGCCAAGCCGGCGCCGTTGTTCACTTGCATTCGTGCCACTCGGTTGCATTATCGCTGATGCCGGATGTGGATGAAGATAATTTTTTACCACCGTTAACGCCTTATGCGATTATGAAACTTGGAAAAGTGAAGCTTTTGCCTTTCTTTAGACCTGGTGATCCACAGATGGGAGAAGCCGTGCGTGGACTAGCTGGCAAGCGCTCGGCGGTGATGCTCGCCAATCATGGCCCGGTGGTTGCTGGAAAAGATGTTGAAGCTGCGTGTAACGCGATTGAAGAGTTAGAAGACACAGCGCGTCTTGCTATTATGATGCGCGGCTATAACCCCAAAATGCTAACGGAAGCACAAGTGAAAGACCTCGTCACACGGTTTGACGTTGAATGGGACGATTAGGTCTCATCGCTTAGCAAATCTTTATAAGAGAAATTGGTGGAGCATAGCGGGATCGAACCGCTGACCTCTTCGCTGCCAGCGAAGCGCTCTCCCAGCTGAGCTAATGCCCCATCATGCCAGTCTGGTAACTCTGGCTGGTTTTCTGGCGGGTGGCTACCGGATCAAACCCGATAGCGATTTTTTACTAATGCTGCTTGACGCGAAGATCAAGCAAAAAACTTCAGCTTTTTAGAGAAATTAGCTGTCATCACCTTCGTCGGAAACAACAACGATGTCTGATAGATCATCATTTTCATCATCATCTGTTTCCAAGAATGCATCATCAGATGGACCGCCGATATCATCGTCGTCGTCATCCAAGTCTGGAATATCTTTCACACCTGCGGTTTCATCGTCAGCATCTTCAAGGCTTACGATTTCAACATCACCATCTTCACCAAGCTCAGGTGTTGCTGGCTCAACAGCTGCTTCTGTTGTTTCTTCTTCTTTTTTCTCGTCTTCAACCACTTCATCTTCAGGTTTTTCGAAGAAACTGAGTGGGTATGACTGACCCGTATAAGGTGAAACAATCGGGTCGCGATTTAGATCGTAGAATTTGCGTTCTGTTTCTGGGCAAACACGCTTTGTTCCAAGTTCAGCTTTAGCCAAGGTTATAGCCTCTTTTTTGATATGGCTGTTCATACGCAAACGTAACAGCCCGGACATAAATGATAGATTGCGAACCCTTAAACATCTTAGGGCACTAATGTCAAAGAATAAGTGCAAATTTTTCAGCTTCAAGAAAAAAGCAGCATTTTTATGCGCCCTATTGATGACATTTTGCACAAAGCGTGCTACCTGCCACCGGCGAACTGACGGATGACGCGCTCAACAGAGGAATAGATAAAGAGCGAATTACCATCCAACTTTTAAAATTACAGGAGTGACCCATGTCACATTCGCCGGATTCTCATCCGACCGCGCAAGCTTGTCCCGCTTATGCGCAAAAATCTATTTCTCTAAAAGGTACCATTCAAATTCCCGGAGATAAATCTATCTCCCATCGCTCTTTTATGTTTGGCGGTCTCGCATCAGGTGAAACGCGCGTCAAAGGCCTGCTTGAAGGCGAAGATGTCATCGCTACAGGCAAAGCCATGCAAAAGATGGGCGCAAAAATCGAAAAAGTTGGCGATGAATGGATTATCCAAGGCACTGGAAATGGGTGTTTGCTTGCACCAGACAGCCCGCTTGATTTCGGAAACGCCGGTACCGGTTGCCGTCTCACCATGGGTCTTGTTGGCTCCTATGATTTTTCATCCACTTTTATTGGCGATGCATCACTTTCTTCGCGCCCAATGGGTCGGGTATTAAATCCGTTACGCGAAATGGGTGTTCAAGTTGAAGCTGAAGCGGGTGACCGTTTGCCGGCGACACTTAAAGGTCCTCGTATTGCAACACCCATCACCTATCGTGTTCCCATGGCATCTGCTCAGGTCAAATCGGCGGTGCTCTTAGCTGGTCTAAATACACCTGGTACGACAACTGTGATCGAAACGGTTATGACGCGTGATCACACGGAAAAAATGCTGCAAGGTTTTGGTGCCAATCTTGAAGTACATACAGATGCTGATGGCGTTCGCACGATTACGCTTGAAGGTCAGGGTGAACTTAAGGGACAAAATATTAATGTGCCAGGAGACCCCTCCTCCACTGCGTTCCCACTTGTTGCTGCGCTCATCGCTCCAGATTCTGACGTTATCATCGAAAATGTGCTGATGAACCCAACACGGACGGGCCTTATTACCACGCTGATTGAAATGGGTGGCAATATTGAGGTGATGAACGCGCGCCAAAACGGTGGTGAAGATGTTGCCGATCTTCGCGTCCGTTCATCTGAACTTAAGGGCATTGTCGTCCCGCCAGAACGCGCGCCATCGATGATTGATGAATACCCAATTCTTGCCATGGCGGCCGCCTATGCTGAAGGTGAAACCTTCATGGACGGGCTTGACGAATTACGTGTCAAAGAAAGCGATCGTTTAAGCGCTGTTGCCACAGGGCTTAAACTAAATGGCGTTAAATGCGACGAAGGTGAGATGTCGCTTAAGGTCTATGGCCGTCCTAATGGAAAAGGCTATGGCAATGAAAGCGGTGCGCGCGTCGTCACCCATCTTGACCACAGAATTGCGATGAGTTTCCTCGTTCTTGGACTCTCTAGCGAACATGCAGTTCATGTTGATGATGCCAATGTTATTCGCACCAGCTTCCCTGAATTCATGGATCTGATGACGGGGCTAGGCGCCAATATTTCCTTGGAAGAGGCTTAACATGTCATTTGTCATCGCCATAGATGGTCCTGCAGCTTCTGGGAAAGGAACGATTTCACGTCGCTTAGCGCGTGAAAACGGATTTCACCACCTTGATACTGGGCTCACCTATCGCGCGGTGGCAAAGGCACTTCTCGATCAGAACTTACCGCTCGATGATGTCAGTATTGCAGAAAAAACTGCGTATGAGCTGGATTTATCCGATCTAGATCCTGAGGTCCTAGCAGTTCATGAAATTGGCAATGCGGCATCGAAAGTTGCTGTCATGTCGTCTGTGCGCAAAATCTTAGTTAAAGCGCAACAGGATTTTTCGCTGAAATTACCGGGTGCAGTTTTAGATGGACGCGATATTGGCACCGTGGTGTGCCCAAATGCGGATGTGAAAATTTTTGTAACAGCAGACGCCGATGTTCGTGCAAAACGCCGGTATGATGAAGCGGTCAGCAAGGGCAGAGATCTCAATTATGATCACGTACTCGCAGATATCAAAGCGCGAGACGCGCGAGATTCTGAAAGAAAAGACAGTCCAATGCGTCAAGCGGACGATGCCCTCTTGCTAGATACGAGTAAAATGGATATAGAGACAGCGTTCCAAGCGGCAAAAGCTATGGTTGATGCTGCAAAGAACGCATAAACAGACTTAAATCAGATCAGCTTTCGCTCAATCGCGTCGGACTTTGTTTAATACAATCTGAGCCTTAGCTGATATTTTGAAACACGAACCACGACGCCGTCCGCAATTTTGCGCTTTCGCAGACAATTTCGCTTTTGCCAAAAGTTGCGACACTTAAGGAAAATTTATGTCAGATACCCCTATGATGGAGGACTTCGCGTCTCTCCTCGAAGAATCTTTTGCAACACAAGATGGTGTAGAAGGTACAGTTGTTAAAGGTATGATCACAGCTATCGAGAAAGACGTCGCAATTGTTGACGTTGGTCTTAAAGTTGAAGGTCGCGTTCCTTTAAAAGAATTTGGTGCACAAGGTAAAGACGGTTCACTCACACCGGGTGCCGAAGTTGAAGTTTATGT
Organism: Rhizobiaceae bacterium; assembly: GCA_017644105.1. Classification (GTDB taxonomy): domain Bacteria; phylum Pseudomonadota; class Alphaproteobacteria; order Rhizobiales; family Rhizobiaceae; genus Lentilitoribacter. Next base: position 146,861 of record JAEPMD010000002.1, on the reverse strand, counting down.
TGAGCGCATTGAAAACGCACTTGGCGAAGCTGTTCTTTCACGCGAAAAAGCGCGTCGTGAAGAAAGCTGGGTCCGCCTTGAAGCGAAATTCGAAGCAAGCGAGCGCGTTGAAGGTACAATCTTCAACCAAGTTAAAGGTGGCTTTACGGTCGATCTTGATGGCGCTGTTGCATTCTTGCCGCGCTCACAAGTGGATATCCGTCCAATCCGTGACGTGACACCTTTGATGCATAACCCGCAGCCATTTGAAATCTTGAAAATGGACAAGCGTCGCGGCAACATTGTTGTATCTCGTCGTACAGTTCTTGAAGAGAGCCGTGCAGAGCAGCGTTCAGAAATCGTACAAAATCTTGAAGAAGGTCAGGCAGTTGATGGTGTTGTTAAAAACATCACTGACTACGGTGCATTCGTTGATCTTGGCGGTATTGATGGTCTACTACACGTGACCGACATGGCTTGGCGTCGTGTGAACCACCCATCTGAAATCTTGACAATTGGTCAAACAATTAAAGTCCAGATCGTTCGCATCAACCAAGATACACACCGCATCTCATTGGGTATGAAGCAGCTTGAAACTGATCCTTGGGACGGTATCGATGCGAAATTCCCACTTGGCAAGAAAATCTCTGGTGCTGTTACAAACATCACAGATTATGGTGCATTTGTTGAACTAGAGCCAGGCATTGAAGGTCTCATCCACGTGTCTGAAATGTCTTGGACGAAAAAGAACGTTCACCCAGGCAAAATCTTGTCAACTTCTGAAGAAGTGCATGTTGTTGTTCTTGAAGTGGATCCTTCAAAACGCCGCATCTCACTTGGTCTTAAACAGACACTTGATAATCCTTGGAATGCATTTGCTGATCAATTCCCAGTTGGTGCAACTGTTGAAGGTGAAGTCAAAAACAAAACTGAATTTGGTTTGTTTGTTGGTCTTGAAGGCGATGTTGACGGCATGGTTCACTTGTCAGATCTTGACTGGAACCGTCCTGGTGAGCAAGCTATTGAAGACTTCAACAAAGGCGACGCTGTTCAAGCTGTTGTCTTGGATGTTGATGTTGAAAAAGAGCGTATCTCACTTGGCATTAAACAATTGTCTAAAGACAATATCGGCGAAGCTGCTGCTTCTGGCGAATTGCGTAAAAACGCAGTTGTTTCTGTTGAAGTTACAGACGTTCAGGATGGTGGTCTTGAAGTTAAGCTTGTCGACTTCCCAGAAGTTTCATCTTACATCCGTCGTAGCGACTTGTCTCGTGACCGTGATGAGCAGCGCCCAGAGCGTTTCTCTGTTGGTCAGACAGTTGATGCACGTGTAACAAACTTCTCTAAGAAAGATCGTAAAGTTACACTTTCAATTAAAGCTCTTGAGATTGCTGAAGAGAAGCAAGCTGTTGAACAGTTTGGTTCATCAGATTCAGGTGCTTCTTTGGGTGATATTCTTGGCGCTGCACTTAAAGGCAACGACGAGTAATCCTTAAAAAAGCACTGCTTTTAAACAATATAACCCGCCGGTAAATTTGCCGGCGGGTTTTTTGATGTCAAAACTAAACCCCTTGATCTAAACCTTCTATGTTTTCCGTTTGTTAACTTCAAAAAGGCATCATCTTTAAGTAACGCATTGGGTAGTGAGAAATGGACAAGTCGCCTGATCAGATAAATGAACAAATACCGTCCTCAGAATCTAATCATTCCGAGCGGGGATTTAACACACCTAAACTGCGTGAACTTCAATTCCAAAATGTTCTGAGCAATGTTGATAATGGCATTGTATTTTTAGACAAGGAATTCAATGTTCTTTACATCAACCAGAGGTGCAAAGACATTTGGGAATATCCCGATGGATTAGATTACGACAATATCACACTTTACGAATTGATTGATGCATCACTCAATGAAGCAGATTTTACCGATACTGAACTCACAGATGTTGAATGAAAGCGCATTATCAATGGATTTATCGGTGCGCTTAGACTGGGCGATACTGGGCCTGAAATTGTCAATCGTGGCGAGAAAACGCTGGTTCAAAGTTCGATCAAACTAAATGACCATTATCTGCTGACATTTAACGATATCACGCTTATGCATCGGCGCGAGCAGCAATTTGAAAGCGTGTTGAATAATATCGATTACGGCATCTTGTTTTTAGACAAAGACCTCAATGTGCTGCATATGAATGCGCGTTTCATCGATATGTGGGAATTTGACGAAAGCATCCAAGATCAAAAAAACCTGACAATGCGCGAATTGATGGAGTTGTCACAAGAAGAAAATGATCCCGTCGAAAATGGCTTTTCTGACTATTCCTGGGATGAGGTGATCAAGGTTCGCGAAGACATGGTGCGCGCGGGTAATTATGGACCGGAGATATTGTACCGCGAAAGCGGAAAAGTGTTCGTGCATAGCCACGTCAAAGTCGATGGCACGCATCTACTAACTTATTTTGATATCACAGATTTAAAACAGCGCGAAGCAGAGCTTGAAGACGCCCGTCGATTGGCTGAAAGTGCTGAGCAGGCAAAGTCAGAATTCCTCGCGAATATGAGCCACGAGATCCGCACTCCCATGAATGGTGTGATGGGCATGGCGCAATTGTTAAAAGGCACGGAGCTCGATGCAAAACAAAAGATGTTTGCCAATACGATCGTGAATTCCGGTGAAACGCTTTTGACCGTTATCAATGATATTTTGGATTTTTCCAAAATTGATGCGGGGCAGATGGAACTCACGCTCGAGCCATTCTCGATTTATGAAACGGCGCATGACATTGCAACACTTGTATCTGCAAGCATTAAAAGCAAGGGCTTGGAAATCATTTTGCGCGTTGCGCCGGATATCCCAGAACGGTTGATTGGCGATGATATTCGCATTCGTCAAATCATCACGAATATTGTTGGCAATGCCGTCAAATTTACAGATGACGGGCATGTGTTCATCAATGTGGATGCAACACAATCTGTAAAAGAAGATCATTCTCAAATTAGGATTAGCGTTACTGACACAGGTATCGGGATAAGTGATGATCAGGTTGAGACGATCTTTAGCAAGTTTTCTCAAGCTGATTCTTCGGCAACCAAAAAGTTTGAAGGCACAGGTCTTGGATTATCCATAGCATCTTCACTTGTTGAACTTATGGAGGGTGAAATTGGCGTTGAGAGTGAGCTGGATGTGGGATCAACATTTTGGTTTGAGATTGATTTGCCCCTCGCCAGCCAAGTTCAAGAGCAAGCGCCTTCATTCGTAGAGGGTAAAAATGCACGCGTATTGGTGATTGATGACCATGATCTTTGCCGAAACATTCTCCAAGAATACCTAACACATTGGGGCATTGAAAATGTCGCTTGCGTTAGCGCCAATGAAGGCATGGCTATGCTTCTTGCCATGCGCAATAAAGGTTTTATCCCAGATGCAGTTCTCGTTGATTATCATATGGATAATATCAACGGAGCAGAGTTTGTTGAGAATTTACTCTGCGATGACAAGTTCAAAGAGATCCCGGTGATCTTGATGGCTCAGGTGGCCAAAACAGGTAATGAAGATATCGCCAGAATTTCTGATCACTGCAAAATTATCAGCAAGCCATTCTGCGTGAATATTTTAAAGCCAGCGCTCTGTGAAATTCTTGATCCATCGGAAAAAGTCCAGCCGAAAATTGCGTCTTGAAAATAGGCAAATGAAAGCAAGCCCGCTGACGAAACTGCCAGCGGGATTAAACGACATGAATTTTAAGCCGCTGCCATTTTGGCATTTGATGAGGGCTGCATCTCATTCTTCAAAAGATAGAGTGACGCGAGCACAATCATCAGTGTTCCGACCCACATGGCACCTGTTGGCAAGAAACCGAAAGCGAGCCAGCCCAGCCCAACATTCATTGGCAATTTTAGATGATCGAACGGCTGCAAGTAAGCGGCATCAGCAATGGAATAGGCTTTTGCCAGCGAGAATTGCGCCATGGTGGTTAAAACACCTGTGACAGCAATCAGCCAGATCGCATTGCTTGATGAAACGGTATAGCCGGCATCAAACGCCAATAACGCGTTGATCGGAGCCAAGAGGACCAACAAATAAAATGTCAGTGTCTGTGGTTTTTCAAAACGAGTGAGATATTTGGTGGTTAGGCTTGAAAGCCCCCAGAAAAATGCTGCAGCGACCGGATAAAGGGTGGCCCAGCTGAACTGATCCGACCAAGGTTCAAGGATAACCATCCCACCGCAGAAACCGAAAAGAACCGCAAACCACCTCTGCATGCTGACATGTTCACCCAAGAATAAACGCGCGCCGATCGTGACAAAAAACGGTGATGTCATGATTAAGGCAATCGCTTGCCAGATCGGCACATAAGAGAGCCCAAGCACCCATAATTGAACCCCCACAGCTGCAAATACCACGCGCGACACATGCCAGATGGGACGCGCTGTCTTGCCGTCCTGCAATTTCCGCAAGATCCATGGCAAGCTGAACATCAACGCAATCAGATATTGCCAGAATACGACCGTTGTCGAATTTTGCCCCATTTGCATGGTGAGCGATTGTAAAAGCGTATTGATAATGGCGAAAATGGCGCCAGCGAGCACCATATAAAACGCGCCTTTAAAGGCACTGCTATTTTGAATGTTTTTGATAGTGAACTGAGTCATGAGCGTTATCCTTTCTGTTGCGCACAAGACCCAAGGCAAACAGGAAAGACCACCCACGCTGACCACCAGCATGTGTGTTTCACCCGCTCTCTTTCATCCGGACTATGACCGTCGGCTTTGGAATCTCACCAAATCTGCTGACCTTGTACGAAGCACAAGCGCTCGCGGGCTTTCATCAAATGATTACCGCCGGTGGGGAATTTCGCCCCGCCCTGAGAACGCGTGCAAATAATCATAATCCGGTGCGGAAGGCAAGATGGATGTTTACTGCTAAAGTGTGAGCAGGTTTGAGCTGCTTCTCTTGAACCCATATTTTTCATAAAATGGCGCGATGTGATCTGGGCAATAAAGCTCAAAGCTTTTCACATTTTTGAGCCTTTCATGACCTGTGATCTGATCAAGCAATAATCTGCCCAAGCCTTCACCGCGGTGGGTATCTGCGATGATCACATCAAATAGCAAAGCTTTGAATGTAAAATCTGACAACACCCTTGCGCAGGCAATGAGTTGATCATCATCCGTAAGCCAACCAAAGACAACGTCGGAGTTTTCAAAAGCTGAAATCACATCCGACTTTAATCGCCCTTTTGTCCACCATTCCTGGATATATAGATCAAACAATTGATCATGATATTCTTCATCAAATTTGTGGATCCAACGCATTTAATTAGGCCTCATGGTATCAGTATGTTTAGCGTCAGCTATGCGCGAAAATATCGCTGTCTTCCCACCCCATGAGATCCAGTTTTGCGCGCGTTGGCAGAAATTCAAAACAAGCCTTCGCATGTTCAAGACGATCTTCGCGTTCTAAATTTGCAGTCATACGATCACGCAAAGCATGCAAGTATAAAACATCTGATGCCGCATAGGCCAATTGTGCTTCAGTGAGCGTTTCTGCTGCCCAATCAGAAGATTGTTGTTGTTTCGATAAATCAACACTTAAGAGCTCACGACAAACATCTTTTAAGCCATGGCGGTCTGTATATGTGCGCGTGAGTTTTGACGCAATCTTTGTGCAAAAGACGGGTGAACATTGAACGCCAAATGTGTGATGCAAAATGGCGATATCAAATCGGCCATAATGAAATATTTTGATTTTGCTTTGATCTTCGAGAAGTGCGATTAAGTTTGGCGCCTCCTTTTGGCCTTTAGCAATTTGGATGACATCTGCTGTTCCATCACCAGGAGAAAGCTGAACAACGCATAAACGATCACGTCGAGGAATGAGACCTAAAGTTTCGCTATCAATTGCGATATCGCCTTGGTAACGCGCAGTCGCTTCTGTGGAAATATCACCCTTATGCAGTCGAATTTTTGTCATGAAAGTCTCGTTTTTTGCAGAATCACTTTGGAATTAGTCTAGTCCAATCAGATGCCAGTTTGAACCATTGCATTTTATTTCGATCTGCACTATGTGTCGATCATACACCGTTGGGGTGCCTTGTTTTCATGCAATGGCTGAGAGGCGTTTTCGCTAACCCATCGAACCTGATCCGGGCAATTCCGGCGGAGGGAACGGTCATCGCTAACTTACCAAAAAGCGCAAGGACCCCCTAAGCCAAAATGTCTGGATATGACATATTGGTGAGGGAAAGACGTGACAGCAATAGCGATGACAATTGCCGGTTCCGACAGTGGCGGCGGCGCAGGAATTCAGGCAGATCTCAAAGCATTTTCAGCGCTTGGTGTGTATGGTGCAAGCGTGATTACCGCCATAACTGCACAAAACACAAAGGCAGTAACGGCGGTCGAAGAAATTTCCCCCAATGTTGTGTCAGCGCAAATTGAAACCGTTCTCGAAGACCTAGATGTCGACGCCATCAAAATTGGCATGTTGTCTTCGCCAGATATCATCGGGGCCGTCGCATCATCGCTGAAAACCGTCGATATCCCAATTGTTCTCGATCCAGTGATGGTGGCCAAATCTGGCGATGCTCTGCTGCGCGAAGAAGCGGTTTCAGCACTTAAAAGCGAGCTGTTGCCGCTTGCCACTTTATTAACACCAAACCTGCCGGAAGCTGCAAAATTATTGGGTTCCACACAAGCAGACAATCCCATGCAAATGGCGTTTCAAGGCAGTGACCTTTTGGCCATGGGGCCGAAAGCTGTCTTGATGAAGGGTGGCCATAGCGATGATGACATCTGTACAGATTTGCTCATCGGCACGAGCGCCGAACCAGTCTCATTTGAAGCGCAGCGCATTGATACAAAAAATACCCATGGCACTGGATGCACATTATCTTCATCCATTGCCGCATGCTTAGCGCAGGGACTTGAGATTGAAGATGCAGTTGGCCGCGCGCATCAATATTTGCAAGGTGCTATTCGTGCCAGCGATCAGATCAAAATTGGGTCTGGTCATGGGCCCGTTCATCATTTCTACGCGCTTTGGGGTGCAGATGATGATTGATGTTACCATAAAAGGTGCAGGTGTTTTGGGATTGAGCATCGCGACTGAAATTTCAGTGCGCGGTGGCAAAGTCACCATTATTGATCCCAATGGTGCGCCTGGGCCACATGGTTGCTCCTGGTGGGCCGGCGGCATGCTCGCACCATTTTGCGAGGGTGAAAGCGCGGAAGAACCTGTCGTTCGCTTAGGGCAGGACGCAATTGCTTGGTGGGAGAAAAACGGCGCGGATATCACCTATAATGGTTCAATGGTGATTGCGCTGGGCCGTGATATTAAAGAACTTGCCCGCTTTGGCCGCCGCACATCAAATTTTGAAAACATTGATGCCGATAAAATCACTGAATTAGAACCAGATCTTGAAGGACGCTATCGCAAAGCGCTTTATTTCCCATCTGAAGCTCATCTTGCGCCAAGACAGGCATTGGATGCATTGGTATCTCAATTGAAGCACAACAATATTGAGATCCAAACCTCGGGCGAAGCGGATGCTCATTCCACCATCATCGATTGTCGAGGGTTGGCAGCGCAAGATAAGTTAACAGATCTGAGGGGCGTTAAAGGCGAAATGCTGATATTGCATTGTCCCGATCTTAATTTAAAACGCCCGATCCGATTGTTGCACCCCAGAATTCCGCTTTACATTGTCCCGCGTGGTGACGGCATCTATATGCTCGGCGCAACGATGATTGAAGCCGGAGAACGCAGCCGCATTACCGCGCGATCGATGCTGGAAATGCTGACAGCTGCCTATGCGCTTCACCCAAGTTTTGGCGAGGCTGAAATTTTAGAAATCGGCGTCGACGCGCGTCCCGCATTTAACGATAACTTGCCGCGCATTCGTTATGAGGGAAACACAATTTATGCCAATGGGCTTTACCGCCATGGCTATTTGTTAGCGCCATCTGTCGCGCAACAAGTTGCAAATTATCTATTTGATGGCACACGCCCTGAATTTTCAGACGGTGACATGCCAAACACGAAGAATGAGGTACATCATGACCATTGTGCTTAATGGTGAGAAAGTTGACATCAAGGCCGCATCACTGATCGACGCGCTTGTTGAACTTGGCTATCAGGATGCGAAAATTGCCACCGCCCTCAATGAAGAATTTGTGCCTGAAACCTTGCGCGCAACCATCGTATTAAACGATGGCGACCGTCTTGAAATTTTAGCGCCAATGCAGGGCGGATAATCGAATGAGCAAACTCTTTTATGACACAGAGCTTAAAAACCCATTGATGCTGGGAACAGCGCAATATCCCTCACCTTCCATCCTGGCAGATGCGTTTAAAATGTCAGGCGCGGGTGTAGCAACGGTGTCCTTACGTCGCGAGAGCGGTGCGGATCGCGCGGGGCAAGAATTTTGGCAATTGATCAAAGATCTCAATGTGCCGGTTCTGCCCAATACGGCCGGATGTTATACGGTTAAAGAAGCTGTGACCACGGCGCATATGGCCCGCGAGGTTTTTGGCACACCATGGATCAAACTCGAGATTATCGGGCATACGGATACGCTGCAGCCCGATGTTTATGGCCTCGTGGAAGGCGCGCGTATTTTAAGCGAAGAAGGTTTTCAGGTCTTCCCGTATACAACAGAAGACATGGTAGTCGCTGAACGATTGCTCGAAGTGGGCTGTGAGGTTCTTATGCCTTGGGGGGCGCCCATTGGTTCAGGGCTTGGCTTGAACAATGAACATGGCCTTCGCATGTTGCGCGCGCATTTCCCCGATGTGCCTCTTGTCGTTGATGCAGGTATTGGTCTTCCGTCTCAAGCCGCTCACGCAATGGAACTTGGCTATGACGCGATTCTTTTAAACACAGCTGTTGCCAAAGCCGGCGACCCGCCTTTGATGGCCAAAGCATTTGCCGATGCGATTTGTGCCGGCAAAGCAGCTTACGACGCTGACCCTATGGAGCCTCGCGATATGGCCGAACCTTCAACTCCAGTAATTGGAAAGGCGTTCTTATAATGCAGCTTGATCGTTTTTACCCCATTTTTGACAATACTGATTGGCTGACACGGCTTTTGCCACTAGGCATTAAATTGGTGCAGCTTCGCATCAAAGATAAATCTGATGAGGAAACACGCGCCGAGATCATCAAAGGCAAAGCACTTTGTGTGCAATATGGCGCACAATTGATCGTCAATGATTATTGGCAAATTGCCATCGAAGAACAATGTGACTTTATCCATCTCGGTCAGGAAGATTTGGATGTTGCAGATATCAAAGCCATCCGCGCGGCTGGCATTAAAATTGGTCTAAGTACTCATGATCATGACGAGCTTGATCGTGCATTGTCTTATGAGCCTGAATATCTCGCGCTTGGCCCGGTTTATCCAACAATCCTTAAAAAGATGAAATGGACGGAACAAGGGCTTGATAAAGTCACTGAGTGGAAAAAACTGATCGGCGATACGCCACTTGTTGCGATTGGCGGCATGAGCGTTGAACGCGCGCAAGGTGCCTTTGATGCCGGGGCAGATATCGTCTCGGCAGTCACTGATATTACTTTGAACGATGATCCCGAAGCTCGGATCAAAGCCTGGATTGACGTAACACGATGAGCACTTCTGAAAACAGATATGCGCGCCAAATGGTATTGCCCGAAGTGGGCTTAGCGGGTCAGCTCAAACTTGCCGAGGCGCATGTTTTGGTTATTGGCGCCGGCGGCCTTGGTGTTCCGGTTCTCCAATATCTTGCAGGTGCGGGCATTGGCACAATTACGATCGTTGATCCCGATGTCGTCTCATTGAGCAATCTTCACCGCCAGACGCTTTATGGCGAGCAATATCTTGGCGCATCAAAAGCTGAGACGGCCGCGCAAATTCTGCAAAAGCTAAATTCAGGCATCTCGATCAATGCAGTTCACGGACCGCTTGATCCCAGCAATGTCGAAAAGCACTGTTCTAATGCCTGCATTGTGCTTGATTGCGCCGATAGTTTCGCTGTCAGCTATATCTTATCGGATCATTGCTACGCGCATAGCATTCCATTTATGAGCGCATCAGCCCTTGCACTTTCAGGTTATGTGGGTGGTTTTTGTGGTGGCGCACCTTCGCTTCGCGCTCTATTTCCTGATTTACCGACCCAAGCGGGGAATTGCGCGACAGCTGGCGTTTTAGGCCCAATTGTTGGCACGATTGGCAGTTTGCAAGCGCAAATGGCTTTGTCACATATTTTGGATCTTGAACCCTCGCCGCTGGGTCAATTGGTACGGTTTGACGCGCAAACATTCCGCTTTTCAAGTTTTCGTTTTGATAAGGCGCCGGAGCCAAAAAATGGCGGCTTACCCTTTATTGCGCCAAGCGAAATCAATGATGAGGATTTCGTTATTGAGCTACGGGGCTTGGACGAAACTTTAAAAGCTGCGCATCAAAACGCAATCCGAATTCACGTTGATGATTATCAGAATAAGGTTCTGGTTCCAGACAATGAAAATCAACGCGCCGTGTTTGTTTGCCGATCTGGTTTACGCGCGCATCGCGCAGCTAAAGAATTACAAAATCAATGGGACGGGAACATTGTTCTTGTTGCCGCAGGATAACGATCAAGGAAGGATCAATCTATGAAAATCAAATCACTTGTACTAGCGGGCGCCCTCGCTGTTGCATCAACCAGCCTCGCGTCAGCCGCTGATAAAATGAAGCTTATGCTCGACTGGTTTATCAATCCAGACCACGGGCCAATTATCGTTGCGCAAGAAAAGGGCTATTTCGCCGATCAAGGTCTTGAGGTTGAAATTATCGCGCCTGCTGACCCTTCTGATCCACCAAAATTGGTTGCTGCTGGCCAAGCTGATCTTGCCGTTTCATATCAGCCACAGCTTCACCTTCAAATTCATGAAGGTCTACCGCTCATTCGTGTCGGTACGTTGGTTGCAACGCCGCTTAATTGTCTTCTTGTTTTAAAAGACGGTCCGATCAAAGAGATCTCTGATCTAAAAGGTAAGAAGATCGGTTTCTCTGTTTCTGGTGTTGAAGAGGCTGTATTAGGTTCGATCTTGAATAATCACGGCGTTGAAATGTCAGACATTGAACTTGTGAATGTGAACTGGTCATTATCTCCTTCATTGATGTCAAACCAAGTGGATGCCGTGATTGGTGCTTACAGAAACTTCGAATTGAACCAGATGGAAATCGAAGGCGTTGAAGGTAAGTGTTTCTTTGTGGAAGAAGAAGGTTTGCCAACTTATGACGAATTGATCTATGTGGCGAAATCTGACGAGATGGATAAAGATAAGATCTCACGTTTCCTCACTGCAACAGAGCTTGCGACACAATATATCGTCAATCATCCTGAAGAATCATGGGAAATTTTCTCAGGCACATCAGCTGAATTGCAAGACGAGCTCAACGCAAAAGCATGGGTGGATACATTGCCACGATTCGCGCTCCGTCCATTTGCCTATGATGCTGGCCGTTATGCAAAATTCGAAGCATTTTTGAACGAAAAAGGATTGATCCCTGGCATTAATCCCGTTTCAAAAATCTCTGTCGATGTCTCTGAATAGGTGATCTGATGAGCAAAGATGTTAATTACGGTCGCGTTTTTGCATCACTTCGCGCATCTTCTGACCACTGGCATGCCTATACACGGCATGCCTTTGTGGAAGGCATGCGAGATGGATCATTGCCGCATGACGCATTTTTACATTATCTAAAACAAGATTATGTGTTTCTCATTCATTTCTCACGCGCCTGGGCCTTAGCAGTTGCAAAGGCAGGTAGTCTCGATGAAATGAAAGCCTGTGCGGCTACGGTGAATGGTCTCGTGAATGGTGAAATGCAGTTTCACGTTGAGACCTGTGCTAAGCTCGGCATTTCTGAGAAAAAGCTTTTAGAAACTGTCGAAGCGTCTGAAAATCTTGCCTATACACGCTATGTTTTGGAAGCTGGTTATTCAGGTGATTTCATCGCCTTGCTCGCAACGCTCGCGCCTTGCGTGTTTGGCTATGGCGAAATCGGATTGCGCCTCAAGCAGGATAAAACATCTGACACTTATCTTGAATGGATCGATACTTACGCCGGTGAAGAATATCAAGATGTGTGTAAGGGTGTTGCCGAGCTTTTGGACAATGCCGTGATCAACCGCTTTGGTGATGGTTTTGAAACGCTTCCGTTATGGGATAATGTCAAAGAACAATTTGATATTGCCGCACGGCTCGAAGTGAGTTTTTGGGAGATGGGTTTAAACCCATAATTTTCCATGAGCATTGCACCTGACATACATTTCAATGGTTCAGCAGAAATTGAACGCGATGGCGAAAATCGCGTTTTATTTCAAGATCTGAATTTGACCATTCGGGCCAATGAAATCACATGTCTTTTAGGTGCATCAGGGGTTGGCAAATCAACGATCCTTCGTTTGATCGCGGGGCTTGATACTGGCGCTCAATTCACCGGTGACATCACCGCTAGCGATCAGCAAGAGATTTCATCACGTATCGCTTATATGGCTCAAGGGGGTGAATTGTTCCCTTGGTTGAGCGTAGTGGACAATGTCATGCTGGGAGCGAAACTGCGCGGTGAGAAAACTGATCAGACGCGCGCGCTTAATGTGATCGATAAGGTCGGGCTATCCGCACATATCGACAAAAAACCATCAAAATTGTCGGGTGGGGAGCAACAACGTGTATCCCTCGCCCGCACATTGATGGAAGATCGTCCGATTGTCTTGCTGGATGAACCGTTTTCTGCGCTAGACGCGAAAACGCGCAGCGAAATGCAAGAGCTCGCCGGCGATCTGTTGCGCAATCACACCGTGCTATTGGTCACCCATGACCCTTTTGAAGCGGCAAGACTTGGGCATTCTATTCAGGTGATGACACAGCAGGGCTTAGAGCAGGTCGAGGCACCTACCACCGCGCCCGTGCGCGCTGATGATGATGAAGATACGCTTGCATGCCAAGGGCGGCTTTATCGTTTGTTGCGAGGAGGTGCGCAATGACAAGAACATTAAATGCATTTGGTTCCGCACTTTTAGCTATTGTCGTTTGGCAAGCGATTGTCTCAGGATTTTCTCTACCGAAATTTATTCTTCCCGGACCACTATTGGTCGCAGAAACCATGTGGAAGAGCCGCGTTATTATTTTTGAAAATGCGCTTGTGACAATCAGCGAAGTTTTAATCGGACTGGTCTTAGGTGCTTTACTGGGCGCGGCCACCGCGATCAATCTTGCAACATCCGCTTTCGCTCGGATCTACATCCGGCCGATTTTGGTGTTCTCCCAAGCGGTGCCAGTATTTGCGCTCGCGCCAATCCTGACACTTTGGTTAGGTTATGGCATATGGTCAAAAATCTTCATGACCGTTTTGATAATTTATTTCCCGGTTGCCTCAGCTTTTTATGATGGTCTTACTCGCACACCCAAAGCCTATCTCGATCTCGCCAAGGTAATGGGCGCAAATGACAAGCGGCTGATGTGGCATGTACGCATTCCTGCTGCCTTGCCATCCTTGGGGTCCGGCTTACGATTGGCCGCCGTTTATGCGCCCATCGGTGCAGTCATCGGTGAATGGGTGGGAGCCTCCAAAGGCCTGGGCTATTTAATGCTCCTTGCCAATGGACGAGCCAAGATCGATCTTATGTTTGCAGCGCTTTTTGTACTTGCAGCATTTACCGTATTGCTTCACGCCCTTGTCGATAAGGGCGCAAAACGCATGATCAAACATTAAGGCAGATCTTTATTCCCCGAGAACGATACCTTCGCGCCGCGGATCCGCACCACCTTCTAGCCCATCGGACGTGATGGCGATGGCATGAATGCCGGAGGTCAGCGATCGTGCATTGGTCTTAAAACCAAACGCCTGTAATGGTGCCTCAAGTGCCATTGCAGTTGTTCCGTTTTCAACATCATAGGTGCCAAAACGATTGACCAAATGCGGCAGATTAATTGCCGACTGGATGTTTAAACCCCAATCCATATAACCAATGATGGTTTTAGCTACATAACCGATAATACGGCTACCACCGGGAGATCCAACAACTAAAACTGGCTTGCCATCTTTTAAAACAATGGTCGGCGACATGGATGATCGCGGACGTTTCCCCGGTTCAACACGATTGGCAATCGCAAATCCATCCCGATGACTGCGGAAAGAAAAGTCCGTCAGCTCATTGTTTAAAAGGAACCCACCTGGCGCCATCAAGCGTGATCCGAACCCATTTTCAATCGTTGTGGTCATCGACAGCGCATTGCCTTGAGCATCCACAATTGAAATATGAGAAGTGGATGGCAATTCGATGGATTCATCATCGGCAAAAAGCATCGCATGATCAAATGTCGGAGTGCCAGCAGAAACACTTTCCAAAGCATTTGGTCCCGCGAGGAGTTTCGCACGTTCCGCCAAATAACTCGGATCAACCAAGCCTTTAGTTGGCATTGGCACATAATCGCTGTCGGCCATATAGCGACCGCGATCTGCAAACGCTAATCGCGACGCATCTCCGATTAAGCGCCAAGCCTCCGGATTTTCAGCACCTAAACCTGAAAGATCATAGCTATCGAGCATGCCAAGAATTTGACCCACAGTGAGTGCGCCTGATGATGGCGGCCCCATGCCGCAAACATCATGCGCGCGATATACAGCACAAACGGCATCACGGATTTTGACCTGGTAAACGGCGAGATCCTGCATTTCCAATACGCCTGGATTTCCAGGAGCATTTTGCACGGTATCGACAATACCTTCTGCCGTCGCACCTGAATAAAAACTCGCAACACCATCTATTGCAATTTGGCGCAAGGTCTCCGCATATGCTGGATTCTTAAGCGTATCCCCGGCTGCGATGGGTGTACCGCCCGGCAAGAAGTAATCTGCTGTTGGTTGAAAACGTGAAAGGCGCTCTGCGTCACTCGCCACCAAGGTTGCCAATCTTGGGGAAACCACAAAGCCATCATCTGCCAGCGTAATGCCATCAGCAAATAACTGATCCCAATTTGTGTTACCCCATAATTCATGCGCTTTTGCCATAAGCGCAGGGGTGCCTGGCGTACCGACAGATAAACCACCCACCACGGCATCAAAGAATTTTAACGGTTCACCATTTTCATCTTGAAAAAGCCTTGGCGTGACATTCATTGGTGCCGTTTCGCGCCCGTCAATTGTTGTGAGGTTACCAGAAACTGAATCATACCAAACAAGGAAAGCGCCGCCGCCTATCCCAGAACTTTGTGGTTCAACAAGACCGAGCACAACTTGTGTTGCAACCATGGCATCTGCTGCACTGCCACCTGCTGCCAGAATTTTTGCACCCGCTTGAACCGCGAGCGGATTGGCAGCAGAAATCATCCAATTTTTTGAGGTGACAGTCATGCCCTGACTTTTCGCTTCATAAGCGCTGGTAATTTCAGGTGCAACGGCGTCTGCTGCCTGTTGCGCATAGGCGGGTAAAGAGATCGATATTACAATCGCCGATGCAGCCCGTAATATTTTTTGATGTAGATGAGCCATGACAAATCCTCCCTTGGATACAAACAACCAAGGGTAATTCAGCGGCCTATTTTGTCAATTACAGGAATTAGTAGGGTGCAATATCACGTGCGAAAATACTATCACAAGGATCCAACAACGATTGGGTTCCCATTTTCGATATTCACCCAACGGCCGGTATGAAACGAAGCCTGACGCTTTAAGTATTTATATGGAGTCTGTGTCCAAAGCTTGACCTGGCTCGACAAGTTATCAAGCACATAATCACCTTTTGATGTCCGTAAGGTTAAAACAGCATGGCCTTCACCATCGGGCTTGCGGACGACTGTGATCAACAGATCAGAAGGCGCAAAACCTTTCTCGATCAACATTTGACGTTTTAAGAGAACATAATCTTCGCAATCCCCTGCGATACCGGGATAGGACCACACTTCCTCGCGGCCATGCAATTCCCAATCCGTGAGCGGAGCAACATTATTATTCACTGTCGAATTGACCTGATGAACAATATCCCATCCGTAAGATGTCACGCGTGGCGCATTTTTACGTTTGGAACGCACTGAACATTCATGAGAAAATTGTTTACAGAATTCATAATGCCCAATGGGTTGGGAAGTGATAGAACCTGTCGTCATTGATGCTCCGGCATGATCAGCCACAGCGATAGTGCTTGTCCAGCCCATGAGAGCTGATACGCAAATTACAATATAAGCACCGCTCTTACGCAGCATATCGTCGTCCCTTCGTCCCCTGAAAAGTTAACAAAGAGTAAACGACGTTAGGTTGAAAGAGTCAATTACATGGTTAGTAAATTATTAATCATGGTTAAGATTGTGATCTACGCCAAAAGACCATCAATTGAGGCAAGTATTTTTTCGATATCTTGCTCACGGGATAAGCGATGATCACCATCCTTTACCAAAGTGATGACAACATCTTCGCTCGGAAGATTTTCAACCAAACGCATCGCATGTTGCCAGGGCACATCCGGATCATCCATGCCTTGGATGATATGGACCGGCACACCAAGTTCAAGCGGCCCTGACAGAACTAGATTTTGTGCGCCATCCTCGAAAAGCTTTCTGGTAAACACATTCGGATCAGGCCCATAGGGTGTAGGCACTTCAAAATAGCCTTGCGTTTTTAGGTCTGACTTCTGTTCTTCGGTCAATTTTGGTTCATAAAGCTCTTTGGTAAAATCCGGTGCCGGCGCCAGTAATAACAAGGCTTTCACGCGCTCTAATTCATCACTTTTTGCCAGCTCTTGCACCATTCGCAGGGCAATCCACCCACCCATGGACGATCCCACCAAAATTTGTGGTCCTTTGGTGTAGCTTCTAAAAACCGCGAGACTTTCTTCAAGCCACCGCGAGATGGTGCCATCGATAAATGCGCCGCCTGAAACCCCGTGACCTGAATAATCATGGCGCGTGCAAGCCAATCCCAGGTCGCCAGCATGTTCATCAAGCGCGATCGCTTTTGAACCATCCATATCAGAGCGATATCCGCCCAACCAAACGAAACCACCATCGGAACTCTTACCTTCTTTGGCAGCGCGATGTTTGAGGGCGATTTTGCGCGCCTCATCGTCCTGGCCGACAATTATTTCACGCAAATTACTAGTTTCATCCAAAATGCTCATTATATACCTATCAAGTCTCGTTACTTTCACCATGTTTCCGGCGATTTTGAGTATTTATATAATCAGATTCGACGTTCACAGGAAACTATGTGCTTTTTCACATAAACATGCTATTGACATCCCATGGTGAAACGGGACATTGCTTTTTCCTGTGGAACCAAGCCACTTTAATAGAAATTATTTGGAGATAAGAACCATTCGCAGACCATCCAGAGCCGCAGCTCCCGTAAAAGAGGGCCCTCGCGCCAATGAAGAAATTCAGGCTTCCAAAGTACAGCTCATCGACGAAGAAGGCCAAAACCAGGGGGTCGTGTCAATTGAAGATGCCCTTCAAAGAGCCATCGACGCCGGCCTAGATCTTGTAGAAATTGCGTCCAAAGGCGATGCGCCAGTTTGTAAAATCACTGATCTTGGCAAGATGAAGTACCAGTCGCAAAAGAAAGCTGCTGAGGCTCGTAAAAAGCAAAAGACGATTGACGTCAAAGAAATCAAAATGCGCCCCAATATCGATAAACATGATTACGATGTTAAGATGCGCGCCATCCATAAATTCTTTGACAATGGCGATAAAGTGAAAGTAACGCTGAGATTCCGCGGCCGCGAAATGGCACATATGGAACTCGGCATGCAGCTTTTACAACGTGTAAAAGAAGAAACCCTGGACATTGCCAAGGTTGAAGCTGAGCCTAAACTTGAAGGCCGCCAGATGATGATGGTGTTATCACCAAAATCATAAAATTAGCTTTTGGTTCTAAGCTGAGATATTGATTATCTGTGCTGATGGTTTCATCGGCACAAAATATCCCTCTTAGGCAGCATTTTTCTTGCAATCTGCTCAGAATGTGCCTATAGGACCCCTATCCCGTTCCGGCAGGGCATGCCGTGTTCGGGTTTTTTATGTTTTAACAATATGGTTCACGCTGCGTATTTTCGGTGTGTTCTCAAAAAGAAAGATGACGAAATGCCTAAGATGAAGACAAAATCTTCTGCCAAAAAACGGTTTAAAATTACCGGTACTGGCAAAGTGAAAGCTGCTGCTGCTGGTAAGCAACACGGCATGATCAAACGTTCTAACAAATTCATTCGCGATGCACGCGGCACAATGGTTCTTTCAGATCCTGATGCGCGCATCGTTAAGAAGTTTCTTCCAAACGGCCTTTAAGCCTGCTGGTCGTTTAGAATTTAAGGAGTATATGACATGTCACGTGTAAAACGCGGTGTAACAGCCCACGCAAAACACAAAAAAGTTCTTAAAAAGGCAAAAGGCTTTTACGGCCGCCGCAAGAATACAATCCGGACAGCTAAGTCTGCCGTTGATAAATCTATGCAATATGCCTATCGCGACCGTAAGACACGGAAGCGCGATTTCCGCTCACTATGGATCCAGCGTATCAATGCTGCTGTTCGTGAGCATGGTCTAACTTATGGTCGTTTCATCGATGGCTTGAACAAAGCTGGTATCGAAGTTGACCGTAAAGTGTTGTCAGATATGGCGATCAACGAAGCAGAAGCTTTCGGTGCGCTCGTTCAAGCTGCTAAAGAAGCGCTTGCTTATCTTAAAGACACAACACCAAATGCTTTTGAAAGCGCTGTAAAGTAAGCCAGCGTTTTCCTAAAACATTGAAATTTGAATAGGATCTCGCGTTGGCGGAAGCTAGCGCGAGATTTTTTGTCTAAAACACCGTAATTTACGTCATATGAATGGAGCAGATTACGGATGGATATGAGAATATTCTCGCAACCGAGCATGATCGTTGGCGTAAATGGACGATCAAACAACATGGTGAGTTATGACAGATCTTGTTGAACTAGAAAAAGAACTCATGGATGCAATTGCATCATCTGAAGATGAAGCATCTATTGAAGCGGTTCGCGTCAGCGCCCTTGGCAAAAAAGGTGTCATTTCTGAGCAGCTTAAAGGCTTGGGAAAAATGACACCGGAAGAGCGTCAAGTTGCTGGCCCGGCAATCAACGGATTAAAGGTTCGCATTAACGACCAAATTCAGGCGCGCAAGACAGAGCTTCAAGAGCTTGCGATTGCTAAACGTTTAGAAACAGAAACGCTTGATGTCACGCTTCCTGTGTTTGCAAGTCCTGCAGAACGCGGCCGCATTCATCCGATCAGCCAGGTAACGGATGAAATAACTGCAATTTTCTCCGATCTTGGATTTTCGGTTGCCGAAGGTCCTGACATCGAAACAGATTATTATAACTTTACCGCGCTGAACTTCCCGGAAGGTCACCCAGCACGTGAAATGCATGATACGTTCTTCTTTGAGCCGGATGAAAAAGGTGAGCGCAAAGTTTTGCGCACGCATACATCTCCTGTGCAAGTTCACACTATGGAAGCGCAAGAACCACCCATTCGCATTGTAATTCCGGGTAAAACGTACCGTCAGGATTCTGATGCAACGCATTCGCCAATGTTCCACCAACTTGAAGGCTTGGTCATTGATAAATCAGCCAATATTGCCAATTTGAAATGGACCTTGGTTGAATTTTGTAAAGCCTTCTTTGAAGTGGACAGCTTGGAGATGCGTTTCCGCCCATCCTTCTTCCCATTTACTGAGCCAAGTCTCGAGGTTGACATTAAATGCGATCGCTCGCGCCCGGGCGAAGTGCGCTTTGGTGAAGGCAATGACTGGATGGAGATTTTAGGTTGCGGCATGACGCATCCGAACGTGATCCGCGCCGGTGGTTTAGATCCTGAAGTGTATCAGGGCTTTGCTTGGGGCATTGGGATTGATCGCATTGCAATGTTAAAATACGGCATGCCAGATTTGCGCCCGTTCTTTGAAGCGGATCAGCGCTGGATTGACCATTATGGGTTCCGCCCCTTGGATATGCCAACCTTGTTTGGAGGTCTGTCATCATGAGCAGATTTTCCGATGCCGCATTGTTAAAGGGCAAATATGCACATATGGCCGCTGAATTGCGCCAGGGCAAACGCGAGGCACCAAAACCGGAAGAATGGCAAACAGTTGCTTGCGAAAATACGGCTGAAAAAGCTGCCCAGGAAGTGGCTAAGCACATCTTCACGTTTCAGCAATCCATTGACCCGAAAGCTGAGACGCTTGAGGTGATTGCGATGGGTCCGGCGGGTCCAGTTAAAGTGATCGCGCTGCGTCCGGGAGAAGGCGATATCTTGCGCATTGATGGTGTTTTGATAGGCAATGGTTCGCCAACTTCGACTGTTCTTCACGCGTCTCAATTATCGCTATCGTTTTTAACCCAACCTATCCAGAGCGAAGAGCCAGACGATGATGGCCTGCAAATTGGTTTTGTTATCTTTGACGAATTGGCAAATCGCCAAAAAGAACGTGATGGCACTGATGCAAACAATTCTGAAGATGGAGCATCTTAGATGAAATTTACACTTTCATGGTTGAAAGACCACCTCGAAACAGACGCGTCTTTGGAGGAAATTTGTGATCGCTTAACGATGATCGGGCTTGAGCTGGAATCGCTTGATGATAAAGCATCACTCAAACCATTTGTGATCGCCAAAGTTTTAAGCGCTGAACAGCATCCGGATGCTGACCGCTTACGTGTGCTCAAAGTTGACACAGGCCAAGGCGAACCTGTGCAAGTGGTATGCGGCGCACCCAATGCCCGCGAAGGACTTGTGGGTGCTTTTGCTGCACCGGGCACCTATGTCCCAGGCATTGATGTGACACTGAGCGTTGGCAATATCCGCGGTGTTGAAAGCCGCGGGATGATGTGTTCGGAAAAAGAACTCATGGTTTCCAATGAGCATGACGGCATTATTGAAATTGATGCTGATGTCGAAATTGGTACGTCCTATGCGGATTGGGCTGGCTTGAGTGATCCTGTGATTGAGATTAATCTCACACCGAACCGCCCAGATTGTACTGGTGTATCTGGCATCGCGCGTGATCTGGCAGCATCTGGCATGGGTGTATTAAAAACACCTGCTGTTCCAACAATTTCCGGCAATGGCGCCTGCCCTGTCTCCATTAAAATCGATGACCCGGTTTTCTGCCCAGGTTTTGCTTTGCGGCTCGTTAAAGGCGTGAAAAGTGGCCCAAGCCCGAAATGGATGCAACAGCGCTTGCTCGCGATTGGATTACGTCCGATCAACGCACTTGTTGATATTACCAATTATGTGACCTTTGATCGTGGTCGTCCATTGCACGTTTTCGATGCTGATAAAGTTGCTGGAGACTTGCATGTTCGCGCCGCAAAAGACGGTGAGAAAATTCTCGGCCTTGATGGCAAGGAATATGCGTTCAATCCCAAGATCAACGTTATCTCAGACGATAATGGGCCTGAATCCATTGCCGGTATTATGGGTGGTGAGCATTCAGGCTGTGACGAGAACACAACCAATGTATTGATCGAAAGCGCGCTGTGGGATCCGATGATGATCGCGCGGACAGGACGCGATATGGGAATTATCACCGATGCCCGCTATCGCTTTGAGCGCGGTGTTGATCCTAATTTCATGGCAGCAGGCTGCGAATTGGCAACACAATTGGTGATGGATCTTTGTGGAGGTGAACCGTCCGAGCTGTCAGTCACTGGATTTACCGAGCCCAATGTCAAACAAGTGTCTTATCCATTTAGCGAAGTTAAACGCCTAACCGGTCTTGACGTATCTAAAGAACAAAGCACAGATATCTTGTCGCGACTTGGTTTTGAAGTTCTCAGCGATGGAGATGTCGTTGATGTGTCCGTACCATCTTGGCGTCCTGACGTGGATGGCAAAGCGGATTTGGTTGAAGAGATCATGCGCATTTACGGCGTGAATGAAATCGAGCCTCAACCTTTGCCAAGCTTGGGAAGTGTCAATGGTCGGATTTTGACAACCATTCAGATGCGCACCCGCGCTGCGCGTCGTGCGCTTGCGGTTCGCGGCATGTCCGAAGCTGTGACATATTCCTTCATTTCAGAAAAAGCGTCCAAACTCTTTGGCGGTGGTGCGGAGACGCTTAAAGTGAGCAATCCAATTGCTGCTGACATGTCGGATATGCGTCCGTCATTATTGCCAGGCTTATTGCTAGCTGCGCAGAGAAACGCTGATCGTGGCTTTAATGATACAGCGATTTTTGAAGTTTCAGGAACCTATGAGGGTGATGATCCTGAGCAACAAAGACGCGTGGCATCGGGCATTCGTCGTGGTACTGCGAAGATGGAAGCGCTGGGTCGCCATTGGTCGGGCAATGCAGAAAATGTTGGAGTTTACGACGCAAAAGCGGATGCATTAGCTGCGCTTGAAGCTGCTGGCGCACCTGTTAAAAATCTGCAGATTGAAGCTGGAGGACCAGATTGGTATCACCCGGGTCGTTCTGGCAAGATCAAGCTCGGGCCTAAAAATGTGATTGGGACATTTGGTGAGTTCCACCCATCTGTATTGAAAGCTTTGGATGTCTCAGGCGTTCTTTGCGGATTTGAGATCTACCTTGATGCTATCCCTGAAGGCAAACGCAAACCTACACGGACAAAAGGCGCGCTTTCGCTCTCACCTTATCAGGCAGTTCGTCGCGATTTCGCCTTTGTGGTGGACAGTGAAGTACAGTCTCAGGCTTTGGTTAAAGCGGCCAGCGGCGCCGACAAAAAGCTGATCTCATCGGTGAATGTGTTTGATATGTTTGAAGGCCCTTCATTGGGTGAAGGTAAGAAATCTATCGCGATTGAAGTCACCTTGCAGCCAACTGAGCGCACGCTGACAGAGGAAGATTTTGAGGCTTTGTCGTCAAAGATCATCGCCAATGTTGCAAAATCGACCGGCGGCGAATTACGCGGATAAAATCACTAAAAATGTAGAAACTGGCGGCCCTATTTTTTGGGGCTGCCATAAACAAATGTATTGTACCCAAAATACGACCAACAGGTCGCCAAACCTGATGCTATTAGCAAGGCAAAAATGGGTCTGAAATCAACGAAAACAAATAATAAACTTGCATAGATAACGTAATTTAGCAGCGCCGAACTTAATCCCACGCCGCCATATCGCATGCCTTCCGAAGCCACACTGCGGCCCCCTTTTTGGAAGGTGAAGTTACGATTGATGATCCAGGTGCAACCCATCGCGGCGGCAATTGCAAATATCCGCGCGCTAAACGGGTCAAAGGACGTAAATCGAAGCAGGAGTAGTAAAACACCCGCATCAACGACCAAGCCGACACTTCCTGCAATTAAAAACGATATGATCTTCTTCATGCAACTTTCGGTGCTTGATCATCATCGGGATCTTCAATGTCAAACTTGGCTTGAAGTTCCTGTGATGCCTGTTTCAGTTTCCCGATATCTTTATCTTGACGCTGGGCAGACTGCAAACTTTCAATTGTCATATATAGAATTCGCTTTTGCTCAATGCGAGATTTTGCCAGAGAATCCAAGATAATTCCGGCGCAGAAAACCATGATAGACATCATCAAAAGCGCCATAGATAATATCCAAGTCGGCATGCGATCCACTAAGCCTGTTTGGAAATAGTCATTCAAAACTGGTATCATGAAAATCAGACTCACGCTCAAGAATCCGAGACCGACATAACCAAAAAATAATAATGGACGCGTCTCTTTCATTAAGCTTGCAAATTTCAAGAGAATTTTCGCACCATCTTTGAATGTTGACAGTTTACTATCTGACCCTTCCGGGCGACGACCGTATTCAAGTGGAATTTCCACGACGGGTAATTGCAATGACGAAGCATGAACCGACATTTCGGTTTCGATTTCAAATCCGGACGATAATGCTGGAAAGCTTTTCACATATCGTCGCGAGAATGCGCGATAGCCTGAGAAGATATCGGTGAAATCTTTTCCAAATATTTCCCTATAGAGAAAATTAAAAATTGAATTCCCGAAGGCATGGCCTTTACGGCCCGCATCATCAGTGACACCTTTACGCGTACCGACGACCATATCACTGTTTTCGGTGAGTATTAAGCGCACAAGTTCGGGCGCATCGTCAGCAGCATAGGTGCCATCGCCATCCGCCATGATATAAACATCTGCATCAATATCAGAGAACATCCGGCGCACAACATGACCTTTGCCCTGGCGCGGTTCCTTGACCACGATTGCCCCAGCTTTACCTGCCAATAACGCTGTATCATCAGACGAATTATTGTCATATACATAAATGCGCGCCTGCGGTAGAGCGGCCTTAAACCCAATGACAACATCCGCTATGGTTTTAGCTTCATTGTAACAAGGTAAAAGAACAGCAATATCGAGCTCTTCACTTGGGCAATATGTCATAAGCTTTTCCCTGAGGCTTAGATAGATCTTACAGTTGTCTTTACTATTTATTGATAAGGTTAAAGCTAGGTTGAGATTCCACACTTATCGGGGAATTTTGCATCGAAAAGTTGGTTTTCACACTGAATAACTGCCTTAAATGTGACAGAACGCTATGACCGCACCTCAAAATCTCAGATATCCTGTTTTTGTTTCCTGGCTTATCTTAATCGCCATCCTAACGATTACGCATGTGTGGCAAGGACTAGACTACGTGGGTGCAGACAATGATGATGTCTTACGACTTGTCCAAGTAAGAGATTTCTTATCTGGCCAAAGCTGGTTTGATTTATACCAATATCGTCTTGGCTTAGATGGTGGAACCTTGATGCATTGGTCGCGTTTGGTTGATGCGCCCATTGCCCTGATGATCACCGTTTTTTCATATTTTACTAGCCAAGAAAATGCGGAAATCGCAGCGTTATTCATTTGGCCGTTAATAACTGCGATACCGGTGATTTATGGATTTATATTCGCTGTAAAGACCATCACCGGTCATAAAAATGCTGTTGTTGTTGGCGCGATCGGTGCAGTTATTTTTATTCTTGGCACAGGGAAATTCAAGCCCGGTGCGATTGATCACCACAATGTTCAATTGGCCATTTTTGCCCTTATAATTGCGGTATTACTTCACCGCTCTTATCCCTGGATCTCATATGCTTTTGCAGGTTTCTTATCCGCATTAACTCTAGCCATTGGTGCGGAAACAACTCCGCTTGTTGCGGCAATTTGCGCGATCGTTGCCATAACATGGGCATGGCATGGCGGCAAAACATTACGCCGCCCCACACGCATGTTTAGCCTTTCCATGGGGCTTTCATTAACAATCATATATTTTGGGACAACCCCGCCGCATCTTTATAGTCAAGTTGTATGCGATGCATTGTCGATGGGATTTTATGCACTGGGTATTACTGGATCCGTGGGTCTATTTTTTGCCTCAGCACTTTTATCCTATCATAGCCGAACTGTTCGTTTTGGCGCACTTGCGGCTATAGGCATTGTCGTCATCGCGACCGCATTCATAATTGCGCCTCATTGTCTTCAAAGCCCGCTTGCTGAGCTTGATCCGTTCCTTGTTAAAATGTGGTTGAATAATGTGGGAGAAGCACAATCGGTGAGCATGGTACTGCACGCGAAACCGTGGTCCGCGCTTGGACACTATATGGTCCCGCTCCTAGCCATCCTCCTTGGTTGCATCAAAATTTCCACCGGGAAGCAAACAGAACAACATCTAAAAATATTGTTGTTACTCATTTTGGCAAGTTTGATCGGCGCTTTACAAGTTCGTGCGATGATCTTCTCGAACTTCATCGCGATGATTCCAATGGCCGTTGTGGTAGCTAATCTGCGCACACAAGCAAACGCTGACCCTAAAAATCAAAAATTGGCAGTTGCCTTTATATTAGCAGTCTTGGTTTCGTTACCCGCTGTATGGGCCATCATTGGACTGGGGTTATCAAACATATTCGATAATGAGACAAAAAGAACATCAGCTGAAGAAACCAATAATACCGCACAAATGTCCTGTAAATCGCAGGATGCCTTCAAATTCCTTGCAAATGAACCCAAGGGCGTCGTCTCAAGTCCCTCCAATCTCGGCGCGTCTGTATTACGCTTCACCCATCACAATGCAATTTCTGCCCCTTATCACCGCAATCAGGCAGGAATGTTGGCAGAGATCAAGTCTTCAATTGCGGATCCAGCTGAGGCAGAGACAATACTAAAATCTGCAAAAGTAACGCATATCGCCTTTTGCAAATCAGATCCGCAAGTATCGATTAGCTCTCGTACAGCGAAGAATGGGCTTTATGCGAACCTCGCCAAGGGTGAAATACCAGACTATCTTGAATTGATCGAAGCAACCGCTCAAAATGCGCTTCAAGTTTACCGCGTGAGATAGCTGATCCTTGGTAATCTTGGGCCAAGCCTTGAATGGTTTATAATCAACGCTATGCTGAATGCGTGATTTGTGTGTCCAAACGGATAGGAAATTCAATGAAACTCTCTACGAAATTCAAACGGATAGCTTCATCAATGTTGGTCTTGGTTATGTCCACGCAATATGGACTGGCTGAAGAACAAGCGGCGAAATTCCTTTTTGGCGCCAAAAAACTACCAACAACAACGCAAGCTGCTTCTCACGGGTTTTATACGAAAGGCTGTTTATCAGGTGGTGTTGCCATTCCCATTGATGGACCAACTTGGCAGGCAATGCGTCTTGAACGTAACCGACGCTGGGGCCATCCAACATTGATTGCCTTGGTCAAAGATCTGTCAAAACAAACAGCAGCACATGATGGTTGGCCGGGCCTTTTAGTTGGTGACATTTCGCAGCCGCGTGGTGGGCCCATGTTGTCCGGTCACGCATCACACCAGGTGGGCCTTGATGCGGATATTTGGCTGACCCCCATGCCTAATCGCACGCTGACCCATACTGAACGAACAAATATGAGCGCCATCTCCGTTTTGAAAAAAGGGGAACTGAAGGTCGACCAAAACATATGGAC
>JAEPMD010000002.1:0-119955 GCA_017644105.1 Rhizobiaceae bacterium | reverse complement strand
CCCGCACATGCAAAACTCATCATGCGTGCAGCGGCCTATAAAGACGTGGAACGTTTGTTTGTTCACCCAGCGATAAAACGGGAACTATGTGACAATTGGAAGGGTGATCGGACCAATTTGGGTAAGGTGCGCCCCTATTATGGTCATCACTATCACTTCCATATTCGTATGAAATGCCTCTCCGGTTCACCCAATTGCAAACGGCAAGCAGCCGTTCCAGCGGGTGATGGCTGCGGCGCACCTCTTGATTGGTGGTTTGAACCCGCGCGCTGGGCACCGCCAAAGCCGAAGAAACCCGGGGTCAAACCAAAACCGCGCAGATTGAAAAGCATGGCTGATCTTCCCGCATCATGCGCGGGCGTTTTAAACGGGCCGACACCGAGCTCTGAGGCCGAGGTAACATTGGGTAAAATGGTCTATTCTCAGGTTCAGTTAAATTATACTGGCAGACCTGACTTTAAATCTATAAAAGATGTGCCATTACCATCTGACAGTTAACACACCAATTTGTAAGATCTAATTTTATGACCGATAAACGAATAATCGCATTGATTGCGCATGACCAAAAAAAAGATGATCTAACTGATTTTGCGGTCACACATAAATCTGCACTAAACACCTATGAAATAGTTGCAACGGGCACCACTGGTGGACGGATCGCAGATGCGTGCCCTGAACTTGCAGTCACACGCATGAAAAGCGGGCCTTTAGGCGGTGATCAGCAAATTGGCGGGCTAATAGCAGATGGAAAAGTCGATATGTTGATTTTCTTTATTGACCCGCTGACCCCAATGCCGCATGACGTAGATGTGAAGGCTTTGATGCGATTGGCTGTGCTATATGACATTCCTATGGCGCTTAATCGATCAACAGCTGAAGAGTTACTTGTCAGAGACAGCTAAGATTTAGGTTCAAAATTCATGTTTTCTTTTCCCATTCTTATCGGTGATATAGGTGGCACAAATTCACGTTTTGCCATCATCGAAAAACAAGATGCTGACATGGTGCAGTTCCCAAGCGTTAAAAATGCAGGCTATTCCTCAATCCAGGACGTGATTGAGCAAAATGTGTTTAGTCAAACAGAGTTGCGCCCGAAAACGCTCGTTTTGGCCATTGCGGGTCCAACTGGCAATATTGAAAAAATCTCGATGACCAATTGCCCATGGGATATTGATGTTTACCAGTTAATAGCTGATCTGAATATCGATGAAGCCATTGCTATGAGTGACTTTGAAGCACAAGCACTGGCTGCGATTTCAACGGATGTTTCTGAACATGCTTTGATTAAAGCAGGCAAATCTCGACCGACATCAGCACGTGCGGTACTCGGTCCTGGCACAGGTCTTGGAATGGCTGGTATGATCTATATTGATGGTGAATGGTCTATTATTCCCGGCGAAGGTGGATTTGTTGATATCGGTCCCAAAACACCGCGCGATACCGCTATCTATAAACATGCCTTTGCGCCGGACGAACGGCCTGCTGCGGAAGAATTTATCAGTGGTCGCGGGCTTATGCGCCTTTATAACGCTATCGCCAAAACCGATGGTCTAGATAAATCCGTATCAGATCCATCAGAAGTCACTGCGGCTTATCAAGATGGTGATGATCCCGTTGCTCGGGAAACGCTTGAATTGTTCGTTAGCTATTTAGGGCGATATGCCAGTGACGCGGCATTGATCTATCTCGCGCGCGGCGGCGTATTCTTAACCGGCGGTGTTGCTCAGCGACTTGAAGATGTGTTGAAATTGCCATTTTTTAACGAGCAGTTTTTAGACAAAGAACCATATTCAGATCTCGTTGAAGAGGTTCCGGTTTATCTGATGACTGAGCCGCTTATTGCACTTTCAGGACTTTGTGCCTATGCAAACCATCCCGATCAATTTAGAATTACTAAACAAGGCCGATATTGGCAAAACCAAAAATAGGTTTGCGGATTCGCAAACCCAGATGATTTTTTGACAAGGGTGCCCATTTGGCTGTCGTAAATTACCCAAAAAAAAGGACCGAGATCGTCCCCGGCCTTTTGGACATGCTCAAGCGCATATTGCGTGAGAATGGCCGCGACTATATCGGCACTTATGCGATTGCTATTTTCTGCATGCTTTTGATTGCAGCAACTACCGCCTTTCTCGCTTGGATTATGGAGGATGTGATCAATGAAGCCTTTGTTAATCAAGATGCGCAGGCCATATGGTATGTATCAGGGGGGATATTGGCCGCCTTTGTGATCAGAGGAATTGCCTCCTATGTCGAGGCTGTCTCGCTGAACATCATTGGAAACAATATAGTTGCACGTTATCAGCAACGCCTCTTCGACCATTTAATGGCGTTGAACCTGTCGTATTTCTCTGACACGCGATCTGCTCAGATCGCTGCGCAAATTTCGCAAAATGTCACCGGTATTCGCGACACTTTGAACATGACAATCACGTTGTTGGCGCGAGATATTGTGACGCTAGTAGCACTCATCGTTGTGATGTTCTCCAAAGATGCAATTTTATCAATGGTCGTATTTTTTGTAGCGCCGCCTATTGTTTTGTCGCTGCGATATATCGCTCGACGATTACGGACAGCGACGCGTCAAGCCATTGACCTAAACAGTCAGGTACTCGGTGCCATGCAGGAAACGGTGCAAGGCATAACGATCGTTAAATCATTTACCATGGAAGATCGCTTGAGCGAACGGATTAGCCATATAATTGGCAATGCCGAACAACGTGCCAATCGCATTGCGCGGCTGGGAGAGCGAACAGCGCCGATTACGGAAACTTTATCTGGCGTCGCGATATCTTCGGTTATCGTTTATGCCGCCTATCGATCAATCCATAACAATGTGCCTCCAGGCGCGTTCTTTTCATTTATCACCGCTTTACTGCTGGCATATGATCCAGCACGCCGTTTGACCAAACTGCAGATTAATCTGGAAAAAGCCGTCGTAAATGCGCGAATGATCTATGAGATATTAGATACTGAGCCCCTCCAGGGTGACAAGGAAAATGCCGTTGAACTCGAAGTTACAAACGGCCAAATTGAATTCAACGACGTTAGCTTCCGATACCCAGATAGTGAATTGGTGCTGGATAATGTGAGCTTTGCCGCACAGGCGGGAAAGACAACTGCCATTGTGGGGCCTTCAGGTGCGGGTAAATCAACCATTATTTCACTGGTTCCGCGTTTTTATGACCCCATATCAGGTAACATCACCATTGATGGTGTTGATATTGAGGACGTAACCAAATCTTCACTGCGAAAGAACATAGCCTATGTGTCGCAACAACCCTGGCTGTTTGAAGGAAGTATCCGAGACAATATTCGCTATGGTTTGCCAGAGGCAAGCGATGCTGAAATCGAAGAAGCTGCAAAGCTCGCACATGCGCATGATTTCATTTTGGAACAACCGCAAGGCTATGACACACCCGTTGGTGAAAACGGGATCACCTTGTCGGGCGGTCAGAGGCAGCGTCTTTCAATCGCACGTGCGCTTGTCCGCAATGCACCGATATTGATCTTGGATGAAGCAACATCTGCCCTTGATAATGAATCTGAAGCCGCGGTCCAAAAAGCGCTTGATAAAGCCATGAAAGGTCGCACAGTGCTTGTCATTGCACATCGCTTATCAACCATCGCAAAGGCCGATAAAATAGTTGTTATGGAAGCTGGAAAAGTGGTCGAACAAGGCTCGCATGCAGAACTCTCCGAACATTCGGATGGTGTCTATTCGCGCCTGCAGAAGATCCATTCCCGCGGCAATAAAGTTGAGATGAAAAAGGATAATGAGGATGAGTAATATGAACTCACAAAACCTCTGTATGATTGTAGTAGCCGGTGCCTCTGGCAGAATGGGCCAAGCGATTATTCGCGTCATTCACGACATGCCCGGTGCAAAACTTGTTGGTGCTTTAGAGCGCAAGGGCGCTGACACCATTGGACGAGATGCAGGTGAAATTGCTGGTGTTGGTTCAAGCGGCGTGATCATTACCGATAATCAAGATGATGCGATCAAATGCGCGGATGCGATCATCGATTTTACAACACCTGAAACAAGTGTCGCTTTTTCAAAAGTTGCCGCTGAACATGGTTTGATCCATGTCATTGGCACAACAGGTTGCAGCCAAGAACAAGATGCCGAAATCGCTGAAGCTGGTTCTAATGGCCGGATCGTCAAGTCGGGCAATATGAGCCTTGGTGTTAATCTCCTATCCGTTCTTGTTGAACAAGCAGCCAAAGCGCTTGGTGGTGATGACTGGGATCTAGAAATTTTAGAGATGCACCATAAGCACAAAGTCGACGCACCATCGGGTACAGCGTATCTGCTCGGTGAAGCGGCCGCCAAAGGTCGCGATATTGACCTACACAGCAATTCAGTTCGATCACGCGATGGTGTTACAGGGGCGCGTGGTGATGGGACAATTGGATTTGCCACACTACGCGGTGGATCTGTTGTCGGCGAACATTCGGTCATCATTGCGGGTGAAGGCGAACAAATTACGCTGAGCCATTCTGCACTTGATAGATCTATTTTTGCTCGCGGTGCTGTGAAAGCGGCACTTTGGGCTCAATCACAGAATCCAGGTTATTATTCAATGCTTGATGTGCTTGGTTTATCCAAAACCTAAGCGCACGCACAAAATTAGAAGGAAGCAATATGTCAGGAACTCTTGTACTCGTTCGCCACGGACAAAGCGAATGGAACCTTAAAAATCTTTTCACGGGCTGGAAGGATCCAGATCTGACAGAAAAAGGCGTTCAAGAAGCCAAAGAAGGTGGCGTAGCGCTCAAAGAATACGGCCTTAAATATGATGTTGCCTTCACATCTGAATTGACACGTGCGCAAAAAACACTCGGTTTTATTTTGGACGAAATCGGTCAAACAGACATCAACATTATCCGTGATCAGGCGCTAAATGAGCGCGATTACGGTGATTTGGCTGGATTAAACAAAGATGATGCGCGCGAAAAATGGGGTGAAGAACAAGTTCACATCTGGCGCCGTTCATATGATGTACCGCCTCCAGGTGGCGAAAGCTTGAAAGACACTGGCGCGCGCGTTTGGCCTTACTTCATGACTGATATTTTGCCGCGCGTTTTAAAGGGTGAGAACGTGCTTGTGGCAGCTCATGGAAATTCCCTTCGCGCCTTGGTGATGATCTTGGATCGCTTGAACAAAGACGAGATCTTGTCCGTGAACCTCGCAACAGGTGTTCCAATGGTTTATACGCTTAATGCTGATTCAAGCGTCAAATCAAAAGAAGTCTTAGGTGATATGTCAAAGGCCCATTAAGGGCTTTTGATCTATTCAGCGCCTTCAAGCATCCCGCATTCCCAGCCAAGCATGGCGCGTTTGCGGGTTATGCCCCAATGATAACCTGTCAGCGCGCCGGATTTTCCCAGCGCGCGATGGCAGGGAACAACAAATGAAATCGGATTTGCACCCACCGCCGCACCCACGGCGCGTGACGCTTTTGGACGACCAATTTTATTGGCAATTGTGGAATAAGTGGTTGCTTTGCCGATTGGAATTTCCAAAAGCGCCTGCCAAACTTGAACCTGAAAATCTGTGCCTATGAGCACCAATTGAACGGGTTTATCCGCCTGCCATTTTTCCGGGTTGAAAATTTGATCGGCATAGCTTTGCGTCGCACTTGGATCTTGAACATATTTCGCCCGCTTCCAACGATTGGACATATCCTCAAATGCAGCTAACTCCTCACCGGGGTCACAAAAGGCAAGGCCCGCCATTCCGCGATCCTTTGCCATGATCAGTGCGATACCAAAAGGGCATTGATGAAATCCATATTTGATCTCCAAAGCTTCGCCGCCGGATTTAAAATCGCCTGGTGACATAGCTTCGTGCGTGACGAATAAATCATGCAATCGGCTGGGTCCTGATAACCCCAGCTCATAGCTTGTTTCTAAAAGCGGTAAGTTTTCTTCTGCCAATAGTCGTTTAGCATGGTCAATCGTGACCGCCTGCAAAAACGCTTTCGGCGATAAACCTGCCCAACGCGTGAAAAGCTTTTGCAGCTTGGTTTGTTCCAAGCCCACTTCGCCGGATATGAACTCCAAGCTCGGTTGAGATTGATATTCTTTCGATATCAGCTCAATCACTTGGCGAATGACTTCGTAATCGGTGCCATTTGGCGTGATATTCACTTGCGGTTTGACAGACATATTCATGACAGATCGACCTATTTTCATCTTGAATGATGCACATCAAACATGAAAACATCGCGCTTCACCACCCGATTCTTGCCAGCGATCTCTTTTTGTATTGGAAAAGCTTGTTAACGACGCTTTGCTGTTGCTAAGGCACCGCCAAATGCGCGCGCAAAACTTTCACGGTCATCAGGATTTAAGAAAGAGCCGATGCGCAATTCATCGCCCTTTGAAAGCAGTTTCATATCCGTAATGCCGATATCTTCTTTCCGATCGACCATAAACTTTGTCCATATAGGATTGAAAAACCGATCTTTACGGCGGCCGGAGGGCGCGACTTTGCTAACTTTTAATTCCATGCGGGAAACAACAATCTCCTCGCGTTCACGACCTGCGCGGTAATTGAGCCAAAAAGCACCAAATATGAGCAAAAGATCAACCCCCAAAAACATCGCGACCGGCCATGCATTTGCTACTAGAAAAATAACAATATGCGCGGTGATTAATGTGCCAACAATGATGGCAAAAACCGTAAACCCGCGTCGCCCTAATGATCGATGAGGTGTTAAAAATGCTTCAAAAATTGGTTTCTCATTCATGTCGCATTGCCTTTATTGCTTGTTGGCAAGTATAGGTAATTTATGACCAAACCAAAGACCAAAATTACGCCTGCGGCAAAGAGTGCCAATTCCAAGTCTGGCACAAAACCAAGCCCAAAACGAAAACCAATGCCTCGATCTCCTTATACGAAAGAAGAGATCAAAGAGATGTTTCGCAGATTTTCAATTCAACGCCCCGAGCCAAAAGGCGAGCTTGAGCACGTAAATCCTTACACACTGGTTGTTGCTGTTGCGCTTTCCGCACAAGCGACAGACGCCGGTGTGAACAAAGCAACGCGGGCCTTGTTTGCCGTTGCTGATACGCCGCAAAAAATGCTGGATCTCGGCGAAGACAAAGTTCGCGAATATATCAAAACCATCGGGCTTTATCGCAATAAGGCGAAAAATGTGATCGCGCTCAGTCAGAAGCTGATCGATGATTTTGACGGAGTTGTGCCTGAAACGCGCGAAGAGCTGATTACCTTGCCGGGCGTGGGTCGTAAAACAGCAAATGTTGTCCAATCCATGGCATTTGGCATTCCGACTATGGCGGTTGACACGCATGTCTTTCGCATCGGCAATCGCTTGCGCTTAGCGCCGGGCAAAACACCGGATGATGTTGAAGATATCCTGATGAAGCGTATTCCAGAAGAATATCTTTATCATGCCCATCACTGGCTAATTCTGCATGGACGTTATTGCTGCAAAGCGCGCAAACCCGAATGCGATAAATGCGTGATCGCCGATATCTGCAAATCTAAAGAGAAGACTTGCGATATTCCTGCGGCGCTGGTTGAGCTGCCCGCTCAACCGTTTTAGCAGCATGGATCAGCTTATCGCGCTGCGAATGACGGCTTTGCCATTATCATCTTGTATAAATACACCATCATGCCAGCGGCAAAAAATGGTGTCAGGAAGTTCAACAGCGGCACAGATAAGAAGCCTGCAATGACCAATCCAGCGAAGAAAATCGTTGTGCTGTGACGGGAACGGAGCTGTTTTGCTTCATGAAGACTGTGATGTCGCAGGGCAGCGAACTCAAAATATTCACGGCCAAGCAGATAGCCATTGACCAAGAAGAACGCGATCAAATTGACGCCAGGCACTAAAAGCAAAAGCAGTGCGAACATATTACCCAACAAAACGATCAGCAAAAATTTGACGGAGTGCGAAATTGATTCGCCCAATCCCATATCTTTTCCGGGTGGATCATTTGGATAGTGTTTTTGTTCGATATCCTGCGCGATCGCATCGATGAAAAAACCAGCGATGAGCGCTGTGATGGGCGAGATTAGGAGTGCCAGCGCCAGCGCTGACCCAATGGCCGCAAATATGACAAAGACAGTTGATAACCAAGCCAACCAGCCCGGTAATTCAGGGACATATCCACCCAGTGCCGGCATGAGATACTCGGTGATAACATTTTGAAAACCAAACCATATTCCGATGAGGAACAGGATCGTTGCGCCCAAAATTTTAAACAAAAGTGTCCGAGATCTCGGCGCAAACATATTTTCAAAAGCCAATTTCGCCGCTTGGATGATCATAAAAAACTCCGCATTTAAAGATAGACTGCTATGTATGACGTTGATGGCTGATCTTCAAGCGTTTGAAACTTGTACCTGACGGGTAAAAAGGGCATAAGCGGTTTCAATTGCCATCATCTACAGGGATAAAGATGACAAATACAAATCTATCATCAAAACGTTTTGATGAAATCATAGATGTTAACGCTTTTCAGGAGAAGCTGGATCAAATCGCAAAAGACCATGGCGGAGAGAGTGATAAGGCCCGAATGGAAGTTTTGGCACTTTGCAAATCCGTGAATGAAGAAGGTCGAAAAACAGCGCATGACATGCTTCTCGAAGATGGTGGCGGGGTGGCTTGCGCCAATCGAATATCTTATCTTGAAGACCAAATCATCACCGGCCTTTTCAACTTTGTCACGCAATATGTCTATCGCGTTGAAAACCCATCCAAAGGTGAAGAGCTCACCGTTATGGCTGTCGGCGGTTATGGCCGCGCAACACTAGCCCCGGGCTCTGACATCGATCTGCTCTTTATTCTGCCCTACAAAGCCAATCCATGGACCGAACAGGTGGTGGAATGGATTCTATATATCTTGTGGGATCTGCGCCAAAAAGTTGGCCATGCAACGCGTAACATAGACGAATGTGTGCGTCTTTCGAAAAACGATATGACCATCCGTACGTCGATTTTGGAAGCGCGATATATTTGCGGCTCCAAAAGCTTGGGCGAAGAATTGGTTGATCGCTTCGGCAAGGAAGTTGTCAAAAACACTGGTACAGAATTTATCACAGCCAAGCTTGATGAACGCGATCAACGTCATGTCAAATCTGGTGACACCGCTTACCTGGTTGAACCCAATGTAAAAGAGGGTAAAGGCGGCCTTCGTGATCTGCATACTTTGTTCTGGATCTCAAAATATTACTACCGTGTTGACCGCGATAAAGACCTGATCAAACTCGGTGTATTTTCCCGCAAAGAATATAATGGGCTCAAGAAAGCGGAAGATTTTTTATGGGCTGTGCGTTGCCACATGCATTATGTAACCGGCAAAGCTGAAGAGCGTTTATCTTTTGATATCCAGCGCGAAATTGCCACGGCACTCGATTATCACGCGCATCCGGGTCTTTCTGCTGTTGAGCGCTTCATGAAACATTATTTTTTGATTGCCAAGGATGTAAGTGATCTCACACGTATTTTCTGTGCAGCACTTGAGGCTGAAAACGCAAAACGCGCGCCACGATTTACCGATGTATTGCGCCGATTCAGCCAAACAACGCGCAAAATTCCCGGTACTTTAGATTTTCATGATGAAAGTGGCCGCTTGGTGATGTCCGACCCGGATGTGTTTAAAAATGATCCGGTTAATCTCATCCGTGTGTTTTATTTTGCCGATAAGCATGAGATTGATTTTCATCCCAATACGCTGAAAGAGATCAAACGTTCTTTGCGTCTAATCAATGCAAAGCTGCGCAATGACCCGGAAGCCAACAGATTATTTATGTCTGTGCTCACATCCAGGCGCTCACCGCGCTCAAACCTGCACCGCATGAATGAAGCGGGTGTTCTGGGCAAGTTCATTCCGGAATTCGGTAAGATTGTATCGATGATGCAGTTTAACATGTATCATCACTTTACCGTCGATGAGCATCTGATCAGATCCGTTGGTATTTTGAGCAATATCGAAAAAGGTATTTTGGAAGTCGAATACCCGCTTGCGAATAAAATCCTGCCGAAAATAGCTGACCGCGAAGCGCTTTATGTTGCGATATTTATTCATGATATTGCCAAGGGGCGTCCGGAAGATCATTCCATAGCTGGTGCAAAAGTTGCTGAGAAACTTTGCCCGCGCCTTGGCCTTTCCAATGCGCAGACCCGCCTTGTGATGTGGCTGATCGAAGAACATTTAACCATGTCCACGGTGGCACAATCACGCGATCTTAATGACAAGAAAACCATTCAGGATTTCGCAAAATGTGCCCAATCCCTTACGCGTTTGCAGATGTTGCTGGTACTAACGGTTTGCGATATTTCAGCCGTGGGTCCGGGTGTTTGGAACGGTTGGAAAGGTCAATTGCTCAGAACGCTTTACTATGAAACCGAGATCTTGCTCTCCAGCGGCTTCTCAGAAGCTTCGCGCACATCCCGTGTTGAAATTGCGCGTAAAGAGCTTGAAGAGGCTTTGAGTGACTGGAAGAAAGTTGATCGTGATCGCTATCTGACCCTTCAATATGAGCCTTATTTCCTGACCGTTCCGCTTGAGGATCAAATTCGCCATGCGGATATGATCCTAGAGGCAGATAAGAAAGGGTTGCAGCTCACCCATATGGTGCGCACCCATGCGTTCCACGAAATCACCGAAATCACCATCTTAGCACCTGACCATCCGCGCCTTTTGAGCGTGGTTGCAGGTGCTTGCTCTGCCGCTGGGGCAAATATTGCCGATGCGCAAGTCTTTACCACAAGTGATGGACGCGCGCTTGATACGATTATGATCAACCGTGAGTTCGATAATGACGAGGACGAACTCAGACGCGGCGCAACCATTGGCAAACTCATTGAAGATGTATTGGCAGGTAAAGCGAGACTGCCAGATGTAATTGCACGCAAACGCATTCGCCAGAACCGGAAAGCCTTCGCCATTGCGCCAGAAGTTACCATTAGCAACAATCTGTCTGAGCAATTCTCCCTCATCGAAATTGAATGTTTGGATCGGCCAGGTGTTTTGTCTGATATCACGCAGGCCTTGGCTGAATTATCGCTTAACATTGCATCTGCGCATATCACCACATTTGGTGAGAAGGTGGTCGATACATTCTATGTCTGCGATTTGGTGGGTCACAAAATTACCAGCGCAACACGTCAGGCCCGTATTGTGGAATATCTTAAAGATGTATTGCAAAGCGGTCAGGTAAAAACCAACACATCGGGCATCCCGAGATATCGGACCAATACAACGGAAGAGACGGTTTAAACATATGGCGCTGTTTAAAAAGTTTGCGAGTGTAGGCGGTGCCACAATGGCCAGCCGTGTTCTCGGTTTTGTCCGGGAAATGATGATCGCTGCATTTTTGGGAACAGGGCCAGTTGCGGATGCTTTTTATGCGGCATTGCGTTTTCCCAATCTATTTCGCAGGCTTTTTGCCGAAGGTGCTTTTAATGCCGCCTTTATCCCGCTTTTTGCCAAACGCTTAGAAGAAAGTGAAACATCGGCAAAGCAATTTGCCTCTGAGGTTTTCTCGGTTCTTCTAGTTATATTGCTCATCATTTCAACGCTGGCCATCGCCTTTATGCCATGGCTTGTGGGCACGGTTGTGGCGCCTAAATTTATCACCAATCCAGATAAGTTTGAGCTGACCATTCTTTTAACGAGAATTATGTTTCCATATCTGGCAGCCATGAGCTTGGTTGCGATGTTGGCGGGTATCCTCAATTCGCTGCGAAAATATTTCCTCGCTGCATTGGCGCCGGTTTTATTGAATGTGGTCCTCATCCTCGCGCTTTCAGCTTCTGCGATATTAAACTACGACGCCAATCAGATCGGTATTTTGCTGGCGATTTCTGTGACCATTTCTGGGATCCTGCAATTTGGCCTCTTGCTCTGGGCCACACGTCGCGAAGGGTTTGTCCCCAAATGGCAAACGCCAAAACTAACGCCATCGGTCAAACGGTTATTATGGCTTGCTCTGCCCGCAGCGATTACCGGTGGAATTACTCAAATCAACCTCATCGTTGGCCAAATCATTGCATCTGCACAAGACGGTGCCATCGCGATTATCAATTATGCTGACCGCCTCATGCAATTACCGCTCGGCGTCATCGGTATAGCCATCGGTGTTGTGTTATTGCCAGAATTATCTCGCGCGTTAAAAGCCGATCAAAAAACAGAAGTCATGGCGCTTCAGAACAAAAGCCTTGAATTCGCGCTTTTACTCACTCTACCATCTGCTATTGGACTTGGGCTCTTGGCAAAGCCAATCATCGTATTGTTGTTCGAGCGTGGCGCATTTGACCGTGTCGCAACGGACATCACTTCAGCCGTATTGGCTATTTTTGTCATTGGCTTGCCGGCATTTGTGATCAGCAAAGTCTTTACGCCATCCTATTACGTGCGCGAGAATATGCGGTGGCCTATGTGGTGTTCTGCAGCAAGTGTTGCAGCAAATATCATCGGCAGTCTCATGCTGTTCCCAACCTATGGCGTTGTAGGTATTGCGGTGGCAACGGCCATTTCAGGTTGGGTGAATGCCATCATGTTGATGGTGCCGCTCATGCAGCGAAAGCATTTTGTCATTGCAAACGGAACAATGCGCCGCGTGGTCACAATCATTGCTGCTTCTGCCGGAATGGGAGTTGTGCTTAATCTTGCCGATCTATGGTTCGCAGATCTCTTGATCGATGCGGTATTTGTTGTTCAGATGGTCAGCCTTTTAGCCGTGATTGCCGTTGCAGCTGTCTGTTATTTTGCGATTGTCCTCCTCTTCTCAGGATATTCGCCGCAAGATATCAAAGAAATGTTTAAGCGATAGCGCGTTGAATATGCACTCCGTTTTCGAATTTACTTGACGCATGCGGCTAAGCTCATCATAACGCCGATCCGAAACAATAATTATTCAGGCCCTCCACAAGTCTGACAGGAGACAAGATGTCAAAATTCGAAGAACTGGTATTTTCAGGTGTACAGCCAACAGGCGCCCTCACCTTGGGAAATTATCTCGGAGCTATTCAAAAATTTGTCGCACTTCAAGACAGCCATAATTGCATTTATTGCATTGTAGATCTGCACGCGATTACAGCCAATTTGGTGCATGAGGACCTGCGCAATCAAACTCGTTCAATTGCGGCAGCTTTCATCGCATCAGGTATCGATCCAAAACAGCACATTGTTTTTAATCAATCGGCTGTACCGCAACATGCAGAACTTGCATGGGTGTTTAACTGTGTGGCGCGTATTGGTTGGATGAACCGCATGACCCAGTTTAAAGATAAAGCTGGTAAAAACCGTGACAACGCTTCTTTGGGTTTGATGGCTTATCCAAGCTTAATGGCGGCGGATATTCTTTTATATCGCGCGACGCATGTGCCAGTAGGTGATGATCAAAAACAACATCTGGAACTTGCCCGCGATATCGCGCAGAAGTTCAACATTGATTTTTCTGAACGTATTGGTGAGAGCGGATTGGGTTTGGATGCAGTTTATGGCGATAAAGCTGTGAACGCGTTTTTCCCGATTACAGAACCTTTGATCGATGGTCCAGCACCGCGCGTGATGAGCCTGCGGGACGGGACGAAAAAGATGTCCAAATCTGATCCATCTGATCTGTCACGTATTAACATGACCGATGATGAAGAACTGATCGTCAAAAAAATCCGCAAAGCAAAAACGGATCCAGAGCCGCTGCCATCTGAAGTGGATGGACTTGAAGGTCGCGCCGAAGCGGACAATCTGGTTGGCATATTTGCAGCATTGACCAACAAATCCAAACAAGGTGTTTTATCAGAATATGGTGGCAAAGCATTTTCTGAGTTCAAGCCTGCGCTAACAGAAGTTGCGATTGATACATTAGCGCCGATCAATGCGGAAATGCGGAAATTGATGGACGATCCCGATCATATTGATGCGATCTTGAAGGACGGGTCCGAGCGCGCTGGCGCAATTGCTGAAAAGACCATGAACGGGGTGAAGGATATCATCGGGTTCTTACGGTAAATATCCGTATTCGCGACTTGAAAGATCAATGAATAAGGATTATCTTCTTTGGAAAGATTCTAAACTAGATAATCATATGCGCGTAAGATTGCGCGGATGGAGAACGACATGTTCATTCAAACTGAAACAACACCAAATCCAGCCACCCTGAAATTCCTTCCAGGCAAAGTGGTACTTGAAGCTGGCACAGCTGATTTTCCATCAGTTGATAGCGTCAATGGCGCCTCGCCTTTAGCTGAAAAGCTGTTTGCAGTCTCAGGTGTGACAGGTGTGTTCTATGGTTATGATTTTATCACAATCACCAAAGATAACAGCCCTGATTGGCAGCATCTAAAGCCATCCATTTTGGCTACCATCATGGAATATTTCATGTCTGGTGCACCAGTTATGACAGCAAGCCAGGATGGTATTTCAGCAAATAGTTCTGAAGAATTTTACGATGAAGCGGATGCAAATATCGTATCCACCATTAAAGAGCTTTTAGA
Organism: Rhizobiaceae bacterium; assembly: GCA_017644105.1. Classification (GTDB taxonomy): domain Bacteria; phylum Pseudomonadota; class Alphaproteobacteria; order Rhizobiales; family Rhizobiaceae; genus Lentilitoribacter. The sequence continues at coordinate 105,475 of JAEPMD010000002.1, read as the reverse complement.
AACTCGCGTTCGCCCAGCTGTTGCGCAAGATGGTGGCGACATCACTTTTCATGGCTATAAAGAAGGCAAGGTTTTCTTGCATATGAAAGGCGCGTGCGCGGGTTGCCCATCATCAACCGCAACGCTTAAACACGGCATTCAAAATCTGCTTCGTCACTTCATTCCTGAAGTTGAAGAAGTCGAAGCTGTTTAATCTGAATTAACGTGATCATTCTTGCCGTTGATACCGCCGGCCCCATCTGTGCCGCCTGCCTTTATAACGGCGAGCTCGGTCAAGCAATCGCGACCGTTTCAAAAAACATTGGCCGCGGACATGCCGAACATTTACCTTCCGTTGTCAGCGACGTTTTAGATCAGGCCGGGCTATCTTTCGAACAGATCACCCATATTGCGGCCACAACGGGCCCTGGGTCTTTTGCCGGAATTCGCGTTGGCATTTCCTATTGTCGTGCACTTGCGCTTGCTCTTGAAATTCCGTCGACGGGCGTCAGCAGATTGCAAGCGATGGCCTATGGCGTTTCGTCTGAAACCGGCAAAAACACGCTGGCTCTGTTGGATGCGCGCCGTGGCCAAGTTTATTTATCTGCAACAGATCCCACAGGTGCGATACTGATCGAACCCAGAGCAGCGACATATCAAGATGCACAACTGATTGTCGCGACAGGAAAATATGTTATCTGCGGCAATGGCATATTACCCATTAAAGAGCTGGATGTAAGCGGATTATCTGAGTTGGATGTAGCGCATGAAAACGCGTTTCCCAATATTCAAACAGTTGCAAGATTGGCGGTGAATCAGCTAAAATGCGATCAAGTCCTTGCGCTGCGACCACAATATTTGCGGCAAGCGGATGCAAAACCAAATGAGAATTTTGCGCTATCTCGCGCATAACAGTCTTGGGTTTATGAAACGTGCCACTTGGAAATTTATTTTCGTCAAAGCCAGAACTCGGAGTTCTGAAAATGGAAAATGAGCAATCATATTCCGTTGCCGAACTCCATACTCTCCTTTTCAAACGTGGTTGGGATGAAGCTGAATGCGCGTCCCTTTTGGAACAAAATGGTGTGTTTGGTTTTTATGCAAGACCAACAGATAAAAAGACCCTGCACGGCTTTGTCCTTTCCCGTGTTGTAGCGGATGAGGCCGAAATATTATCAATCGGCACAGATGCCAATCTTCAAAATAAAGGTATTGGCTGGCGCCTCATGCAAGCGGCCATCGGTGAAGCGAGCCAGCGCGGCGCTGAAAAAATGTTTCTCGAAGTGGATGAGAACAATATTCCCGCGGTTCGACTTTATCAAAAAATAGGTTTTCAAACCGTCGGCAAGCGTGAAGCCTATTACGACAATGGTGGTGAAACTCGCAGCAATGCGCTTGTTTTAGAATTAAAGCTGCACTAAAGCATAGGTATCTTATCTTGCTTGGTCATTGGCCTTGTGAGGCAGTGAATTGGAGTAAGCCGAGATGGATGCGGAAAAATCTCTTGAAGACAGATGCGCCGATGCCGGCCTTCGCATGACCGAACAACGTCGTGTGATTGCTCGTGTTTTAGAAGCGTCCGAAGATCATCCTGACGCTGATGAGCTTCACCGCAGATCTGTTGAAATTGATCCCAAAATTTCGATCTCCACGGTTTACCGAACCGTCAATTTGTTCGAAGAGCTTGGCATTATCGAGCGCCACGATTTCCGCGATGGGCGGTCTCGCTATGAGAGCGTGCCCGATGAACATCATGATCATCTCATTGATCTGAAAAACGGCACAATCATCGAATTTAATTCGCCCGAGATTGAAGCCTTGCAGAAACGTATTGCCAAAGAGCATGGTTTCAAACTTGTTGATCATCGGCTCGAGCTCTACGGTATCCCGATCAAGAAGGATACCTAAATGCGCGCAGCACTTCGAATATTATGGGTATTGGCGGTTTTAGTCGTCACCACTTTTGTGTTGCTGCCATTTCACCTCGTTGCGCTGGTTTACAAAGATCAAGTCTCTCGAGTGACGCCGCGGATATGGCATTATATCGCGCGCTGGGTATTGGGCATTCGGATAAAGTATCGCGGCAAAATTTCAAAGCAACGCCCGTTGATGCTCGTTGCCAATCACTCGTCATGGCTGGATATTGTGACGCTCGGATCATCTGCGCCGGTTGTCTTTATCGCAAAATCGGAAGTACGCGACTGGCCGATTTTCGGCACTTTGGCAAAGTTACAGCATACGATATTTATCGACCGTAATCGGCGGCTTTCAACAGGCGATCAGGTCTCCGCTATCGCAGATAGAATGAAAAACGGCGATATCGTTGTGTTGTTTCCTGAAGGCACGACATCTGATGGTAATTTTGTCATGCCGTTTAAATCTGCATTGTTTGGAGCTGTGCAGCGTGCGCAAGTTGATTTGCCCAATCACGAATTGATCATCCAACCCGTTTCTGTGGCCTATGTATCGGCCCATGGTATTCCACTAGGGCGCGGTGGACGCGACCTTGCGGCATGGCCAGGTGATGTTGGTTTGTTGCCGCATCTATTTCAAGTGCTCATCAGTGGATCCATGGGAGTTGAAATCACCTATGGCGATCCGATCACCTTTGACGATGGCATGAAACGCTCTGAGATTGCCAAACTCAGTGAAGAAGCCATTCGTGAAAGCCTTAATCGATCACTTCGCTAGATTATCTCGCGAAATTTACTCCCCTACCGGTCATCAAACTATTTGCATCTTGCGTTAATAGGTTTAAATAGGCCTCATGAGCAAGATTGAACAAAATATTACCGCTGATCAGGATGCGACATCAGCTAACAATGCCAAGCCGGCTGAAGGCCAAAAAGTCTTCATCAAAACCTTTGGCTGCCAGATGAATGTCTATGACAGCGAGCGCATGAGCGACGCATTGGCCAAAGACGGCTATACGCCCACAGATACGCCTGAAGATGCGGATCTTGTGCTTTTAAACACATGCCATATTCGCGAAAAAGCAGCTGAAAAAGTTTATTCCGATTTGGGCCGATTAAACCAGATGAAAAAGAAGCGCATGGATGAAGGCGGATCTGATCTGATGGTGGCCGTGGCCGGCTGTGTCGCCCAAGCTGAGGGCGAAGAAATCATCAAGCGCTCACCGGTGGTCAATATGGTCATCGGCCCTGCAACCTATCACCAATTGCCCGACGCGCTTGGCCGTGCGCGCAAAGGTGAACGCGTTGTTGAAACTGAATTTACTGAAGACGATAAATTTGAACATCTGCCGAAAGCTGAGAAAAAGCAAATTCGCTCGCGCGGTGTGACGGCGTTCCTAACTGTTCAAGAAGGCTGCGATAAGTTCTGCACTTTCTGTGTGGTGCCCTATACACGCGGTGCCGAAATTTCTCGCCCTGTTTCGCAATTATTATCTGAAGCGCAAGATCTGGTTGATGCAGGCGTGCGCGAAATCACGCTGCTAGGCCAGAATGTAAATGCTTGGCACGGCAAAGGCGATGATGGACGTGAATGGGGTTTGGGCGAACTGCTTCATCGACTTTCTGACATGGAAGGTATTGAACGGTTGCGATATACGACAAGCCATCCGCGCGATATGGATGCGGCGCTGATCAATGCCCATCGTGATCTTGATAAGCTCATGCCTTATCTGCATTTGCCGGTGCAAGCTGGGTCAGACAAGATTTTAAAGGCGATGAACAGACGTCACACGCGCGATGAATATATCAAATTGATTGCGCGGATTCGTGAAGGTCGCCCCGATTTGGCGATTTCAGGAGATTTCATCGTCGGATTCCCTGGTGAAACCGAAGACGATTTTGAAGATACGCTCGATCTGATCCGTCAGGTTAAATATGCGCAAGCCTATTCATTTAAATATTCACCACGTCCGGGCACACCTGGGGCTGATTTTAAAGATCACGTGCCGGAAGATGTCAAAGCGGACCGTTTAAAACGTCTGCAAGCATTGTTGTCAGAACAACAGTTGGAATTTGCTGAAACGTGCGTCGGTAAAGACATGGATATCCTACTTGAAAAGCCTGGCCGAAAGCCCGGGCAACTTATTGGGCGCTCTCCTTGGCTACAATCTGTGATTATTGACGCAAAAGATGCGAAAATAGGTGATACTCTAAGGGTGCGAATCACTAAAGCCGCCCCTTACAGCTTAATGGCGGATGTGATATAAAACCGTTTTGGAGTTTATAGAATTTGACAAGTCGGCAAATGCCTTTTGATAACAGTAATGTAGAAGATGCAGGTGCATCCGATACAACACAAGTTGAACTCACCTTCGATAATAATCGCCTCGCGACCATGCTATTTGGCCAATTTGACCAACATCTTGCTCTGCTCGAGCAAAAGCTTGGTATTGATGCCCATGCGCGTGGAAATAATGTGGTGCTCAATGGTCCTGCACTTGAAACCAATCAAGCACGGCGCGCATTGGATTCGCTGTATGAGCGGTTGATGAAAGGCGAATTGATCGAAAATTCAGATGTCGATGGTGCGATCCGCATGGCGGTTGCCGCCGATGATCAACTTTCACTGCCGACCATGGATAACAGCGCTAAGTTAGCCATGGCGCAAATTTCTACCCATAAAAAGACCATTTTAGCCCGTACGCCCACGCAAGATGCCTATATCAGAGCGATGGAACGTGCAGAATTGGTGTTTGGTGTTGGACCTGCTGGTACTGGTAAAACCTATCTGGCTGTCGCTTACGCCGCGCAGCTTTTAGAGCGTGGTCAGATCGAACGTATCATCTTATCGCGGCCTGCTGTTGAAGCTGGTGAACGTTTGGGCTTCTTACCAGGTGATATGAAGGAAAAAGTCGATCCGTATTTGCGCCCACTATATGACGCGCTGTACGACATGATCCCAGGCGATAAGGTTGAGCGCGCGCTAACCGCTGGTGTGATTGAAATTGCGCCGCTTGCATTTATGCGCGGACGAACTTTAACAAATGCCGCGGTGATTTTGGACGAAGCGCAAAATACCACTCCCATGCAGATGAAGATGTTCCTCACGCGACTGGGTGAAAATGCGCGCATGATCATCACGGGCGATCCAAGCCAAATCGACCTTCCAGGTGGCACGAAATCCGGCCTGATTGAAGCATTAGATGTTTTGCGGGGCATTGAAGGTATTGTGACTTGCCGCTTCCGCGATGTGGATGTGGTCAGACATCACCTTGTACAGAAGATCGTCACCGCCTACGATAAAAAGCACGCCAAAGCTGATAAAGCGACGGATGAAAAATCGTCTGAGCCTGATGCCGAATAAGAGCACAGAGATTTCCATTGATATTGCCGTTAATAGCGATAGATGGGAAAATATTGAGGCTTTTGATGAATTAGCGCAAACAACATCAAATGTTGTTGTGCAATGGCTAATCGCACATGAAGAGGCCAGGTTTCCGCAATTGCCAATGGAATTGTCGGTTCTGCTCACCGATGATGCTTCGATCAAAGAGATCAATGCAAAATGGCGAGAGCAAAACAAAGCCACCAATGTTTTGTCTTTCCCGACGAAGGAATTAAAGGTTGGTGACATGCCAATGCCGCTTCTGGGCGACATAATTTTTGCGTATGAAACGATTTTCCGAGAATCCGAAGAATTAACCAAGAGTTTTGAAGAGCACCTCACACACCTGTTTATTCATGGATTTTTGCATCTTTTGGGTTATGATCATATAAATGACACAGATGCGGAACAAATGGAGCGTATTGAGACTGGAATTTTAACTTCAATAGGCCTATCTGACCCTTATGAGAATTAAAGTTCGACTGCCCTTGTTTTTGGGCCATTAAATTGAAGAGACAATGAACGAGAAAATTGCACAAGCTGATACTTTAGATTCAGCTTCTGATCTGAGTGAAGATCAAAACGACGACGGCGACAGTCCGGACGGATCGATACACACTTCAACAAAACGAAAATCGACATTTGGTGTATGGCACCGATTAAAGCGCGCGCTGTTTCCTTCAGCTGAAGGCATGAGCATTCGCGAAGATTTCAGTGAGGCGCTGAAAAACGGCGACCACATTGATTCAGGCTTTTCTGCTGATGAACGCGCCATGCTTGATAATATCTTGCTCATGCGTGAAGTTCGCGTTGAAGACGTGATGGTCCCTCGTGCAGATATTATCGCCGTGGATCGCTCAATTTCGCTCGGCGATCTAACAACCGTGTTTGAAAATTCTGGCCATTCGCGCATGCCAGTATTCGTAGACAATTTGGATGATCCCAAAGGCATGGTCCATATTCGTGATCTGTTGGCCTATTATACCCGACAGGCGCGTAACGGTCGTCGCAGCACCTCCAAATCTTCCAATTCAAAAACGCCACCAAAACCGCTCGACTTTACCAAGATCAAACTGGATAAGACACTTCAAGACGCCAATATCATGCGCAGCGTTTTGTTTGTGCCAGCATCTATGCTCGCATCAGACCTGCTAAAGCGAATGCAAGCAACTCGTACACAGATGGCACTCGTAATTGACGAATATGGTGGAACTGATGGTCTTGTGTCTCTTGAGGACATTGTCGAGATCGTGGTTGGCGATATTGAAGACGAGCATGATGACATTGATGGACCGCTCATTACCGAAGTGAGTGATGGCATTTGGCAGGCAGAAGCAAAAGCAAGCCTTGAAGAACTCTCTGAGATCCTCGGGATTGATTTTTCGAAAAGTGAAAACACTGACGATGTCGATACAATTGGCGGTCTTGTATTTGCAAGATTGGGTCGTGTGCCCGTTCGTGGCGAAGTGGTTCGCATGGTACAAGGTTTTGAATTTCATATCACGGATTCCGATGCACGACGTATTAAGCGCGTGCGAATCCTTCGACTTAAAGCCAATGCCCGTCGACGCATGGGAAAAGTCGTCGCCGAAAGTGATGAAAAACCCAAAAGTACCAGAGAATGATCAATTAGTTGCTTGAGTTAAATGCAACTGTAATTGTACACCAACATAGTAAACTCCCTGAGTGATTCGCCAGTTCGCGTTTCAGATTAGGGGTGAGCCTGATGCTGAATGTGCAACCAAGGTTGGAAAACGCTTAAATGTTGGAAAAAATCTCTGGCAATATCATGCTGTCCTGGGGCCTCAAACGCTTCTTGATTGCATTTATGGCCGGAGCATTGGCCAATTTTGCTTTACCCCCTTTTGATTTTTTCGCTGTTTTATTCATCTCATTTCCGATTTTCGTTTGGCTAATCGATGGCGCAAGCAAACAGCCAGATAAAGGTTTCATCGCAGCTCGCAAACCAGCCTTCATCACGGGATGGAGTTTTGGGTTTGGCTATTTCACATGCGGATTATGGTGGTTGGGTAACGCTGTTCTAACCAGCGGAGAAGAAGCTTATTGGGCACTGCCTCTGGCAGTATTTGCACTGCCTGCGTTGTTGGCCATTTTCTATGGGCTGGCTGTCGTCTTGGCAAGATCCCTTTGGGATAATGGTATCGGGCGGATATTTTCTTTAAGTGCCAGTTTCGGTTTGCTCGAGTTTTTGCGCGCCTCCATATTTACAGGTTTCCCCTGGAACACTATCGGTTATGCAGGCATGCCGGTGCCAGTTGCTATGCAATCAGCACAAATCATTAGCATTTTTGGAATGAGCGCGATCACGGTTTTCATAGCATCTGTTCCTGCGCTATTTGCCACCAAAAATGGATTAAAGCCAGGCGTATGGATTGCGAGCGTGTTGACGATGACCCATATCGGTTACGGTATATTTGCACTCAATCAGCCTGATCCGCCCGATTCACAAGATGTTTTACGTATCGTTCAGCCATCCATTGATCAAAGCGAAAAATGGGATGACGACAAACGCGCTGAAATATTTCAAACGTTCTTGGATCTGTCGTCAAAACCTGCGGAGGACAATCAGGAACGCCCATCGATCATCATATGGCCGGAAACGTCGGTTCCCTATATCTTGACAAAAACACCCAGTGCCTTGGCCCAAATTGCAGAGACTTTAAAAATCGGACAGACATTAATTGCAGGCGCGATCAAATTAGAAGATAGCGCCAGTGGTGAGGCAGACAAATTTTATAATACAATTTATGTCATAAATGATGAAGGACAGATCGTAGGATCTGCGGATAAACATCACTTAGTCCCTTTTGGTGAATACCTGCCTTTTGAAGCTGTTCTGCGCCAATTCGGTTTTGCACCCATTGCCGAAACTTTTGGTGGTTTTTCAGCTGCAGCTGGCCAAAGAACACTGGAACTTGGAAATGATCTCAAATTGCTACCGCTAATTTGTTATGAGGCTATTTTCCCAAATTATGCGCACAATGATGAGCATGAACTCAACGCGTTGATAAATCTGACAAACGACGCTTGGTATGGAGCAACACCCGGCCCCTATCAACATCTTCGTCAAGCGCAATTGCGCTCTGTTGAAACAGGCCTTCCTCTTATTCGCTCTGGTAACAACGGAATTTCAGTTGTCACAGATTCGAAAGGACGCATCATCGACGGATTAGCGCTGAATTTTGTTGGAACATTGGATGTTGTTTTACCTGGCAACCGTGAAACTTTGTTAAACCACGCCCAGCGAAATCTTGTTTTTTTCGCAATTCTTATGTTGTTTTTCGTGGTGTCTTTTGTGTTTTTTCTCCGTTCGAAAAACAGAAATTAGTTCGAAATTACCTTAAAATTTACACATTTGATTATTCAATTGTGATTGAGTTATAAGTAAATAGACTCACGTCGCGAGTTAAAGATTTTTCGGGGAATAGTTGGAAATCAGATTTAAGTTATCTGACATGCAATCAACAACACCGTTTCAACCTGTTGGGAATTAATAATGAAAGCTAACAAGAAAAAACCAAATCCTATCGATGTGCATGTCGGCAATCGAATTCGGTTACGTAGAACCATGCTGAGTATGAGTCAGGAAAAGCTTGGTGAGGCTTTGGGGATTACTTTCCAACAGATTCAAAAATATGAAAAAGGAACAAACCGGGTGGGCGCCAGCCGACTGCAAAACATTTCTTCGGTTTTAAATGTTCCCGTATCTTTCTTTTTTGAAGATGCGCCTGGTGAGCAGCCTATCGAGCAAAGCGGGATGTCCGAAGCAAACAGTTCAAATTATGTCGTCGATTTTCTATCTTCATCAGAAGGATTGCAACTTAATCGCGCCTTTATAAAAATCGAGGATCCCAAAGTTCGGCGGAAAATTATTGACCTTACGAAAGCACTTGCATCAAGTAATGAAGCTTCAGATGATTAATTATAGGCGTTTGGTTCGTAACCGCGATGATGCAATTCATCGCGGTTTTTTTATTTTGCAGTTTTACCGCCCAATAACGACAAAAATCAGCATTTTTTTGTCATTTGCAGATATCAAGATATATTTATGTCCTTGTATATTTGGTCTGTATTCCGTAAAAGAACCGCGACGGGATTTTATTCTAGATGATCAATTTTCTTTTTTGCAATTTCACAATGAAACATGTGTGTGAGATTTAAAAAGAGACTTTTACCTCATGAGGAAGCTAATGGCACGCCAGAACTATCTATTTACAAGTGAGTCAGTATCAGAGGGCCACCCAGACAAGGTCTGTGACCGAATTTCTGATGAGATCGTGGATCTTGTATATCGAGAAGCTAAGAAAACTGGCATGGACCCATATAAGGTTCGCGTCGCTTGCGAAACGCTTACAACGACAAACCGCGTCGTTATTGCGGGTGAAGTTCGCGTACCCGAAACACTGTTAAAGAAAGACAAGCAAGGAAATATCGTGCATGATGCAGCTGGACTACCTGTTGTGGCTGCAGGGCGATTTAGATCTGCTGCCCGCCGCGCCATTCGCGATATCGGCTATGAGCAAGATGGCTTCCACTGGAAAACAGCACGTGTGGATGTTTTGCTTCATGGTCAGTCACCTGACATCGGACAGGGCGTTGATAATGCTGCTGACAAACAGGGTGAAGAAGGCGCTGGCGACCAGGGCATTATGTTTGGATATGCATGTCGTGAAACCGATGCACTTATGCCTGCCCCGATTTATTACTCACACAAAATTCTAGAGCTACTCGCTGCCGCTCGTAAATCTGGTCAGGGCGATGCCGCAAAACTCGGACCAGACGCGAAAAGCCAAGTCACTGTTCGTTATGTTAATGGCGAACCGTCAGAAGTTACCTCGATCGTATTATCTACGCAGCACTTGGATGACAGCTGGGATTCTCAAAAAGTACGTGAAGTATGCGAGCCGTATATCCGTGAAGCTCTTGGCGATTTGGCAATTGCGGAAGATTGCAACTGGTATATTAACCCAACCGGCAAATTCGTGATTGGCGGGCCTGATGGCGATGCTGGCCTAACTGGACGTAAAATCATTGTTGACACATATGGTGGTGCGGCTCCTCATGGCGGCGGCGCATTCTCAGGAAAAGATACAACCAAAGTTGACCGTTCAGCAGCGTATGCATCTCGTTATTTAGCGAAAAACGTCGTTGCAGCAAAATTGGCCGACAAATGTACGATCCAATTGTCTTATGCAATTGGTGTGGCGCAACCGTTGTCTATCTATGTTGATCTGCATGGAACAGGTAAAGTTTCAGAAGAAACTGTGGAAGCTGCAATCCGCGAGACAATGGATCTGTCGCCAACAGGCATTCGTAAGCACTTAGATTTGAACAAACCAATCTATGCGCAGTCAGCAGCTTACGGTCACTTCGGTCGCAAACCTGGTCGTAACGGTTCTTTCTCTTGGGAAAAAACTGATTTAACCACTGCACTCAAACGTGCCGTGAAAGAGGCCAAGTAATCGCGGGCTTTTATTAGTCATGACCGACAAACAGCATCCCGAACGCGCGACCGAAGCATTTTTCGGTCGTCGCAAAGGCAAGCATCTTAAAGGCAATCACCATGTTGCCCTTGCCGAAGTCCTCCCAAAACTAAAACTCGATCTTGAAACGTCAGCACCTGAAGATTTCATGAGTTTGTGGAATTGTGAAGGTAAAAGCGTTCGCATGGAAATTGGTTTTGGTGGCGGTGAACATTTGCTTCACCGCGCGCGTAGTCAACCCGAAACTTGTTTCATTGGCGTTGAACCCTTCGTGAACTCAATGGCAAAATTGGCGCGATCTGTATTTGAAAACCCAATAGATAATCTACGGCTTTACGACGATGATGCGACGCTGGTGCTGGATTGGTTGCCTGATAATTGCATCGATCACATCGATCTACTTTATCCTGATCCATGGCCGAAACGCCGCCATTGGAAACGTCGCTTTGTATCGACAACCAATCTCAATCGTTTCTCACGCGTGTTAAAACCCGGCGGAAAATTCTGCTTTGCGTCAGATATTGATACCTATGTGAATTGGACGCTTGAACACATCAACGCCCATCCTGATTTTAGCTGGATTTCAAATGGGCCGGATGACTGGACAAAACCATGGGACGGTTGGCCCTCAACGCGATATGAAGCCAAGGCATTCCGCGAAGGTCGCACCCCGGCCTATCTGGATTTTATAAAACAATAATCCGTTCAGATTTCTCAAAAATAATTTAGGCTTCGTCTTTAAAACGAAGATGGCGATGCTTGGATTGCTATTGCCTGACCATCTTGGACTTGGAATATCGCAAGGCCTCGCTCGTTACGCCCATCTGGTAAGAACCTGAATACGCCTGACGCACCAATAAAGCCCTGACGACGCTCGATTTCGGTACGTGTGATCTGGCGTCCTGGCTTTTCGCGGAGCAAACCACCCACGAGCAATACTGCATCATATCCAAGTGCAGCATTGACGGTTGGTTCACTGCCAAAGCGCTGAGAATAGCGCTGCTTAAACACATCAAATCGGGTTTGGTCCATGTCAGCAAATATCGCACCTTGCAGGTCAGGTGCGGACAGATTTGAGTTTCTCCATTGGCCAGTGCCCATCAATAGCTTTTGTGACAGATCGACCCCAGCGCGTTTGAGCTGACGTGCAATCACCACCGGTGAATTTCCGCCATCTGGAATGAAAATCACGTCCGCGCTCTTAGCAGCATCTACCAATTCATTGATCGCCGCTTGTACAGAATCATTGTTATATTGGTATTTTGTGATCCCCAACAGAGTTCCGCCTTGGCTTTGCAAGGACGAGCGAATTTTGCGCTCTACAAGCGATCCATAGGCCCCCGAAGGCACAATCGCCGCAAAGGTTCGGCGTCCTTGTGACAGCGCGAAGTCAATTGATTTGCCAATGAGTTGGTCCGGTAAAAATGAAATGAGATAACCACCTGGCCCCGCAGCTGTCGGATCAGATGAAAAGCCAATAAGTGGTCGATTGCTTTGTGAAATGACTGATCTGGCAGATGTCACTGAGCTTGAAAACACCGGACCTAGAATAACAGACGAGCCTTCATTGATCGCTTCTTCTGTAGCGGTGATCGCACCTGCAGGGGTTCCGCCTGTATCTTTGATCACCAGCTCCATCACATTAGAGCCTAAATCTTCAATCGCAAGCTCAGCAGCATTGCGCAATTGCTTGGCAACCGCAGCACCATTGCCTGGCGCGGTTCGCGGCACAAGGAACGCAATTCGCGCCGAGCCAAAGCCCAGGACTTCTCCAACAGCAGATCCAGTTTTAACTGGCAAAGTTCCAACTTGTTCAACCTCGGTTGTGGTCGTCGTATCTTGATTAAGACCAAAGTTGGTAACTCCAGATTGACAACTGGTGAGGATGGCAGCGGTTGCGAACAATGATATAGACATCACTGTCTTGCGCACGGATGCACCTGAATTTATTTGTCGCAACAGTTTGCTGAACATCTTTTCTGCCTAATGAAAATTATCACTCATAAATTGCCTTCTATCGCAAGTGTAGTCCGCTGACCAGCAACGAATTGCAATCACTATTGTAATTCTGTCCAATAGTTTTAAAAAAGACACAGTTTTCTTAAAGGACACGGGTTCATGACGGGCAAAAAATATCGCATTCACTCACTTGAGTTTGATGCAAAACCAATTGATCCCGGCCTTTACATCGTCGCCACGCCGATTGGCAATCTGGCGGATATTACTGTTCGGGCACTCGAAGTTTTGTCAAGCTGTGATGTGATCGCTTGCGAAGATACTCGTACGAGCCGTAAACTCTTGGATCGATATCAAATCACCACAAGAACCGTCGCATATCATGAGCATAATGCCGAATTTGCCAGCGGCAAAATTATCGAAGCATTGGAAGAAGGCAAAACCATTGCGCTGATATCAGATGCTGGTACACCTTTAATTTCAGATCCCGGCTTTCGCGTTGTAAATGACGCGATTGATGCGGGGCATAAGGTCATCCCTGTTCCGGGTGCATCATCCGTACTGACCGCTCTCATGGCGGCAGGATTGCCAACAGATAGTTTTTACTATGCTGGATTTTTGCCAAATAAAGAAAAAGCACGTTCTGACCGATTGAACGAACTTCAGCATTTAAAAGCAACGCTGGTCTTCTTCGAATCTCCACATCGGATTGGTGCGACACTTAAAAATGCAGCTTCCATATTGGGTGAGAACCGACCTGCTTGTGTTTGTCGTGAACTCACAAAAAGCCATGAAGAGTTCGCCCAAGGTTCGCTGCAGGAACTCTATGAGACATTTGACGCACGCAATGTTAAAGGTGAAATCGTGCTTGTTGTTGGACCGCCTCAAGAAGACGACATTGACTTGGATGAGGATATTACTCCGCTGCTCACCAAACTTGCATCAGAGATGTCCACCAGTCAGGCGGCAAGTGAAGCTGCGCGCATAACCGGGCGCGCCCGTAAAGATCTCTACCAGCAATTACTTGCGCTTAAGAACGATGTGGATGATGGATAGCAAGTCTGCAAAAAACGCACGCCGAAAAGCCCAATTCAAGGGCTATTTGGCCGAATATCTTGCTGCAACTTATCTCATCTTAAAAGGATATCGTATTGCTAATATGCGTTATAAAACCAAGCTCGGTGAAATCGACATTATTGCTCGCAAGAAGGATCTTGCAATTTTTGTCGAAGTGAAAGCGCGCGCTGACGTGCAAAAAGGTGTCGATGCGGTTACCTACCCGTCTCAGAAGCGAATAAAAAATGCGAGCGATATTTGGCTTTCAAAACAAAAGAACTCGCACCTTATCTCGCTAAGATATGACATCATTGTTATTCGGCCATTGCAGTTGCCTGTGCATTTTTTGGATGCATTTTGATGAGCTCTATTGAAATCTGACACCATTTGATCCTATCTGTGGAGACAACGAGGAATACATCAATGGCTCAAATTAAAAATGTCGCGATCCAGATGGATCATGTTTCAACCATCTCTATCGACGGAGACACGACATTTGCGCTTTCCCTTGAAGCACAATCACGTGGATATAATCTTTTCCATTATACGCCCGATCGGTTGAGCCAACGCGATGGCAAAGTTTATGCGAGCATGGAGGCCATGACACTCCGTGACGTCGAAGGAGACCACTACACGCTCGGTCCACGCCAAAAGATGCCTTTGGGAGATATGGACGTCGTTTTACTAAGGCAAGATCCGCCTTTCGACATGAACTATATCACCAGCACCCATTTGCTTGAGCAAGTTCATCCCAAAACGCTTGTCGTTAATGATCCGGCTTGGGTTCGAAATTCACCTGAGAAGATTTTTGTAACTGAGTTTGCTGACCTCATGCCCAAAACGCTGATCACCAAAGATGCAGACGAAATTGCGTCCTTTCGCGAAGAGGTTGGCGATCTCATTATCAAACCGCTTTATGGCAATGGCGGCGCTGGCGTTTTTCACCTTCGGTCAGATGATAAAAATCTATCTTCACTCCTCGAGATGTTTGGCGATCTATATCGCGAACCATATATCGCGCAACAATATTTACCGCAGGTTCGCGCTGGTGATAAAAGGGTTATCCTCATTGAGGGAGAAGCCGTTGGCGCGATTAACCGTGTGCCAGCAGAAGGCGATGCGCGTTCCAACATGCATGTCGGCGGCCAAGCAACCGCGATTGATTTAACCGAGCGTGACAAAGAAATTTGCGCACGCATTGGCCCAGCACTTCGCGAACGCGGCTTCACTTTGGTGGGGATTGATGTGATCGGCGATTATATGACCGAGATCAATGTCACCTCACCAACCGGGGTGCGCGAAGTGAAAAAGTTTGGCGGCGCAGATATTGCAAGCCTGTTTTGGGATGCCGTTGAAAAACGATTTGGTCAATAACAGAGCAATATCCGTTCTGTAAATGTTCTAATTTTGCAAGTAAATACAACCTAATACAACTATAAGGCTTATTTCTCGCATTTTGTTCTTATAATGTTCTTGTTATATGCAATTATTTGTGCATATAATGACATATATTCACGTAAATAGTGTATTGAGAGCATTATGGTTTCGCATGTCAAAACGGTTGCATTTCAAGGTATCGAAGCCTTGCCGGTTGATGTCCAGGTGATGATCGCGCCCGGCAAAATTGGCATGCAGATTGTTGGCCTGCCCGATAAGGCTGTTGCAGAAAGTCGTGAACGCGTCCAAGCTGCGCTTCATGCATCTGGGCTCGCACTGCCCGCAAAGAAGGTCACCATCAATCTTGCACCAGCCGATCTGCCAAAGGAGGGGTCACATTTCGATTTACCTATCGCGCTTGGCTTGATGGCTGCCTTGGGCGCTATACCATCAGATGCACTCCAAAACTTTGTTGTGTTGGGTGAATTGGCATTGGATGGAACAATATCATCCGTAACTGGTGCACTGCCTGCCGCAATTGGTGCAAATGCAATGGGGCGCGGGATCATTTGTCCCCATGGCAGCGGATCCGAAGCGGCATGGGCAAGCGAAGATATGGATATTCTCGCGCCGCAAAGTTTAATTGCCATTGCAAATCATTTTCGCGGCACGCAGGTTTTAACCCGACCAAAACCAACGCGTCAT
Organism: Rhizobiaceae bacterium; assembly: GCA_017644105.1. Lineage (GTDB taxonomy): Bacteria > Pseudomonadota > Alphaproteobacteria > Rhizobiales > Rhizobiaceae > Lentilitoribacter. The sequence continues at coordinate 89,600 of JAEPMD010000002.1, read as the reverse complement.
GAGGCTGTGACGGACCTACCGGATCTTGCGGATATTAAGGGACAAGAAACAGCAAAACGGGCGCTGGAAGTTGCGGCAGCCGGCGGGCATAATTTACTGATGGTCGGGCCTCCCGGTTCCGGTAAATCAATGCTGGCTGCGCGGCTTTCATCTATATTGCCCCCCCTTGTCACCCGTGGAACTTTTGGATGTATCCATGGTGCATTCCATCGCCGGTCAACTTTCCGGCGGTAAATTGACAGACCAACGCCCGTTTCGTGCACCACACCATTCCGCGACCATGGCCGCCATGGTGGGTGGAGGTGTTAAAGCCAAACCGGGCGAAGTCTCTATGGCGCATAAGGGTGTGTTATTTCTTGATGAGTTTCCGGAATTTTCTCCGCAAGTGCTGGATTCACTCCGGCAACCGCTTGAAACGTCCAACTGCATCATTGCGCGCGCCAATCATCGCGTAAATTATCCGGCTGATATCCAGTTAATTGCAGCCATGAACCCTTGCCGTTGCGGTATGGCGGGAGAACCTGGGCACACTTGTGCACGAGGGCACCGCTGCAAAGCTGACTATCAAGCACGTATATCCGGTCCATTGCTCGACAGGATAGATCTGCGCATTGATGTACCTGCGGTAACGGCGATGGATCTCATTCAACCCAAACCATCCGAACCGAGTGCAAATGTTGCCAAGCGAGTTTTGCATGCGCGTGAGATGCAAATTGAACGCTATCGTGCATTGGGCCATCCTGAAATCACGCTCAATGCCCGGTGTCCAACTTCTGAAATAGAGCAGGTTGCTAAAATGGATCAGGAAGGTTCGGCTCTTTTAAATGAAGCCGCACAAAAAATGCTGTTCTCTGCGCGCGCCTATCATCGGGTTTTAAAGGTGGCACGCACCTTGGCTGATCTTGACCATTCCGCCATCATAAAACGCATTCATCTGGCTGAGGCAATTACCTATCGCATTGCCGGTGAGCGATTAATGGAAGGTGCGTGACGAGGATGAATGATTTAGTTCACACCGGTTGAACCAAATCCGCCAGCACCACGTTCCGTGTCACCCAATTCAGACACTTCGTTTAGCTGGGCTTGGGTCACGGGTGCCACGATCATCTGAGCAACGCGCATGCCGCGCGTGATCTCAAATTCTTCGGCACCCAAATTGATTAAGAGCACTTTGATCTCACCGCGATAATCGCTGTCTATGGTGCCGGGTGTATTGAGACACGTGATACCATTTTTAAAAGCTAGACCCGAACGGGGCCTGATCTGCACCTCAAAGCCTTTTGGAATTTCGAAGACCAAACCCGTGGGAACAAGTGCGCGCTGGTTGGGTGATAAAATCAGACTCTCGTCGCCCGACACGGCTGCACGAATATCCATGCCCGCAGAGCCATCAGTTTCATAGGAAGGCAATTCCAAACCATCCGCATGATCTAAGCGCAAAATGTTAATTGTCGGAACCATATTAACCCATCCTTTGTGGCATATTACCCGATAGATTTCTCTTTTCTTGGTCTACGTCAATTGCATCTTTCCTGCCAAGAGGCTAGAAGGTCGCTCAATCAACAGGATTTAATAGATTATGCCCGAAACGCTCTCCGAAGCGGTGGCACGCCGCCGAACATTTGCGATTATTTCTCACCCCGATGCTGGTAAAACCACATTGACTGAAAAGCTGTTGCTTTTCGGCGGTGCTATTCAGCTTGCAGGTGAAGTTAAAGCTAAGAAAGATCGTATTCAAACGCGTTCTGACTGGATGAAAATTGAGCGCGAACGCGGCATCTCTGTAGTCACATCGGTGATGACATTTGAATATGACAATCGAGTCTATAACCTACTTGACACGCCCGGCCACGAAGACTTTGCGGATGATACTTATCGTACGCTCACCGCTGTTGATGCAGCCGTCATGGTGGTTGACGCCGCTAAAGGTATTGAACCACGGACACTTAAGCTGTTTGAAGTTTGCCGCCTGCGCGATATTCCGATTATCACTTTTGTCAACAAAATGGACCGCGAAGCACGCGATACATTTGAAATCTTGGATGAGATTGAAGAAAAGCTGGCCCTTGATACAGCGCCGATTACCTGGCCGATTGGACAAGGTAAAACATTTTCCGGCACCTATCACTTGGCCGAGAATCACGTTCGCCGAAATGACAGCGAAGAAGAGACAACACCGGTGAATGGTCCTGAAGCGGAGGGTGCATCTGGACTATTACCAGAGCATGAGCGCGAAGCGTTTATTGAATCCTGCAGCTTGGCAATGGAAGCGTGTAACCCATTTGATCAAGAGGCGTTTTTAGCCGGGCATTTATCACCTGTGTTTTTTGGTTCAGCTTTACGCAATTTCGGTGTCCGAGATCTGATTAATGCGTTGGGCAAACACGCACCAGCGCCGCGCTCGCAAGTTGCAGATATTCGGACCGTTGATGCAACAGATGAAAAAATGTCCGCTTTTGTGTTTAAGATCCAAGCGAATATGGATCCCAATCACCGTGACCGCATTGCCTTTGTGCGTGTGTGCTCAGGCCGTTTAAAGCGCGGCATGAAAGCGCGATTGGCACGCACAGCCAAACAAATGAGTTTATCCGCACCGCAGTTTTTCTTTGCATCGCAACGTCAATTGGCAGACACCGCTTATGCCGGCGATGTGGTTGGCATTCCAAATCACGGCACATTGCGCATTGGTGATACGCTCACTGATGGCGAAGCCCTCGTGTTTCAGGGCGTGCCAAACTTTGCGCCTGAAATCTTACGCCGCGTGCATCTAGAAGATGCGATGAAAGCCAAGAAGCTCAAAGAAGCGCTGCAACAAATGGCCGAAGAAGGCGTCGTTCAGCTCTTCATTCCTGAAGATGGTTCGCCCGCAATTGTCGGTGTGGTTGGTGCGTTGCAGCTTGATGTTCTTAAAGAGCGCCTTAAGGTTGAGTATAATCTACCGGTGAGCTTTGAGATGGCGCGTTTTGCCGTTTGTCGGTGGATTTCGGCTGAAAATGATAATGATCTTGATGCCTTTATTTCTAATCATCGCGGTGACATTGCACGCGATCTGGATGGTGATCCGGTCTTTATGGCAAGCGATGGGTTTTCGCTCAATTATGAAGCCGAACGTGCACCTGCGATCCGCATGATTGATATTAAAGAATATCAAACGCAGTAGGTTTTTTGAAAAAATCAGATTTTGAGGCTCGTAAAAAGCCTAGAACAACCTTATCTGTTATTTCACGAAATTAGAAAAACAAAGCTCGCTGGCCAAGCCAATTGATGCTTTGATGGCGCAGGAAAAAGGAGACTAAAAATGTCACTTCGAATTAATGATACAGCACCAGATTTTACCGCAGAAACAACGCAAGGCACGATCAATTTTCACGATTGGATCGGTGATAGCTGGGCGGTGATGTTCTCGCACCCGAAGGACTTTACCCCTGTATGTACAACTGAGCTTGGCGCTATGGCTGGTATTGCTGGCGAATTTGAAAAGCGTAATGTGAAAATCATTGGCATTTCTGTCGATCCTGTCGATAGCCACGTAAAATGGAAAGCTGATATTAAAACAGCGACTGGCCATGATGTGGATTATCCATTAATTGCTGACAGCAAGCTTGAAGTTGCCAAAGCGTTTAACATGTTGCCTGCGTCAGAAGGTGATAGCTCAGAAGGCCGTACACCCGCAGATAACGCAACTGTACGTACCGTTTTTGTGATTGGCCCGGATAAAAAGATCAAATTGATCTTAACTTACCCAATGACAACAGGTCGAAACTTCAATGAGATCTTACGCGCAATTGATTCCATGCAATTGACTGCAAATCACAAAGTGGCGACACCTGCTAACTGGCAACAGGGTGAAGATGTGATCATCACACCTGCGGTTTCTAACGAAGAAGCCGTTGAAAAATTTGGTGAGTTTGAAAGCGTCCTACCTTACCTTCGTAAAACAAAGCAGCCGAACTAAGCTGACTAGATCACTTTAACAAATGAAAAGCGGCTCACATTTTGAGCCGCTTTTTTTGTTTGTTAGACAAAATTGCCTGATCTGAGATCGCGCATCGCCTGATAAATTTCCTCTTGGGTATTCATCACAATCGGCCCATGCCAAGCAACAGGTTCTTCAATGGGTTTACCGGACACCAATAAAAAGCGCATGCCCTGTTCACCCGATTGCACCGTAATCTCATCACCCTTATCAAATACAACGAGTGTGCGATCACCGCTTAAATCACGCAGGTGAACTTCTTCACCAGCAATTTCTTTTTCCACTAAAACGCCAAATGGTCGTGACGCATCGCGGAACGTTCCTGAACCTGCAAAGATATAAGCAAAGGCTGATTTATAGGTATCAATCTTAAATCGCTTCTTAGTAAGTGGTGGCACAGAAATATCCAAGAAGGTTGGTTCTGCCGCCACACCATCAACCGGCCCGGTTTTACCCCAGAAATCACCGATGATGACACGTGCTGCAGTGCCATCATCATCGATCACCGTCGGGATATCCTTTGATGAAATATCCTGATAACGCGGGTCGGTCATTTTAAGGCTGGATGGCAGATTGGCCCAAAGCTGGAAGCCGTGCATTTTTCCATCTGCGTCTCCATGGGGCATTTCTTGGTGCATAATGCCACGTCCTGCGGTCATCCATTGCACATCGCCTGCGCCCATTTCACCGCGATTGCCGAGACTATCGCCATGCTCAACGGAGCCTGCGAGCACATAGGTGATGGTTTCAATCCCGCGATGGGGATGCCAAGGAAACCCATTTTCATATTTTGCCGGGTCGTCATTGCGAAAATCATCAAACAACAGAAATGGATCAGCAAGTGTCGGGTCTTGAAATCCAAACGCACGATGAAGATGAACCCCTGCCCCTTCCATAGTTGGAATAGCTTGAGATTCAGATTTAATAGGTCTGATAGACATGATCTTAATCCTCACATTCTATGGGCTTTCAATAAAGCCATTGTATGAGTTCAATATATATCTATTCAGGCCTGCAACAAGCAGCTGACTCTACGACAATTTGTATCTGAAATTGCAACAATCGATGTAGAACTAACTAGATAGCTCGCCCAACGGGATTGCGGTTTCATCCTTCACTTCTTCCATAATGAAGGAAGCGGATACGTCTGCAAGCGGCACTTTTTTGATCAGTTTTTGATAAAGCCGGTCATAGGCTTTCACATCGCTGACACGAGCACGCAAGACATAATCAATTTCACCTGAGGTGCGATAAAAGCCAACCACCTCCGGCATAGGCATAACCGTTTTGCGCAATTGTTCAAACCAATCCGTATCATGATTAGCCGTTCGGATAAAAATTAGCACCGAGAGCCCGCAACCTGCCATCTCCGCATCGAGAACTGCAACGCGTGCTTTGATAATTCCGCTGGCTTCCAACTGCTTGAGCCGCCGCCAACACGTATTGCGCGGCATGCCAATGCGCTCAGATAAGGCCTCAACAGATAATGAGGCATCTTTTTGCAACTCGCTCAATATTTGAGCATCATAGTGATCTTTGTAACCCATAACGGGATGTATATCCCATTTTCATGCAAAGTAAAGAGAATTTTGAGACAACAATTCGCGAGAGTTCTGTCATAATGCTCTTAATAAATAAATGGAGCAACTTATGAAAACTGGCATTAAAACACTGTTTACTGAGCACCCAAATTCAGTTGATGAAAGCTATTTCGAGCATATGGCATTTGCCGGCAAGTTTTCTTTCACACTATTCCTGGCTGCAGGTGCAGCACTCATTCACTCGATCTTGCCATTTCTGTTTGAAAAAACAGCGGGCAATATGATCAAGGACATGTATGCACGCATTCACAATCGCTAAAATCAAGCTGAGTGGTTAAACACTCAGCTCGGAAAGTTTTTGTGCGACCAGCTTTGCAAGACGCATAGCCACCTCTTCCTTGGACAGGTCCGGCCATTTATCAACGCCATCATGCGCAACAATCCGCACTCTGTTGCGGTCTCCACCCATAATGCCAGTTTCCGGTGACACGTCGTTGGCGACAATCATATCTGCGCCTTTTTTATTAAGCTTGGCGGTCGCATTATCAATCAGGTTCTGCGTTTCAGCCGCAAAGCCCACAACAAGGGATGGCCTTTTCTTGTTATGGCCAACAGTTTTTAAGATATCCGGATTTTCAACAAGATCGAAAGTTGGGACGGATTGACCCTTCTTCTTTTTGATCTTTTCACCCGCAGCCCCCGCAACGCGCCAGTCAGCCACGGCCGCAACCATCACAGCGATATCACACGGCAAGAGTTGCAATGCCGTATCAAGCATTTCTTCAGCGCACTCGATCTTGACCACATCAACTCCCACTGGATCAGGGATGTTCACCGGCCCAGAAATGAGCTTCACACTTGCGCCAAGTTCTGCAAGAGCTGCGGCGATAGCATGCCCTTGTTTGCCCGAGGACCGATTGGCGATATAACGCACCGGATCAATCGGCTCATGTGTAGGGCCTGAGGTAACAATCGCAGTTCTGCCGAGTAGCGGTTTGGGACGATCGTCCAATATTTCGAGCATTTTTGAGATGATTGTAAATGTTTCCGACAGGCGCCCCTTACCAGCCTCACCACTTTCAGCCATTTCACCGCTTTCAGGTCCGACGAAATATATGCCATCAGCGGATAGTGTTTTCGCGTTCCGTTGCGTGGCTTTATTGTGCCACATATGTGGGTTCATCGCGGGCGCAATGAGGACAGGTTTATCCGTTGCCAATAAAACTGTAGAGGCTAAATCATCCGCGCGGCCATGAGCCATTTTCGCCATTAAATTCGCCGTTGCTGGCGCAACTACAATCATATCGCATTCGCGCGCCAGCCTTATATGACCGACATCTTGCTCATCTTCGCGGGAAAAAAAATCCGTATAAACATGGTCCGCTGTTAATGCGCCAACGCTGAGTGGCGTGATAAATTCTTGCGCTGCCTCCGTCATAATCGGGCGCACATGCGCACCGCGCTCGCGCAAGCGGCGGATCAAATCAAGAGATTTATAGGCGGCAATGCCACCTGAAATTATGAGCAGGATACGCTTGCCTTCTAGCACCTCTGAACTAAAGGGACTGAGCGAAGGGACAGATGCAACAGATCTTTTTGGTGATAACGCCTCTGAGGCCTGATCAAGGCTCGCCAAAATTAGGCGCATTTCCTCTTCCATAGAATGGCCGTTTTGTGCCGCACGTTCGCGCAAATTTTGTTTTATATCTTCATCAAGGTTTCGAATTGTCAGACTAGCCATGGCTCATCATCCTATATTTGATATCATTGCAATCAAATATAGTGATAAATTGCAATCATTGCAATCAAATGAGATTTATGGCGATATATACCAATATTGCCGCAATCACCCAAAGCGCAATGCGTCCGGATCTGGAATGCTTGGCTTCCGCACGACCAATATTTTCAGCCGTCTCGTCATCAAACCGCAACCCATGCTCGGTCATATGCGAAATTTCTTCCGACATCTTCTCAGCCTGCTGAGCAATTTCAGGTGCCATGCGCCCTATTCTATGCAGCGCGACAAATCCATCTTTGACATCATTTGCAATGCGAGCAGGACCGAGATTTGTTCTAATCCAATCGCTGACAACACCTTCCGATGCCTTCCACATATTAAAGTTTGGATTAAGCGTTCGCGCCACGCCTTCAACCACAACCATGGTTTTTTGCAGCATGACGAGCTCGGATCTGGCCTCCATATCAAAGAGCTCAGTCACTTCAAATAAAAGCGTAAGCAGCTTGGCCATGGATATTGTTTCGGCCGATTGACCATGAATAGGTTCACCAATGGCGCGGATCGCCTGCGCAAAGCTTGAAACATTATGTTTGGCGGGCACGTAGCCTGCATCAAAATGAACCTGTGCCACGCGCAAATAATCGCGGGTGATAAAACCGAAAATAATCTCGGCCAAAAAGCGACGTTCTTTGAAGCCTAAACGTCCGACAATGCCCATATCAACAGCAACGATCATGCCATTGGGGTCAACGAATAAGTTGCCCTGATGCATATCAGCGTGGAAAAAACCATCGCGCAGGGTGTGACGCAAAAAGGATTGGATCAACATCTCTGCAAGTACATTTAGATCATGCCCGGCTGCTTTGATGGCGTCGACATCTGACATTTTTATGCCATCGATCCATTCCATGGTCAGAACATCACGACCCGTGCGCTCCCAATCCACTTTTGGCACGCGGAAGCCCGGATCGTTTTCTGTATTCTCTGCAATTTCGGAGAGAGCTGCAGCCTCAAGCCGCAAATCCATTTCGATTTTTGTGGTCTGCTCCAAGGTGCGTGTGACTTCAACGGGCTTTAGACGACGCGAGGACGGGATAAATTTTTCTTGCAGCTCTGAGACCAAATAGAACACTTCTAAATCATGTTTGAAACGCTTGCGCACACCAGGCCGGATCACCTTAACGGCGACTTTTTTCTCCTCGCCATTTTCATTAATCTTTGCTGGATGCACCTGTGCAACGGATGCAGCTGCAATGGGTTCATCAATCTCAAGGAAAAGATCGTCAATTTTGCGACCCAAAGAGCTTTCAATCGCTTCAATGGATTGCGCGCGTGGAAATGATGCCATCTGATCCTGCAGCAATCCAAGATCAGCGGCAATATCTGCACCGACCACATCGGGCCGTGTTGCTAAAAACTGGCCAAGTTTGACATAGGATGGACCAAGCCGGCCAACACCTTTTGCCAAGCGATCGCTACGTTCAGCGTTTTTCTTGCGACGCCTTGTCAAGACACCCGCTGCGCGGCCAAGCCATTTTGCTTCTGGCCCCATCTCTTCTGATAAAAGTTCAGAAATCACACCTTCGCGCACCAGCACCCAACCATCTCGAACGAGACGCAGATATGTAGCAATGGATGCCATTTAGATTTTCCAGCCTGAATGCAAAGCTGCGATACCGCCTGTATAATTCTTATAGGTGACACTGCCGAAGCCGGCACGGGAAATCATGGATGCAAAATCATCCTGATTAGGAAACTTACGAATAGACTCAACCAAATATTGATAAGGCTCCTGATCACCGGTGATCACACCACCAAATTTGGGGATCGCATTAAACGACCAGGCATCATAGACCTTGTCCAAAATCGGAACGTCAACTTCTGAAAATTCAAGAACCAGCAAACGTCCACCGCGCTTTAGAACACGATAGGCTTCGCGCAATGCCTTATCGATGTCCGGCACATTCCGTATACCAAACGCAATTGTGTAAGCGTCAAAACTATTGTCCTCCAACGGCAATTCTTCGGCATTGGCTTCAACAAATTCTAAATTGTCAGACAAATTCTGTTTTTCTGCGCGCTCTTCGCCAACGGCCAACATAGAACCGTTAATATCCAGCACAATGCCATTGGCTTGGTTGGCGGACGCTTTAACAATGCGAAATGCGATATCACCAGTGCCACCTGCAACATCTAAAAACTTATAATTTGGATCTTTGCGCGGGTTCAGTGTTGTGATCATTGCGTCTTTCCAGACGCGGTGCATACCGCCCGACATCACATCATTCATAATGTCATAGCGTTTTGCCACTTTATGGAACACGTCATTGACCAGGGTCTGCTTTTCACCCTCGTCGACAGATTGAAATCCATAGGAGGTTTGCATGCCGCCATCTGTTGAAATCCGCTCTGTAGACATATAAACCCCTTAAATCACTAAATACTTATTTCTTGATATAGATATAGTCTATCAGCATGAAAAGCACTATGTGACAATTCAATCCAGCTCTTAGATTTTCTTATCTGCAATTAAAGCTGATATTTCAAGCCAAAGTCTGAGATAAGTCGGCCATTTAACGGGAGATCTTATGCCTGAATTACCTGAAGTCGAAACTGTCCGGCGTGGCCTTGAACCCGTTATGCATGGCACGAGAATTATCGATGCAGATCAAAATCGTCCTGACTTACGTTTCCCCTTCAGTGATAATTTTGTTGCGAGGATCAAAAACCGTAAAATCACAGATATTAAAAGACGATCAAAATATCTGATCTTTGTTTTGGATGATGAACTGACGATTGTTTCGCATTTGGGAATGTCCGGCTCATTCCGCATCGTTCAAGATGCTGGTACGGATCAGCCGGGAGATTTTACCCATGAAAAATCTAAAGACAGCAAACATGATCACTTCGTATTTTATCTAGATAAGGACGGTAAGCGCGCAAAGGTAATATATAATGACCCCAGGCGGTTTGGGTTCATGCTGCTTATCCCGCTCGATGAATTAGACGAACATGTGTATTTTAAGGATCTCGGTCCTGAACCCACCGGCAATGGTGTCAGCGCCGAATATCTTGCAAAAAAGCTTCAATCAAAAAAAGCACCAATGAAATCCGTTTTATTAGATCAGCGCATCATTGCAGGCCTTGGCAATATATATGTTTGCGAAGCATTATGGCGCGCGCGTATTTCACCTGAACGAGCAGCATCCACACTTGTGACGAAATCAGGCAAGGCTTCAGCAAAGCTCATTGCACTCACTACACATATCCACGATGTTATTGGTGATGCCATCCGCGCTGGTGGATCAACATTGAACGATCACATTCAAGCCGATGGCAAGATGGGTTATTTTCAGCACCAATTTAACGCATATGGTCAAGAAGGTGAGGATTGCCAGCATGAAAATTGCAAGGGTACGATTGCACGGATCACTCAAAGCGGCAGGTCCAGCTTTTATTGCCCTAAGTGCCAGAGATGATTCTTAAAAAAAATGCTTTTGCAGATTGACCTTTTTGCACTTAACCGCTATACGCCAGCGATGAATAGATGGGTTTGGACCATCAACTAATTCTTGCTTTCGTTGAGATGTCATGTGCCAAGGCACTTTAGCCTTTGCGAAAGCTTGGTTTTGAATGAGAGAATTTTATGGCTAATACAACATCTGCGAAAAAAGCAACTCGCAAAATTGCAGCTCGCACAGCAGTAAACAAATCACGTCGTACACGTGTTCGCGGTTTCATCCGCAAAGTAGAAGAAGCAATTGCTTCTGGTGATCAGAAAGCTGCAAGCGAAGCCCTTCGTGCAGCACAGCCTGAACTTATGCGCGCTGCAAGCAAAGGCGTTATGCACGCCAACACTGTGTCTCGCAAGATTTCAAGATTGTCTGCACGTGTGAAAGCTGTCTCAGCTTAATCATTCGTCTAACATCATGTTTGCACTTAACCCGGCCTTGAGTCGGGTTTTTTGTGTTTTAGAAAATTGTGCTCCGCAGCAAATTTTGAACAGCGCGCAAATGAACCAAATTTTTGAATTTACTTATCGTGAATATAAGCTGATCTTATGACCTCATGAAAAGTAATCCATTAGATTTAATAGGCTAGAGAAAAGCACTATAGCCATAAATGCTAAGAAATGAGAATGAATTTAAACGACAAAATCGATTGACAAAAAAATGTCAAAAAAAGTTCACAAACGAAATTTTTGGTTAAAAAAATTAATTCTCAATGAATCCAACAAGCTAGAAATTTCTACCCATCTCGCAGCTCCAATTTAAGCACGAGTCAAGAGCCAAAGGTTAAAATTTCGTAAATTTTGGAGCTTGAAATTCTCGCTTCATCCTGCATAAATAGGATCAGAAATTTTGAGGGGAAGTCTGGCGGCGGATCATTTCCAAAATCTAATAGCCAGTCCTTCGGGGGTTTTGTCGCGTGTCATTCTGATACGCATTTAATAGTAATGAGTAAATGTAATTTCTGGGCCACTTTGCGTCTGGTGTGTTGTTTATTGTCAAAAATCTGGAGGACTCTGGCAGTCCTGCGATTGATAAATAGCAAACAAATCAGTCAGTTGCGTTATTGAATTGAAAATTTTAATCAAATTCAATGCAAGTGGCCGCGGTTAAAAATGGGTGACGAGGGGATAAAATTGGACATGATGACCAAGCGCGATGGAAATAGCTGGCAAGAACTTAACGCTGATTTCCAAATAGAAAACAACACAGTAGCCGCGTCAGTGTCATCTTTACCAGTAGGCGAGACATCTATCGAAGATGCAACTAGAAATTTCGAACGTGTTCAGAAGCGCTTAAAGGCGAAAGTTGGCCAGGAAGTTTACACATCTTGGTTCGGACGATTGAAACTTCATTCCGCCTCTCGCAACGTCTATCGCCTCTCGGTCCCGACTACTTTTTTAAAGTCCTGGATCAACAATAAATATCTCGATGTCATCACAGAATTGTTTCAGACTGAAGATGACGCCATCATGAAAGTTGAGATCGTAGTTCGATCTGCAACACGCATTCCAACCGCCAACATGGCATCAGATGCTGATGATACGCCAAAGCAACTTAAGGGTCCAGCAACGCGCGTTGAAGAGACGAATTCTACTGCTCAAAACCGCATGTTCACATTGGATCAGAAAAGCAATGTCCAACGCACGGACGTTGCAGGCGCAAAAGTTATCGGATCGCCTTTAGACAATCGCTTTGATTTTTCAACTTATATAGAAGGTGCGTCCAACCGCGTAGCACTTGCTGCGGCGAAAACAATTTCAGAATCTGGCATGGGCGGCATCAGATTTAATCCATTGTTCATTCATAGTGCTGTGGGTTTGGGAAAAACACACTTGCTGCAATCCATAGCAGCAGCGGCCAGCCAAAATAATCCTTCCACACGTGTGGTTTACCTCACAGCTGAATATTTTATGTGGCGCTTTGCATCGGCAATCCGCGATAAAGATGCTTTGTCGTTTAAAGAATCTCTCCGTGACATCGATCTTCTTATCATTGACGACATGCAATTCCTCCAGGGCAAATCCATCCAGAATGAATTTTGCCACTTGCTCAACATGTTGCTCGATTCTGCAAAACAGGTCGTTGTTGCAGCAGATAGAGCACCATGGGAGCTTGAATCTCTAGACCCACGTGTTCGCTCACGCCTGCAAGGCGGTGTTGCGATCGAAATTGAAGCCCCTGATTATGAAATGCGCTTGCGTATTTTGAAAAACCGTTTGGAAGTTGCGCAACAAAGTGACCCTGGCTTGGATATTCCAGAGGCGATCTTAGCGCATGTGGCAAATACCATCACATCAAGCGGTCGTGAATTGGAAGGCGCTTTTAATCAGCTTATGTTCCGTCGCAGCTTTGAGCCCGATCTGGATATTGAGCGTGTGGACGCTTTGCTTGGGCATCTTGTAAATACAGGCGAGCCAAAACGCGTTCGCATTGAAGATATTCAGCGCGTTGTCTCTCGCCATTTCAATGTTTCTCGCCAAGAGCTTGTATCAAACAGACGCACACGTGTGATTGTAAAACCTCGCCAGATCGCAATGTATTTAGCCAAAACCATGACCCCACGTTCTTTCCCAGAAATTGGGCGTCGCTTTGGTGGTCGTGATCATACAACTGTGCTTCATGCGGTTCGCAAAATTGAAGACCTGATGAACAAAGATTCTAAACTTTCTCACGAAGTTGAATTGCTGAAGCGTCTGATTAACGAATAATCATCCCTTAATCACCCCCAGGCTGCATAAAGCGGCCATTACCGGGCCATTGCTGGGGAAAGCATATTCTATATATTTTGTTTCGCTTGCATTTCATCAAGGGAATCGGCAAATTACAAATCCGGTTGTGCGATGCAATCTGGAGGCAGTTTTATGCTTCGTTGGAAATTTGGCTGACACTAGCTTCAACAATATTGGTGTATGATCATGCGTGTTACTTTAGAGCGTTCAAACCTGTTAAAATCACTTAACCACGTGCATCGCGTTGTTGAGCGTCGTAATACTATTCCGATCTTGTCCAATGTGCTGTTGCGTGCCAGTGACGCAAGTCTTGAAATGAAGGCGACAGATCTAGATCTAGAGATCACAGAAGCCACAGCTGCAATGGTCGAACAAGCCGGTGCAACCACAGTACCGGCGCATTTGCTTTATGACATTGTGCGTAAATTACCTGACGGCGCTGAAGTGCTTTTATCAACCGATGCAGACGGCAAAACTATGACCGTCGCGTCTGGTCGTTCAAACTTCTCATTGCAATGTCTATCAGAAGCTGACTTCCCGGATCTGCCAGCTGGTGCGTTCAGCAACACATTCCGCATCGCCTCAACAGACATTAAGATGTTGATCGATCGCACACAGTTTGCGATTTCAACAGAAGAAACCCGTTACTATCTCAATGGTATTTTCATTCACACAATTGATACTGATAACGGCTTGAAACTCCGCGCTGTGGCTACAGACGGGCACCGTCTTGCGCGTGCTGATATCGATGCGCCAAGCGGTTCGGAAGGCATGCCAGGCATCATCATTCCACGTAAAACCGTGGGTGAACTTCAAAAGCTTGTCGATGATCCTGATCTGTCCATCACGTTTGAAGTGTCTGAGGCAAAAATCCGCTTGACCATCGGAAGCGTTGTCATGACATCAAAACTGATCGATGGCACTTTCCCTGATTATCAGCGCGTGATCCCTTCCGGCAATGATAAGAAACTCTCCCTTGATTGCGCCGTGTTCTCGCAGGCCGTTGATCGCGTTTCAACCATTTCGTCGGAGCGCGGCCGTGCTGTAAAACTTGCTCTATCTGATGGGCAACTTACATTGACCGTCAACAACCCAGATTCGGGCACAGCGACGGAAGAGCTGGCTGTGGGCTATGACGATGATCCAATTGATATTGGCTTTAACGCGAAATATTTGCTCGACATCACCAATCAACTTTCCGGAACGGATGCCGTCTTTTTACTTGCAGATCCTGGTTCGCCAACACTTGTTCATGACACAGCCGGTGATGATGCACTTTACGTCCTCATGCCGATGCGGGTTTAACGGCTCTTTGATTAGTGACCGATAAAGTTCATATCACCCAGCTCAAACTTGATAAGTTTCGAAACTATGTAAGCCTCCGACAGGATTTTAGTTTTCGTCATGTGGTTTTAACGGGTGAAAATGGCTCGGGCAAAACCAATTTAATGGAAGCGGTATCTCTGTTAACGCCAGGCCGTGGCATTCGGCGAAGCGCTTATATTGACTTCCCCTATCGATCGACCCAAGCTAATGATGACGCCTCAGAAAACGGCAGCGCATTTTCTGTTTTTGCCAAAATTGAAGGCATGTGCGGCGAGGTCGATATTGGGACTGGCCTCAGCTTAGATGAACCCGGTTCACGTCGCATTCGCATTAATGGCACCAATACCAAAACCAACGATGAATTATTGGATCATGCACGTATTTTGTGGCTGACACCCGCGATGGATGGCTTGTTTACCGGTGGTGCCGGAGATAGGCGTCGTTTTCTAGATCGCTTAGTTCTTGCCATTGATCCAAGTCATGGCAAACGTTCGCTTTCCTATGAACGGGCGATGCGTAGCCGCAACAAACTTTTATCTGAAGGCAGGATTGATCCCGTTTGGCTTGATGGCATTGAGCAACAAATGGCGGAGCTGGGGATTGCTATTGCCGCAGCCAGACATGAATTTATCAACATGCTGAGCGGCTTGGTGAATGTGAATTCAGAAGATGAAAGTTTCCCCAAAGCTATTCTAAGTCTCGAAGGTTTTGACATGGGTGCAGGTGATGAGCCAGCCGTTGATAAAGAGCAAAACTTTATTGAATATCTGCGCGACACGCGCCATCGCGATGCAGCAGCCGGCAGATCACTCACCGGCCCTCATAAAGCAGATCTCATTGTTTTTCATGATAAAAAGAATATGCCGGCAGGAAGCTGTTCAACTGGAGAGCAAAAAGCACTTTTGATCGGCTTGATACTCGCACATGCGCGGCTGGTCAAAAACCTCACTGGATATGCACCAATCCTATTGTTGGACGAAATTGCGGCACATTTGGACGAAAAACGCCGCGCCGCACTGTTTGATCTCATCGATAATTTAAACTGTCAGGCCTTTATGACAGGCACTGATCGCGATATGTTTAAAGCTCTGGGCGAACGCGCACAGTATTTTAATGTATCGGATGGACAACTTTCTAAAGTTGGTTAGGCAGCGCAGATGAGTGAACAGCTAAACAGTTCTGAAATCGAACGTTATGCGCGCCATATTATATTACCTGAAATTGGTGGTATTGGTCAGCAAAAACTCAAGGCGGCAAAAGTCGCTGTGCTGGGTGCCGGCGGCCTTGGGTCCCCAGTTATTGCCTACCTTGCGGCTGCCGGAATTGGCACCATCGGCATTATAGATGATGATCAAGTTTCGCTCTCTAATCTTCAACGTCAGATTATTCATGACAGCGATAAATTGGATCAATCTAAGACTGAAAGCGCAGCGCTTAGCGTAAAACGCATCAATCCGAATGTGAATGTTCATAAACATAACCTTCGACTTACGAAAGAAAATGCTGAAAACCTTCTTTCCGCGTATGATCTGGTTGTTGACGGCGCCGATCACTTTGCGACGCGTTATATATTGGCAGACGCCGCATCTGCATTGAAAATTCCGATGGTGATGGCAGCGGTGGGACGCTTTGATGGGTCGATCACTGTGTTCAAGCCTTATGAGAATGATAATCCATCCATCTACGACCTTTATCCAGATGCCCCACCGGATGGTTTATTGCCATCCTGCGCTGAAGCCGGGATTATCGGCGCGCTCACCGGTGTTATCGGAACCCTACAGGCAATGGAAGTGATTAAGCTTATCACTGGTATTGGTGATCCGCTGGTTGGACGTCTCATGCTTTATGATGGTCTGGCGGCACGTTTTGACGAAATACATTACGCGTCTGAATAAAAGTTAATCTTTCAAACACGGATCTTGCCAATTCGTAATGCTAAATGACTGCATTGTAACTTGAGTTCAGTGTGACTTCGCAGCATCCTCGAAATGTCAACACAACAATTTGTTGATTGTTTTGCCAATGTGAACCCAGCACCAAAGGGCACGAAAGCATCGGGAGCACGTGAACGCGCCAATAAAGCGATATTGCTGCCATGTCTTCAAGACGCCAATCCATCGATTACCAACGCAAAACTGGATAGCGTGATGGACAAATACCGACCTGAAGGCCGCGTTGCAGGGAATTAACTGGTGAACCAAATGAAAAACCGACCGGATCGTGAACCCGGTCGGTTTTATTTATACAGCGTTCTAATTAACGACTTTACGACACAACAACGTATTGTCGGTTTCAAGATCTGATCCCCATATCAGCTTAGCATTGCTGTCCCATCGAATGCGGTCATAGCCATCTTTTGGGCTCACTTCCCGCTCGGAATACTCACTGGCATTCATCCAGGATGAATCATCAAAAGAGGCCGATTTCCATCCATCTGGCTCAGCAGTTTGCGTAAAGCCGCACTTACCAGAACCTGCAACGGGGTTGCTCTCTTTTTCGCATGTTTTGTCAGACGGCCCATTGTGGGTCACCATGCATTTCCAACTGGAATCGGTGACCGCTATTGTTTGTCCGGCTCCATCTTTAAAATGCGCGATAAAGCCACCATCACCCATTTGCTGCTTTCGTGTGCCGATATATTCAAGTCCAGTATCGTTTTCTTTAAAGTCTTTGACAATGAAATTTAGAACGAAAGGACGTTCGGCTTGAAACGAAAAGCTCTCTGAATTGAAAGAGCGCTCCGTTGTAATTGGAACTGAATCTTCGGCGATTTTTGTTTCGCCTGAATAAAACGAAAACCAGTTATCTGCCCAAACATCAACGCTTATTGTTTCAGCCTGTGCCGCGCCCATGAGACCTGCGCACATACATGCCGTTGAAAGAAGTTTTTTCATCGTGAATTTATCCTGATATATGCCACCAACTGCGTTAGGTTATCGTAACCGAACAATCCACCCAAGTTAATTTTTGTTTAGGTTTGTCGCCTAGCCTCGACAACTTCAATGAATGCGAACTAGCCGTTATTCGGAAGCACCATGTCCGGTGGCCGATGCCCATCAAAGAACGTGCGGATATTGATGATCACCGCATTGCCCATGCTAATCCGCCCTTCAATGGTTGCAGAACCCATATGCGGCAGAATTGTTACTTTGCCATCATGAGCGAGCTGAACCAATTTTTCGTTGACCGCTGGTTCATGTTCAAAAACATCTAAGCCAGCACCCGCTATCTTTTCATCTTGAAGAGCTCTGATCAAAGCATCTTCATCAATAATCTCACCGCGAGCCGTGTTAACAATGTAACTCCCTGGTTTCATCAAGGCGATGCGTTCTGCGGATAAAAGGTGATAGGTTTCAGGTGTGGATGGACAATTCACCGATACGATATCAACTGTTTGGAGCATGTCGTCGAGATCCGACCAGTGCGTAGCCTCAAGCTGATCATGTGTCGTTTTATCAATCTTCTGGCGATTGTGATAATGAATATCAAGACCAAATGCTTTCGCGCGTTTGGCAACAGCAGCACCAACCCGCCCCATGCCAATCACGCCGAGCTTTTTGCCATAAATTGACCGACCAAGCATCCATGTCGGCGACCAACCTTGCCATTCCTTACCGCTCGTAAGCACCTGCGCACCTTCCACAATCCGACGTGGAACGGCCAAAATTAGTGCAAGTGTCATATCCGCTGTATCTTCATCCAGTACATTGGCAGTATTTGTGACAATGATGCCCTTGTCTCGCGCGGCTTTGACATCAATATTATCAACGCCATTTCCAAAATTGGTGATCAGTTTCAAGGATGGTCCGGCCTGACTGATCAAATCAGCATCGATTATGTCCGACACAGTTGGCACCAAAACATCGACATTTTTAATTGCAGCAAGCAATTCAGGTCGACTTCGCGGTTGATCCGTAATATTCATTTCAACATCGAAAAGCTCCACCATCCTTTGCTCAACTGGATCAGGAAGCTTACGAGTGATATAGACTTTTGGTTTTTGCTTTGCAGCCACGAGAGATCAAACCTTTTGTAAACAAATCTTTAACCAAGATGCGAGAATATTAAGAACCGGAATAACTAACGCTTACTATTCTCTAACAGACCTTTGCATAATGACAACAAAAACTCGCCATATAATTTCTGTTTTTTGTGTAAGTGTAATCACATTTGTCTCTTTTGGTCATACCAACAGCAATGCACAGACTGCTCAGAAAGGTGCTAGCGGCTTACCTATACCGCGCTTTGTTAGCTTAAAGGCAAAACGTGTGAATATGCGTGTCGGACCTGGGCAGAGCTATAAAGTTGCCTGGCTCTATACGAAATCGTCAATCCCAATGGAAATCATTCAAGAATATGACAATTGGCGTCGTGTTCGAGATTTTGAAGGCACCGAAGGCTGGGTTTTTCATTCCCTACTGAGCGGTGAACGAAGTGCCGTTGCCGCGCCTTGGATGCGTGGTAAATCACCAGTTTCATACATAAATGTTCATGCCGATGCTACGGAGAACAGTGCGATTAAGGCGAAATTAGAGCCCGGGGTCATCGCCAAGATCGAGCAGTGCAATGGCCAATGGTGTGAGATTAGTGTCGACAATGTTGAAGGCTGGGCATCTCAGGACGAACTTTGGGGCGTTTACCCCAATGAAGCATTTAATTGATTCTATGAGTTTGATCTAAGCCTTCGGACGCAAGCGAACAATCACATCCACATTGGTAATTTCCATACCTTCTGGCACCTCTGGCAATCCCAGAACATTGATATCGCTGGCATCAATATCCATCACCTCATCGCTACCCTCGATAATATAATGATGGTGGTCAGACACATTTGTATCGAAATAAGTTTTATTCGAATCGACAGATAAAACGCGTAACATGCCTGCGTCTTTAAACCGATGAAGCGTATTATAAATTGTCGCCAAGGAACAGGATATGCCTTTCTCTGACGCATCATCCTGGATTTGTTCCGCAGTTAAATGACGATCGCCGCGCTCAAAAATGAGCTCCGCCAGCGCGACGCGCTGTCGTGTAGGGCGCAATCCAACAGAACGAAGACGCGTTGCGGACATGCATTCACAAGTCGATGCATCCTTGCAATTACGGTCTTTATCACTATTTGAAGACATTCACTTCTAACCTAAATTCAAATTTCTTATATAAGCATATAACTTTTCTGGGATTAGCATGCAATAGTTTCTATAATTCGTGACTTTCTGCCCTTTACCACTGGTTTATGTGATCATGTTGAGTTATTCGGGTAGATAATATTTAAGATTTTAGTATGTTCGCTCGACTTGCAGGAAGATCGTTCGAATATGAACTTACCAAAGATGTAAGTTCGAGATTATGGGAGATAGTTTTTTGACAACAGACAGGCAATCCAGTTTCACCTATGAAGAAATTCTAACATGTAGTCATGGTGAAATGTTTGGTGAAGGCAATGCGCAGCTTCCACTACCACCCATGTTGATGGTCAATCGCATAACCAATATTTCTGAAAACGGTGGTGAACATGATAAAGGTGTCATCCGCGCTGAGTTTGATATTCATCCAGATCTTTGGTTTTTCCCATGTCATTTTGAAGGTGATCCGGTAATGCCTGGTTGTTTGGGACTTGATGCATTATGGCAGCTGACAGGTTTTTACCTAGGTTGGCTGGGTGAGCAAGGCAAAGGCCGCGCCATTTCGACAGGCGAAGTGAAGTTTACTGGCATGGTAACACCTGAAACAAAACTCATTGAGTTTGGGATTGATTTCAAACGTGTTTTGCGCGGTCGTTTGGTTCTAGGCATTGCTGATGGCTGGGTTAAAGCTGATGGCGAAACCGTATTTACCGCAAAAGACCTGCGTGTTGGTCTATTTCAAGAAAAAGCATAAAATATCTGGGTCCAACCATTTCAATGGTAAATTAAAACCCAAACGGAGAGGGTAATATATGAGGCGTGTAGTTGTGACAGGAATGGGGATTATTTCCTCAATTGGCACTGGAGTTGATGAGGTACGCTCTTCATTGCGTGAAGCAAAATCTGGCATCACATTTTCTGAAAGTTTTGCTGAACATGGGTTCCGAAGCCAGGTTTGGGGTGAACCAAACCTTGTAGATCCATCGGAGCTCGTCGATCGCAGAGCTATGCGGTTTTTATCGCGCGCTGGTGCGTGGAGCCATTTGGCGATGATTGAAGCGCTCGAAGATTCCGGTCTTGAAGACAGCGATATCACAAATGAACGCACGGGTATTGTTGTGGGTTCAGGTGGTGCCGATACCAACCAAATTCTCACAGCGGCGAATATTGTGAGTGAAAAAGGCAGCCCAAAACGGATTGGGCCATTTGCCGTACCAAAGGCAATGAGTTCAACTGCATCTGCGACGCTTGCAACCTGGTTCAAAATTCATGGTGTGAACTATTCCATCTCATCAGCTTGTTCGACATCTGCGCATTGTATTGGCAACGCGACTGAGCTGATCCAGTGGGGCAAGCAAGATATCGTGATTGCCGGTGGCCACGAAGATCTGCATTGGTCTATGTCGTGTCTGTTTGACGCTATGGGCGCCATGTCATCTAAACATAATGACAATGCATCCAGCGCGTCCCGCGCCTATGATGCAACACGCGACGGGTTTGTCATTGCTGGCGGTGCAGGGATTGTTATTCTTGAAGAACTTGAGCACGCAAAAGCACGTGGCGCCAAGATTTATGGCGAAATCGTTGGTTATGGCGCAACATCTGATGGCTTTGACATGGTAGCACCATCTGGTGAAGGCGCAGTGCGCTCCATGAAAATGGCGATTTCAACAGTTGATAGCGACGTTGATTATGTCAATACGCATGGCACATCAACGGGTGTTGGTGACATTAAAGAGATAGGTGCGATTAAAGAAGTCTTTGGTGAAAAACTTCCTCACATCCAATCGACAAAATCACTCACTGGCCATTCACTTGGGGCAACCGGTGTCCAGGAAGCAATCTACACATTGTTGATGATGAACGGCAACTTCATTGGTGAAAGTGCCCACATCACAGAGATAGATCCTGAATTTGCGGATGTGCCGATTGTGCGCAAGCGCATCGATGATGCAAAAATTGATACAGCGATTTCAAATTCATTTGGCTTTGGCGGCACAAATGCGACACTCGCGATGCGCCGCTATAACGGTTAGGGGGCTGTTATGAGCATGGTTATGAAGGGTAAGCGCGGCATCGTCATGGGTGTTGCCAATGATCATTCACTAGCATGGGGGATAGCAAAAGCACTCGGTGATGCAGGTGCTGAAATTGCTTTCACCTATCAGGGAGAAGCCTTTGGCAAACGTGTGAGACCTTTGGCTGAATCCATTGGTTCAGATATTCTTATCCCTTGTGATGTTGAAGATCTTGAAAGTGTGGATGCGGTGTTTAAAACCATCGAAGACAAATGGGGTGGACTTGATTTTATTGTTCACGCCATCGGGTTTTCTGACCGTAATGAGCTCAAAGGTCTTTATGCGGATACCACACGTGAGAACTTTACCAAAACGATGGTCATTTCCTGTTTCTCTTTCACAGAGATTGCCAAACGTGCGGCAAATTTGATGAAAGATGGTGGCTCTATGTTGACCCTGACCTATGCCGGTTCAACACGTGTTATGCCAAATTACAACGTCATGGGCGTTGCTAAGGCCGCACTTGAAGCCAGTGTGCGTTATCTGGCAGCCGATTACGGCCCGCAAGGTATTCGTGTGAATGCAATTTCGGCAGGACCTGTAAGAACGCTTGCTGGTGCGGGTATTGGCGATGCGCGCGCCATGTATTCTTGGCAGCAAAAGAATTCGCCCTTACGTCGATCAATTCAGATCGAACATGTCGGGCAATCCGCATTATATCTCTTATCTGATATGTCTTATGGAGTGACAGGTGAAGTGCATATGGTAGATTCAGGCTATCATGTGACATCAATGCCAACGCTCGAAACTTTGAGCGAAATGGATGAGAAGTAACGCATAGATAATTTGCGGTTCTGAACCCCTAAATTGGGTGCTAAAGCAATTGCTTGCGCCGTTCTGCCTGTGCCTCACGCACAGCGGAAAGAGTTTGCGCATAAGTGTTTGTGCTGGTGTGGATTTTCACGCCGAGTGTCTTGGATTTTTGCCAAGAGACTTTACCATATATAAAACCCATCTCACGGGTATAGATGGAGACTTCGTCGCCGGTTTTAACTTGAAGGTCTTTGGACATGGTAACACGCATGCCAAGTTCAGATAGATCTGTAATATATGCCAAGGCTTTGCCCAAGGGCGCACTGATGGCCGCTGCCATCTGCATCCGCTCCCGACGACGCGCGCGACGTCTTTTTTCACCTATGAACATAGCCATTTTGAAGTATCCAGTTGAACTCTTATCGGAGAAATTTACCGACTGAGGGTAAAGATGGGGTAAAAGAAAATTTGATCATTTTACTTCGAACAAGGTTTCAAAACCCGACCAAATCATACGCTTGCCATCAAAGGGCATGTCGTCAAACATCTCCCAACGCGGATCAGTTTCCATCTTTTTGACAGCCTCGTCATAAGTCTCTTTATCCGGCCATTCTATCCAAGAAAATACAACATTCTCACCGTCTATTGCTTGAACCGATTTTTTAAAGTCGGTTACGTTGCCGTCTTGGAGGTTATCGCCCCAACTTTCCAGGATGCGGACTGCGCCATATTCCATAAATATCGGCGCAGACTTGACCGCCAGTTCATAATATTCTTGTTTTTTGTCAAATGGTACTGGGATCAGCATCCCTTGAATATATGACATCTAAAGCTCCTCTTGAACAAATGAGCCATCATCATATCAGATTTTTCAAGTTGCTACATCTTACAGAGCCGATGCGCTGGATCAGCCCACCCAGCGCGACCAATCATCAATTGCGCCGCGTGCGTCCTTAAGCTTACCCTCTTTGATTTCTGAGGTGCCAACATCATTTGGATAAATGAAAATTGCACCCAGCAATATCTCACAGTCAGGGATCTCAAAACGTGAGAAAATTTGAGGCGTCCGTAATATGCCACCACTTGACCAATAGGTGCGATACCCAGCGTTAGTTGCCAGTAACATTAAGTTTTGCACAGCAGCGGAAGCAGCCGCAATATGTTCCATATTTCGTTCTGTGCCTTCAAACATTAGCTGATCATCAGCACATTGATCGGGCGTCCAAGTAGCAAGAATCAATGCATCACATGCGGCTAACATATTGAGTATCTTGCCAGCCTCCGGCGCTGATTTCGACAACTGAGATAAAAGATCACGGCAAGTTTTTGCATCCAATTTATACATGCGCCACGGAACTTGTGACGTGAGCTTTTCGCGGTGCAGACGTTCAGCCTGATGATGAAACGGCGCATTGCCGGCCGTTTGTAACCATGCGTCGATCTCGTCTTTCCCTAAGCCAGAAGGTAGAAGCGGCTGATCGATATCACCCAATACCTTGCTTGTTTGTCGTTGGCGGATGACCTCAGCGATTTTATTTTCATCACTCATGGCAGCTTTAACTCCGAGATGGCGCAGAATATTCTTTATAACGATCGGTCAATCTGTTGCCGACCAGTTTTGAAAGTGTATATCGCCAATATTGTTTGTGAACGGAACCCTTCGTCCATTTCGCCATCTCATTTTGCCCATCTTTTGCTATGTCGGCGAGCTCACGGGGTGTTCCGTGTTCAAACACGATGCCAATATCAAATTCATCAAATACATCAACTATTTTTAAGCCAGCAACCGCGCCAAGATATTCAAGGCTATAACGCGCAAAACCAATTGTGTGGGCAAAATGCAGTCCACCAAACCCCTTGATCAAAATATGATTTGTATTGGGAACTTCAATGAAAATCTTACCATCGGGTTTGAGCCAGGTTTTCATTTTCTCGATTGCATGGAGTGGATCAACAAGATGCTCAAACACATGAAATGATGTGATGATGTCAAATTTTACATCAAAATTCAGATCCTGATAAGCACCTGTTACAACGTTCAAGCCCATCTGTTCTCTGGCATAGGTGGAATAGGCTTCTCCAGGTTCAAAACCTGTCGCGATCACGCCTTGCTGACCACAGAATTCAACAAATTCTCCAGAACCGCATCCGAAATCAAGCAGGTGCATGCCAGATTTGAGATTCTGATCCAAATTTGCTGTCCGCCGCTCGGCTTCTCTAATTCGTTTTTTCCGGTGACGTTCGGTCGGTGTGACGGATACATTTTGATAATCAGAGCGATATTCTTCTGCATAATATTTCGCCAAGCCAGCCTCATCTGGTAGTGGCAAATGGCGGACAAGAGAACACTGATCACACTTAACTTGATGCAGTCTTTTGAACCTGCGGTCCCATTGGCTTATCGATGTAAATTGAGATGATTTACAAATTGGACAATCGGTTGCATCACCCGTTATCGAATAGCTTGAAAACGGCAAAAACTTCATTTCACACCTTTAAAAATAATACTCCAAAAGAAATGATGTCGATATTTCCAACTGGAAACTTGAATGCCATCAATTTGGTCGCACCTTATATTTTTCACCCCAGTTTCACAATAAAAACATCGTTGTAAATCAGTGAGACTATTCGAATTATCCTTCGATTTTTTGGCATATTCTGGGTGCTTTTGATCAAAACCCGAACCAAATCGAAATTTATTTTGAAACTTAATCGCAAATGAAACCGTTACTCCCTCAGTCGATGCAAACGCATTACGAACACGAAGATGCATCAAGCATCAAAACAAAGAAGGAGAGAAATAATGAATATGCGTTCAAAAATCCTAACCACAATAGCAGCAATCGCCATGACAACAGGGTCAGCTTATGCAATGAACCCGGAGGTTGGTGGGGCTCCGATGTTTTCTGATAAAAACATTGTTGAGAATGCTGTTAATTCAAAAGACCACACAACTTTGGTTGCCGCGGTCAAAGCAGCTGGTCTTGTTGATACATTGATGTCTGAAGGTCCTTTTACAGTTTTTGCGCCGATCAATGAAGGCTTTGCAGAGCTGCCAGAGGGCACTGTTGAAACTTTGCTGAAACCGGAAAACAAAGACACGCTCACAAAGGTTCTCACCTCACACGTTGTCGCTGGTAAGATCTCGGCTTCTGATCTTGTTGCAAAGATCAAATCAAATGGCGGCGCGTACAATTTTAATGCCGTTAGCGGTGATGCATTGACAGCTAAACTCGACGGCAGCAGCGTCTATATTTTTGATGAAAGCGGAGGCGCTTCAAAGGTGACGATTGCTGATGTGAACCAGTCAAATGGTGTGATCCATGTTATTGATGACGTCTTGCTTCCAAAATAAGGCAATTAGTGAAAATTAAATCTCCAAGGACGTTTTGCTAATCGCAGTTCGCAAGACGTTTAAGAGGCCCATCACTCTAACCGGTGATGGGTTTTTGCTTTTCGATCTCATTAAAATTTTAACATCTTCATTATGCGATCCAAAATGTATTTCTGATATTGATACGCGCTATTGATCGGCTTGGGCAACGATTGGAAGGGACAAATGGAACTGCCGGAAATTGGATATATTCATTATGCCGCTGCACTTGTGATCTCAGCTGTCATTGGCTTTGTTGCACATATCTTGCGCGGTTCAATCAATCTTTATCCAGATAAACTATCTGATAGCGCTATCCTTAACATCACGGTCTCCGATGATTATTCGGTGTCAGACCATTGGTTTGGCGTGGAATTCGATGCTTATGGGTTCTACGAGCTCTACAGCATGAAAAATCTGAAGTTGTCGGTCTATGGCTGCATGTTTGCATGTTTCGTCCTCATGGCTTTTGACGCGGCTACTGGATCGACGATAGCTTTGCTGCTGAACATTATGTTTGAGCATATCGGTAATTATCTTGACCATAGTTTTGCGATTATCGAAGCGAAATATTTTTCTTAAACGCAACAAAAAACCCCGCCAGTTAGACGGGGTTTTCGTATTCTTTTGAGCGCTGATTATTCTTTTTCAGCAGGCTTTTCGCGAGGGATTTCCTCACCAGTTTCCTGGTTGACCACTTTCATGGAAAGACGAACTTTGCCGCGCTCATCAAAGCCCATGAGCTTGACGAAGACTTTTTGTCCTTCTTTGACCACATCAGCTGTTTTGGCAACACGCTCTTGTGCCAATTGCGAAATGTGTACCAAACCATCACGTGGACCGAAGAAGTTCACGAAAGCGCCGAAGTCAGCTACTTTTACCACTGTACCTTCGTAGATCACACCAACTTCCGGCTCATCAACAATAGAGTGGATCCACTTTTTCGCAGCTTCAATCTCTTTACCTGATGAAGACGCAATGCGAATTGTACCATCGTCTTCGATGTTGATTTTTGCACCAGTTTTTTCGCAGATTTCACGAATGATTTTACCACCTGCACCGATCACATCGCGAATTTTATCAACGGCAATGTTCATCATTTCAATGCGTGGTGCATATTCACCAAGTTGCTCACGGCTTTCAGTCAATGCATTTGCCATTTCGCCAAGGATGTGAAGACGACCGTCTTTCGCTTGGCCAAGTGCAATTTGCATGATCTCTTCAGTGATACCATCGATTTTGATATCCATTTGAAGCGATGTGATACCTGCTTCAGTACCTGCCACTTTAAAGTCCATGTCACCAAGGTGATCCTCATCACCCAAGATATCGGAAAGGACAGCAAAATCGTCGCCTTCTTTAATCAAGCCCATGGCAATACCAGCAACTGGCTTTTGAAGTGGAACACCTGCATCCATAAGTGCAAGCGATGTACCACAAACTGTAGCCATTGATGATGAACCATTTGATTCAGTAATCTCAGACACAACGCGAATTGTGTAAGGGAACTGCTCTGCAGATGGCATCATTGGGTTGATCGCACGCCAAGCCAATTTACCGTGACCAATTTCACGACGACCCGGTGACCCAATACGGCCCGCTTCACCCACTGAATATGGTGGGAAGTTATAGTGCAACATGAAGGTTGCTTTTGTTGTGCCTGTTAGACCATCAACGAATTGCTCGTCTTCGGCTGTACCCAATGTGGCAACAACAAGAGCCTGTGTTTCACCGCGCGTAAACACAGATGAACCGTGTGTACGAGGCAAAACGCCAACTTGTGAATCAATTGCGCGAACTGTTGAAAGGTCACGGCCATCGATACGTGTTTTGGTCTCTAGAATATCACCGCGAACGACTTTGGCTTGGGCTGATTTAAACACAGCACCAATTTGTTCTGGCGTGTATTCAGCTTCTTCACCTTCAGCAGGTTCCAAAGCTTCTTTAACTGTTGCTTTAACCGCGTCAATTGCGTCATAACGCTCAGCTTTATCAGAAATTTTATAAGCTGCGCGCAAACCTTCATCCGCAAGACCGATGATTTTTGCTTCAAGCTCAGAATGATCTTCTGGGATGAACTCACGTGGTTCTTTTGCAGCAGCTTCAGCCAATTTGATGATCGCATCAATCACCGGCTGGAAGCCTTTGTGGCCGAACATCACCGCGCCAAGCATAACATCTTCAGGAAGTTCTTTAGCTTCTGATTCCACCATCAACACAGCGTCTTGTGTACCGGCAACCATCAGATCAAGATCAGTTTCTTCCATTTCATCAAGATGTGGATTCAACACATATTCGCCATTGATATAGCCAACACGTGCACCACCGATTGGGCCCATAAATGGAACGCCTGAAATCGTCAATGCAGCTGAAGCTGCAACCATAGACAATACGTCTGGGTTGTTTTCCATATCGTGCTGGATAACTGTCAGAATAAGTTGAGTTTCGTTTTTGTACCCATCTGGGAACAATGGACGAATTGGACGGTCAATCAAACGACAAACCAATGTTTCGTTTTCGCTTGGGCGACCTTCGCGTTTAAAGAAGCCACCTGGGATCTTACCAGCGGCAAATGTTTTTTCCTGATAGTTTACAGTCAGCGGGAAAAAGTCCTGACCTGGTTTTGCGCTTTTGGCTGAAACAACAGTCGCTAGTACAATTGTTTCGCCATAAGTAGCCATTACGGCACCATCGGCTTGACGCGCAATTTTGCCTGTTTCCAAAATGAGAGGGCGACCGCCCCACTCAATTTCCACCTTGTGGGAATTGAACATATTAAGTCCTTCATATCAGAATGCCCCTGCCATTACCTCGACAGTCTTGGTCATTCTTTGTCATTGGTGTGCTCACGGGCAAGACAACAAGGGGCTTTTTATTACGTTAAAAGCAGCTTGTAATCCTGCCCCGTGGGCTATCCACCGGTTCCACTCAATTCTCGGCCCATCCGAAAACTGATATTTCCTACGGTATAAACCTTATACCAAAATGAATTGGCGCCCCAAATCTGGAGCGCCAAATCTTATAACTTAGCGACGTAGGCCAAGTTCTTTAATCAAAGCTTGGTAACGCGCATCGTCTTTCTTCTTAAGATAGTCAAGAAGTGAACGGCGAGTTGAAACCAATGTCAAAAGACCACGACGTGAGTGGTTGTCTTTTTTGTGCTCTTTGAAGTGTTCTGTGAGGTTCAAAATGCGTTCTGTTAGAACAGCAACTTGTACTTCTGGTGAACCTGTATCGCCTTCTTTAGTCGCAAATTTGGCAATAAGTTCTGCCTTACGTTCAGCAGTAATCGACATCGTATATCCCTTTCTAATATTTTGAGGATTTAAAGGTCGCCCGGCGCCAAGATGTCGTCCAGCACGGGCCATATAAAATAACGGGCCACAACATGACCCGTTATGGCTAGCGTATAAATGAATTTAAATGAAAAAGCTAGTGTTTTTCGCAAAGCGGAGATTTCCCACTTCAACATGTATTTTCCGCACCAAAATGAGACTTCTACGCTTTATTAGTCTCATACAGACTAAGCTGAGAAAACGCGTTTTGGCTTAAACTCACCAAAGCTAATTTCACCAATGGCCAGCAATTTACCTTTGTCTGTCGCAAAAGCCTCATCTTCGTTGATCGGTGCATTTGCTCCGGTAATAATGACCGGATTGCCATTTCGAATGCGAGATGCCTGATCGGATGAGACCGGAACATGAGCCAGATCAGCCAAGGCTTCTTTGGTATCGATGAGATATTGGTCCAACGTCTCCAAACGCTCGTCATCATCTTCGATTTGTTCCAATGCAACAAGCTCAGACAATGGTACGAGTTCGCTTTCATCAAAGGGCAACACGCTTGCACGCCGAAGCTCAGAGACATATCCATAGCAACCAAGTTTGCGACCGAAATCGCGAGCAAGCGAGCGCACATATGTACCCTTACCGCATTCAACTTCAAACCGGGTTATATTCGGATCCCCAGCGTCAATAATTTCCAACCTAAAGATTTCAACTTCTCGCGCTGGGATCTCAAGTTTATCGCCTGCTCGCGCAACATCATAGGCGCGTTCGCCATTGATTTTAATCGCTGAGAATTGCGGCGGTACCTGACTAATCTCGCCAATAAATTCCGGCAAGATTTTTTCGATTGCATCGACCTCTGGCCGCGCATCTGACTGTTGGATCACATCACCTTCTAAATCATCGGTGGTGCGTTCTTCACCCCAGGTAACCGCAAACTGATAGACCTTGCGCCCGTCCATAATATAGGGAACAGTTTTGGTGGCTTCACCAAGCGCGATCGGCAACATGCCGGAAGCAAGCGGATCTAAAGTGCCTGCATGACCAGCTTTTTGCGCTTTAAACAGCCATCTGATTTTGGAAACGGCCTCTGTCGAGCCGAAATCATAAGGCTTATCTAAAACCAACCAACCCGAAATTGGGCGGCCTTTTTTCTTACGCTGGCGGCCCATCTATGAACGCTCACCATCTTCATCATCGATCTCTAAGTCACGCACGACTTCCGGACGGTTTAACAAGGCGTCGATTTTATTGAAGTTTTCATAGCTTGTATCATCACGAAATCTGATCTCGGGCATATATTTCATATGGCGTAATTCTGGTCCAAGTTTCTTGCGAACAAATTTTGCGCTGCGGTTCAGGCCCGCAATGATCGCTGTTTGATCCTCATGTGCCAAAGCTTTGACATAGGCATTGGCGATCTTAAGATCTGGTGACATACGAACTTCGGAAACAGAGATGACGACACCATCGACATCAGGATCGCGAATATCATCCCGCTGCAAAATTTTCGTCAGCGCGGCGCGAACCATCTCACCAACTTTCAGCATGCGCTGAGATGGTGCTGAGCTTGTTGCTTTTACCATTTTACGGTCTCAATTGTTAAAACAAAGACATCGGCTGATGAGGCCGATGTCTTACAAAGTTTATGAATATGATCGCTTATAGCGAACGTTCAATATGTTCAACGCGGAAACATTCGATGACATCAGCTTTGCGGATGTCCTCATAATTTTCAAATGCCATACCGCATTCCTGGCCAGAATTCACTTCACCGACTTCATCTTTAAAGCGCTTGAGTGTTTTCAATTTGCCTTCATGGATAACAACGTTATCACGCAGAAGACGTACACCTGATCCACGCTCAACTTTACCTTCAGTCACGCGACAACCAGCCACTTTACCAGATTTGGAAATGTTGAAGACTTCCAAAATCTCGGCGTAACCCAAGAATGTTTCGCGTCGCTCTGGAGACAACAGACCAGACATGGCTGATTTCACGTCATCCACCAAATCATAGATGATGTTGTAATAACGAATTTCAACACCAGCTGCTTCTGCTGCATCGCGGGCTTGTTTGCTTGGACGCACGTTAAAGGCAATGATTGGTGCTTTTGATGCTTCGGCCAATGATACATCAGACTCGGTAATTCCACCGGCGCCTGAATGCACAACGCGGGCGGCAACTTCATCGGTTGCAAGTTTATCAAGCGCACCTATGATGGCTTCGACAGAACCCTGCACGTCACCTTTGATCACAAGCGGGAATTCGCTAATACCTGATGTCTGCAATTGCATCATCATTTGCTCAAGCGACCCTTGTGAACCAGATTGACGGGCAGCTGCTTTATCGCGCGCTAAACGCTCACGATATTCTGCATATTCACGTGCCTTGGCTTCGTTCTCAACAACAGCAAAACGGTCACCCGCCTGTGGCGGACCATTCAAACCAAGGACTTCCACCGGAACCGCAGGTCCAGCTTCTTTCACATGGTCGCCATGGTCATTGACCAGCGCACGAACGCGGCCCCACTGATCCCCAGCCACAATGATTTCACCTGGATGCAAAGTTCCTTTGTTCACAAGAACCGTTGCGACAGAACCACGGCCGCGATCAAGTTTGGCTTCAACCACAGTCCCTTCAGCCGTACGGTCTGCATTGGCTTTCAAATCAAGAACTTCGGCTTGTAGCAAAATAGCTTCAAGCAGCTTGTCAAGATTTGTGCCTTTGAGCGCAGATACTTCAACTTCAAGAACATCACCACCCATGGATTCCACAAAGACTTCGTGTTGAAGTAGTTCTGTACGAACTTTTTGCGGATCCGCTGTTGGCTTATCCATTTTATTGATCGCAACGATAATCGGAACATCAGCCGCTTTGGCGTGATTGATCGATTCAATCGTTTGCGGCATGACGCTGTCATCCGCAGCGACAACCAGAATGGCGATATCTGTCACTTCAGCACCACGCGCACGCATCGCCGTAAAGGCTGCGTGACCAGGTGTATCAATAAAGGTGATCTTCTGACCATCTTGTTCAACCTGATAGGCACCAATGTGCTGGGTGATACCACCGGCTTCACCCGATACAACATTGGCATTGCGCAAAGCATCAAGCAACGATGTTTTACCATGGTCAACGTGACCCATAATAGTCACCACAGGCGAACGTGGTGTTTCCTCACCACCTTTATCATCAATGTCAAAGATACCTTCTTCAACATCAGATTCAGAAACGCGTTTAACTGTGTGGCCAAATTCACCTGCGATCAATTCCGCCATATCAGCATCGATCACATCACCAGGCTTCATCATCTGTCCCTCTTTCATGAGGTACTTGATGACATCTACAGAACGCTCAGCCATACGCTGAGATAATTCTTGAATGGTGATTGTTTCTGGCAAAGTTACTTCGCGCGCAATTTTTTCACGAACTTCAGGCTCCATTTGAGCGCGACGGATTTTTTCCTGGCGACGACGATGCGCTGCCAATGAACGCGAGCGTCCGCCTGACCCATCATCATTTAGCGCTGCCGTAAGGGTCAATTTACCGCGACGGCGATCGTCTTGCCCACGTGGATTGCGAGAAGGCTTTGGCGCTTCTGGTCGTGATGGTTTACCACCGCGCGGCGCAGCTTTTGATGGCGCTGCGTCAGATGGACCATCTTTGCGACGAGCCTGCTCAGGAGCGGCTTCTTCAGGTGGACGGCCTGATGATTTTTTGCGCGCCAATTCTTCTGCACGTTTTTTATCTTCAGCTTCTTTTTGGATGCGAAGATCTTCTTCTGCCTGTTTGCGTGCGAGCTCTTCAGCTTCTTTGGCACGAATTTTTTCTTGTTCAGCGCGACGAACAGCTTCTTCTTCTGCGCGCTTGCGATCTTCAACTTCTCTGACACGAGACCCTTCAAGCGCTTTGCGACGTGCTTCCATCTCGCTTGCAGATAAGCGATTGGTAGCTTCTTGCGCAGGTTTGCTTGGTGCAGCGTCTTTTTCTGCAGCTGGGGCAGCCGCAGGCGCTGGTTTTTTCACTTCTTTACGCGGCTTGAGCGAAATCGTTGATGCCGCTTTATCTTCATCTGGACGAGAGATACGGCGCTTACGTGTTTCCACAACCACTGCTTTGGAACGTCCGCGGCCCATATCTTGACGCACTGTGCCCTGTCCGACACCAGCACCTTTTAAGGTGAGGGTCTTCTTGCCACCAGCATCATTCTTGTTATCGTCTTTACTATCGTTCATCTATTTTCCGTTCCTTTTGAGGCATTTGCCTCGAGCTGTATCCAGCTTTCAGACTTCCGTTACACCACATCGCGAGCAATTGCACCAAAAACCCGACCAATTATTGTACTTTTTCGTCAAATGCGCTGTGTCAAACTCCGTCGACCACGCTTTTGTCGTTATCAAGCCCTCGATAATTGGCCAAAATAGAGGCGCGTTTAACGACATTATCGCCCGCACTTCCCGCCAAGGCCGCTCCGTGGACATAGTTACCTTCACCAAAGGCTTGAGACATTTCATCATTGGAAAACAAACGGAATGAAGGGATGATCTCCACTTCAGCCATTTTTGAGAAAAATGTTCGCGCCTGATTTAATTTCCGAACGCCATCATCTGCGGCATCGGTCGTATGGAAACTTGCCAAAGCTTCACCATTGCGCACAGCATGATCAACTTTGGAACTTCCGGTTATGAATTGCCCAGCCTTACGCGCCATATTGATCATACCAAGAGTTGATTTTGACATCAACTCATCGACCAATTGTGACAGACTGCCGGGAATCTCGATTTTGGTTTTTAGTGATCGCGCAAAAAGGCCATTTTTCTGCGCTTGATCTATATATGTGGCTTGCGCGGTAACCCAACAACCCCTGCCGGGAAGTTTTTGTTTGATATCTGGAATGAGCGCACCATCAGGCGCAAGAACGAAACGGATAAGCTGATCAGCCGCCAGCTTTTCCCGTGTGACAATACACATCCGTTCGTTCAACTGTTTCATTCCAGCGCATCACCTTAGCTCTTCGAATCGAAAACTGATTCAACAGTTACATCTTCTTCAGACGCATCTTCATCAGTTTCTTCTTCTGCCGCATTCATAGCATCAAGCTCTTCCTGCGTAATCCAACCTGCTGCCAAGCGCGCAGTCATAACCATGGCTTCAGCTTCTTCGCGTGAAACTTCTTTGGCAGAGAATAAGCCTTCATAGCGTTTTGTTTCGCCATCTTGACGCTCTGTCCAGCCCACAAGATCATCTGCAGCACAACCTGCAAAGTCTTCCATGGTTTTAATGCCATCTTCACCCAAAGCGACCAACATGGCTGTAGTCATGCCATTGATGGTCAACAGCTCATCGGACACACCCAATTCGTTACGTTTATCATTAAGCTCATTTTCGATGCGATCAAGATATTCGCGCGCACGGGTCTGAAGCTCTTGCGCTGTTTCTTCGTCAAAGCCTTCGATAGATGTGATTTCATCAAGCTCAACATAGCCAACTTCTTCAACCTGGCTAAAGCCTTCAGATGCGAGAACCTGACCAACCATCTCATCCACATCAAGCGCTTTCATAAAGAGTTCAGTGCGCTCGTTAAATTCTTTCTGACGACGCGCTGATTCTTCTTCTTCGGTCATGATGTCAATGTCCCAGCCAGTAAGCTGAGATGCAAGACGTACGTTTTGACCGCGACGACCGATTGCCAGTGACAATTGATCATCAGGAACAACAACTTCGATACGCTCTGCATCTTCATCCAAGACAACCTTTGCAACTTCAGCAGGCTGCAATGCATTAACGATGAAGGTCGCAGGAGATTGAGACCATGGAATAATGTCGATCTTCTCGCCTTGAAGCTCACCTACAACGGCCTGAACGCGAGAACCACGCATACCCACACAGGCACCAACAGGATCAATTGAATTGTCATTTGAAATCACAGCGATCTTCGCACGTGAACCTGGGTCGCGCGCAACGGAACGGATTTCAATGATGCCGTCATAAATTTCTGGCACTTCCATGGTGAAGAGTTTGACCATGAATTGCGGATGCGTACGCGATAGGAAAATCTGCGGACCACGCTGTTCGCGACGTACATCATGCACATAAGCGCGAACACGATCACCATAACGAACATTTTCGCGAGGGATCATCTCATCGCGGCGAATAATACCTTCGCCACGGCCCATATCAACAATCACATTACCATATTCAACACGCTTCACTGTACCGTTTACGATTTCACCAATACGGTCTTTATATTCTTCATACTGGCGATCACGCTCAGCTTCGCGCACTTTCTGTACGATCACCTGCTTGGCTGATTGGGCAGC
Source organism: Rhizobiaceae bacterium (assembly GCA_017644105.1). GTDB lineage: Bacteria > Pseudomonadota > Alphaproteobacteria > Rhizobiales > Rhizobiaceae > Lentilitoribacter. The sequence goes on along the minus strand of JAEPMD010000002.1, from coordinate 53,837 downwards.
GATACGACCAAAATCCATCGGCGGTAGCGGATCATGTACCTGATCACCAACCTGGGCATTTGGGTCGCGGTCTTGCGCAATCATCAGAGCGATTTCTGTAGAATAATCTTCAACAACTTCGACAACTTCCAAAACGCGTGTAAGTTTGATCTCACCAGTTTTAGCATCAATATCAACTTGAATATTGGATTCTGTACCATAGCGAGAGCGGGCCGCCTTTTGGATCGCGTCGGCCATTGCTTCGATGACGATCTCACGGTCAATAGCTTTTTCACGAGCAACCGCATCTGCGATTTGTAAAAGCTCTAGCCTATTTGCACTGACTGCCATTTCCTGTCTCCATGTGATGGGGTTGTCTTAAACCCTTTATCTCAATTGCTTTTGTTTGTTCTTACTCAGGTTTTGTTACGCGTTGTCTGCGTCATCCACAGCACCGTTTTGATTGGCTGCAGCCTGTGCTTTTTTGGCCTGCTTATCGGCCTTCAACGCTGCATCAATCAACTCATCTGTTAAAATTAATTTCCCCTCCGCAAGTGCCGAAAAAGGAATGGTCACTTCTTTGACTTCATCTGCCGCCGGATCATCGCGATCAATAATGAATGCTTCATCGGTAACATCTTCGATCCAGCCACGAAAACGCTTGCGGTTCTCAATCAATATAGTGGTTTCGCATTTAACCAGATGGCCTTGCCAACGTTTAAAATCACCTTTGCGAACCATGGGGCGGTCGATACCCGGTGATGATAACTCAAGATGGTATGCGCGATCAATTGGATCTTCAACTTCTAAAACTGGCGATATAGCGCGCGAAATAGCTTCGCAATCTTCGACGGTCATCGTGCCATCAAAACGCTCTGCCATGATCTGCAATGTGAAGCCGTTTTCACCTGTCGTGCGAATACGCACGAGTTGATAGCCCATTGAATTGATCACTGGCTCAATAATAGCCGCAACCTGCGCTTCTAATCCAGTTTCATGGATTAATCGCGGTTCTGGAGATGTCGCAATATTATCGCTCATTGGTGCTCATATCGTTAGTTTTAATTGGTCTTAGATAACAAAAAAGAGCGGGTCCGGTGGGGCCCACTCTTGTTCGAAAGATCAAGATTTGATCTCTATCTACAGCGATTTGCATCAAATTGCAAGTAACATGCTCTTTCGCACCATATTACCGAGCGAGCTTACTATGTTATGAGGCGCTTACTGACGATATAATAGAGCACCCCTATGACAGAATAATGTATGACGCCGAATACCAGTTCCAGCCAGACATAGTGGCTCGCAGGTTCAATTTCAAATTTTGCCGGAACGCTCAAAGCTGCATAGGCTGTAATCACGGCACCCAGCCCAAGAGACAATTTTAGCGCCGACGCAAGATTGGCCTTTGGTTCAAAGAATTCAGCGAAGAAATACGTGAAGACCACAGCATGAATGATGATCGCCAGCAATCCGAATTGAAAAATTGGTTCTGGCCGTAAGGAAGAAATGCCAAGTTCTGCATAGGCGCTCCCAAAGATAACCAGATGCCAAATATAGGCCAATATAAAGGTAACGAGAATGTAGCTGATGAAAAGCACGCTGTTTCGTTTGGTGAACATATGAATTCCCTCCCAATTCACTTTTATTTTGCAAGTGAATCATAATTATCTTATTATACTTGTTAATTGCAAGTGATATTTATTTGCGCTATCATGGTCTTATGGCGAGAAAAGAAACAATAAACTGGAATGGATGTCCCATCCGCTATGCAGCATCGGTATTTGCCGACCGATGGAATTTTGTAATCCTGAGAGATGTTTTGTTCAAAGGCAGACGCTATTACGGAGATTTTTTGGATGCCGGGGAAGGCATTTCCACCAATATATTGGCCGATCGCTTATCCAAATTTGAAGCCTCGGGCATTTTAACCCGTCACCAGGACAGCAAAAAGCGATCCCGAATTTATTATCTGCCCACCCAGAAAGCATTGGAGCTTATTCCAATCTTCCTTTCAATAATCGATTGGGCTGAAAAACATGATGAACACACAGAAGTCCCTGAGCAGTTCATCACAGCCTATCGAGAGGACGCTGACAAAACCATCGCTGAAACTGAACAACTTATTGCGCTTGCCAATGCGCAAGTGACCAATATTCATTAAGGATCAGACCATGGCATATGATGAAGAACTCACAAACCGGTTTCGCGAACAACTTGGATTTATGGATGGCGTGAGTGAGAAAAACATGATGGGTGGCGTTTGTTTTTTATATGAAGGTCATATGATTGGTGGTGCCTCGCGCAACAAAAACACAGGCGCGCGCAGTTTCATGTTCCGTTTAGGCAAAGACAATGAACAAGAAGCCTGTAATCGCTACTCAGCCGTGCCTTTATCCTTTACGGGTCGGAAAATGGGTGGGCTTGTCGAAATAGAGGATGAAGCCTGCAATGATGAACAATTAAAGGGCCTTGTCTCATTGGCCATGAGTTTCGTCACCCAACTTCCACCTAAACCACCAAAGAAAGAAAAATCTTCAAAAACAAAAAAATAACCTATCATTTAAGCCCTGCGTCTTTCACGGTTTCGATTGACCAAAGCCCAAAATTGGCGCACAACTTTGCGTCTCGACAATGAAAGATGATAAATGTCTGCAAATTTTGATCTCACCGAAGGTTCCATCGCTCAACATTTTAAGAAGATAGCAATACCGGCCGCCATCGGCATGGTGTTCACCACGCTCTATAATGTTGTTGACGTGTTTTATGCCGGACTTTTATCTACTGATGCGCAAGCCGGTCTTGCGATTGCATTCCAAGTCTTCTTTGTTCTGATCGCGCTTGGTATTGGGCTTGGCTCGGCGATGAGTGCGCTCGTTGGCAATGCGCTCGGTGCAAAAGATGACAAGCATGCCAAGCACATCGCTTATCAAGGCATCAGCTATGGCGCGCTGGCTTCCCTTGCCTGCGCAATCCTTGGTCTTTTGTTTGGTGATGACCTGATCGCCATTATCACCGAGCCGGGTGCTTATCGCGACGCAGCTAACGATTATTTCCTCGTCATGCTGCTGGCTTCACCGGGGTTCTTGTTAACTTTTGGGGCGAATGGTGTTTTGCAAGCGCAAGGTGACACGGTTTCCATGGAACGGGCGCAGATCGCAGCATTTTTTGCCAACCTTGTGCTTAATCCGCTCTTTATTTTCGGTATTCCCGGCTTTGTAGATGGTATTGGTTTTACAGGTCTAGCCCTTTCAACTGTGGTCAGCCAAACAGGCGTGATGCTGTTTATTCTCTATAGGGTTTTCAAATCTGACATCATGAATGATGAAAGCACGCATAGCTTCATCCCGGATCTTCCCAATTATAAAGACATAACCTCACAAGCACTGCCATCAAGTTTTACCATGGTTGTGATGATGTTCTCTGGATTTGTTGTTCAGTTTTATCTCAAAGGTTTTGGTGGTGATGCAGTTGCTGCTTACGGTGTTGCCTTACGGGTTGAGCAATTGTTATTGCTGCCCGCTTTTGGTTTGACCGGCGCGCTTTTGCCGATTGCCGCGCAAAATTTCGGCGCTAAAAACTATGATCGCGTGCGTGAAGCCTTTGTCTTTTGTTGCAAAGTTGGCGTTATCATGATGCTTTTTGCATCTGCGGTGTTATGGCTTGCGGCTGAATTCTTAATCGGGATCTTTACTGACAGCGATGAAGTCCGCCGCATTGGCGCTCAGTATCTGCGCGTTGATGGATTTATTCTGCCAGTTTATCTCGTATTATTTGCGATTAATTCGCTGCTCCAAGCCTTTAAGAAACCAATCTGGACGCTTGTAATTGGCATATACCGACAAGGCATTGCCGTTGCTTTATTCGTCTATATCTTCGTCAATATATTCGCGTTCGATACGCTTGGTGTGTGGCTCGGGATTGCCACAAGCGTGATCACCGGCATGGTGGTTTCGGCCATTGTTGTTCAACAGATTGCAAAGCGACAAATTGGTGGTCTTATTAATGCAAGACCTCAGGTTCAAACTGAAGCTGGCTAATCGGGCCGGCTAACCGAACATGCTATTGTTGAAACACATCAAGCGCTGAGCGTGGCCAGCTGATTGAAACAATCGCACCTGATTTTGGGTAAGGCTTGTTGCTAAATTGCAATGTTGCACCTGATCGCTCAAGCAATGTTTTTGCAATAAACAATCCAAGTCCCAAACCGCCCGCCTTATCAAGCTCAGTTCCGGTACGCTGTTTCATATAAGGTTCGCCAATTTGCTGGATAATGCTTTGGCTATAACCCGGGCCATCATCCGATATCATCATGGTGATCACATCCGCATCATAATGCGCTCTGAATTCAACAGATTTGTCGGCAAAATCGACCGCATTTTCCATCAGATTTCCCAGACCGAACAATATACCCGGATTTCGACGCCCGATGGGTTCGTTGTCCGTTTCAGCATCAATGACATCTTGAATGTCGATGCCAAATTCGCGATGCGGCGCGACAACCTCCTCAATCAGAGAGCTCAGTGGCAGGCGGCGCATATGTGCTTCATCTTCTGCGGACAAAGTGGTCAAGCGTTTTAGGATATCTCGGCATCTTTCGCTTTGACTGCGGAGCAATTGCACATCCTCACGAAACGCATCATCATCACCCAATGCATGTTGCATTTCTTTAGCCACCACTGAGATCGTCGCCAATGGCGTCCCCAGTTCATGCGCGGCTGCAGCGGCTAATCCATCAATAGCTGATAAATGCTGTTCGCGCTGCAGCGCAAGTTCGGTTGCTGTTAGAGCGTTAGCAAGATCATTGGCTTCTGCTGACACGCGATAGGCATAAAAGGCGGCAAATGCTGTTGTTGAGAGGATCGCAATCCAAACTCCGATGAGAAAAACAGGCGGGATATCAAGATCAACGCCCTCATACCACGGTAATGGGAACGACAAGAAACCCAACAATGTGACACAGATGAATGTGACAGCGCCGAGCAATATCGTTCGTTTGGCAGGTAATGTACCTGCAGAAATAATCACCGGCACACAAAACAGAACCGAAAACGGGTTCGCTAAACCACCTGTCATATATAACAATCCAGCCAGTTGAAGAATATCAAAACCAAGTACATACATTGCTGCCTTTGAGGATAGTCGTCGCGAGGTTGGGTGACGCGCAGTGAGATAAAGATTAAGCAGCGCAGAAACCGCGACCAATGCCAAACAATATAAAATCGGCAAAGGAAATTCGAGGTAAAACTCGACCAACAAAATCGACAGTGTTTGCCCGGCAACAGCCAGCCAGCGCAATCGGATCAAAGTCTGCAACCGCAGCAATCGCGATTTTGCCAGTTCATCAAGCGCAAATTCTTCGGGGTCTGTCATGCTTATATTCATTTGAATATTTCACTCACGGCTTAGTACGTTTTGCAAATGGTTTAGCATTTGCAGGATCGTCTGGCCAATCATGTTTGGGATATCGGCTGCGCATATCAGCACGGACATCCGACCAAGATCCTTGCCAAAATCCGGGTAGATCACGCGTTAACTGCACCGGGCGCCCCGCTGGTGATAAGAGTTCCAACAAAAGTGGTAGTTTGCCTGACATGATCGATGGATGGGTGTTTTGGCCATAAAGATGATTGACCCTTAGAGACAATAACGCATCATCCTCCTTGTAATTAATCTCTAATCGTTTGCCGTCGGGAAACGTAAAATGCGTCGGCACATGTGTATCTAATTCTGTTTGTTGTTCCCAAGTCAGTAAACTATTTAATCCATCAAATAAGGATTGAGACTTTACATCATGCAGACTGTTGATGTCGGTTTGAAAACTTGCAAACCACTCGTTGATGCTTGAAAGAAGCCCGATATTAGACATATCTGGCCAATCATTTGGGCTTGCATGCAGACGATAAAATTCCGCTCGATTTCGCCAAGCCAGAGTTGCTTTTGAAAACGGCAAGAGTGACATTGCATAACCAGCTTCAAGCTGGGTGAGGGCATGTGTGATCGCAGACACCGCCGCCTCGCCTTTTGGTCTAGGTAGGGGTTTTTCAGAAAGTGAGATCGCACCAAATTTCCGAACGAGCCGTCCTTTTACACCAAGACTTTCTTTGTCAAAGCGATATTCTTCTACCTCGCGAATAAGATGCTTGGGGAGAAGCTCCAGACCCGTAGGGTCAAATCTTGCTGCTGATAAAATACGTGGAGCCTGAGCTTTTCCGGTGAGATCTGCAATGACCAGCATATCTTCTTGCGCTAGTTTTTCAGTTTCATCGAGCACAGCGCCGCGTCCACCTGACATCGTATATTGACCAATTTTGCCGCGACGTTTGGCAATCCGATCAGGAAAACCGATGGCCAAAATATCATCAATATCAAGAACAGCGTCCTCTGTCTTTTGCGAGAGCTTCTCTGCGGTGCGCGCCATGCGTTTTGCTAGATCTTTCGCAGCATTGGCGCGTTGACCTTTTTCATTTTCAAAGCGTCTGAGCCGTTCAGATAGATCGATCATATTGCCGCCCAGCCCTTGCTCCGTTAATAGAACAGCCAGCTTGGCGGCTTGACATGCATTGCCTGTTTCACTTGCCTTCATCACCATGGCTGACAATCGGACTGGCAGTGCCAATGCGCGCATGGAATGCCCAAGTTTGGTCAAGTGACGTTTGTCGTCAATCGCGCCCAATTTTTGTAAGATATCAAAAGCGGCATCAATGGTTTTCTGTGGTGGCGGCGTGATGAGAACCAAATCTTTTGGATTTGAAACACCCCAAGCCAAACAGTCGATTACAAAGCCGGATAGATCACTGGTTAAGATCTGCGGTGCTGAAAACTCTTCTAAAGCCGACTGTTGTTCTTTTTGCCACAGTCGCAGCGCGATACCGGGCGCAGTTCGTCCTGCACGACCAGCACGCTGTGTGGTTGCCGCTTGCGAGGCGCGCTGCGTTTCAAGACGCGTGATGCTGGTTGCGGCCTCATAAAATGCCTGTCTTTGCAAACCTGAATCAATCACGATACGCACGCCATCAATGGTGATAGATGTTTCGGCAATCGATGTTGCCAAGACTACTTTGCGCCGGTCATCTGCGGCCGGTTGGATGGCTTTATCCTGCGCTGATGATGACAAGGCGCCATAGAGTGGGAAAACATCGACGTCATCTGCGATTTTATTTTTAAGACGGTCAAAGACCCGCTTGATCTCTCCCATCCCGGGCAAAAAGCACAGTATTGAACCTGTCTCTTTTTTAAGTGTCTCAAGCACCGCATCGGCCATCACGTCTTCGATCTTGGACTGTGGTTTTCGAGGTTGATATCGGATATCAACGGGATAGGAACGCCCTTCGCTGACAATTGTTTTTGCATCCGGCAAGATGCGCGAGATCTCATCAATGTCTAAAGTCGCTGACATCACCGCGATACGCAAATCTTCGCGAAAGCCTGATTGAACGTCAAGCGCCAACACCAAACCAAAATCAGCTTCTAGCGCGCGTTCGTGAAATTCATCAAAGATAATGCATGAGATGCCCGATAATTCAGGATCATCCAACACCATGCGGGTAAAGACGCCCTCCGTCACCACTTCAATTTTGGTGTGTTTACTCACGCGATTATCAAGGCGCATACGATAGCCAACCGTTTGCCCGAGCTCTTCACCCAGCATCTGCGCCATACGCCGAGCAGCAGCGCGTGCAGCCAATCTCCGCGGTTCAATGAGAATAATTTTTCCCTCATTGATCCACGGGCTATCCAATAATTGTATGGGAACAATTGTCGTCTTACCCGCACCAGGCGGTGCAGCAATTATAACATTATTCGACGATATGAGTGCGTCTTTAATGTCGTCTAAAACATCTGAAATTGGGAACTGGCGAATGTCATCTGGCATGGAATTTTCCAATCAAGCCATGCTCTAATGCGCTTCATCCCAATTATCAGCCGCGCGCGCATCAACCTGCAAAGGAACAGACATGGACAAAGCCGGCATGGCCGCATTTTCCATGATATCTTTGACCACCTCAATCGTAGCATCCGCTTCTGATTCCGCGGTTTCAAAGATCAATTCATCATGCACTTGCAGCAGCATTTTGGCCCCAAGATTAGCTGAAGCCAACGCATCATCCATTCGCACCATGGCACGGCGAATAATATCTGCAGCAGAACCCTGAATTGGCGCATTAATTGCGGCGCGTTCGTTAAAGGCGCGCACCTGATGGTTGGATGATTTAATGTCAGGATAATTTATGCGGCGGCCAAAAATGGTTTCCACATAACCCTGATCACGCGCTAAAGCTTTGGTGTTTTCCATATAGTCTTTAATGCCCGGAAAACGCTCGAAATAGGTCTTGATATAATCGCTGGCTTCCGACCGCGAAATGCCCAATTGATTGGCAAGACCAAAGCCGGAAATGCCATAAATAATTCCAAAGTTGATGGCTTTCGCATTGCGGCGAATTTCGCTTGGCATGCCTTCCACAGGAACACCAAACATTTCGGATGCCGTCATGGCGTGTATATCAATCCCATCAGCAAAGGCCTTTTTGAGCGCATCAATATCTGCGACATGGGCTAAGACCCGCAATTCAATCTGGCTATAATCTGCTGAAATGAGCGTATTGCCAGCTTCTGGCACAAAGGCTGTTCTGATCTTGCGACCCTCGGCCGTGCGAACCGGAATATTCTGCAGGTTTGGATCGTTTGATGACAATCGTCCTGTCGTGGTCGAAGCCATTGCGTAAGAGGTGTGAACGCGTTTTGTTTGCGGATGGATATGATTTGGCAAAGCATCGGTATAGGTTGATTTGAGCTTGCTTAATTGTCGCCAATCAACAATCTTGCGCGGCAATTCATGGCCTTCTGCCGCCAAATCTTCTAGCTTTTGAGCTGATGTCGACCATTGACCTGATTTGGTTTTTGTCCCGCCTGGAAGCGCCATTTTGCCAAAGAGAATTTCGCCCAATTGCTTTGGGGATCCCACATTGAAATTCTCGCCTGCTAGTTCATAAATTGCAGCCTCAAGCCCGGCTGCGCCTTGCGCTAGTTCGCCCGACAAACGCGATAGGATCTGTCGATCAACAGAGATGCCGCGCGCTTCCATATTGACCAGAACAGGGACAAGCGGGCGTTCTAGGCGCTCATAAACTGAGACCAGACCCTCTGCAACCAGACGCGATTTAAGCACATGCCAAAGGCGCAATGTGATATCAGCATCCTCAGCGGCATAGGCCGTTGCTTTGTCGATATCGACCATATCAAATGTGATGGCAGATTTACCTGTTCCTGCGACTTCTTTATAGGGAATAGGTTGATGTCCGAGCCACCTGTCCGACAACGCATCCATGCCATGATTACCCACGCCTGCATCTAAAACATAAGAGATCAACATCGTGTCATCAAAAGATTTCACATCGATATTGAGCTGGTTCAACACCAACATGTCATATTTAAGATTTTGCGCGATCTTTAAAATCGAGGCGTCCTCGAGCACATCTTTTAATCGCTTGAGCGCTTCATCAAAATCAACCTGATCTTCGACCAAGCCACCGCCGAGCAAATCTCCACTTCCACTTTTATGCGTTAACGGCACATAACAGGATTTAACGTTTAAATCGCTATCTTTGCCGTCGAAATAGGCCAGCGAAAATCCAACTAGCTCGGCCTGCATCGCATGCAAGGATGTGGTTTCAGTATCGAAGGCAACAACGCCTTTATCTCGGATGGCAGCGACCCATGCATCTAATTGTGCTAAATCACGAATTGTTTCGTAAGAAGTGTGGTCAATTTTCGCGTCAGCCAGTTTTGCCGCCCGCGCATTGACGAGGTTTTGCGCGTTTGCCTCAGAGGGAGTACCGTCTGCGCTTTCATCATCACCATCTGATGCCCGATCAAGATCCGGTCCACGTGCATTTTCCCATTCGATGGTCAGTTCAGCGGGTTCAATCGCGCTTGCATCACTATCGGTGGCTTCAGCCACGCGCTTGGTTAAAGTGGTGAATTCCATCGCTTTAAGATAGCTGATGAGTTTTGGGCCATCGGGAACTTCCAAGAACAATCCATCAAGGTCGATGTCCATTTCAACATCATCGCGCAGTTTCACCAGTTCTCGTGAAATTCGCGCATTGTCAGCAAATTCGATCAGGTTTTCGCGACGTTTATTTTGTTTGATCTCACCGGCACGCTCAAGCAGCGTATCGAGATCACCAAATTGCTCTAGAAGTTGCGCGGCTGTTTTTGGCCCAATGCCAGGCACGCCAGGCACGTTATCGACCGAATCACCCGCCAAAGCCTGCAGATCGATCATTTTTTCAGGTGGCACGCCCCATTTTTCGATGACTTCGGGGATGCGAATATGACGATTTTTCATCGTGTCATGCATAAAGACCTGATCGCCAACGAGCTGCATTAGATCTTTATCTGATGAAATGATCGTACAATCTGCACCAGCTTCACGACACTGACGTGCGTATGTTGCAATGATATCATCAGCTTCAAAGCCTTCCTTATCGATGCAAGGCAGATTGAAGGCACGCGTTGCTTGGCGAATCAAACCAAATTGCGGTCGCAAATCTTCCGGCGGCGCATCGCGATTGGCTTTATATTCAGGATATAATTCATTGCGAAATGTCTTGGATGAGTGATCGAAAATCACTGCAAAATGCGTGGGTGTGACCCCATCATTTTCATCTCGCGCGGAAGACACAAGCTTCCAAAGCATGTTACAAAATCCAGATACGGCACCGACGGGCAAACCATCTGATTTGCGCGTTAAAGCAGGAAGGGCATGATAAGCTCGGAAAATATAGCCTGAGCCATCGACGAGGAATAAATGATCACCTTTTTTCATGATCAATATTTAACCTGATGCGTTAGCAAGGTCTATCTTAGAATGATGTTTTCAACGCCACTCTTTGAAATTATTTTAAGTCACGCTGGGAATTTATTTTAAATTCATCAGAGGCGAAGTGCTGTACACAGCTTATACAATACGAATCAACTTGTGTGGGTAGCATCACATAAATGTTACAAATAATTTATAATATGGCCATTGTTTCGCCGCTTTCACCACCCATTTTAGTTACACCGGCGCAAACAAGCCGCTGTCTAGTTACGGTTCCCCTGCCACACTAGATAGACGAGCCAATCCCCTTCCCCTCCGGGTTTGGCTCAAATAACATAGCCACCATGACCTCCCCCCTCCGGTTATGGTGGCTTTTCTTTTGCAAGAAAGCTCGTTAAATCTTCATAGAAATCAAATCATGCCGATCTTATGCCGGAGCCACAACATGTCACAATTGGAAACAGCCCTTTCAACCGCGGACGAGAATTTACCGTCAAGCCTTGAGACCTTATTTGAACTGGTCAAAATTCCATCAATCTCAACCGATCCTGAATATAAGGATGAATGCCAGCGGGCTGCGAGTTATCTATCTGATTATTTAAATACTCTAGGCTTTGAAGCCTCCGTGCGCCCAACCACTGGGCATCCTATGGTGGTGGGCCACTATAATGGTGCTGGTGAGGATGCGCCGCATGTGTTGTTTTATGGTCATTATGACGTGCAGCCTGTTGATCCAATTGAACTTTGGGATGATGATCCATTTGATCCAAAAATCCAAGAACGTAACGGAAGTAAAGTGATCACCGGGCGCGGAACCAGTGATGATAAAGGCCAGCTGATGACATTTGTCGAAGCTTGCCGCGCTTATAAGGAAACTGCCGGTAAACTCCCCTGCAATATCGTCATTTTATTTGAGGGTGAAGAGGAATCAGGTTCACCAAGCCTGCAGCCGTTTTTGGAAAGTCATAAAGACGAGTTAAAAGCGGATTTTGCCCTCGTCTGTGATACTGGCATGTGGGACAAACAAACACCTGCCATTCCAACCAGCTTGCGCGGGCTGCTAGGTGAGGAAGTCACCATTCACGCGGCTGATCGCGATTTGCATTCGGGCCTTTATGGCGGATCAGCTGCCAATCCCATCACAATCTTATCGCGCATTATCGGTGACATTCACGATGCAGATGGACGCATTACGATTGATGGATTTTATGAAGGTGTTGAAGAAACACCCGACCATATCAAAGAAATGTGGAAGGGTCTGGGGCAATCTGATCAGGATTTCCTAGGGGAAATTGGTCTTAGCGAAAATTTTGGTGAGAAAGGCCGTTCATATAAAGAACTTACCTGGGCACGTCCAACCGCTGAAGTGAACGGCATTATTGGCGGCTATACCGATGATGGCTTTAAAACCGTGATCCCAGCAGAAGCGAGTGCAAAAATCTCATTCCGACTCGTTGGAAAGCAGGATCCGGATAAATTGCGTGTTGCGTTTCGACAATTCGTCAATGACCGGCTGCCAAGCGATTGTACCGCAAGCTTCAAAGAACATGGCGCATCGGGCGGCATTCAGCTTTCCTATGATTCGCCATTGATAAAAAAAGCGATGTCTGCGCTTTCAGACGAATGGCCAAAACCTGCTGTGCTTGTTGGTGGCGGCGGCTCTATTCCGATTGTCGGTGATTTCCAAACTATTTTAGGCATGGATTCATTATTGGTTGGATTTGGTCTTGCCGATGATCAGCTGCACTCACCCAATGAGAAATATGAACTAAATTCATTTCACAAAGGTATTCGCTCCTGGATCCGAATTTTGCATGAATTGGCGGGTTAACTGAAATTTATAGTTAATACCAAGCTTAACCTCCCCTTAAAAACAATCGTCTAAATTGGTACGAATTGTAATGCGTATTGACGGTAATCTGCGAAGCTATGGCCAGTAAGAAAAAAGCAAAAACACGGGTAGAACCGAGTTTTCAGTCGAAAAGTCCTGCAAAATCTGAGGCAAAGACGACTGGCAAATCTCAGCGGAAGTCCAATAGCGCGACAAAAGCCAAGGCCAAATCGCGTTCTGGTACAAATCGACGCCAGACAAAATCTGCGCGCGGTAAAGCACAAAAACCGAGCCTTCTGGTCCGGTTTTTCAAATCCTCGGTTTATTGGTGTTTTGTTCTCGGCATTTGGGGCGCCATTGGCGTCGGCAGTATTTTCGCTTTCTACGGGGCAAAAATGCCGAGCGCGAAAACGTGGGACGTACCGCAACGACCACCAAATGTTCAGATCATGTCTTATGATGGCCAGGTGATTGCCAATCGCGGCATCACGGGCGGGCAGGCGCTCTTCTTAAGTGATATGTCGCCATATATTCCCCAAGCTGTGATCGCAATTGAGGATCGGCGTTTTTACAGCCATTTCGGCATTGATCCAATTGGGCTTGCCCGGGCAATGTATTCAAATCTCGTTGCTGGGCGCACAGTACAGGGTGGCTCAACGCTCACTCAGCAGCTTGCAAAAAACCTATTCCTCTCGCCCGATCGCACGCTTGAACGAAAAGTGCAGGAAGTCCTTCTCGCATTCTGGCTGGAGCATAATTTCACTAAAGATCAGATTTTGGAGATGTATCTCAACCGGGTGTATTTTGGATCGGGTGCTTATGGTGTTGAAGCGGCCGCGCGACGCTATTTTCAAAAACCCGCCAAAGAGGTCAATCTTGCAGAAGCAGCCCTTTTAGCCGGGCTGTTAAAAGCACCGTCTCGCCTTTCCCCGGCCCGTAATCCTGACCTTGCTGAAGAGCGCGGTCAAGTGGTGCTGGGCGCCATGCAACGCGCCGGATTTATTGATGACCGCGAAGCCACAACTGCACTCACGCAACCGCAAACACGGGCGAAAAGTTATTGGACAGGTTCTGAAAACTTTGCTGCCGACCGCGTGATGGACGATCTTAAAGCACTCATCGGTGACGTTAAAGAAGACCTTATCATCGAAACAACGATTGATTTTGAGCTTCAAAAGAAAGCTGAACAGGTCCTTCGCACCACGCTTGAAAGCAATGGTGAAAAATTTAACGTCAAGGAAGGCGCGATTGTTGCCATTGATGCAGGTGGAGCAATCCAGGTTTTAATCGGCGGGCGAAACTATGCCACCAGTCAATTTGATCGCGCCAGCGAAGCTTTGCGACAACCTGGGTCAGCGTTTAAACCCTTCGTCTACACAGCTGCTTTGGAACAAGGTGAAACACCCAATTCAATCCGCAACGACGCACCCGTTCGCATTGGTAAATGGACACCGCAAAATTATGATGAGAAATATCGCGGACCTGTAACGCTCAATGAGGCATTGGCAAAATCGCTTAATACCATCGCTGCGCAATTGGTGGTGCAGGTTGGTCCAAATAATGTGGCCAAAACGGCGAAACGCATGGGTATTGAAGCCAAACTTAATACCAATGCATCCATCGCGCTTGGCACGTCAGAAGTCACCCTGCTTGAACTAACCTCGTCCTACGCACCTTTTATGAATGGCGGGTTTAAGGCAACGCCGCATATTATCAAGCGGATTTCAACAACCGATGGTCAACTCTTGTTTGAAAATGTGTTTGATCATCCTCCGCGCGTATTGGCACCTAATGTGGCTAATCAAATGAATGAGATGCTCACCAGCGTTGTAACCGATGGCACAGGACGAAACGCGCAATTGCCAAATTGGCAAGTTGCAGGCAAAACCGGCACCAGTCAGTCTTTCCGAGATGCACTTTTTGTCGGTTATACTGCTAATTTGACCGCAGGCGTCTGGCTTGGAAATGACGATGGTGCATCGACTAAAAAAGTGACCGGTGGCGGTCTTCCGGCAAAGATTTGGCAGGCCGTGATGCTACATGCGCATGAGGGCATGTCGGTTGCGTCTTTACCGCGCGTGACCAGCCCTACCCCACTTTTTGGTGATCCAGGTTCGAATATCGACGAATTAACTGATCGTTTGGCGCCATTACCATCTTCTGAATCGACAAGTTCGATCCCAATTCCTGTTTCCAGAGAAGCTTTTGACCGTGGTGATTCCCTTCGTCAGACCCATTTGGTTCCAGCAAAACCACTCACTGGCTCAACAGATAATTCGAATTCTGGTCGACCGAATTCCATTTTGGATGTGATTTTAGGTCGTTAAGCTGAAAAAAACTCACAAAATGAGTGAAAAAGATGCGCTTTAACGCCTTGCAGTCTGGCGCAAGCCTTCTTATATAGGCCGCAGACGTCGAGGTGACCGCCGTATGCCATGGAGGGGCCTTTGACTAACAAACCCGCAAATCGCGGATAATCAGTATATTGTGTCCCGTTAGGGGCTGCCTTTAGGAATGCGGATATCGGTTCCGGCAGCTTGCTTTTAGGAGAAAGATGAAAAATGGCGAAAGTAATTGGAATTGACTTGGGAACGACAAACTCCTGTGTCGCGGTAATGGATGGCGGAGACGCAAAAGTTATCGAAAATGCGGAAGGCGCGCGCACAACGCCGTCTATGGTCGCATTTTCCGATGATGGTGAGCGTCTTGTTGGTCAACCAGCAAAGCGTCAGGCTGTTACAAACCCAACCGATACTTTGTTTGCTGTAAAGCGTTTGATCGGCCGTCGCTTTGACGATGCCATGGTCAAAAAAGACAAAGACCTTGTGCCTTATGAAATTGTAAAAGGTGACAATGGCGATGCATGGGTGAAAGCATCTGGTAAAGATTATTCTCCTGCTCAGGTTTCTGCGATGATCTTGCAGAAAATGAAAGAAACTGCAGAAGCTTATTTGGGTGAAAACGTCCAGCAAGCTGTGATCACAGTTCCTGCTTACTTTAATGATGCGCAACGCCAGGCAACAAAAGATGCCGGTAAGATTGCCGGTCTTGAAGTTCTTCGTATTATCAACGAGCCAACAGCTGCAGCACTAGCTTATGGTCTTGATAAAAAAGATGGTAAAACAATTGCTGTTTACGATTTGGGTGGTGGTACATTTGATGTGTCCGTCCTTGAAATCGGTGACGGAGTATTTGAAGTGAAATCAACCAATGGTGATACATTCTTGGGTGGTGAAGACTTCGACATGCGATTGGTTGAATATCTTTCAACTGAGTTCAAGAAAGAGCAAGGCGTTGACCTAACAAACGACAAGCTTGCACTACAGCGTCTTAAAGAAGCTGCTGAAAAAGCTAAGATCGAATTGTCTTCTGCATCACAAACAGAGATCAACCTTCCGTTCATCACAGCTGATGCATCTGGTCCAAAACACTTGACCATGAAATTGTCTCGCTCAAAACTTGAGAGCTTGGTTGATGATTTCGTTCAGCGCACAATTGGACCATGCAAATCTGCACTTAAAGATGCTGGTCTTTCTGCTGGTGAAATTGACGAGGTTGTTCTGGTTGGCGGTATGACACGTATGCCGAAAATTCAGGAAGTTGTGAAACAATTCTTCGGCAAAGAGCCTCATAAAGGTGTGAACCCTGATGAAGTTGTGGCCATGGGTGCTGCCATTCAGGGTGGCGTACTCCAAGGCGACGTGAAAGACGTTCTTCTTCTTGACGTGACACCATTGTCATTGGGTATTGAAACATTGGGTGGCGTGTTCACGCGTTTGATCGACCGCAACACAACAATCCCGACAAAGAAAAGTCAGGTCTTCTCAACAGCTGAAGATAACCAAAATGCTGTAACCATCCGCGTATCACAAGGTGAGCGTGAAATGGCTGCAGACAATAAAAACCTTGGTCAGTTTGACCTTGTTGGTCTTCCACCTGCACCACGCGGTGTGCCGCAAATCGAAGTGACGTTTGATATTGATGCCAATGGTATTGTGAACGTGTCTGCGAAAGATAAAGGCACAGGCAAAGAGCAGCAAATCCGAATCCAAGCGGATGGTGGCCTATCTGACGATGATATCGAAGCAATGATCAAAGAAGCTGAAAGCAATGCTGAAGCGGATAAGAAGCGTCGTGAAGCTGTTGAAGCTAAAAACAATGCTGAAAGCTTGATTGCATCCTCTGAGAAATCACTTGCTGATTACGGTGATAAAGTTTCTGAAGAAGATCGTAACGCAATCACAGACGCGATTGCAGGCTTGAAAGAAGCTATCGATACTGAAGAGCCAGATGGTGAGCTTATCGGCGAGAAAACTCAGGTTCTTATGGATGCATCCATGAAACTTGGTCAAGCCATGTACGAAGCTCAGCAAGCTGAAGAGCAAGCTGCGGCAGAAGCTGATGCAGCTGGCCATGCAGCCGCTGAAGACGATAATGTTGTTGATGCTGACTTCGAAGAAGTCCACGATGGCGACGACGACGATAAAAAATCGGCGTAATTTCAGTCTAATTCTGTTGGCGGAATTGGTCCGCCAACAGCTGACCTGACGGATATTTTGCACATGGCAAAAGCTGACTTCTACGAACTGCTTGGCGTATCAAAAGGCGCAGATGAGAAGGAACTGAAAAGTGCCTTCCGCAAACTTGCGATGAAATATCATCCGGATAAAAATCCTGATGATGCAGAAGCTGAGAAAAAGTTTAAAGAAATAAATGAAGCCTATGAAACGCTAAAAGACCCACAAAAACGCTCAGCCTATGATCGTTTTGGTCACGCCGCGTTTGAACAAGGTGGCCCAGGTGGCGGCGCTGGTTTTGGCGGCGGTGGCGCGGGTGGCTTCCACGATATTTTCGAAGATATTTTCGGCGATATGATGGGTGGTGGTCAACGTCAGCGCAGATCATCCGGTGGTCGCGAACGTGGCGCAGATTTGCGCTACAATATGGAAATTTCGCTCGAAGAAGCCTTTGAAGGAAAAACGGCGCAAATTCGCGTTCCAACTTCTGTGAGCTGCGATGAATGTTCTGGTTCTGGCGCAAAACCAGGCAGTTCGCCTACTACATGTTCTACATGTGGCGGTATTGGCCGAGTGCGTGCAGCACAAGGGTTCTTCTCTGTTGAACGCACGTGCCCAACTTGTCATGGCAATGGACAAATTATTTCAGACCCTTGCAACAAATGTTCAGGTCAGGGTCGGGTATCGGAAGAAAAATCTTTGTCAGTGAACATCCCAGCTGGGATTGAAGACGGCACGCGCATTCGTGTCGCTGGTGAAGGTGAAGCTGGCCAACGCGGTGGACCGACAGGCGATTTATACATCTTCTTATCGGTCAGGCCGCATGAGTTTTTCCAAAGGGAAGGTGCGGACCTTTATTGTATGGTACCGATCTCGATGACGAAAGCTGCACTTGGCGGTAAATTTGAAGTCACCACGCTTGATGGCTCAAAATCACGCGTCACGGTGCCAGAAGGCACGCAATCAGGCAAAGAGCTACGCATGCGTGGCAAAGGCATGCCGGTGATGCGTTCCAGCCAAAAAGGTGATTTATATATTCGGATCGCCGTTGAAACGCCACAACACCTCAGTCGCCGTCAAAAAGAACTCTTGGAAGAATTCCAAGAAATCTCATCAAATGAGAACAATCCCGAATCATCTGGTTTCTTTTCCAAGATGAAGGGCTTTTTTGACACATTAAGCGATTGATTTTTGGTTATCGGGTGAAAATACGCGACTTTGACTTGTTTTTGCCCTCATTTCCCGTCAGTTAAGTTTCGTCAAAAAAGACTTGAAATATATCCATATTTGACATTATATCAACCTTGGTTGACAAAAAGTCATGTAGAATGTTTCTTTGCTTAAAGGGGGTCGTGAGTTGCGTTTAGGTATAACCCAGAAACTGGTTCAACGCTTTGACGATGAAATCATATTCTTAAAAGGTATGATTTCGTCTCCTGATACTGTGGGGTCCATCATTCCAACATCTCGCGTCACAGCAAGATGCATGGCTGAGCAGATTGATTTATCCTCAAATCTACCTGTCTTGGAATTAGGTCCTGGAACCGGGGTTATCACCAAGGCAATACTTAATCATGGCATTGAACCAAAAGATCTTTATTGCGTTGAATATTCAGAGGAATTTACCCGCCGCTTGAAGATCATGTTACCCGACGTTCAAATTATGAATGGCGATGCATTTGATCTTGATAATGTCTTAGGTGATATGCGCGACGCCAAGTTTGACACGATCATCACATCCATGCCGCTTTTGAATTTCTCAATGATGGCGCGAAAACGCCTGATCAAGGACTTACTAAATCGCATGCCGGATGGCCGCCCAATTATACTTTTCTCTTATGGCGCGACAGCACCTGTCCCGACAGAAGGGGAAGATTTTGATGTTACATCCATCCGATGGATCATTCGCAATGTACCGCCTGCGCGAGTTTGGGCTTACACTCGAAAATCAGCAAAATCAAACAGTTAACCCTCAAGACAGAGCTCTGAAATGGTAAAAATACTCGTAATTCCAGGGTCCAACCGATCAGGCTCTTTCAATGTTAAACTGGCGGCCGCGGCGGCAAAGGAATTTGCACTTTTAGGTGCAGATGTGACACGCATTTCGTTGATTGACTATCCTCTGCCGCTTTATGATGAAGATCAAAAGGTGAGCGAGGGTATTCATAAAAACGCGCTCAAGCTCGCCGAGATGATTTCCGTTCATGATGGCGTTTTCATTGCAAGCCCGGAATATAATAGCTCGATCTCTCCGCTTTTAAAAAATACCATCGATTGGATCTCCATTATCCGCAAGAAGGATGACAAGCCTTGGACCCCGTTCAAAGGCAAGATTGTCGGACTCGGCGCTGCCTCTCCAGGTAATTTAGGCGGCGTGCGTGGTATCAATCATTTGCGTGATGTTTTGGTAAGCGTCGGTTGCCAGGTCATATCCGAGCAAACACTTGTGCCAACAGCTGGCAAAGCCTTTGGTGAAGATGGTTCGTTAATTGCCGAGCGTGCTGCCAAATCTCTCAACAATTCCTGCCAATCGCTTTTTAGGGTCAGTCAGGCTCTGGGGTAACCACTGTTTCCATAAAACATGGGTAACCATGATCACTGCAACAAAGTTGGTTGATTATATTGACGGATGGCTTGCGATTTCATCGATTGCCTGCAATAGCTCATATAACTTGTCATTCTTTGTTATGTGAGGACTATTATGTCGGCCATTCACCCTATGAGAGATCAGCTTATTATTGCCCTTGATGTGCCAAGTGTGAGTGAAGCAGAAGCCATCGTCACCAGCTTGGGTGATAGTGGATCCTTTTATAAGATTGGTCATCAATTGGGCTTTGCCGGTGGGTTATCCTTTGCGCAGGAGCTCATTCAGGATGGCAAAAAGATCTTTCTTGATATGAAGTTGCTTGATATCGATAATACGGTCGCAAAAGGTGTCGAAAGTATCGCCAAAATGGGCGTTTCGATGCTGACAATCCATGCTTATCCCAAAGCCATGCGGTCCGCAGTTAAGGCAGCAGAAGGCTCAGGACTCACGCTACTAGGCGTGACTGTTCTTACATCCATGGATAGTGAAGATTTGCGGGAAGCTGGTTATGCATCATCAAATCCAGCGGATCTTGTTGAAATTCGCGCTCAACAAGCGTTTGAAGCCGGTATGGGCGGCGTTGTTTGTTCGGCACAAGAAGCAAAAGTCGTCCGTGCGATTATTGGCACAGAGATGGCGATTGTGACACCTGGTATTAGGCCTGCGGGTTCAGATGTCGGCGACCAGAAGCGTGTGATGACGCCTAAAGATGCGATTGAAGCAGGATCATCTCATCTTGTTGTTGGTCGCCCCATCACAGCAGCGCAAGATAAAAAGCAAGCAGCGGATCAGATCTTGGCGCAGATGAGCGCTTAAAGTTATTTTTGGAGGAGAAAACCATGTCACAAACACCAAAAGGGTATTGGATTGCGCGTGTTGATGCCTATGAAGGCAGCGCCGAACGCTATAAAGATTATGTTGCGACCGCTAAACCAGCATTTGAAGAATTTGGTGCCAAGTTTTTGGCGCGTGGTGGTGAAATCGATCGCGCTGAGGGCGTGAGCCGGGCGCGCAATGTGATTATAGAGTTTCCGTCATTGGAAGCGGCAAAGGCGTGTTATTATTCAGAGCAATATCAAAAGGCTGCTGCCATCCGTCAGGAAATAGCGGATGGGGAAATTGTCCTCGTTGAAGGTGTTGAATAACGCGTTACTAACCAGGTTCAAAACCTTTAAGAATCCGCGTAAAAGCACGTGAAAATCAACGTCTGACCTTCACCTTGAAGCTAAGTTTTGCTATGGCAATAGAAATAGTGCACAGATATCCGCAAATCGCCGAAATGCTTGGAGAATTAGAATGGAAAAGAGCAATCAGCCCAAACTCGTCACAGTGTTCGGTGGCTCTGGATTTTTAGGACGTCATATCGTTCGATTGCTAGCTAAAAAGGGTTTCCGCATTCGCGTCGCCTGTCGCAGACCAGATCTTGCTGGCCATCTTCAACCACTTGGCAATGTGGGTCAGATCACGGCAATTCAGGCAAATCTGCGTTATCGCGATTCCGTTGACCGCGCCGTAATGGATGCAGATTATGTGATTAATTGCGTGGGCATTTTGTTTGAAAGCGGCCGCAATACTTTTGATGCGGTTCAGGCATTTGGTGCCAAGGCAATCGCGGAAGCTGCCAAAAAACAAGGTGCAAAACTTGTCCATATCTCAGCCATCGGTGCTGATAAGAATTCGGAAGCAGATTATGCGCGCACAAAGGCGATCGCAGAGGAAGCCGTGTTAAACGCTGTTAAAGATGCGGTTATCATCCGTCCATCTATTATCTTTGGGCCGGAAGATGGTTTCTTTAATAAATTTGCCGACATGTCTCGCCTCGCACCAGCGCTACCGCTCATTGGGGGCGGGCACACTAAGTTCCAGCCGGTTTATGTTTCCGATGTGGCTGAAGCTGTGGTTAAAGGTGTGGTTGGCGATATTGAAGGCGGCAAGATTTATGAGCTTGGTGGTCCTGAAGTGCTTTCATTCAAACAATGTTTGGAAACCATGCTGCGTGTGATTTCACGATCACGTCCGTTGGTGTATCTGCCTTGGTCTATCGCTTCGCTTATTGGTAGCGTTGCATCACTTATGCCGTTCATTGATCCGCCGCTGACAGCTGATCAGGTGGAATTGCTTAAAAGCGATAATGTCGTATCCGATGCAGCAAAATCAGAAGGGCGCGATTTAGCGGGCATTGGTATTACACCAACCGCTGTTGAGACAATTTTACCAACATATCTCGTACATTTCCGTCCTTCAGGGCAGTATACCAAGGTCAACTCTTAAGCGAGATTAATTTGGTTCTGCTCCTATTTTGTGTTCCCATGGGAACACAAATTTAAGGTTAAGAATAAATTAACAGCTAAATTATATTAACTCTTGCCAAACGATGTTGTTTGGTTCAAAAGACCGCCACACAGAAATCGTTATTGATAATTATTTAGTGTTTATGAGCTAGTGTTACTCATAGACGCAATCGGGGTGAATTTACAAAATGATCAAAGTTGTCGTGCCAGCATTCGTATTTGCAACTGCAATGATTCTTTCAGCCTCAGCCTTTGCACCGCGACATGCTTCCAACGGTGTTTCAGGATGTAATCTTGGTTACGGTGTCGATCAATGCTCTGAACAAAAAGTGCTACAGGTAAAATAGTTTTTAAAAAAACTGTAAGCCGATCAATCCCACAGCTCCAATAAAAATGCGCCATATCGCAAATGGTGTGAAACCGTGTCTTGATACAAAATCCAATAAGCCACGCACCACAAATACCGCTGAGATGAACGCCGTAATAAAACCAACGCTGATAATGGTTATGTCATCAGCTGACAACAGATCATAGTTTTGATAAAGATCATACACAAAGGCGCCAGCCATTGTCGGCATCGCTAAAAAGAACGAAAATTCGGCCGCTGAACGCTTATCGGTGCCCATCAACAAAGCACCGGCTATTGTTGCGCCCGAACGTGATGTGCCCGGCACCATGGCCAAAACCTGACAGCAACCGATTTTGATCGCCAGAGAAATCGGAAAATCCATCACATCGTTGTAACGCGGTTTAAGCGGCATGCGATCAATCACCATCAAAATTATGCCGCCAATAATAAGCACAATGCAAATGAGAGTTGGTGCCTCGAACAGGATCGTCTTGATAAATCCATGCGCCAATACACCAACGATCGCAGCGGGTAAAAATGCTAGAACAATCGCAGCGACAAATCGGCGGGCTTTCGCACTTGTGGGCAGCTCAATGAGCAAAGTCCACAAGCGGGCAAAATACACACTTAAAATGGCCAGAATCGCACCCAACTGAATAAGAATTTCAAATGTATTACCCGGAGATTGAAACCCTAAAAAATGACCTGCCAATATGACATGGCCTGTGGACGATACGGGAATAAACTCGGTTAATCCCTCCAATATGCCCAATAATACCGCGCCAACGATGGTTTGATCAGCCATTTTTAATCCTTAACTTGCCACATGCTTCAACAGCGAATATTGACGGTTCCGAACGTGAGTCCAAACTCTGATTTGTTTATTAATTGATCACTGTTCTTGCATATAGCTGTTGCTAGAATTGAAGTCAGTGTTAAATTGCACCATAATCTGAGAATATGACTTTTTAGATAATAAATGCCGGATTTGGGGTTTGTTCCATTTATGCCTGTTTTGTATCATTATCCGCTCTCGCCTGCGTCTCGTTTTATTCGGCTCAGTTTGGGCGAATATAATTTAAAAACCGAATTGGCAGAAGAACTCCCTTGGGAAAAGCGCAAGGATTTTCTTGCCATCAACCCAGCGGGCACGTTGCCTGTTTATCTTGATGATACAATGCGCGCTTTATGTGGCCCACATGTGATGGCCGAATATTTAGACGAAACACATGGGATTTTGGTGCGTGATAAACGCCTTTTGGCAGAAGACCCTTTTCAGCGCGCTGAGATTCGCCGTTTAATCGAATGGTTTTTGGTGAAATTTGAGCAGGAAGTCACCAAACCGATTTTACAGGAACGTGTTTACAAACTTTTTGTTATTGGACGCGACGGCTCATCAGCGCCTGATTCTAAAAAACTTCGAACTGCGCGCAGTAATATTCATTTGCATATGCGCTATCTGTCATGGCTTGCAGGCACACGAAGCTGGCTCGCAGGCGACAGGTTAAGCTATGCGGATTTAGCAGCGGCAGCTGCCATATCAACGCTGGATTATCTAGGCGAAATTCACTGGTCTGATGCACCACAGGCAAAAGATTGGTATCAGCGCTTAAAATCGCGTCCATGTTTCCGTTCGATCCTCTCGGATCGTATCAGTAAGTTACCACCGGTTTCGCATTATACTGATCTTGATTTTTAACTGAGAAAAGCAGGTTTATTGGCCAGAAGCGATCAAAGACAAAAACTAAGACAGCTGCTCGAAGATGATGCGCTGCGTCTCGGATTTTCGGACTTACGTATCACACAGGCCAAAGCGGATAAATCGCTCCGATCCAATCTTCAGGAATTTGTTGCCAAAGAATATCACGGCACAATGGCTTGGCTACCTGAAACAATTGATCGCCGATCGTCACCTGATCAGCTATGGTCGGATGCAAAATCCATCATTGTACTGACGATGAATTATGGCCCTGATGTGGATCCGCTTATTAATCTTGCGCAAAAAGACAAAGCTAATATTTCCGTTTATGCGCGCAACCGCGATTATCACGACATCATCAAAGGAAGATTGAAAGAGATAGCCGGCAGATTTGCTGCCAAAACCGGCGAAGATGTAAAAGTCTTTGTTGATACAGCGCCTGTGATGGAGAAACCAATTGCCCAACAGGCTGGAATTGGCTGGCAGGGCAAACACACAAATCTGGTGAGTCGTACTCAGGGATCATGGTTCTTTCTTGCTTCGATTTTTACGACAGCCGAGCTTGATCCGGACCATGCTGAAATTGATCATTGTGGATCATGTTCAGCATGTCTTGATGCCTGCCCGACCAACGCCTTTCCCGCGCCTTATCAAATTGACGCGCGCCGATGTATTTCTTATCTGACTATTGAACATAAAGGGCCTATTGATCCTAAGCTGAGAACTATGATGGGCAATCGGATTTATGGCTGCGATGATTGTCTTGCTGCATGTCCATGGAACAAATTCGCACAAGATGCCAGTGAGATGAAGCTGCGAGCACGAGACGATTTAATAGCACCCGATATCAAGCAATTTCTCAGCTTTGATGACGCGCAATTTCGTACGTTTTTTTCAGGTTCGCCAATCAAACGCATTGGCCGGGATCGATTCATCAGAAATGTTCTGATTGCGGCAGGAAATAGTGGCAATCCTGCCCTTGCAGACCATTGCAAAGCCCATTTAAAAGACCCAAATGAAATTGTGCGCGGTTGTGCAGTCTGGGCGCTTTCACAGCTTCTATCCGCATCCGGATTTGCAGAAATTGCGTCCGCGGAAATGCAAAATGAAGCCAATGAAAGTGTGCTGAATGAATGGCAAGATGCCAGCGCTTAAAAGATAGGACATAATGTGCGTTTGATGATTTTTGGAGCCGGATTTTCTGGCCGTGCGATTGGAAAGAAGTTATCCAACACGTTTGCATTTGTTGGCGGGACAACGCGTTCGGAAGATAAGTTTGATATTTTGCGCGCGCATCAAATCTCGCCCTTTGAATTCTCTGGGGAGATGTTTTCAAACGAGCTGGAAGCAGAGTTGAAGACCGTAACGCATCTTGTTCAATCTATTTCCCCTGATAAATCTGGTGACCCTCTCATCCCTCTGCTCGATGGCAAACTACATGAAGTCATGCCGAAACTTGAATGGGTGGGCTATCTCTCAACTGTTGGTGTTTATGGCAATCATGACGGCGCGTGGGTTGATGAGGAAACTTTATGCAAACCCGTTTCCAAACGTTCTATTGCGCGGATGGAGGCTGAGAATTTGTGGCAGGATTTATGCCAGAAGGCTGATATTCCGCTCGCGATATTGCGCCTCTCCGGTATCTACGGACCGGGACGCAACACATTTGAAAACTATAAGAAGGGCACGGCGCGACGTCTCATCAAAAAAGATCAAGTGTTTAATCGAATTTTTGTCGATGACATTGCTGGAGCAACAGAGCTCCTAATCAAAGACAACATGCCCGGAATCTTCAATGTTACCGATAGTGAACCAGCACCGCCTCAGGATGTTGTCGCCTATGCAGCTGAACTTTTGGGCATCGATCCACCCGATGAAATTGATTTCGAAACTGCTGATTTATCACCGATGGCAAGATCATTTTATGGCGAAAACAAACGTGTATCAAACGCCAAGATCAAACAACTCGGTTATGAATTTCAACAGCCAAATTATCGTGCGGCGCTTGAATATCTAAAAGAAAATTTCTACCCCAAGGGTATCTGAACTATTGCGGCATGTGATTAAGGCGCGCGAGCAATTCAGCAGCATTTCGCACATTCAGTTTCTTCAACAAACGTGCTCTGACATCTTCCACCGTACGCGGCGAAATATTTAAAATATGGCCGATTTCTTTACTGGTTTTTCCTGCACTCAAGTGGCTGATCACCTGCCGTTCACGCGGTGTAAAACTCGCTGTTTCAGCAGAATCTGATATCAATGCAAAGCTGAGGATCATCTGATCTAAAGGGTTTATTTTGTCGAGCGCCTGGGCTCTAAAACGACACCAAATTTGTCCACCGGCTTTACATTTCACCATACGCTCATCGGTATAAAGACCTTTGGCGCGCAATGGCTCTAAACCAACATCACGAATATCATCAAACTCTTGGCGGCTGCCATAGAACATACGAAATGACTGACCAACAATCTCTTGTTTGTCATAGCCAACCATAGTTGCAAAAGTTGAGTTGCAGCTTCGTACAATACGTTGTTCGGTTAATACGATGCCAATGGGCGCTTTTTCAAACGCGAGTTTATCTAATTCATCCTGGGTCAATGGATTTACCTGCAAATTCTGGAAGTCGTAACGGATAATTACGGTATTGATACCGTAAATAATATATAGTTATATTTTAATTTCGTCGATATCTTAAAATTGAGACTTGCACTTATGAGTAGTTCCGTTGCAGTTGATTCCAGAATAAATTCGCTCATAGATGGTAAGCGAGAAGATCTTATCAATTTGACCCAAGATCTCATCCGCATTCCTACGCTCAATCCACCCGGCGATTGTTATCTTGAAATATGCGAATATCTCCAGAAAAGACTGTCCAAATCTGGTTTTGAAACTGAGCTCATCCGCGCAAAAGACTGTCCCGGGGACAGCGATAAATATCCAAGATGGAATATTGTCGCGCGCAAAGAAGGAAAGCATTCTGGCCAATGCGTACATTTCAATTCCCACACAGATGTCGTAGAAATTGGCCAAGGCTGGACCAGAGATCCTTTTGGTGCAGAGATCGAAGGCGATTTGATTTATGGGCGCGGCACCTGCGATATGAAAGGCGGATTGGCCTCTTCGATCATTGCTGCTGAAGCCTTTATCGAAGCTTATCCTGATTTTCCTGGCGCGATCGAAATTTCAGGAACAGCAGATGAAGAAACTGGCGGTTATGGTGGTGTCGCTTATTTGGCCGAAAATGGCTATTTCGACCCTAGCCGGGTTCAACATGTCATTATTCCTGAGCCCTTAAACAAAGATCGCATTTGTTTGGGACATAGAGGTGTTTTTTGGGCTGAAATTGAAACAAAAGGCCGTATTGCCCACGGTGCCATGCCATTTTTAGGCGATTGTGCTGTCCGCCATATGGGGGCCGTGCTTCATAAAATCGAAGATGAATTGGTGCCAGCGCTTTATGATCGCAAAACGGCGATGCCTGTTGTGCCAGAAGGCGCACGACATTCAACCATCAACATCAATTCCATCCATGGCGGTCAAGCGGAACCGGAAGAGGATTTCACGGGATTTTTATCATCCTGCGTGCCGGATTCAGCACGACTTGTGATTGATCGGCGTTATCTGATTGAAGAAGAGCCTGAAGAGGTGCGCGAAGAAATTATTGATCTTTTAGAACGAGTTAAACAAGAACGAGAGACGTTCGAATATGATATTAAGGAGCTATGGCAGGTCACGCCGACCATGGCGGATAAAAATGCACCCGTTGTCCAGGCTGTTCACCAGGCCATTGGATCTGTGTTGAAATGCGAGCCATCATATGTGGTATCCCCAGGTACTTATGATCAAAAACACATTGATCGGATTGGAAAACTCAAAGACTGTATCGCATATGGTCCGGGCATTTTGGACCTCGCGCATCAACCAGATGAATATATTTCCATAAAAGACATGTTGGATTCGGCTAAAGTGATGGCGCAAACCCTCAAAACTTTGCTATACCCTGACCATCTTAACGAATAAGGAGATCAACATGAATTTTAATCATCTAACTTCTCATAAGATGAGAGCACTTGCTGCATCCTGCGCAGTCGCTGCGTTCATGGTATCATCAACAGCCCACGCAATGAACACTGATGTCACAATTGGCATGCAGTTGGAGCCACCGAATCTTGACCCTACTGGTGGTGCAGCAGCGGCTATCGACGAAGTTGTTTATGCCAATGTGTTTGAAGGCCTCACCCGCTTTGGACCTGATGGCTCGGTTAATCCAGCATTGGCTGCTTCTTGGGAGATTTCTGAGGATGGCACAGTTTACACATTCAAACTCAATGACGGCGTGAAGTTCCACGATGGGTCTGACATGAATGCCGATGATGTGAAATTCTCACTTGATCGCGCGCGCGCTGAAGATTCAACAAATGCGCAAAAAGCACTGTTTGCGGGCATTACCAGCGTTGATGTGGTGGATCCACTGACCGTTAGAGTGACATTGGACAAGCCAAACGGCTCTTTCCTCTTCAACATGGCTTGGGGTGATGCAGTTATTGTAGCGCCAGAAACAGCTGACAATAATGCCAGTAATCCAGTTGGCACCGGTCCGTTCACGTTTAAGAACTGGGCAAAAGGTGATGCGGTTATGCTCACACGCAATGCCGATTATTGGGGGGAAGCGGTTAAACTTGAAAATGTCACATTTAAATTTATCTCTGATCCAACAGCTGCTTTCGCTGCGATGATGGCGGAAGATATTGATGCATTTCCTGTTTTCCCTGCACCTGAAAATCTAGCGCAATTGGGTGCAGATCCGCGTTTTGAAGTGGTGGTTGGCTCAACGGAAGGTGAAACAATCCTTGCGATGAACAACAAAAAAGCACCACTTGATAATATCAAAGTGCGTCAGGCGATCACCCATGCGATTGACCGTCAAGCCATCATTGATGGGGCTATGTTCGGCTATGGCACGCCAATCGGAACACACTTTGCGCCACATAACCCAGACTATGTCGATCTAACAGCACAATCTGCTTATGATCCTGAAAAAGCCAAGGCTCTACTCCAGGAAGCTGGTGTGTCTGACTTAACGCTGACATTGAAACTTCCACCACCATCTTATGCGCGTCGCGGCGGCGAAATCATTGCTGCGCAATTGCGTGAAGTTGGCATTGATACGGAAATTTCAAATCTTGAATGGGCGCAATGGCTGGAACAAGCCTTCCGCGGTAAAGATTTCGATCTAACAATCGTCTCGCATACTGAGCCGTTTGATATCGGAATTTACGCACGTGACGATTATTATTTCCAGTATGGCGATGCGGATTTCAAAGCCATTATGGATGATCTTAAAGGGGAAACTGATCCTGCAAAACGTTCTGCATTGATTGCTGCTGCTCAACAGAAAATCGCAGACGATGCGGTCAATGGTTACCTGTTCCAATTGGCGCGTACGGGTGTTGCAAACGCAAAACTTAAAGGTTTGTGGGAAAACGCACCAACTCAAGCGAATGATATGACGGGTGTTTACTGGTCAGAATAATACTTAAATATTGAGGCGGTTTTGCATGGCAGAACCGCCTCTTTTTATGGGCAATGATAAAGCGGGTTTATGCTGAGATATATTTCAAAACGACTGGTATCTTTGTCGGCAAGTTTGATCGTTGCCAGCATATTGATATTCATTGTTATTGAAATCATACCCGGCGATCCCGCCGCCTTTATGTTGGGCATAAACGCGGACCCCGATGCCGTTGAAGCCCTGCGCGAACAACTTGGCTTAAATGCATCTCTTACTTCTCGATATTTCACCTGGGTCACAGGCTTGCTGCAGGGTGAATTTGGAATTTCCTACACTTATCGTGTGCCTGTTAGCGAGCTGATTTCCGACCGTATCGTTATTTCTCTACCACTGACATTTTACGCGCTTGTGCTTTCAACATTGATTGCGTTTCCAGCGGGGATTTATGCCGCATCCAAACGCAATTCGCTCGGTGATGTCTCGGTTATGGGGCTCACACAGCTCGGCGTAGCAATCCCGAATTTTTGGTTCGCTATGCTGCTCGTTTTGGTGTTTTCGATCAATCTGCGCTGGTTTTCCGCTGGTGGCTTCCCCGGTTGGGATCAAGGTTTCTTCCCTGCCATGAAAGCTCTCACGCTTCCTGCAATTGCGCTCGCACTTCCGCAAGCTTCAATTCTAGCTCGGGTGATGCGATCCTCGCTCCTAGATACGCTCAGCGAAGACTATATCCGAACCGCACGCGCCAAAGGTTTAAACCGACGCCAGGCTTTGTGGCGCCATGCATTGCGCAATGCACTGATCCCGGTTTTGACCATTATTGGTCTGCAATTTTCATTTTTGCTGGCTGGTGGGATCATCATTGAAAATGTCTTCTATCTACCTGGTCTCGGACGATTGGTCTTTCAGGGCATCACCCAGCGCGATCTCATTGTCGTCCGCAGCGTTGTGATTCTGTTGGTCTTTGCTGTTATCGCTGTGACCTTCCTTGTCGACATTGCCTATGCCATTGCGGACCCTCGTTTGCGGGAGGGGTCGCGATGAGTGAGCAAACCATCTCTCAGCCCTCAACCTTGCAACTTATCTTGCGATCAAACGGGTTTTTGATCGGAGCGGGTCTGACAGCCATTTTTGTGCTGGCGGCATTGGTATCCTTCATCTGGACACCTTATGACGCAACGCAGATTTCAATTTCCGATAAACTCAAAACACCCTCGGCCGCCCATTGGCTCGGTACAGATCATTTTGGCCGCGATATGTTGTCGATGATCATGGTTGGTGCGCGTGTTTCTATGGCGGTTGCCTTTGTCGCCGTGGGTGTGGGAATTCTTGCCGGTGTGCCGCTTGGCCTTTATGCCGCGAGCAAACGCGGCGGTTTGATCGATGAGATCATCATGCGCGGCAATGATCTCATTTTTGCATTTCCATCCCTCCTGTTGGCGATCATGATCACCGCTGTATTTGGCCCTGGCGCTGTAAATGCGATCATCGCAATTGGAATTTTCAATATCCCTGTCTTTGCACGATTATCACGCGGCGCGGCTTTAAGCCTGTGGCAACGCGAATATATAATGGCCGCGCAAGTCTGCGGTAAATCAAAGGCGCTCATTTCGCTTGAACATATCTTGCCAAACATCACCAATCTATTGATCGTCCAAGGCACAATACAATTCTCGCTCGGCATATTAGCTGAAGCTGGTCTTGCCTATGTGGGACTTGGTGCACAGCCGCCGCTTCCAAGCTGGGGGCGCATGCTCAATGATGCACAAACGCTCATTTCGATTGCACCACATCTGGCACTTGTGCCGGGTCTAACGATCGTGCTCACCGTTTTGGGTTTGAACCTAATGGGGGATGGGTTGCGAGATTTGCTTGATCCAAAATTAAGGAGGGTTAAATCGTGACCCTCCTTAACGTTCAAAATCTAAATCTTTCAATCGGCAAAACACCCATCCTCAAAGATATCAGCTTTGACTTGGAAGCTGGGCGAATTTTAGGGATTGTGGGTGAATCGGGTTCAGGCAAATCGATCACCGCGCTATCTGTTTTGCAATTGCTGCCAAATGGAACCAAATGGGACGGAGAGATTAAGTTCGATGGTGAGGATATCAAAACCCTCTCCGAAGATGATTTCTGCCACTTACGCGGCAATGACATCTCGATGATTTTTCAGGAACCAATGACTGCGCTTAATCCGGTGCAAACCATCGGCGATCAGGTTTCTGAATCCATCCGTATTCACACAGGCAAATCTCGGAGAGAAGCGGAGCAGCTCGCCCGCGAAACGTTAAACCGCGTCGAATTGCCAGAAAGCGAATTTCCACTCTCGCGCTATCCGCATGATTTATCCGGTGGGCAACGTCAACGCGTGATGATTGCCATGGCAATTGCGCTTCAGCCCAAATTATTGATCGCTGATGAGCCTACCACCGCGCTTGATGTCACAACACAAGCCGAAATTTTGGAGCTCCTTGAAAAGCTAGTGCGAGAAGATGGTTTATCGCTCATGCTCATCACCCATGATCTCGCGGTTGTGGCACAAATGGCCGATGATGTGGTGGTGATGAAAGATGGTGAGATCGTTGAACAAGGCGCGTCGATCGATGTTTTCTCAAAGATGCAACATCCTTATACACGGCAATTATTTTCAGCTTCTAATCACGTGCCAGACCGCGCGCCGCACCAGCAAGATGACAACGATATCGTCTTGAGTGTTGAACATGTCTCTTGCGATTACAAACTGCCCAAGACACATTTATTTTCAAAACAACGATATTTTCGTGCCGTGGATAACGTGTCTTTTAAAATTCACCGTGGTGAAAATGTCGGTCTTGTCGGCGGTTCAGGCTGCGGGAAATCCACACTCAGTCGCGCGATTTTGGCGCTTAAATCACTCGACGAAGGCCACGTCCTGATCAATGGCAAAACCTTCTCGTCCAGCGGCAAAGGACCGGATCTATCACAGCGCGCTGCAACACAAATCGTCTTCCAAGACCCCTATTCTTCTTTTAACCCGAGACACAAAGTCAAACGCCTGATCACCGAACCTTTTTATACAAAAACCGAAGAATTAACTGACGCTCAGATTGACGCTGCGGTTACAGAAGCATTGGAAAGTGTGGGGCTTAAAGCGGAAGATGGTGATAAGTATATTCACGAATTTTCCGGCGGCCAGCGCCAACGGATTGCCATTGCGCGCGCACTCATCGTCAAACCTTCGCTGATTGTATTAGATGAAGCGGTATCCGCGCTCGATGTCTCGATCCGCGCACAGGTGCTTGATCTATTGGCTGAACTGAGCGACCGATTTAATCTCTCATATCTGTTTATTTCTCATGATTTATCTGTCGTGCGTTCGATCACGGATCGCGTATTGGTGATGGAGCGCGGAAAAATCGTTGAGACCGGATCGACGCAAGATGTGTTTGAGAACCCGCAACACGCCTATACGCAATCGCTGATTAGAGCCATTCCAAAACTCGATATCGAAGAAATCCGCGCCAAAGAAAAGATGACTTAGATGACTGCATTTGACACAAAACTTAAAAACGATCATTGCTTCATTGATGGTAAATGGGTGCCGCCCGTAAAAGGCCAGATGATCGAACTCTTCGACCCTTCCTATGGCACAAAGCTATGCGAGATCGCGCAGGGTACATCTGATGATATCGATCTTGCTGTTGAGGCTGCACAAAACGCCTTGAGTGGTGAATGGGGACAAATGACCGCGGCGGAACGTGGGCGATTGATCTCCAAGATCGGCATGGAAATCCTCAACCAAATTGAATGGCTGGCTGAACTTGAAGCGCGCGATGTTGGCAAGCCGCTGACACAAGCGCGCAATGACGCCATCGCATTGGCACGCTATATGGAATTTTATGGCGGCGCTGCGGATAAGGTGCACGGGCAAACCATACCCTATATGCAGGATTATAATGTTTACACATTGCGCGAACCGCATGGTGTCACAGGGCATATTGTGCCATGGAATTATCCCATGCAAATTATCGGGCGATCTGTGGGCGCGGCGCTGACCATGGGCAATGCCTGCGTTTTAAAACCCGCAGAAGAAGCTTGTTTGACCGCACTGGCATTTGCAAAGATTGCTGATGAATGCGGCCTTCCGAAAGGCGCACTTAATGTTGTCCCTGGTTTTGGGCATGAAGCAGGCGCGGCACTAACGGCGCATAAGGGTGTGAACCATATTTCATTTACAGGATCAGTTGCGACTGGCGTGAAGGTGCAACAAGCAGCATCTGAAAACATTGTACCAGTGACCCTTGAATTGGGTGGTAAATCACCGCAGATCGTTTTCAAAGATGCGAATATTGATCGTGCATTGCCATTCCTCGTCAATGCAGGCATTCAAAATGCGGGGCAAACCTGTTCAGCCGCATCACGGATATTAGTAGAACGCGAGATCTATGAGGATGTTGTGACCCGGATGAGCGAGGCCTATCGCAAACTTACAGTTGGTCCTTCAATGGGCGATCATTCGCTTGGGCCGCTGGTCTCTTCGCGACAGAAAGACATTGTCGAAGGATTTCTAAGCGCGACAGATGACGGTTCCATTGCCATTGCCGCCCAAGGACGCTTTGTCGATGATCTGCCAGAGGATGGCGCTTATATCCTCCCCACATTGCTCAAAGATGTCTCCCCTGATCATCCCTTGGCCAAAGATGAAATATTTAGCCCCGTTCAAGTGATTATTCCTTTTGATGGCGAAGCCGAAGCGATCGCAATCGCCAATGCTACAGATTATGGATTGGTTGCTGGTGTCTGGACTGAAAATGGCGGGCGTCAAATGCGCATGGCCAAGGCAATTAAATCAGGACAGATATTTATCAATAATTATGGCGCTGGCGGTGGAGTTGAGCTCCCCTTTGGCGGACATGGGAAATCCGGTCATGGACGTGAAAAAGGCTTTGAAGCGCTTTATGGATTTTCAACGCTTAAAACCGTTGCCAATTGGCATGGTGAATAAGCTAGGACTTTAATTCGAGGAGGAATTTCAATCATGCGACTTGAAGGGAAAACGGCCATCATCACGGGTGGCGCTTCCGGATTTGGTGCGGGCATTGTCGATAAATTTTTGGCTGAAGGCGCGCGCGTCGCCATTGTCGATATCAATGGTGATGCAGCAAAAGAAAGTGCCAAACAAAAGGGTGACAACACAATTGCGATCGAAGCCAATGTTGCATCTGGCGAGAGCGTTCAAAAGATGGCGGAAGCTGCAATTAACGAATTCGGTAAGATCGATATTCTGGTCAATAATGCCGGTGTTACCCATATGCCAACACCGCTTGAAGATATCAGCGAAGAGGATTTTGATCGCGTTTACAGTGTGAATATGAAATCGGTCTATCTCACCGCAAAACACCTTATTCCGCATATGAAGGCAAATGGCGCTGGCGCAATTTTAAATGTCGCGTCAACAGCTGGGGTCTCCCCGCGTCCGAACTTAAATTGGTATAATTGCTCGAAAGGTTGGATGATTACGGCCACCAAAACCATGGCGATTGAACTTGCAAGTTCAGGTATTCGCGTTAACGCGATCAATCCGGTGGCGGGCGAAACACCATTATTGAAGTCGTTTATGGGTGAAGATACGCCAGATATGCGCGCCAAGTTTATTTCCACCATTCCCATCGGACGGTTTTCAACACCAGAGGATATGGGCAATGCGGCGTGTTTTTTGTGTTCTGATGAAGCGTCGATGGTTACGGGTGTTGCCATGGAAGTCGATGGTGGGCGCTGCATTTAAGCCAAGCGAGTATTCGCTTGCATGAACGTGCATAAGGGTCTAGGACGGCCCTCTAAAGATCACAATATTTATATGGGAGTGCACCATGCGAATTGGTGGCCGATTGCAGGCGGCAATTGAAGTTTTGGAAGCGATTGAACAGCATCATAAGCCTGTCGCCAATGCGCTTAAAGATTGGGGCAGCTCGCACAGATTTGCAGGTTCCGGCGACCGCGGTGCGATTGGCAATATTGTTTACGACGCATTGCGCATGAAACTCTCCCATGGATATATGATGGGTGACGACAGTCCACGCGCTATCGCGTTTGCAGTTTTGCTGCGGCAGTGGGGAATGACGATTGACGACCTTAAAAACCAGTTAGATGGCGACAAATTTGCACCTGAATTTTTATCTGATGCGCAAATGTCCCAGTTCCAAAATGCCAATCTTACGCAAGCGGATGAACATGTTCAGGGTGATATCCCGCAATGGCTGATGGATGATTTCAAACGCGCATTTGGTGATGATTGGCTTATCGAAGCGCAAGCGCTAACGCAAAGACCTTCGCTTGATCTGCGGGTAAATACGCTCAGATCTACACGCGAAAAAGTGCTCAATTCATTGTCAAAAACAAATGCTGTTGCTGGTGATTTACTCGCTGACAGTGTGCGTATCACAGCTGATAACGGACCCGGTCGCTTGCCCAATGTGGCCGCAGACATCCCCTTTGCCAAAGGCTGGTTTGAAATCCAGGATGAAGGCTCACAGCTTGCTGCCGCGCTAACGGATGGGCAGAAGGGCGAACAGGTTTTGGATTATTGCGCAGGTGGTGGTGGCAAATCTTTGGCGCTCTCTGCGGCCATGGATAATAGCGGACAGATCCACACCTACGATAATGATCGTCGCCGCATGGCACCAATGATTGAGCGCCTGCGACGCGCTGGAACACGTAATGTTCAATTGATCGAGGATGATGAAGCGCTCGCTCAGCTCCTAGATAATTGCGATAAAGTTTTGGTGGATGCCCCTTGTTCTGGAACAGGAACCTGGCGTCGACGCCCCGATACCAAATGGCGTTTGTCGGAAAAAAGTCTGGCCACGCGTTTAAATCAGCAAAAAGAAGTCATCAACAAAGCATCACAATATGTTCGCCCAGGTGGAGAGCTCACTTATGTGACCTGTTCGGTTCTGCCTCAGGAGAACGATGCGATCGTCTCAAAATTCCTTGATGAAAACTCAAATTTCGAGGCGATAGATTTGTCGCAAAAATGGGTTGAGCTCACAGGCCGCGATGATGTGCCGAGATCGCATACCGGGATTGGTATTTTATGCTCACCGCACCGAACTGGAACAGATGGATTCTTTGTCGCAAAGCTTAATCGGGTCGCTTAAAGAATTTTTTGGAGAGGTTACATGACAGATGAACTTGAGATGATAACCGCTCCTAAAAAAGGTTTCGAACTTGGCCTTGTCCTTGGCAAGCATGGTCGTCAAACAGTTCACGAGAAGCTCATTCACGAGCCATTTTGGAAGCATGTTCAAAACCACGCCCAAAGCGATCTTGTACGGCAGCTTGAAAAGAAAACAGCTGAGTATTTTCCAGATATCCATGACGAGCTCAAAGGATTGGCTGAAGGTTTGGACTTGCCTTTTGAAAGCGTCTTTGCATGGAATTGCCGCGGGGACATTCTCGTCAATTCACCAGATGGATGCACGACGCTGCAAATTCCGGGCAGCCCGATTATGATCG
Source organism: Rhizobiaceae bacterium (assembly GCA_017644105.1). Taxonomy (GTDB): domain Bacteria; phylum Pseudomonadota; class Alphaproteobacteria; order Rhizobiales; family Rhizobiaceae; genus Lentilitoribacter. Next base: position 16,758 of record JAEPMD010000002.1, on the reverse strand, counting down.
CGCATAACGAAGATGGCCTACCCTCGCTTGATCAAACTTGCTTCCTCATCGATTGCGCTGAAGAAAGTGGATTTACATCATTTTGCTATCCTGGCTCAATCCCGGGTCATAGCTTTGCTTGGACGCGATCAGGTCTTGCGATCACCATCAATAATATCCGGCTGATAGGTTTTACCCCTGTTGTTCCACGCATGATTTTGGCGCGCGTTGTGCTTAATTGCCAAGACCTCGATGCAGCTGTTGAACTATTAGAGCGCCACATTTTGAGCGGCGGATTTCACTATAGTATCGCACAGATTGGCCGAGCAGAATTTCTGAGTATCGAACATGGGGGCGGAAACTGTCATATCACCAATATCCAAACACCGACCGGCCATGCCAATCATGTGTCGACGGTTGCGTGCGATAAACAACTGATCACCCAATCTTCTGAAGATCGATATGCAAGAACCCAAGAATTGCTCCAACAATTCTCCCAGAGCCCACTTGATATTTTGCGCGACAAAGCTAAGGACAAACTGCCAATCTGGCGACGCGAGGATGATGATCCAGATGATGAAAACACCATCGCATCAGCGATTTTTAATGTCGGCAATGATGAACTATCCTGGCAGATCTATTCTGGATCATCACGAGAATTATTGCATTCGGGTAGAATGACAATTCCAACGCGTCGTTCCTTACAGCCAGAATAGGTGGCGCTATAGGTTTTCTTCAAAATCATACGGTATATTATTGTGGGAACTAGTCTCATACTTACCCTTGCCCAGCACTATTCCAATGTCGGAATTTTCCGACATTTCCCTCACTTCAAATTCAACAATCACGCCACCATTGAGATAAGAGCCATGTTCAATGAAGGTAAATGTTCCATGCCGCTTGCCAATTGACCCTTCAAATATCCCTATGCCGTTAAATTCAGAACGGTCATGATTGGTGTAAGCGAAGTGATAATGCATTATTTCGTTGCCGGAAATATAGCCATGATGATCACGTTCCACGCGGCCATTTTTCAGCTTGAGCTGTTCGTTTAACTTTATTAAATCATCTTCTGCCCAGCTTTTGATTGAAAAACTTGATTGATGTTTCATTGCAATAATTCTCCAGTTTTTCTGATGTTCTGGTGTATGTTCTGGCTAAAATCTTGTAAAAACACGACATGAATTCAAATAAACCATCGGTGCGCGGTCTCATTCACGAGCGACAATCTCTGGAGAAATTCAAGTTGGATTTCATCGCGCCAGCTACCCGACTTCAACCGATCATTTCTAGGTTTTGGCATGTGAGTTGGGATTTACCTGATGGAGAGACCTACACTCAAACCAATTTGCCATTTCCGGTCCAACATTTAGTCATTGATCCGGATAAAGGGTCAGGTCTTTACGGCTGTACATCGGGCGCGTTTTCCTATGAGCTAACTGGCAAAGGCTCTGTGCTTGGCGCGCGATTATTGCCTGGCGCTGCGCGAACGCTTACCTCAAGATCGATCGCAACCACAACTGATTCAATGATTTGTTTTCGCGATATATTTGAAATTGAAAGTGATGAATTTGAAACATTGCTATCAGGTGATCTTCCCGAACTTGTCATAAAATTATCTAAGATCATATCCGATCACGCATTACCCATCTCATCGCATATGAAATTGGCGCGCAAGATGGTGGAATTCATCGAAGAACAAGACGCGCTGACTGATCTTTCTTCGCTCAGCAGTGCTTTTGATCTAAGCACTCGGCAAATCCAAAGGATATTTCAAGACTATATTGGCGTTAGCCCAAAATGGGTGATTGATCGTTACCGCATGTTTGAAGCGTTGGATGCATTAAACGAAGGCAAAGATTTGGATTTGGCACAACTCGCACTGCGGCTGGATTATGCAGATCAAGCGCATTTCAGCCATCAGTTTAAAAAACTGACCGGGCAAAGCCCCAAAAAATATTTAAAAGCGCAAGTCCGCTAGTCATCCATCTTAAGCGCAGCGATAAAGGCTTCTTGCGGAATATCCACGCGGCCAAATTGGCGCATGCGCTTCTTACCTTTTTTCTGCTTATCCAACAGCTTACGCTTACGAGATGCGTCACCGCCATAACACTTGGCCGTTACGTCCTTGCGCAAAGCGCGGATGGTTTCACGTGCGATGATCTTGCCGCCAATGGCCGCTTGAACCGGGATTTGGAACATATGCTGCGGGATGAGATCTTTCAGCTTTTCACACATGGAGCGACCGCGCTTTTCAGCCGCTGATCTGTGCACCAAAATAGACAGCGCATCCACTGGTTCTGAATTCACCAGGATCGACATTTTAACGAGATTACCATCGCGGTGATCATCGATTTTATAATCAAAGCTCGCATAACCTTTGGAGATGGATTTTAGGCGATCATAAAAATCAAACACCACTTCGTTCAATGGCAGATCATAATTGACCATGGCGCGGGTGCCGACATAAGACAGATCGGTTTGCAAACCTCGACGCTCCTGACAGAGCTTTAGGATTGGCCCCAAATATTCATCCGGCGTCATAATCGTTGCTTTAATCCATGGCTCGCGAATAGAAGCAATATGCATCACATCGGGCATATCAGCTGGGTTATGCAATTCGATGACCTTGCCATCATTCATCTCAAGCTCATAAACCACAGACGGCGCTGTTGCGATGAGATCAAGATTAAATTCGCGCTCCAAACGTTCCTGGATAATTTCCAAATGCAACAGACCCAAGAAACCACAACGGAAACCAAATCCAAGCGCAGCAGAGGACTCCATTTCAAAGGAGAATGACGCATCATTTAAGCGCAGCTTGCCCATCGCACTACGAAGATCATCAAAATCAGCGGCATCAACAGGGAACAAACCACAAAACACCACCGGCTGCGCTGGCTTAAAGCCTGGTAATACATCATCAGTTGGGCGCTTATCTTCGGTGATGGTATCACCCACACGCGTGTCAGCAACTTCTTTGATTGACGCCGTGATAAAGCCAATTTCACCCGGGCCCAATTCGTCGACGGTCACTAGTTTTGGGGTGATAATGCCAACGCGGTCAACAGGGTATTTTGCGCCAGTGCCAACCAAACGGATGGTTTGACCTTTTTTAAGCGTACCATTGATGACGCGCACCAAAACCACAACGCCAAGATAGGTATCATACCAACTGTCAACGAGCAGCGCTTTTAAAGGATCATCGCGCTCGCCACCCTCAGGCGGTGGCAGGCGATCAACAATAGCTTCCAGGACTTCGGGAATACCAAGGCCGGTTTTTGCTGAAATCATCAATGCGTCTGATGCATCAAGGCCAATGACCTCTTCAATCTGTTCTTGGATGCGCTCAGGTTCTGCAGCGGGCAGATCAACCTTATTAAGCACTGGCACGATTTCATGGTCAGCGTCCAACGCTGTATAAACATTTGCCAAAGTCTGCGCTTCCACCCCTTGCGAGGCGTCAACGACAAGCAATGACCCTTCGCACGCCGTTAGCGAGCGAGACACCTCATATGCAAAGTCCACATGGCCGGGTGTGTCGATCAGATTAAGCACATAATCTTCACCCGCATTTGATTTATAATGCAGGCGAACAGTTTGCGCTTTAATTGTGATCCCGCGCTCTTTTTCGATATCCATACTATCAAGAACCTGAGAGGACATCTCGCGTTCTGACAATCCTTCGCAGGTTTGAATAAGCCGGTCCGCTAGCGTGGATTTACCGTGGTCGATGTGAGCAACAATGGAAAAGTTGCGAATATTGGAAAGAGGTGTTTTCATGAGTTTGGATTTAAGGCGGGAATTAAAAAGAAGCAAGCAGGATTTGGCTTATTTTCGCGCCGCCAACCCCTCAAATAGCGATATTCTTTACTTCGCTTGTCAAATCATCAGTTAGATAGAGTTTGAAAGCCTTAGATTTTTGGATTGAAGGCTGATATAGCGCTGCGCAAAGGAGACAATTTGTGATCCAAATTTATATTGATGCCGATGCCTGTCCGGTCAAAAATGAAATCTATAAAGTTGCAGAACGTTACGCGCTGAAAGTCACAGTCGTTGCCAATAGCTTTTTACGCATCCCGGACGATCCGCTCGTTGAGCGTGTTATCGTCAATGATAAGTTTGACGCGGCGGATGATTATATCGCGGAACGCGCAGACCAGGCATCCATCGTGATCACCTCTGACATCTTGTTAGCTGAAAGATGTTTAAAACAATCTGCGACCGTAATCTCACCAACAGGAAAACCGTTTACGGAAAACTCAATCGGCATGGCAGTCGCAACACGTTCGATCATGGCTGACCTTCGCGCTGGTGGTGAGCAGATCGGCGGCCAAGCACCATTTTCCAAAGCCGATCGGTCGCGCTTTTTATCAGCGCTCGATTTGGCAATTGTTCAATTGAAGCGAAAGCTTGATCTGTAGAAGATCTATTCGTTGACACCCAGCCATTGGAATTCACCCTTCGGGCCCAATTTGGAAAAGGGATTGCAGGCGACTTCCCAAATGTGTCCGTCTGGATCTTGAAAACAGGCTGAATATCCACCCCAAAATGCTTTTTGTGGCGGTTTGGTAATCGTCGCACCAATGGTTTTAACATGGGCGATTGTTTCATCCACTTCAGCCTCAGAACTCACATTATAAGCAAGCGTGATCGCAGAACTTCCTGCGCGTTCTGCAGATACGCCTGCATCTTCGGCCAATTTATCCCATGGATAAAGCGTGAGCGTCATGGCATGTAGATCATAAGCGATGATCTCCTCGCCAGCGGTTTGCGCGACCTCTTTCCAGCCCAAGCCATCATAAAATGTTTTGGCTTTTTGAAGATCTGAAACGCCCAGCGTTATGATACTTACTCGTTGATCCATGATGAGATTACCTGATCTGCTTTAGAAGTTTATTGTTTGGGAAACATGTCTGTCGAATATTGTTTTTCGCTTGCCATTCACCGATTGAACGGCGCGTTTTAAACCCCGGCAAACCATCAGCTCCGCCAACATCATAGCCCTTCTTCTCAAGGCGCTGTTGGATCGTACGAATATCAGAGCGTAGCATCACTTCATTGTTTTTCCACGGGGCTTTAAAATCACCCATGCCGTAAACAATTCTATCGGCTAAATTTCCTACAAATAGCGCGTAGAGATCGGAATTATTATATTCTTTGATCACATAGAAATTCGGCGTGACGATAAATTCTGGTCCTGAAACGCCAGCAGGCAAAATCAGCATGCCACTTTGCGGCATTTCAATTGTTGGGAATGGTCGTCCGCTTACACGCGTGACACCTTCTTGAACCCAAGATGATATGGGTTTGGCGCGATCAGGTCCTTCGCGCGCGCAATTGGCGCGGTTTGGCAATGTCACCTCAAAACCCCAATCACGATTTGTTTGCCAGCCGCTTTGCAAAAGATAATTGGCGATTGAGGCCAATGAATCTGCAGTTGAATTCCAAATATCGCGCTTACCATCGCCATCAAAATCAACCGCAAATCTTAAGTAACTTGTCGGCATGAATTGCGGCTGCCCCATGGCCCCCGCCCAAGAGCCCTTCATTTTCGAAGATGGCACATCGCCGGATTGAATGATCTGTAAGGCTGTGATCAATTCACGTTTGAAGAAATCTTTGCGGGTGGAGAGAAAAGCCTTTGTCGCTAGGACATCAACCACCGAATAGGGGATGGCCGCGCGACCATAGCCAGATTCACGCCCCCAAATGGCTAGAATGACACCTGATGGCACACCATATTTTTTCTCAATTCGCGCAAGGAGTTTTTGGTTCTTAATCAGAAGCTGATTGCCAACACTTGCCAATCCACGCAAGCGTTTTTGGCTAAAATATTTAGCCGGTGAGCGAAATTCGGCCTGCGATTGACGCTGTGTTTTTGGCTTTGCGCCCGGCAGAACCAAATCGGGCAATTTGAGATTGAGGCTGACATTTGCCATTGCACGATTAAAGGTGCGTTTGGACACACCAGCCGCACGGGCTTCACGCCACAGATCGGATTTGGCCCAATTGGCAAATTGTTTATCGAGCGCAGTGTTGGCGCTAAGTGGCAGCGAGGACAAACATAAAATAGTGATCAACAAAATTAATCTTTGCATGGATTTATGCCTCCGTAATTTGCCACATTATAAGGATGTTCTAGACCTCATTGCGGCGGTCAATGTGCCTTCGTCGAGATAATCAAGCTCTCCGCCGACCGGCACACCATGCGCCAGTCGCGTGATCTTCACATCCATGCCTGCGAGCTGATCAGTAATGTAATGCGCCGTGGTTTGTCCCTCGACAGTCGCATTTACCGCGATCACCAATTCGGCGATATTTTCCTTCTCCACCCGGTCAACCAGCGCGGCAATAGATAAATCATCCGGCCCAATGCCATCAAGTGGAGAGAGCGTCCCACCTAAAACGTGATAACGAACATTCATCACTTCAGCGCGTTCAAGCGCCCACAGATCGGCAACATCTTCAACCACGATCAGCGTTGCTTGCTCACGTCGTGGATCAGAACAAATTGCACAGGGACTAGAGGTATCAATATTGCCGCATGTCTGGCATTCGCGCACATTATCGAAAGCTTCACTCATCGCGCCCGCCAAAGGGCCAAGAAGCTGATCCTTCTTTTTGATCATATGCAAGGCTGCGCGCCTTGCGGAACGGGGCCCTAATCCCGGGACCCGCGCTAAAAGCTGAATAAGCTTTTCTATTTCTGGACCTGTTACACGCTTAGCCATGACAGGTTTTTAGGTGATTCGACGCATGAAGTCGTCAAATTTATCGCAAATCTTGCGCTTAAAACGGCAATTTCATGCCGGGAGGGATTGGCAGGCCCGCTGTCAATTCAGCTGTTTTTTCGGCGGTGACGGCTTCAGCTTTGCCTTTTGCATCGTTAAATGCAGCAACGATAAGATCTTCTAAGATCTCAACCTCATCCTCTTTAAACAGGGATGGATCAATGGTGAGGCCAAGCATGACGCCTTTACCGTTGATCTTAACGGAGACCATGCCACCACCGGATGTACCTTCGACTTCGGTTGCTGCAATCTCTTCTTGCATCTCCGTCATTTTTTCTTGCATTTCTTTGACTTTACCCATCATCCCCATAAGGTCACGCATGGTCGTCTCCTATCGTTATTTGTTATTCAATAATGCTGTCATCATCGAGTTCAATCATATCAGGTGAAATGTCACCATCATCGGTTTCTAAAACCGTGAACTCATTATCGTCTTTAACCGAAATGCGCACATCAGTGACGCGCGCGCCCGGGAATTTTGCGAGGATTGCCGCTACATCCTTATCGTCCTTAGCATCTGATACCAATGCCTGACGATGTTCGTTGGATATCTCGGCAAGTGTGGCGCCACCTTCTTCGCGGCTTAGGGCGACAATCCACTTTGTGCCCGTCCATTTTTGCAATTTATTGATCAAATCGCCCGGCAATTGCGGGGAGCCATCTTCGGTTAAATTAATCTCCAACCGACCCGGCTCAACCTTGACCAATCTCACATGGTTACGGATTTGAATTTTGGTTGCAACATCACGGTTTTTATCAGCAAGTGCGACCAGATCTTCCAAAGAGTTGATTGGAACCTGCGGGATCTCAGTGGGTTTTGCTGGTGCAATTTCAGCCTGGTTTTGCAAAGATGGTTCGGCATTGTTGACGGCAAGAACAGGCCCGCTTTGCGGAGCTGTTGCACCACTGGCGAGCATTGCACTTGGTCCACCATTTGGACCACCATTGCCTTGAGCCGATACATATTGGCTGGCAACAGCACTAGTCGGCGAACCATTCGAACCATTTGGTGCAGAGGCACCATTGCCCGGCGTTGGATTTTGAGACGCCGCGTCTTGGTTTTGCACAATCTTTGCCAAATCTTCAGGCGTGGGCAAATGCGCTGAATGGGCAATACGAATAAGCGCCATTTCAGCTGTTGCAAAGGGTCGGTTTGAACCCGAAACTTCAGTAATCGCTTTAAGCAGCATTTGCCATGTGCGCGATAATATCGGTGTTGAAAGCTTTTGCGCAAAATCTGCGCCGCGTGTGCGCTCAACTTCGTTAAGCGCTGCATCTTCTTTCGCATCCGGCACATATTTCATGCGCGTTACAAGATGGGTAAAATCAGCCAAATCCGTCAAGATAACGCGCGGGTCAGCTCCAGCATCATATTGGCTTTTAAATTCGCCTAAGGCACCGCTCGCGTCACCTTGCATTAAGAGATCAAATAGGGATGCAATTCGTGTGCGATCCGCTAAGCCAAGCATAGCGCGTACAGCTTCCGCTTCCACGTGTCCACTGCCATGCGCGATTGCCTGATCTAAGAGTGATAATCCATCACGCGCTGATCCTTCCGCAGCGCGCGCGATCATGGACAAAGATTCGTCATCAATCGTCACGCCTTCTTTATCAGCGATCATTTTAAAATGCGATGATAGTGCGCCTATTTCGATACGTCTTAAATCAAAACGCTGACAACGAGATAAAACGGTGATCGGAACTTTGCGAATTTCGGTGGTCGCGAAGATAAATTTCACATGTTCCGGAGGCTCTTCAAGCGTCTTTAGCAAACCATTAAAGGCCTGCGTTGAGAGCATATGAACCTCATCGATAATATAGACTTTATAGCGCGCGGAAACCGGGCGATAGCGCACTTGCTCGATGATTTCGCGAATGTCATCAATACCGGTATGCGAAGCCGCATCCATCTCGATCACATCAACATGGCGCCCATCCATAATCGCCTGACAATGCTCACCCAATTCGGTGATGTCGATGGTTGGTTGATCAATACCGTCACGCTCATAATTCAATGCACGCGCTAAAATCCTGGCAGTGGTAGTTTTACCCACGCCGCGCACTCCAGTGAGCATCCAGGCCTGGGCGATACGTCCGGTTGAAAATGCGTTGGTCAGCGTTCTAACCATCGGCTCTTGGCCAATCAGGTCAGAAAAGTCCCGCGGTCGATATTTTCGAGCTAAGACACGATATTCCTGATTATCTTCCAACGAGCGCACCCTGTGATCTGTTTGGTTCAATATATTGGCGAATTGATGTGGCCATTTCGGGCCCACATAAAATCAATCGCGATTGAGATATCCTATTCAGCCATCCTAAGCTAGCAGATAATATCATTCAACTTTTTTGCATCAGTCGAGACACAAGTTGGGCTGTATAATCCACAACTGGAACAACGCGTGAATAGTTTAAACGTGTTGGACCGATAATGCCGACAGCGCCGACTACTTTTTCACCTTCATCATGCAATGGCGCGAAGACCAGCGATGATCCGGACAGCGAAAATAGTTTATTTTCAGACCCGATAAAGATCCGAACACCTGACCCTTCTTCCGCCAAGTTCATCAGCTCAATCAGACTTTCTTTTTTCTCAAGGTCATCAAAGAGCAAGCGCAGGCGCTCAAGCTCATCATTTGCAGCAACGTTTTCCAACAAGTTCGAACGACCACGGACAATAATTCTACCCTGACGGTTGTCTGATTTATCATCTGCCCAAACCGCCAAACCGCGCTCAACCAAATCGCTGGATAATGTGTCCAACTCTCGACGGATAAGATTGCGTAATTTTTCAAGCTCTCCACGCACCTCGGAGAATGTACGGCCAGCGAGGTGCGCGTTTAAAAAATTGCTGGCTTCCGTTAGTTGCGAAGAGGTCGTGCCTGCAGGCAGATCAATCACGCGGTTTTCAACCCTATCACCGCTGCCGACAATCACTGCCAGTGCTTTGGTGGGCTCAAGTCGGATAAATTCGATATGTTTGATGGCGCTATCATTCTTTGCAGCAATCACAAGCCCAGCACCGCTAGAGAGGCCCGAAAGCATTTTGCTGGCTTCGGTCAGCAAACCTTCAACAGGCTCATCATGATTAAGCGGAACTTGTTGCTCGATTTTTTCGCGTTCTTCAGGTTGAAGATCACCTACCTGCATAAAGGCATCCACGAAGAAGCGCAGTCCACTTTGGGTTGGCAAACGGCCCGCGCTGACATGGGGCGCGTAAATGAGACCCAACTCTTCCAAATCACTCATCACATTGCGCACAGATGCTGGTGATAAAGTCATGGGTAAGAGCCGCGATAAGCTGCGTGAACCCAAAGGTTCGCCGGAACCAAGATAGGTTTCGACAATGCTTTTAAAAACTTCTCGCGAACGTTCGTCCAACTCAGTCAAATTACTTTCGGGTTGCCCCGCTCCTTCGGCAAAAAAAACTGTCGCCAATAAATATATAACTATTGCGGAACCAAGCTTCCAGATTTTTCTTTGAATTTTGCAAAGGGAACAGCTTTTCCTTTGCAACCTTGATCAACAAAAGCTAGGTAGGCTCAAATCAATATCGACGCTGTGAGGATTTCCAGCGCATCACTTGGAGAATGTCATGAGACCATCAGGAAGAAAAACGGACCAAATGCGAGAAGTTTCATTCGAGCGAGGTTTTTCTAAACACGCTGAAGGGTCTTGTTTGGTGAAGTTCGGCGATACGCATGTTCTGTGTACTGCGAGCCTTGAAGAGCGCGTTCCACCATGGTTGCGCAATGGTGGCAAAGGCTGGGTGACGGCCGAATATGGCATGTTACCGCGTTCAACAGGAGATCGTATGCGTCGCGAAGCCAGTGCTGGTAAACAATCTGGCCGCACGCAAGAAATTCAACGCCTAATCGGACGTTCATTGCGCGCTGTTGTGGATTTAGAAGCCCTTGGCGAGCGTCAAATCTCAATTGATTGCGATGTGATCCAAGCCGATGGTGGAACACGTACTGCGTCCATTACGGGCGCTTGGCTTGCATTGCGCGATTGTTTGGCATGGATGGAAGAGCGAAACATGGTCAAAGTTGACCGCGTTTTAAAAGATCATGTTGCGGCGATCTCTTGCGGGATCTTTGCCGGTCAACCGGTGACGGATCTTGATTACTTGGAAGATTCCTCTGCTGAAACCGATGCGAACTTTGTCATGACAGGCCGTGGCGGCATCGTTGAAATTCAAGGAACAGCTGAAGCAGATCCATTTTCTGAAGATGAGTTTGCACAATTGATGGGTCTTGCTAAAACCAGCATTGGCGAACTTGTTGAACTTCAAAAAGCTGCACTCGCATAAGCATTTTAGGGGCATAAAATCATGCGCAAATTTGAAGGTGATAAAATCGTTCTGGCCACCCATAACGCGGGCAAGCTGGAAGAGATCCGCGGATTGATTGGCCCGCTTGGAATTGATGTGGTCTCTGCCAGCGAACTTGGCCTTCCCGAACCACCCGAGCATGGTGTGACTTTTGAGGAGAATGCTGCAACGAAAGCTGATGCGGCCTCTATGGCAACCGGTCTTGTGGCACTTTCAGATGATTCAGGCATTGTCGTTGATGCACTAGATGGCGCACCCGGGGTTTACACCGCCGACTGGGCCGAAAAAGAAGATGGCAGCCGTGATTTTGGCATGGCGATGCAAAAGGTCGAAGACGCGCTTGCCGAGGCCAATGCCGTCGAACCAGATCAACGCACCGCAAGATTTGTGAGCGTTTTGTGTATGAGATGGCCCGATGGACATCGCGAATATTTTCGCGGTGAAGCGGAAGGTCATCTGGTTTGGCCGCCACGCGGCACGTCCGGTTTTGGCTATGATCCTGTATTTAAGCCCGTTGGATATGATGTCACCTTTGGTGAAATGACAGCGGAAGAAAAACATGGCTGGAAACCCGGCGATGAACAAGCATTATCCCACCGCGCTCGAGCGTTTAAGCTCTTTGCTGAAACCTGTCTTGGCGCTTAAGGACGACACACGTGTCCGCTGCAATTTATAATTTTCCAATCAACGCGGAACCCGGCTTTGGGGTTTATCTGCATTGGCCATTTTGTGCAGCCAAATGCCCCTATTGCGATTTTAATTCCCATGTTCGGCACCAAAAGGTCGATCAGCCACGTTTTGTTGAAGCCTTTCAACGCGAGATCGAACATAATCGGCAAACGACTGGCCCCAGAGACGTCACATCGATCTTCATCGGTGGCGGCACACCATCGCTGATGGATCCTGAGACAGTTGATGAGATTTTAAAAGCCGTCAGAACCGCGTGGACAGTACCTGACGGTATTGAGATCACCATGGAGGCCAATCCTTCAAGCGTGGAAGCATCTCGATTTGAAGGTTATCGCCAAGCGGGTGTTAATCGCGTTTCCATGGGCGTTCAGGCTTTAAATGATAAAGATCTGAAGTTTTTGGGCCGTTTGCACAATGTTGCAGAAGCCAAAAAGGCGATATCTTTGGCGCGCGATATTTTCCCCCGCATGTCTTTTGATCTTATCTATGCCCGTCCTCATCAAACAGCACAAGCCTGGGCGGATGAATTGCGTGAAGCGATTGATTTAGCCGCGGATCATCTATCGCTTTATCAGCTGACAATCGAAGAAGGCACGCCGTTTTTTCAATTGCATGAAGCCGGTAAAATCCCAATGTTAGAAGACAGTTTGCAGGCCGAGCTTTATGAGATGACACAAAAGGTTTGCACCGATAACGGCATGCCGGCATATGAAGTATCTAACCATGCGCAACCCGGCGCTGAAAGCCAACATAATTTGAACTATTGGCGTTATGGCGATTATGTCGGTTTAGGTCCTGGTGCTCATGGACGGATACAAACTGGCGGCAAAAAATTTGCCACCATCGCCGAAAAGCATCCTGAAACTTGGCTTGAGCTGGTTGAAGACAACGGTCATGGGATCATCGACATTGAGCAATTGGATTCTCAAGACCAAGCAGATGAAATGCTTTTGATGGGTTTAAGGTTGCGCGAGGGCATTGATGTCAGCCGTTGGTCAGCCTTAAGCAAGCGCGCGTTTGATATCGATCGCGAGAACAATTTGATCCAATATGGCATGATCGAGCGTATAAACAACAATCGTATCAGATGCACGCCCTCGGGCATGTTGGTTTTGGATTCGGTTGTGGCTGATCTTGCCTAAGTGGTCAATTTGACGCGTTTTTTCCAAACCTTTATGTTGCTATCTGAAAATGAACAGAAAAATACCTATATCTGTTAGGTTGGTAATAACTCGGATTGTAAAAAATGAACGCTGATCTTGGTCCCGATCCATCTCTTTTAATTGTTGAAGATGATGGTCCCTTCTTGCGCCGAATAGCGCGCGCGATGGAAAGCCGTGGCTTTCAAGTTGAAACTGCAGAAAGTGTTGCTGAAGGCCTGGCAAAGGCCAATGCTTCGCCGCCTAAATATGCTGTTGTTGACATGCGTTTGGGCGATGGAAACGGTCTTGATGTATTAGAAGCCATTCGTAAGAAACGCGAAGATACCAAAATGATCGTGCTCACCGGTTATGGCAATATCGCAACGGCGGTTACGGCTGTTAAACTTGGCGCGGTGGATTATTTGGCAAAGCCAGCTGATGCTGATGATGTAGTTGCAGCGCTCACCCGTGGCCCAGATGAAAAAGCCGGCCCACCGGATAATCCAATGTCCGCAGATCGTGTGCGTTGGGAGCATATTCAACGCGTTTATGAGATGTGCGACCGCAATGTGTCGGAAACCGCGCGTCGGCTTAATATGCATCGCCGGACTTTGCAGCGTATTTTGGCCAAACGCGCACCGCGCTAGAGGTGCAATGCCTATTCACCATTGAATTCAAATTCTTGCGGTGTTTTGGCAAACCCAGCAACTGAAACAGACATAGCGGCACTCTTCATCAGCTTCCGAAATGTGCCATTGGACTAAATCGCTGTCGCGATATTTGCTGCGGGTGTTCCGTTTTTGATCTGTTTGTCAGTGCTTTGGGTGGGCTCTGGTGGGCCTGAAGTAACCATATTTTGCAATATTGCTCACACGTGGTGAGCTTTTCCTGAAGATTGGGGTGTTTAACCTCATTTTTCAGGAGTATTGTTATGAGTACCAAGATAGATAACACAATCAGTTCACTGCGCCAGCGTATGATGCAAGATATGCAAGCGCGCCAATTAAGTGCTGGCACACAACGTGGCCATATCCATTCTTGCAAGCGGTTTGCCACTTTTCTTGGGTTCTCCCCCGAGGATGCCACGGTCGAGGATATAAGGCGCTTTCAACATCATCTGAGTGAAGAAGGCCTGAGCATCTGTAATCGCAACCGGGTGATGACAGGCGTGAAGTTTTTAGTTCGTGTAACCTTGCGTCGGCTTGATCTTGCCAATGAGATTTACCATTTAAGAGAACCACAGAAGATCCCGCTTGTGATAAGTCAAGATGAAGCCAAGCGGCTGCTTGCCATGGCTAAGACGCTCAAAATACGTGCTTTGCTAAGTCTATCCTATGGCTGTGGTCTGCGAGCCGGTGAAGTTGTTCGGCTTCGTGCTGGTGATATTGACAGCGCTCAGAATATTATCCGTGTGGTGCAGGCCAAGGGGCTTAAAGACCGTCATGTGATGTTATCGAAAGATCTGCTTAAATTATTGCGGCAATGGTGGACAGAACGTCCTAGCCGATATGACAGTCAGATGTTGCCCCATGAGCGTTTTGTGTTTCCTGGTCGTAAAATGGGCAGGCCGATGACAACACGCCAGTTCAACCGCCTGTTTCATGAAACGGCGGATGCTGCAGGGATTACCAAGCCCGTGACGCTGCATAGTCTTCGTCACTCCTTTGCTACCCATCTTTTGGAACGTGGTGTTGATATCCGTCATATTCAGGCGCTTTTAGTCTGTTAGACTAAATGCTTTTACACAGGAGCGGCATCCCATGGCAAACGCAGATATTTCAAACTTAGCAGTTGTTGGCATTGATATTGGCAAGGAGGTTTTTCACCTTGTTGGTTTCGATGATGGTGGCAAACTTGTCCTTCGTAAGAAGATCAAGCGCCTTGCATTGGAGCAAACATTTGCGAAGTTCCCAAAGTGCATCATTGGCATGGAAGCGTGTTTGAGCGCTCATTTTGTCAGCAGGAGTTTGCGCAAGATGGGCTTTGAAACACGGATCATCTCTGCCAAATATACTAAACCTTTCAATAAAGGGCAGAAGAACGATTACAATGATGCTGAAGCCATCGCCGAGGCTGCCCTTCGCCCCAATCTGAAGACCGTTCGCCAGAAGAGCCAGGAACAACTTGATCTACAAGCCTTGCATCGCGTTCGTTCTAGATTGGTCTCTCGGCGCACGTCCACGATTAATCAAATCCGTGCATTCCTGATTGAGCAAGGCATTACAGTGCGCCCTGGAGCTGGGGCATTACGTAAATCACTGTTTCCTATACTTGATAACAGATCAGATGAGATATCGCCGCGCATGAGCAACATCTTGGTAGGCCTTTATGAAGATTGGCTCTGGCTTGATGAAAGGATTGAAACAACGACCAAAGAAATTGAGGATATCAGTGTTAAAGATAAAGATTGCCAAAGGCTGATGACAATTCCTGGCATTGGTCCAATCATCTCAACGTCAATCGTGTCTGCCATTGGTAGTGGCGATGCATTCGACCGCGGTCGTGATTTTGGTGCATGGTTGGGGTTAGTGCCACGGCAATATTCAACGGGCGGTAAACCAATCCTTGGAAAAATATCCAAGACGGGCAACATTCATATCAGAACTTTTCTTGTTCAAGCAGCGCATGTACTGCTCATGCGCCCACACAATTGGCATAAATTTAGTTTTGGCACTTGGCTTGAGAATGCCTCTCAACATTTGCACAAGAACAAACTTGCCGTTGCGCTCGCCAATAAACTGGCCCGGATTGCATGGAGTGTTCTGTACCATGAACATGAATTTGACAAAGACAAGACCAGATTAACAGCAATATAACTCGGACTATTCACTAATTATCGCGACTAAGAAACCATTGGAACGAAAGAAATATTGTATCTAAAAATCAGTGTGCCAGAATGGCTATCATAAGCCTGTCTGCTAATGTGATGAAAAGATGCTGCGTATTACCCATTGTGGCTACGGCCCGCGAGCCGATCAAAAAAGCCGGATACATATTAGCGAATTCAAACGTTCTGAAAATTTCTACTTGCGATAAGCAGCCAGTCCATACATTGTGGCACTCAGCGGCATTTTAACGGAAGTAATATTGTTTCCGCTTCACAGCGCAAGGCGGACATCCCAGAAAAAAAGCACCAACTAGTTTGTTTTATTAACCATAACCTGGAATTTTGTTCCCGGCTTGTTCTTTTCGGGTTGCCGGAGCAGATATTCCAGGCTAACTTCTTTTCGTCGGTGAGCGAGCAGTGCTTTCTGATATAATTCGGCCTCCGCAAGTGCTACCAACACTCCACGAAGGCCTGACCGAAACACCTACTGTAATAGGAGCACGGCTATGCGAATCTTTATACTAAATTCCCCATAGGGAATATCCCGTTTTTTGTTTTGACGTTGTTTTTTGATAGTTGCTGCGTCTGCTCGCAAAGCTTTTCACTTTGTGTACTTGCACAACTGTCTTTCGTTGAACGTCTCAACGCAAAATCATCTCAATAATTATATTTGAAACAAGCAGCCCACTTGGTGAGCCAAGGTTGATTTGTGTCGTATTTTTTCGGACAGCGTGTCCTTAATGCTCGCCAGTCGAATTGATCGGCGAAGCCATATCCTGGTTGCTTAAAATTAATGGATTTCTCTATGAACAATAACTCACAACCACCAAACAATCTTCTCCCTGAACTTAATCTTGATCTGATCCACGCTGATTTGGAAAGACTTGCCAAAGAAACAGTTGATAAAACGCTCACGCAGGCGAAGGCTGCTCGTACCGACCCTGTGTTAGGCAGCTCAAGCACACTTGCCACATACTTCATGATGTTTCCTCGCAA
>JAEPMD010000029.1 GCA_017644105.1 Rhizobiaceae bacterium | reverse complement strand
CTGTGTTCAGCACAAAGTGCCACTGACAGGTCAAAATTTCACTTAAATCTCTTGTTCAAAATTGCCGAGCCACTTCTTTAATTCCTCGATAGCGCTTGTAGACCGCAAAATCTATAGCTCAAAAGTATTATCGCCGCGAATAAACCAAAGTTTATGGTGTAAAATTGGCCTGAGAGAAATTAAGTATTAGGGGCTGATAATGATTGGCGCTCTACAATCCTGGTGCCCAGTTCCATATCAGCAATTGATGGTTCATCATTGATTTTTGCCAACAAGGTATTGGCCGAATGTAATCCCAGTAAACCATGAGGAACGTGGACCGTTGTTAATGGCGGTGAAATTATTGACGCGATTTCAATATCATCGAATCCTGTGATCGAAATGTCATCAGGAACTTTGAGGCCTTGCGATTGAGCTTCGAGCACCGCACCAACGGCGAGCACATCATTGGCACAAATCAAAGCGGTTGGAGTCCCCAGAGACTGTCGCATCCCCGCAAAAGCCTTACGTGCTTTATCAATGTCATATTCACATTGAATATATGTCGGATCTTCAACACCGATCTCCATCATTTTAGATGTAAAACCTTCGATACGTGACATTGCACGATCATTGTTATCAGCAATACCTGCCAGCATAAATATCTTGCGGTGGCCTTTATCGATCACATGTTGAACAATTGACGCCATCGCCTTCTTGTTATCAAAGCCCACCATTTGCCCATAATTCGGCGCAGGAAGCTTATCATAAAAGCTCCAAGCAATAACAAAAGGTATTTCGCGTTCCTGCAGGAATTCATAAATTTTTGGATCGCGCTTGGTCCCGATCAATAAAAGTCCATCTACACCTCGCGAAACCAAGGAACGAATCTGTTTTTCTTCTACATCTGCTTTGTACGAAGATGATGCAACCAATAAATCAAAATCTTCGTCGCTCAGACGTTCCTGGAAAACCTGTAAGGCGCGCGCAAAGATGGCGTTCTCCATTGTGGGAATCACCGCGCCAACGATTTTTGATCGCTTCGCTGCAAGTGATCTTGCATTGAAATTGGGCATATACCCCAATTCGTCCACCGCCTTTTGAACGCGTTTACGCGTTGCTTCAACCACCTGATTTGGTTGATTTAAACAGCGCGAAACGGTGGCTGTGGATACTCCTGCCAGACGTGCTACGTCTTCTAATTTTGGCAGTGGCGGTTTGCTCATTTTGTGATTCCTCAAAAAAATTCCTCCGCTTACAAGCAAATAACTATTGCAAAAGCAAATGTAAGCGCTTACATTGACGACCAGACAATCTTTCAATTTCCTTAGTATAACGAGACTGACATGGCACGCAACTACCTAAAAAAAGCAGATTTAACGTCATCATCTGATGCAACAGATGTAAAAGCAACCGTTCAACAGGTCCTTGATGATATTGAAGCTGGCGGCGATAAAGTTGCGCTCGAATATGCTGCAAAATTCGATAAATATGAGGGCACGCTTGTCCTGACGCAGGAAGATATTGATGCTGCGATCGCATTGGTGCCTGAAAAGCTCAAGCGCGATATCCAGTTTGCTCATGCCAATGTGAAAAAGTTTGCTGAGGCTCAAAAGGAAACTTTGAAGGACATTGATATTGAGGTCATCCCTGGCCTAACAGCGGGTCAAAAAAGCATCCCAGTTCAGGCGGCGGGTTGTTATATCCCTGGCGGCCGTTACAGCCATATCGCGTCTGCGATTATGACGGTAACAACTGCAAAAGTTGCTGGTGTAGAACATATTGTTGCATGTTCACCACCACGCCCTGGCGTTGGAATTGCGCCTGCAATTATCTATGCGGCGCATCTTTGCGGTGCTGATACAATTTTGGCAATGGGTGGCATTCAAGCGATTGCTTCCATGACATTTGGTCTATTTGGTCTTCCAAAAGCTGACATTCTTGTAGGCCCGGGCAACCAGTTTGTTGCTGAAGCAAAACGTATTTTATTTGGGCGCGTTGGCATTGATATGTTTGCCGGCCCAACTGATAGTTTAATCTTGGCCGATAAAACTGCTGACCCTGCCATTGTTGCAAGTGACTTAGTTGGTCAGGCTGAACACGGCTATAATTCTCCTGTTTGGTTGGTGACTGACGATCAAGCGCTCGCAGAAAAAGTGATGGAATTGGTTCCGCCACTCATTGCTGATCTGCCTGAGCTTAACTCAAAAAATGCCGAAGCTGCCTGGCGTGATTATGCTGAAGTGATCGTTTGTGACGACCGCGAAGAAATGGCAGCAACCAGCGATGATTACGCACCTGAGCACTTAACTGTTCAAGCACAGGATCTACCGTGGTGGCTTGATCGCTTAAAATGCTATGGCTCATTGTTCTTGGGCGAAGAAACGACGGTTGCTTTTGGTGATAAAGCATCTGGCACGAACCACGTGCTGCCGACATCTGGTGCTGCGACATATACAGGTGGTCTATCCGTTCACAAATATATGAAAATTGTAACCTGGCAACAAGCAACGCGCGATGGCGCGAAACCAATTGCCGAAGCGACAGCACGTATTTCACGCCTCGAAGGCATGGAAGGTCATGCGCGTACAGCTGATATTCGTCTTGCGAAATATTTCCCAGATGAAACATTTGATCTAACAGCTGAAGAATAGGCCATGACATCGTCTGATTTATTCAGCCTAAACGGAAAGATTGCTTGCGTCACCGGCGCAAGTTCTGGCCTCGGGCGTTATGCGGCAAAGTTCTTGGCCGAACAAGGTGCACAAGTGATCGGTGTTGCCCGTCGCGAAGAGCATTTGAATGATTGGCGTAGAGAAACATCTGGTCAGACATCAGCAGTCGCATGGGATATCGCCGATCGCAGCCGCATCCCTGATCTTGCCGAAGCCATTGCAAAACCGTTTGGCGCGCCGGATATTCTAGTTCATGCAGCCGGTATAAATACCCGCGAAACGGCTGATGATGTTACGCCTGAAGGTTGGGACATTACGATGTCGATTAATCTGACAGCGCCATTTTTTCTCAGCCAGCAATTTGTTCCTTCCATGAAAGCAAAAAATTGGGGGCGCATCGTCAACTTCGCAAGCCTTCAAACATTTAGAGCCTTTCCTGGTGGCATTGCCTATGGTGCAGCAAAAGCTGGCGTTGGACAAATGACACGCGCAATGGCTGAGTGCTGGTCAAAACATGGCATTAATGCCAACGCTATTGGTCCCGGATTTTTCAAAACAGGACTAACAGCTGCGGTTTTTGATGATCCGGAACGCGCAGAACGCAATGCGGTTCAAACCTGTATCGGGCGCAATGGTGAAATGTCTGACATGGATGGGCCACTATTATTTTTGTGTTCGGACGCATCAGCTTATGTGACCGGTCAAGTTCTTATGGTCGATGGAGGATTTACCGCAAAATGAAGGCTTTGGTTTACACAGCAGAAAAGACACTTGAATATAAAGATTTTGCAGATCCTGCACCAAAAGATGACGAAGTTCTGATCCAAATCGAAAGCGTCGGTATTTGCGGTTCCGACATGCACGCATTTTTGGGACATGATGAACGACGCCCTGCCCCACTTATTTTGGGTCATGAAGCTGCCGGCACCATCATGTCAGGTCCTCAAAAAGGTCAAAGGGTTACAATTAATCCGCTTGTCAGCTGTGGAGAATGTGAATTCTGCTTAGAAGGTCGAACCAATTTATGTGTTAATCGCCAGATCATTTCCATGCCGCCACGCGAAGGCGGGTTCGCGCAAATGATTTCCATGCCGACCCATAATTTGGTCAATGTTCCCGATCATGTGCCTTTGGAAAAAGCAGCGCTTGCTGAACCACTTGGTTGTGGCTGGCACGCTGTTCAATTGGCAAAGGAGAATGCGCATAAGCCCATTGAAGACTGTAAAGCCATGGCAATTGGCGGTGGCGCAATTGGTTTGGGCGCCGCTCTTTGTTTGAAAGCAGCTGGCTGTAAAGATATCACCCTGGTCGAACCCAACGAGATGCGCAGAAATTTTGTCATTGAAAAAACTGGGCTGAATGCAACCACACCCGAAGATATTAAGGGTGAATCGATTTTTGATGTGATCATCGATGGCGTGGGTATTAATGCAACACGCAAATCTTCATCAGCACAGATCAAACCTGGTGGAACAATTGTTCATATTGGATTGGGTGATGCGCGCGACGGACTTGATATTCGCCGCATGACTTTGCAAGAAATCACATTTATCGGTTCTTACACATATACGCATCAAGACTTTATCGATACGGCGCATGCCATATTTGATGGACGCTTGGGTGATCTGTCATGGACAGAACAGCGCCCGCTTTCAGATGGTCAGAAAGCATTTGAAGACATTTTAAGCGGTCAGGTCGCAGCGCCAAAGATCGTGCTAAAACCTTAGATTACGAATGCTAAGTGTCAAAAAGGGCGTGCTTAAGTGCTTCAGCACCCTTTAAAAGGAAATGTTTACGCCCTTCCAAGTCTTCCAGCGACAATCGCTGGATAGGTCCATGGAACGCCAAGGCTGCAACAAATCGACCATGGGAATCCGTTACCGGAACAGATATGGCGACCATATCCTTCATGAACTCTTCCTGATCGATCGCATAGCCGCGCTTCCGACATTGCTTTAAATCTTCTAAAAGGCTTTCAGGTGTTATGTGCGTTTTGTCTGTGAGTTGCTCAAGCTTTAGACCCGCAACAAATTGCTCACGTTTACCCTTTGGCATGCTGGCCATAAAAGTTTTGCCACTCGCTGTACAATGAAACGGAACGTTTGAACCAATCGGCAATTGAATGCGAAACGGCCAATCGGCCTCGACACGATCTATATAATTCATGCCGGTTTCTTCCGGAATGACCATGTTCACAGTTTCGTTGACCTCACGCGCGATATCTAACAGAATTTGGTGGCGGGTAATATGAAAACGCGAAGCGTGCAAAAGCCCGCTTGCGATCAAACGCAATCTGCGGCTGGGACGCAATCTCTTGCCATCTGTCTCACGTATTAAAAAGCCTTCAGCTTCAAGTGTTGTGCAAAGTCTGTGAACGGTTTGCTTGGGCAATCCAAGCTCCGCATTTATCTGGGTTGGCGTCATTGCGCTGTCACTGCGACCCAATATTTCCAAAATAAGAAGTGTTCTTAAATTTGTTGGAATCCGGCTTTCCTCACTCAATTTCATTCTCCCTCTTTACATCCACCTCAAAATAGATATAGAGTGGTTTTTAGGAAAAAACAAGACAAAAAGTCTCATTTTTTGTATCTGGAGCGTTTTTTTGGAATTTGATTATGTTGTTGTAGGTGCGGGCTCTGCGGGCTGCGCTGTCGCTGGCAGACTTTCTGAAAACGGAAAGTATAAAGTCGCGGTGATTGAGGCAGGCGGAAAGGATACCAATCCTTGGATCCATATTCCTGTGGGTTATTTTAAAACGATGGATAACCCCAATACGGACTGGCGCTACAAAACTGAAAACGACCCTGGCATTAATGGTCGTTCCATTCCGTGGCCGCGCGGAAAAGTTTTGGGTGGTTCAAGCTCGATCAACGGATTGTTATATGTCCGTGGTCAGGCTGAGGACTATGAACATTGGCGCCAACTTGGAAATGAAGGTTGGGCATGGAAAGACGTTCTACCTTATTTTAAGCGTGCTGAAACTTGGGGCGGAGACGAAACAACGGAAGATCGTGGTAAGAGCGGTCCTTTGTCTGTGTCGCCTACCCGATTGAAACGCGATGTCGTCGACAAGTGGATCGATGCAGCTGTCGCAGCCGGTTATAAAAAGAATTCTGACTATAATAGTGGCGATCAAGAAGGTGTTGGTTATTTTCAGCTCACCATGATTGATGGCAAAAGATGTTCGTCTGCTGTTGCTTACTTAAAGCCAGCACGCAATCGAGAAAATCTTGAGATCATCACCAAACACCAAGTCGAAAAAGTCATCATCGAAAATGGTAAAGCCGTTGGTGTCAGCACTTATCTTGGCAATAAGAATGTCATTATCAAAGCACGTAAAGAAGTGATCTTGTCTGCTGGTGCGATTGGCTCGCCGCAAATTCTCATGTTGTCTGGCATCGGAGCTGGTGAAGAACTTTCCAAAGTTGGTATTGAAACAAAGGTTGATCTTAAAGGCGTTGGCAAAAACTTGCAGGATCACTTGCAAGCGCGCCCGGTTTTCAAGACGGATCTTTCGACCATCAATGTTGAAATCAACAACATCTTCAAGCAAGGGTTTATTGCACTTGAATATGCGTTGAAGCGCTCAGGCCCAATGGCAATGGCGGCAAGTCTTGGAACCGGCTTCTTGAAAACTGATCCAGACCTTGAGACGCCGGATATTCAATTCCACATTCAGCCATTTAGTGCGACAAAGCCAGCTGATGGTCCTCACAAATTTTCTGCCTTTACGGCATCTGTTTTGCAAATGCGCCCCGAAAGTGCTGGCCATTTGCAGCTTAAATCAAGCGATTATCGTGATCACCCAGAAATTCATCCAAATTATCTGGCCACTCAGCTTGATCAGGACACGATAGTAAAAGGCATTCAGATCGCGCGTAAGATCGCGCAATTTGAGCCATTAAAATCTCATATCATCGAAGAATTCGCTCCAGGTC
This sequence comes from Rhizobiaceae bacterium, assembly GCA_017644105.1. Classification (GTDB taxonomy): domain Bacteria; phylum Pseudomonadota; class Alphaproteobacteria; order Rhizobiales; family Rhizobiaceae; genus Lentilitoribacter. Next base: position 33,957 of record JAEPMD010000029.1, on the reverse strand, counting down.
GTGAAGTGGAGTTTGATGATTATGAGGGAACATTGGATTGGGCGAGAGAAACTTCGGTCACCATCTACCACCCTACAGGCACATGTAAAATGGGTCCCGATAGCGACAAGATGTCGGTCGTGGATGCACGTTTGCGCGTTAAGGGTGTTGAGGGATTGCGCGTCGCTGATGCGTCGATCATGCCTCAAATTATGTCGGGCAACACAAATGCACCTTGCATAATGATCGGTGAAAAAGTTTCAGACATGATTTTAGAGGATGCGGGCTAATGATGGAATGGATTTCAACTCTGGGGTGGGCGGATGTCCTTGATTTTGGCAAGATCATCATTGCCGACCTCATTTTGTCGGGTGACAATGCGCTGATTATTGGCATGGCCGCTGCTGGCCTGTCTCCAGAATTGCGTAAGAAAGCCATTTTGTATGGTATGGTTATTGCCGCTGTCTTACGTGTTGTCTTTGCGATCATCGCAACAAGTCTTTTGGAAGTCCCCGGGATTTTGTTTATCGGTTCGCTACTTCTCTTCTGGGTGTGTTGGCGCCTTTATGTCGAGATCAAAGACAATGTCGATGAACAAGCTGAACATGCGATGGAAACGGCCGAAAACCTTGAGGAAGGTTATACCGGAGCACCGCGCAGAACCATGTTCTCAGCGCTGGTATCCATCACAATTGCTGATGTCTCGATGTCACTTGATAACGTGCTCGCTGTTGCGGCGATTGCCGACGGTGACACAACAATGTTGGTCTTTGGTTTGGGTCTTGCGATCGTACTTATGGCCTTTGCTGCAACGATGATTATGAAACTTTTAACCCGCTATCCTTGGATATCTTGGTTGGGTTTATTCGTACTCCTCTATGTGGCTGGGGAAATGATGTATCGCGGTGTCTTTGTGGCACCCAACGGGATCGGCCATATATTTGGAATTCTTTAGTTTTTGTTGAAAAAGGAGCGTAATTTACGCGCTAAAATCGATTGGAATTGCGGTGTAACTTAGTCATAGTTACATTCGTATAAAGGGCTAAGAAAGATGCCTTCGTATCTTAGTCGTCATTTGAGAAGGTATAACCTAGGGAGGAGATAAATCATGAATTTATCCAAAATTTTAACAGGCGTCGCCGCTACAGCAGTAGGTCTTACATTAATGGCCTCCTCTGCTTTGGCTGAAAAAACAATTCGCATTCAATCTGTGCTTCCAACAACAGCTGACGAAGTTGTTATGTTGAAAGCATTTGGTGATGATGTGGCTGCTTTGACTAACGGTTCGCTGAAAATTGAAGTTCTACCAGCTGGTGCTGTTGTTGGCCCACGCGACATCATGGACGCGGTTGATGCCGGTCTTGTTGAAGGTGGTTTTGCTTGGACACACTATTGGGGTGGTAAGCACGTTGCTGCTAACTTGTTCGGTGCACCTGTTGCTGGTGCTGGTGTTGGTCTTGACAACATCGCGTTCCTATCTTGGTTCCAGTTCGGTGGTGGTAAAGAACTTTACGACCGTCTTTGGGACGAAATGGGCGTGAACGTTAAAGGCTTCATGCTTCAGCCAGTGGGCCCAGAGGCTCTTGGTTGGTTCCCAAAACCAATCGCTTCAATGGATGACTTCCGTAAAATGCGTTTCCGTGCACCTCCAGGAATGGTGGGCGCTGCTTACGCTGACGTAGGTGTTCCTGCTGTTGCTATGGGTGGTGGTGACATTCTACCAGCTCTTGAAAAAGGTACAATCGATGCGGCTGAATGGTGCTGCCCGAAGCCTGACTCAGTGTTCGGTTTCCAGAAAGTTCTTAAGCACTACTACCTACAAGGTCTACACCAAGTTGTGGTGAATGCTGACCTTTACGTCAACGGTGATTTCTATGATGGCCTTTCAGACACCGAGAAAAAAGCTCTTGAAGTTGCTGCAAACGCTTCATTGTCAAAATCAATGTCTTACCGCATCTTCGAAAACGGTAAAGCTTTGAAAGACTTGACAGATAACCATGGTGTTATCCTTGAAGATACTCCAGCTGACTACTTCACAGAGTACATGGCTGCTGCGAAAAATGCGCTTCAAGCTGCTGCTGACGAAAACGAGTTCTTCGCAGAAGTATGGCAGTCACAAAAAGACTTTGCTGACATTGCTGTTCCATTCTGGGCTGGTGCGCAAGCATCAAACGCCAACTTGGGTAAAGCACACGCTGACACATTGAAATAATCTTCATTATTTTACCGCGAGGCCTCTTTTTCGGGGCCTCGTGTTTCTTTTTTGTAAGGGCTTGTTTCTTTTTCGCATGAGAATGTGCAATCCTTTTCCAAAGAGAAACCTTTGATCATAGACTTACCATGGGAGGGAGAGTGGATATGGCCGCAGAGGAACCAAATCCAGAAGATCTGGAAATTGCCGATGAGCTGATTGCTGAGCGTCGGGCCGAAGCTCCGGGGGAAACACCTGAAGATATGACACCATGGCAGCGCCCAATTACCGCTGTCATTGATGTTGTCAACCATCGTGCGGGTCAAGCAATTGCCCTTATGATGATCCCCCTTATCGCCATTGTGGTGTGGGAGGTTATTTCTCGTAATGGCGACTCCATTTTAACCAATGCAGGTTTGGGCGATCTTTCCAAAGCCCTTGGATTGGGACCGACTTTGATCGCCTATGACATGAGCCGAATGATTGCGGGTGTACTTTGGATGGCAGGTGCAGGCTATGGCCTCATGCGTGGCGTCCATATCCGCGCTGATTTCCTCTATCGGAATTGGACAGATAAAACTCAGGCGACGGTCGATGCTGCCTTGTATTTGCTGTTCTTCATACCTTCCATGATCTTCTTTACATGGGTGGCGTCTGAATTTTGGTGGAAAGCCTTCATCAATGGTGAAACAAACCAGGTGGATAGTGCTTGGGGACCGCTCTTGTGGCCTGCGCGTTTAGCGATGCCAGTGGGTGGTGCACTCCTTCTCTTGCAAGGTTTACCTGAGATTTTCCGTGCATTCCACAAAATGGGTAAAGAACGTGAGCGCATCTTTGTAAGACTATTACCTATTTATGTGATTGGTCTTGTATGGCTTGTACTTGCGGTATTTGAACCACAATTGGTGCCAGGTGGCGAATGGTTCAGCGACCTCATGAAAGCCAAACCGAACCTTGATAAGCCTATTATTGGCCTCATCATGCTTGGTGCCATGTTGTTTGTGATCTTCATTGGTTTCCCAATCGCGTTTACACTTGTCTTCTTGGCATTTGTGTTCGGGATCTGGGGCGACAGCTTCTTGAAAACAACATTTATTTTCACACTGCAAACAAACTCTTCAATGCTCAATGACCAGCTCATGGCGGTGCCACTATTCGTATTGATGGGGATTGTTATGGAAAGTGCGGGCCTCATGGAGCGTCTGTTCTCGTCCATTCAGATGATCATGTCTCGTGTACGCGGTGCTTTGTTCATTGCCGTTCTGATCGTGTCGACGATCTTTGCGGCAGCGACAGGTATTGTGGGTGCGTCCGTGACCATGCTGGGTATTATGGCGGGTGCCACAATGAGCCGTGCCGGATATGATGTGAAACTGGCGGCTGGTACAATTACAGCCGGTGGTACTTTGGGTATTTTGATCCCACCATCGATCATGCTCATTGTTATGGGTCCGGTGCTTGAAGTATCAACGCTTGATCTCTTCCGAGCAGCGTTTATCCCAGGTGTGATTTTGGCATCACTATATTTGCTCTACACATTGGGACGTTGCTGGTTGAACCCAAGCTTGGGTCCAATTCTATCTGAAGAAGATCAACCAGAAACATCTAAATTCTATGGTGCAGAAGTTGCGCTGATATGTTTGGGTATTTTGACCATCTGCCGTGTCTTCGGCTTGGGTCTTGACGGTACGTTCGGTGCGATCATTCCATTTGGCGGATTGTTTGCGCTATTGATCGTGCTGGCAATTGCGCATCAAGGCTATCGCAAACTAAATGTGTTGCGCATTGCGCTTCCACTTGCAGTCTTGTTCCATGTGTACATGATCTTTGCGAATATGGGCGCAGATGGTGGCCTGCCAATGGTATCAATCGCCTTTGCAGCATTCACAATATTGTTGGCTTATCTAGCACGTCCGATTTACTCAGCAGATGCTGATAAGGATTTCTACTTCGCGCCTTTATGGGATGAATTCTTTGCCGGTCTTATGCCGCCAACGATCCTGATCTCATTTGCGCTTGGTTCCATCCTTCTAGGTTTTGCAACACCTGCGGAAGCTGCGGCTATGGGTGCCTTCGGTGCGATCCTTCTATCGATCGCATATAGAAAGTTCACTATTCCGAGCTTCTTCGACAGCTTGATCAAGACACTGGAACTTACTGTATTGATCATGTTCCTTGTGGCAGCATCCAACTTCTTCGGAGCACAATTCAGCTCGCTCGGCACACCGCAATTGCTGACTGAATTGCTACTGGGCACAAATCTATCACCATATATCATGTTGATCTTGGTGATGGCGCTGATCTTCTTGCTCGGCTGGCCTTTGGAATGGGTTCCGATTGTTCTTATCGTGGTCCCGATCCTATTGCCTGTGGTTCAAGCGCTCGATCTACATGGATTGGACCGCTATGATCTGATGGTCTGGTTCGGTATCCTGGTGGCGGTGAACCTGCAGACGGCCTGGCTCAGTCCGCCGGTGGCCTTATCGGCCTACTTCCTCAAAGGGGTGGTGCCGAACTGGGATCTTAAGGACATCTATCTTGGAATGATGCAGTTCATGCTGGTGCAGCTAACTGGCTTGATCCTACTGCTGATCTTCCCGCAATTGGTGCTATGGCTGCCAGCCTGGATGAGCGGTTAATTAGTCACCATCCTGAGCGCGTGGTTTGATCTACATACCACGCGCTCAAGTTAGCCGCTTTTCTAATTGGCTAAGTTTGCACTTGAAACAAAAAAGGCGCTCTGAAATTCAGAGCGCCTTTTTATTTGCGTAATTACTATTTGCTAAAACACAGCGTCGTAAGCATCGATAATATCTTGCCCACGCGCTTTGACCTCTTCTGCTGTGAGGCCCGGCTTATAAAGCGCAGAACCAATGCCAAAACCTTCAGCACCCGCTTTCACCCATTCGGCAAAATTTGATGGCCCTGCCCCGCCAACTGGATAAACAGCCACATCTTTTGGCAAAACTGCTTTGAGTGCACCCAGGCCTTCCGGCTTTAGCGCAATCCCTGGAAACAGTTTGAGACCCGTTGCGCCATGGCGCAAAGCTGTAAAAGCTTCCGTTGCTGTTGCGACACCTGGCCAACTTTCCATGCCGTGTTCAACGGTGCGATCAATCACCGATGTGTTGCAATCAGGTGAAACAATTAAGCGGCCCCCAGCGGCCTTAACCTCATCCACCTGTTCTGCCGTTAACACAGTCCCAGCACCAATCATGATGGTATCAGGCAAGTTCTTTGAAAGTATCGAAATGCTCTCATATGCATTGGGCGAATTCAGCGGTACTTCAATTTTTGTAAAACCAATTTCTACCAAACCACGGCAGATTTCTAAGACTTCTTCTGGCTTCACACCACGAAGAATCGCAATCAAATTACGAGACATTCAGATATTTCTCTTTCGTCAAATTTTGCCACGCCTTATGAAGTCCAAGCACTGTGAGTTCGGTGACATCCATTGGCGTGATTGATTGCCCCAATACGGCAAAGGCTTCGGCATAGAGCTCAGAAAGCACACCAGAACCCAAGAGTTTAATCGTATCGGATGGCATTAATTTCTTCATCGTTGCGATTTCAGTCCCGATTAAGAGACCTGATAAATGTGCAGCCGATGCGTTTGAATTTACATTTTCAAGCACAGAACGTGCTCTGATGGAAAATAAATTACTGAGTAATAATTCAGGATTTTGTGCACCCTCAAGCACACCCTTTTGAAAGGCGCTCGCATCACTTGCATTTTTGTTTACAAGCTGGCGCAATACGGAATGATCGGAGATAATGGAATACATCTCACCGGTCATTACGGTTTTAAATCGAACAACCTCGCCATTTTCCAAAAACGCCCATTTCGAATGGGTACCCGGCATGCAAATGAGACCAGAAAAATCGGCTTGCTTGGCAAAAAATCCTGCGATCTGCGTTTCTTCGCCCCGCATCACATCTGCAGGATCAGCTTGGCTTAACCCAGCTAGAATTGACACATCAATCCGAGGGTCCTCAACATTTGGTTTTGTGACAGCGACATCTGAAGGTGCGCTTGGGATCGATGTATAACCCGCTTCGCACCAGCCTTGTTGCGACCCCACCATGCCACAAGCAATCACTTGAATTTGTCCTTTAAGGGCATATTTATCGAGCCATTCTGATATCAAATCCATCAAAACCGGCTCAAATTCACTTTGCGCCAAACCAGACATTCCCTGCGGAGAAGACTTCATTGCCAGGATGTCACCATCTGACATGAGCCATACTCTGAGATTACTGGTTCCCCAATCAACAGCGATCCAAATTTTGTTGTTGTTGTTCGACACGAAGATCGCCCCTTAAATCAAAAGTAAGCTTACTGATTACTTTCCGTATAAACGTTGACCTGATTCGGCATTAAAATAAAGCACATCTGACGCATCAAACTGAATGCTGACTTTATCGCCATTTTTCACATTGGCGCGTCCGCTCTTCTCAGAAATGATTTTTTCGCCCGACTCAGTCGATAAATAGATATATGACACACCGCCAAGTTCCTCGACAAGATCTACTGTGAAATGCCCAGGCTCAGCAAGGGTTTCGATGTGTTCAGGACGAAGACCCAACTCAATAGCACCATCGCCTGGAGTTTCTTTAAAGTCGAAGTTAAATGTGCGATTTGGCAAGCCGTTGACCGTGATATCACCACCTTTGATCTGACCTGATAGGAAGTTCATGGCAGGTGATCCAATAAATCCTGCGACAAATTTATTGTCAGGATTTTCATAAAGCTCAAGTGGCGCGCCGACTTGCTCGATCAAACCATCACGCAGCACGACGATCTTATCAGCAAGTGTCATCGCCTCAACCTGATCATGCGTTACATAAATCATTGTGGTGCCGAGCTCTTTATGTAAGCGCGCAATTTCCACACGCATCTCCAAACGAAGCTCTGCATCAAGGTTCGATAGCGGTTCATCGAACAAGAACACTTCTGGTCCACGAACAATGGAACGCCCGATTGCCACACGCTGACGCTGACCACCTGACAAGGCCTTAGGCTTGCGCTCGAGATATTGATCGAGCTTCAAAATTTCAGAGGCTTTGGCAACTTTCTTATCAATTTCGTCCTGCGGAACCTTGTTCATGCGTAGACCGAAACTGATATTTTCACGCACCGTCATATGTGGATATAGCGCGTAAGTTTGGAACACCATGGCAATACCGCGCTCGGCTGGATCAACATGCGTTACATCTCGATCACCAATATCAATCTGCCCTGATGTGGTTTCCTCAAGACCAGCAATCATGCGCAATAAAGTTGATTTACCACAACCAGAAGGGCCGACGAAAACAACGAACTCCCCATCGGCTATATCAAGGTTAACCCCATGAATAACCTCCACTTTTCCGTATGCTTTCTTGATATCAGAGAGCTGTAAACCTGCCATTGTCCTACCCTTACTTTGCTAGTTTATCATGTTCGGGAAAACGCCACGATTCTGCGGTATCCGCGATATTTTTTGCGCACGCTTTTAATATTGGTGCGAATTTCTTTAACTCATCAAGCGATGTTCGATGTGTTGAATTTGTCACCGAGATTGCGCCCAATACCCGGTCTTGCGAACTGAGAATCGGCACCGCCAAACAAATGATACTCATTTCGTGTTCTTCACGATCAAATGAAATGCCGGTCTTACGAATTTCTCGTAATTCCTCCATCAATTCTTGCGGGCTGCACAACGTATTTTCTGTGTGTCGGTGATAAGTTTGTTGCGTCAGAGCGCGTTCAAGCGTTGCTTCATCAACAAAAGCAAGCATGGCCTTACCAACACCCGTGCAATAGCCCGGACCAACCTTGCCCGATTCGGAATACATGTTGATCGGGTTGGATGGATTTTGTTTATCGACATATAAGACTTGACCGCCATCAAGCTGCGCCAAATGCACCGTTGCCTGAACTTCTCTTGCAAGATCTTCAACATAGGGCCGCGCAATCGGCGCAAGCGAACTTTGACGCCAAGCCGCATGGGCAAGTCTCACCAAGCGTACGCCCAAACTATATGTCTGTGAACGCGCGTCATAAGATAACATGCCTTGATTGGTAAGTGTTTGAAGGAAGCGGTAAAGGGTTGCCTTTGGGTAAGCACTCTCTTCCAATAATTCCGCAAAACGCACAGGACGACCCATAGATGCCACTTGATCAAGCGCATCTAATGCCTTGCCGACTGTACCGTCTCCCGCATTGGCTTGAGCCATGCTAATTTCCCTCCCCTTTTTCACCTGCTCACAACAAATGATGTTGACAACTGTAGCGCAAACGATTTAAGTTTTCAATATTCAAAATTAAGTTTCATTATTTGGAACAAAGGGAGAGAGAAATGAATTCAATTTTAAAATCAGGTTTTGCTGGTTTGTTCGCAACTTCTTTGTTGTCTTCAGTAGCAATGGCTGGTGATCTAGTTATCAACTATGATGACTTGAATCCTGCGCCAAAAGCTGCGTTTGAAGCTGCTGTTGAAGCATTTAAAGCTGCAAACCCAGACATCAACGTGACTGTGAACAACACAGACCGTGAAGCTCACAAATCTGCAATCCGTAACTTTTTGACAAATGATGCTCCGGACATCACATCGTGGTATCCAGGCAACCGCATGGCACCATTTGTTGATGCTGGCCTATTCGAAGACATCTCAGATCTTTGGGCATCAGACGCTAACCTTTCAGGTAAGTTCGAAGCAATTAAGCCAACAATGTCACGTGATGGTAAGCAATGGGGTGTTCCATACTCATACTACCAGTGGGGTGTTTATTATCGTAAAGACATCTTCGATAAGCTAAACATTGCTGAGCCAAAAACTTGGGACGAACTGCTTGCAGCTTGCGGCGCTCTAAAAGACGCTGGTGTGACACCATTTACAATCGGTACAAAGTTCCTTTGGACTGCTGCTGGTGTGTTTGACTACATCAACCTACGTACAAACGGTTATGAAGTGCACAACGCACTTACAGCTGGTGAAATCAAGTACACAGATGATCGTATTAAAGCGACATTTGCGAACTGGGCTGAAAAAATCGACAAATGTACACCTGTGAAAAACCACGCAACAATGTCTTGGCAGGATGCGATTGCTCCATTTGCTAACGGCGATGCTGCAATGTACGTCATGGGTAACTTCTCAGTATCAGCTTACAAAGATGCTGGTCTAACTGATGAGCAAATCGATTTCTTCCAATTCCCAGAAATCACACCTGGTCTAGCACGTGCGGAAGAAGCACCTGCTGATGCGTTCTTTATTCCAGCAAATGCGAAGAACAAAGAAGATGCTAAAAAATTCTTGGCATTTATCGCGCAGCCAGACATCCAAGGCGAGTGGAACAAAACTCTAGGCCAATTGCCGCCAAACTCTGACGCATCTATCAACACAGATGACAAGTTCATCGTTGAAGGTTTCGAAACTGTGTCTACAGCTGCTGGCCTAGCTCAGTTCTACGACCGCGATGCACCAGCTGCAATGGCGAAAGCTGGTATGGAAGGCTTCCAAAAGTTCATGCTTGATCCAAGCAAGGTTGATGAAATCTTGGCTGACTTGGATAAAGTTCAAGCTGAAGTTTACAAGTAAGCTTCTCGTTTCAATAATGAGGGTCGGCTTCTGCCGGCCCTTCCTCAGCTTGGATCACATTTTATATCCTTAGTAAGCGCTTCCTAACGATATAAAATTTGATCACCAGATTAAGTTTAAGGCCACAATCCGGTCTTTGGGAGGGAACCATGGCGTCAGACGCTTCGTTGCAACTAAACAGAACCAGTTCAAATGTACCATTGGTCGCGGTCAGCCTACTTGTTGCGCTCATCGCAATTGGCTTTATGGTCAATATCAATGTCGACAATGTGATGTCGACTTTTGAACTTGAAAAAAGATCCGAAGCGCGTGTACCAGCCTTCATGTTCAGAATTAGTCTTCTGATCATAGCGCTCGTTGCTGGCTTTATCGCGATCATCAACACTGGGCTTTATAAGAAAAACAAAATCGCCTTCTCACCATGGATTTTTCTATCCATTGGTCTGGTGTTCTTCTCAATTTATGTGATCATTCCGATCTTCCAATCGATCTCTTATTCCTTCACACGTTGGGACGGTCTTTATGACGTGAATGGCGTTTGGACGGGTGAATGGATTGGTTTCCACAATTACATTGTTTTGTGGGATGACCCGAAATTCTGGACATCTTTGTGGAACAACGTTCTTTGGTTGATCCTGTTTATGTTGGCGGTTCCGATCGGGCTTGGTTTGGCTTTATTCCTCAACCAAACAGTCCGCGGGATCCGCATCTATAAATCCTTATTCTTCTTCCCATTTGTGATTTCGCAAGTGGTTGTGGGTCTTATTTTCGCTTGGGCTTACAATCCAGACTTTGGATTGGTTGCCGAGGCTTGGGGCTTCTTCTTCTGCGAACAAACCGTCAATATCGTGGGCAATGTGACAACCAAATGTTCGATTGATCCACCATCCATTTTAGGTGACGAAGATTATGCGACTTACGGCATTATCGCAGCCGGTCTTTGGCCACAAATCGCCTATTGCATGATCTTGTATCTAACCGGCCTTAATAATGTGGCCCATGACCAAATTGAAGCAGCGCGTTTGGATAATGCCAAAGGTTGGAACATGCTTCGCTTTGTGATCCTTCCACAATTGAAGCCTGCAACATTTATTGCGGTTGTTGTAACCGTGATCGGCGCGCTGCGTTCGTTTGATATGGTTGCGACCATGACGCAGGGTGGACCGTTTGGTTCGACAAACGTGTTGGCTTACTACATGTTTGACCAAGCTGTTGGTGAAGGTGTTGGACGCTATGGCTACGGCTCAGCGATCGCGACCGTGCTGTTTGCGATCATGCTGGTCTATATCAGCTATTTCCTATTCCGAATGTATCAAGATGAAAAGGAGGGCAGATAGATGTTTCCATCTCCTATTGAAAAATCGTCTCCAAAGCTACAAATCGCTTATAAGACAGCATTACCTTTATCCTTGTTCATTTGGCTATTGCCTTTGCTTGCGATCTTTATGACATCGATCAGATCGTCAAAAGATATCAATACAGGTAACGTGTTTGGCATTCCAACAGAGTTCAATTTTATTGAAAACTACACGCAAGTTCTAACGCATCCCGATGCGCTCACCTTCTTGCTCAACACATTTGTGATCACGATCCCAACTGTGATTGTCTCGGTCGGTCTTGCGTGCCTTACAGGTTACGCTCTAGCGATTTATAAGTTCCGCTGGGCGCTGCCACTCTTCTTTGTGTTTGTTGCAGGTAACTTTGTGCCTTTCCAGATCTTGATGCTACCGGTTATCGATCTCTCAAATACGCTTGAGATCTATAACACAGTGCCTGGATTGGTCTTGTTCCACGCCGCTTTCCAAACTGGATTTTGTACGCTGTTTATGCGCAATTTCATGAAAGCATTGCCTTACGATCTCATTGAATCTGCGCGCATCGAAGGTGTCGGCGAATTCAGAATCTTCTGGCACGTGGTGCTTCCGCTCGTTAAGCCTGCGATTGCTGCGCTTGCAGTGTTGATTTTCACATTTATCTGGAACGACTTCTTCTGGGCCACCGTTATGATCCAGGATGAATCCAGCCTTCCTATTACCGTGGGTGTTCGCTCTTTAAACGGTGAATTTGTACAACAATGGCAATTAATCTCGGCGGCTTCACTTCTCGCAGCGGCGCCTCCTGTGCTAATGTTCTTCCTCATGCAGAAGCACTTTATTGCCGGCCTTACTCTTGGAGCAGTTAAGTAAAATGAAGACATGGCGTTTGGATACGCCTAGTCAGACAATAGTGTTAGTTCAAAGGGGAGATAGTCTCCCCTTTGTTTGCTATTGGGACTCGGCCTTACCTATTTATGAAGATCTAGAACAAATCGCTCTCAGCAATGAGGGTGATATTTTAGGTGGCATGTTAGATGATCTGCCACTGACATCTTTAAGCCCGCAAATTAGCGCCACTTATCAAGGGCAATTGGGAAGTATCTTCCGTGGAACCGATGGAAAGAACGTCTTTCCGCGTTTCACCGAACGCAAAGCGGATGTGCAAACCAATGCGATCAAGTTCACATGCAAGGATCCAAAAACCGGCATTACGCTGATTTTCGATCTCATTGCACATATTGAAAGCGATATGTTTGAGCTGAAAACAACAGCCAAATGCGCAACACCGATGTTCATTGAATGGCTCTCGACACCTGTATTGCCAGCAACGCAAAATTCAGTTGAGACGATAGAGATTACCGGTCGTTGGTGTGGTGAGTTTCAGCATAACCACCACCCTTGGAGTGCCGGTGCAAGATTACGCGATACGGCGTCTGGCCGTACCGGTCATGAATCCTTTCCGGGTCTTATCATCCCTGAAGTTGGCACGACAAATAGCATGGGTGCCTGCTTTGGCTTCCATTATGGCTGGTCTGGTGGCCGCAAGATGATCACCGAGCAATTGCCAGATGGTCGACGTCAGGTGCAATTTGGCCATGCCAATGATGCCCATAGTGAACTTGTGTCAGAAAAAGAAACAGCATCTTTGTTTGTGACTTATTCTGATCAGGGCTTTAATGGTTTGGCGAAAAACTTCCAGCATCATGCGCGTGCGCATGTGTTACCATTTAAGGCATCCGAGCGCCCGCGCCCGGTGCATTATAATTGCTGGGAAGCGGTTTATTTTAATCATGAGCTTGGTGAACTGAAAGAAATTGCTGATAAAGCCGCAGCGCTTGGTGCTGAGCGTTTTGTGCTCGATGATGGCTGGTTTGGCGTTCGAGATGATGATCATTCAGGCCTTGGCGACTGGACGGTTGATCCGCGCAAATTTCCTGATGGTCTTTCGCCATTGATTGAACATGTCAATGATCTTGGTATGGAATTTGGCATCTGGTTTGAGCCTGAAATGGTCAATCCAGATAGTGATCTATATCGCGCGCATCCTGACTGGGCTTTGGGTGCGCCTGATCAATTGCTTGGGCGTCATCAAATGCTGCTTAAGCTCACACTGCCTGAAGTGCGTGATTACCTCTTTGATGCGGTCAATGATATTTTGTCAAACCATCCGATCACCTATGTGAAATGGGATCATAACCGGGTGTTGCCGTTCCAGCTAACGGCGCAGACATTTGGCTTTTATGAGTTGATCAAACGCTTGCGCGATGCAAACCCAGAAGTGGAGTTTGAATCTTGCGCATCCGGTGGCGGACGCATTGATTTCGGCGTTCTGGAGCATTGCCAACGCGTTTGGTTGTCAGACAGTAATGATGCGATCGAACGCTTTTTGATGCAACATAATGCTGCGCTTTGGTTGCCATCAGACGTGGTGGGTTCCCATGTGGGCCCGCGCAAATGCCACACATCGGGTCGCGTATTATCCATGTCCTTCCGCGGCTATGTCGCTGCCAGCCGCCATATGGGTTTTGAAATGGATCCGCGCGAGCTGACTGAAGATGAATTTGCAACGCTTAAAGACATCACGCAGTGGTATAAAGATAATCGCGAATGGATGCATGCTGGATTTACCCATAGACTGGATATTGCAGATCCTTCTCAATTGGGTGAAATTTGTGTTGCACAGGATAAGGATCGCTTTGTGGCTTTTGTGGCACAAATGACGCCAGCCGAAGCAATTTTGGCAAAGCCAACGCGACTAACGGGGCTAAATCCCGATGCGCGCTATAAAATTACCTTGCGCAATCCAGAAGATGCAGCGACAACAAGTCGTGGCAAAACGGCATTGAGCCATCGCTCACTCGAAATGAGTGGAAAGAGCCTCATGCAGCAAGGTTTCCGATTACCATCAGCATTCCCAGCCACAATGTGGGTGATTGAAGGACAGCATTTATCATGAAGCCAGTTTTAGGAACATGTTATTATCCCGAGCATTGGCCTGAAGAGATTTGGGTTGAAGATGCACGCCGCATGGCTGAGTTGGGGCTCACTTGGGTGCGCATTGGCGAATTTGCCTGGAGCCGCATCGAACCAAGCGAAGGTAAATTTGATTGGGAATGGCTCGATCGCGCGGTTGATGTCCTCGCCAATGCTGGCCTTAAGATCATTATGGGAACGCCAACAGCCACCCCACCAAAATGGATCTTGAACAAGCATCCAGACATGATCGCTTTGGATGAAAAAGGAATTCCGCGCGGGTTTGGTTCCCGCCGTCACTATTGTTTTTCTCACCAGGGCTATCGTCGCGAATGCGTGCGCATTGTTGAAAAGATGGCCGAGCGATATGGCAACCATCCAGCAGTTCAATCATGGCAGACGGATAATGAATATGGCTGCCATGATACGACCATTTCTTATAGCCAATCCGCGCGCGTTGAATTTCGCAATTGGCTATCTCAGAAATATCAGTCGCCAGATGCTTTAAACAAAGCCTGGGGCAATGTTTTCTGGTCAATGGAATATTCTGAGTTTTCGGATGTCGATCTGCCAAACTTAACGGTCACAGAACCGAACCCTTCACATGTGATGGATTTCCGCCGTTTTGCGTCTGATCAATTGGTCAGCTTTAACAAATTGCAAGCCGATGTCATCCGCAAATATTCAGATGCGCCGCTTGTTCATAACTACATGGGCAAGACCACCGATTTTGATCATTTCGATGTGGGTGCAGATCTCGATATCGCCAGCTGGGATAGTTATCCGATCGGCTTTTTAGAAATGATATCATCTGAAAATGACGATTTTAAAGCGGAATATCTACAGCAAGGCGATCCTGATTTTCAGGCCTTCCACCATGATCTATATCGTTCGGTTGGTAATGGTCGTTTATGGGTGATGGAACAGCAGCCCGGTCCAGTAAACTGGGCGTCTTACAACCCATCTCCGCTAGATGGCATGGTGCGATTATGGAGCTTGGAAGCAATCGCGCATGGGGCTGAAAGCGTCAATTATTTCCGTTGGCGGCAAGCACCCTTTGCCCAAGAACAAATGCATGCCGGCCTTTTGCGTCCAGATAGTGTTGAAGCACGTGGGATGATTGAAGCCCGTCAGGTTAAAGCTGATTTGGCCGATATTGGAGATGTCACCCAATTGCAGGCGCCCGTTGCGCTTATCTTCGATTATCCATCGCAATGGGCAACGGATACGCAGCCGCAAGGCGCAAATTTTTATTATTTCAATCTGGTCTATCAAGCCTATCAAGTGCTTCGCAGCTTGGGCGTTGATGTTGATGTCATCTCCAAAGAACAGGATTTGGATGGTTATAAAATCGTGATTGTACCAAGCCTCTTTACGCTTGATGATGCGTTTAAGGTGCGGTTGGATAATTTTGACGGCGTCGTTCTTGCCGGTCCGCGATTTAATTCCAAAACTGCAGATTTCCAAATACTTGCCAATCTTGCGCCGGATATTGATCATCTGGATTTGAAAGTGTCGCGCCTTGAAACACTGCGCGGGGGTGTTCAACGTGATCTTCTTACAGGCGGCTACGCGCATTCCTGGATCGAGGAGCTTGAAACCAGCGAAATTGTGCTTGAACGCACATCAGATGGAAATGCGATTCTGGTGCAAAAGGACAATTGGTATTATCTCGGCGCGTGGCTTGATGAAGACGCTTATAAACGCATCATCTCGTCTATACTTGAGAGCATTGGCGTTTCTTACGAAGAATTGCCACGCGGCGTGCGTAAACGCGAGACGAAAGAACATACCTTTGTGTGGAACTATTCAACGCAATCACATGAGTATCGCGGGCAAAAAATCGCATCGTCTGATGTGATTTGGTTTAAGAAATAATCATCAGATCAATTCCCCAACACGGGTTTTAAGCGCTGGCAAAACGTCTTCCTCAAACCATGGATTACGTTTGAGCCAGCGGTTATTTCGCGGGCTGGGATGCGGCAATGGCAGCATGTCCGGCATATAATTTTTCCAGTTTGCGACGCGATCCGTGAGCGTCATTTTTTGATCATCTGCAATATGCCAATCGATGGCATATTGGCCAATCACCAAAGTCAGTTCGATCTGCTGGAGTTGCTCTAAAACTGGGATGCGCCATGTGTCTGCGCATTCTTTACGCGGTGGCAAATCCCCGCCCTTCCCTGTGCCTGGAAAACAAAAGCCCATTGGCACAAGCGCGATTGTTGAAGGGTCATAAAATTCTTCTCGGGAGATACCAAGCCAGTCGCGCAAGCGATTACCCGAAGGGTTATCAAACGGGATACCCTTATGGTGCGTGATGCATCCCGGCGCCTGGCCAGCAATGAGAATTTTTGCCGACGCGCCAACTTGCAATATAGGTCTTGGCCCCAATGGTAAGCCGTCACATAATTCGCAGGATCGAACTTGTGATAAAAGACTGTCGACATTTTTTACCATTTGGTCTAAGAATTCCCCTTCGTTGCCGAGTATGAAGCTCGCTTTTCTAAGTTTAAATATAAAACTTGGAAAATACCAACGCGGAACGTAAAGTTATTCGGCGGGACATCAAATCAATTTTCTTTGATATTTCTGCCAAAAATGAGAGCCTTTTTATGACGTATCAAAGTACAGTTCATCTGCTGGAAGAAGATTCAGCTACGCTGAAACGAAATGAGGGCATGCCGCTTGATCTGGATTGGGTCGAAGCTGTTCAAGCCAACAAATCCGCTATCGAACGCCGCGCTGCTAGTTTTCCTGCGCGCCGGAGCATTAAGAAAAACTTCCAAGCCGCATGGCTGATCAAATCTGTTGAATGCATGGATCTGACCACTTTATCTGGTGATGATACCGCAAACCGCGTTCGGCGCTTATGTGCAAAAGCCAAGCAGCCTATTCGTGCGGATATTATCGAAGCTTTAGGTTTGGAAAATCGCAACATTACGACAGGTGCCGTTTGCGTTTATCACGAGATGATCGAAACTGCTGTTCATGCGTTAGAAGGCACGAACATTCCCGTTGCTGCCGTCTCGACCGGATTTCCTGCTGGTTTAACCCCGCATATTCTTAAACTCAAAGAGATTGAAATGTCCGTCGCAGCCGGGGCTAAAGAGATCGATATCGTGATTTCGCGCCGTCATGTGCTCGAAGGAAATTGGCAAGCGCTTTATAAAGAGATGCAAGAATTTCGTCAGGCGTGTGGAGACGCGCATGTGAAAGCCATTTTAGCAACAGGCGAATTGGGAACATTGCGCAATGTTGCCCGTGCGTCTCTCATTTGCATGATGGCAGGGGCGGATTTCATCAAAACGTCAACCGGCAAAGAGAGCGTCAACGCGACACTACCAGTGAGCCTCACCATGGTCCGAGCAATTAGAGACTATGGCGCACGCACCGGTTTTGCTGTTGGTTACAAGCCTGCGGGCGGTATTTCAAAAGCGAAAGATTCTTTGACCTATCTTACTTTGATGAAGGAAGAGCTTGGCCGCAATTGGCTTGAGCCTGAGCTCTTTAGATTTGGTGCTTCATCGCTATTGGGCGACATCGAACGCCAACTTGAACATCATATTACCGGGCGCTATTCCGCCGCAAATCGCCATCCAATTGGTTAGCAGGACAACACATGAATATTGAAGAGATTTTGAACACCATGGATTACGGCACGGCACCAGAAGACACATCCCCTGCCCTTAAATGGCTGGATGCACGTGAATGGACGATCAAACCTTTTATAAATGGCGAGTTTGTCGACCATGATGCGCCGGTTTATTTTGATACGATTAATCCCGCGACCGGTGAACGTTTGGCGCAAATTCAAACCGCAACAGAAAGCGATGTTGATAATGCGGTCAAAGCTGCGCGCAAAGCACAGGGCCCTTGGGCAAAACTAACTGGCCACGAGCGCGCAAAATATTTGTATGCGATTGCACGTTTGATCCAAAAGCATTCGCGGTTATTCGCTGTGCTTGAAAGCCTTGATAATGGCAAACCCATTCGCGAATCTCGCGATATTGATGTGCCGCTTGTTGCGCGTCATTTTTATCACCACGCTGGCTGGGCGCAATTGATGGAACGCGAATTGCCCGGCATGGAACCTGTTGGTGTGGTGGGACAAGTTATCCCATGGAACTTCCCGCTCTTAATGCTTGCTTGGAAAATTGCACCAGCGCTGGCCATGGGTAATACGGTTGTTTTAAAGCCGGCTGAACTAACATCCATCACCGCGAATTTGTTTGCGCAAATTTGTCAGGAAGCGGGCCTACCCAAAGGCGTTGTTAATCTTGTCACCGGCGATGGCTCAATCGGAGCTGCGCTCACCGAACATGACGGTATTGATAAAGTTGCCTTTACGGGTTCAACAGAAGTTGGACGTCTTATTCGTGCACGCACAGCAGGATCAGGGAAAAAACTAACGCTCGAACTTGGTGGCAAATCACCCTTTATCGTTTTTGATGATGCGGATTTAGATAGTGCTGTTGAAGGCATAGTCGACGCAATTTGGTTTAACCAAGGCCAAGTGTGTTGCGCTGGATCTCGCCTTCTCGTGCAGGAGCCGATCGCGCAAAAATTCATCGATAAGCTTCGCCTGCGCATTAAAAACCTTCGTGTGGGTGATCCGCTTGATAAATCGACCGACATTGGTGCAATCATCGATGGGAACCAGCTGAATACCATCAAGTCGCTTGTCCAGCGCGGATTAGATGAAGGTGCAGAACTTATTCAGCCTGATGGGGATTTGCCATCTGAAGGTTACTTCTATCCACCCACACTGCTTGCCAATGTGGATACTGCATCCCATGTCGCACAGGAAGAAATTTTCGGCCCGGTGCTGGTATCAATGACATTCCGAACACCGTCGGAAGCTGTGCAACTTGCCAATAATACTCGTTACGGATTGGCCGCCAGCGTCTGGACGGAGAATATTAATCTTGCGATGGATATTGCGCCGAAGGTTAAGGCCGGTGTGGTCTGGGTAAACTGCACCAACCACTTGGATGCTGCGGCCGGATTTGGCGGCATGCGCGAAAGTGGTTTTGGTCGCGAAGGTGGCCGCGAAGGATTGTTTGAATATGTTAAACCGACATTCCTGAAAGGCTTGAAGCCAATCGTCACAAGCGCTGCTAGTACACCAAATGATGATATCATCACATCTGATGTTGATCGCACAGCCAAGCTTTATATCGGCGGCAAACAGTCACGTCCGGATAGTGGTTACGCGCGCGCTATCTATAATCCGAAAGGTAAGCTGATTGGCCATGTTGGTGAAGGAAATCGCAAAGATATCCGCAATGCGGTTGAAGCGGCAACAGCTGCAAAGTCTTGGGCGAATTCAACCGGGCATTTAAGAGCGCAAATCCTTTATTATATCGGCGAAAACCTGTCTACCCGCGCAGATGAGTTTGCCGACCGATTGCAACAGGTATCTGGTTCAAGTGCAAAAGCTGCAGCCAATGAAGTATCATCTGCCATCAGCAGATGGTTCACCTATGCAGCATGGGCCGATAAATATGACGGCAATGTGCATTCGGTGCCCATCCGAGGTGTTGCTTTGGCCATGAAGGAAGCTAATGGTGTGATGGGGTTGGTATGCCCTGATGAAGCTCCACTGCTTGCCTTTACGTCAATGGTTGCACCTGCAATTGCCATGGGCAATTCGGTGGTCACTGTGCCTTCTACGCAGAACCCATTATCTGTGACGGATCTTTATCAAGTATTTGAAACATCTGACTTGCCGTCCGGTGTCGTCAATATTGTAACCGGTGATCGGTATTCGTTGGCCAAAACTTTGGCTGAGCATGCAGGTGTAGACGCCATCTGGTATCATGGCGATAAGCCAGGCTCGAAAATGGTTGAAGAGGCATCCGCGCATAATATAAAGCGCACCTGGTGTAATGATGGAATGGCAATTGATTGGTTTGATGAAAATCAAGGTGCCAGCGATGAATTCTTGCGCCAAGCGACGCAGGTCAAGAATGTGTGGGTTCCCTACGGGGAATAGAGCTAGGGTCTTGATATAATCATGTCGAGATTTTGCGCATCCAGCACTTTTAAAAATGCGGTGCGCGCTTGATGCATGACGCCCTTCAACTTGCAGCTGGGTAAGAACATACACGCCTGATTGCCCGGCTGCATGCATTCGACGATAGCAAAATCTGCTTCGACGATGCGCACGACATCACCGATAATGATGTCTTGAGTTGGCTTGCCTAAAAGCACGCCACCCGTGCGGCCTCTCAGTGATAGTAGAATATCGGCTTTGACCAATTTGGCGACAATCTTCATGGCATGCGATTTTGCAATATCAAGCCGCGTTGAGATTTCATCGACCGTGAGCGGGTCTTTTTGATCCGCTAAAAGCATTAAAATTCTCAATGCAAAATCACTCGCTTGGTTAAGGCGCATATCATCTTCCTAATACATTCATTTTATATGTTGCATTTAGCATAAAGATGTGAGATATAAAAGATGCAAATTAAATGAATGTATAAGTGATCCCTGAAGATGCTAGACAATTCGACCCAAATCCGTGCCACGAGCAATCTTTCGATCACCCATGATCAAATCTCTCAACTCGTTGATGAATTTTACAAAAGTGTGCGCACGGATCCTCAACTCGGACCGATTTTTGAACAGGTAATTGGTGGCAATTGGAAACCGCATCTTGAAAAAATGAAAGCTTTTTGGCGATCCGTTTTGCTCAAAACAGGCGAATATAAAGGACAGCCTGTTCCCAAGCATAATCAGATTGAAGGATTACATACCGAAGACTTCATGCAATGGCTGGAGCTCTTCAGCGAAACGGCCAATCAACTCTTTGACGAGACGACAGCATCGCATGTGAAAGCCACAGCCATGCGGATCGCCTCAAGCCTTTGGCTCGCTCGAAACAAAGATCCATTTCAGTCTCCCCCGGAATGGACATCTCTGAAAGGAACTCGAAAATGACATTACTCAATCTCGTGCTCAAAGTATTTTTAATGCCCGGAACACTCGTGCTAGACCGTTTAGGTGTCAGCATTGAAGAAGATGGCGGAGTGATGCGCTCTTTCATCAATATGTGTTTTTGGGGCACGATCGGTCTTTGGATCGCGCTCAAATATCTAACGTAAGACTATTCTTCAAACGCTTCGACAACTGATCTCTTGCCCAACATAAAGGCATCGGCCACATGTTTTAGCGGCATGAGATCAATGTCGGATTGATTTGATTTCAAGAGCTCGGCAAATCTTGCATAGATATTGTCATATTCAGCATTATCCGCACTGAAATGCGCCTTGCCATCGATCAACATATCATTGCCCCCATTGGCAAGATGTACTTCGCCTTCTGTCGTTTGAACATAAATGTCCCAATGCTGTGGCCCCGTTTGACGCCAATCAAAATCTGCCGTCAACGACAATGCATCATTGCCTGCAAATTTTAGCTGCGCAGCAATCGGTGTTTCACAATTGCTTGGGAAAGCAAGGTCTGCCTCCTGCAAGTGAAATGGCACATCCATGATATGCGTTAAAATTGATAATGCATTAATGCCAGGGTCAAACACACCCATGCCGCCTGCTTGCCAGATCCAGGTCTGACCCGGGTGCCAATGTTTGACATCTTCTTTCCAGATGATTTTCACATCCGTGATTTTTTTATCAGCTAGCCAGTTCTTCGCTGTCTCAACTGCAGCTGCATAGCGCGAATGCCAAGTGGCAAATAAAGTCACACCCTTTTGCTCAGCAAAACGCGCTAAGCTTTCCACTTCGACGACGGAAATCCCAGGCGGTTTTTCGAGCATAACATGCTTGCCGGCTTCCAGAGCTGCCCAAGCAATTCCGTAGCGTACTTGCGGCGGCACACAAAGCGAAACCACATCGATGTCAGGCCGTGCTGAGATCATATCCTCGATGGCAGTGAAATTATCGACGCCTTCGGTTTTTTGATGTCGGCTAACACCCGCTGCGAATTCAAAATCCGGGTTCCTATTGATGGAAGGGATATGCTGGTTTTTGGCAATCTCACCAACACCAACCACGCCAATTTTATATGGTGTTTTGGTCATTTTTGGGCTCAATCTGGAAGATAAATTTTATGGTATTTTCTCTAGCAGTTTGAACCCATTGCGACAATCAATAAATAGCCGAACAATGATTAAAATTATCAGCCTTGTTGCTGGTTAATTTGATGCTCTAAATGCGCCACCAAATCCTGCGGCAAATTCATCATAACCGCTAAATCATATAGATAAGCTTTCTCACTTGGGCGGTCGGGATCAATCGCCATTCTGGACACAAGATAGATCTCACTTGCCTGCTCTAAACCATTGGCAAGCGCTGCGATTTCGCCGATCTCAGGTGGGTTTTGAAGCGTGTCGAAAATCACAGCTTTATCTTCCGCTTCCAGCTCAAGCTTGTTAACGGAATCAAAGATCGCCGCCTGCTCTTTTGCATCGATGTGACCGTCAGCATTGGCTGCAGAAATCATCGCTTTCACGAGTGCGAGTTGAAACGGGCTGCCATCCGCAGCTTTTACCGTTGTCGGGTCAAAATTAGCTTCATTCGCCGGTGCTTGCGGTATTGCTGGTGCGGGCGCGTGAGACACTTGCGCTTGCGCAGTTGGTGAAGAATATGCAGAACCTGCTGGCGCTGATGGCGCTGGTTCAGGGGCTGATTGACCAGATTGCCAATTCTTATAAGCGTTAAATGCGACAGCGCCCAAAATTGCTGCACCACCAAGACCCACAGCACCACCTGCGACTTTGCCAACTGTTTTCCGTGCTTTTTTGTTTCCCATAAGAACGCCAAGCAGGCCACCGGCCGCTAAACCACCCACTAAGCCACCTGGGATATTATTGGCTAAATCGGCAATTCCACCGCCGCCTTGCGCATTATTGTTCTGCGCGGCATTTGCATTATTCTGCTGACTACCCAAAAACTGGTCAAACAATTGGTTTAAGCTCATTTTTATCTCCGTCTCCTAAATCGTTAATCCAGATGTGGGAAATGAATTGCCGAGTTTCAATCATTTCAAAATTACAATTTTTTAATTTTGACGTATGGTTGGTGTAAGGGCCTAGAACCGATCCGCGCGGATCACTTCCACGGTGGAAATAGAAACCCGCAAACCATATTCGTCTAGCAACGGTTCAAGAGCGGCTAGAAATTCGCCAGCTTTCTCCTGATCCAAAATGGAGACGAATAATATCTTGCTGCCAGCGCCTCCGGTGACTTGATCATCACGCCAACGCCCCTGCCCGCCTTCTCCACCAATGGCATTGAAAACCGTATAGCCGGAAATTTCGACATCTTTTGCCAGCTGGCGCAACCGCTTCATTAAGGGTCTGTCGATGAGAATTTCGATTTTTTTTCGTTCAGTAGTTACGACCATAGCTGCACCATATAGATTGCGATTTGATTGAAGAGAGGAATACCGATGATCACATTAAATGGGAATGTGATCGCCAGTGACATGGCAAGATAAAGTCCGGCATCGGCTTTGGGAAGTGCCAATCGCATTGCAGCAGGAACTGCGATGTAAGACGCGCTGGCCGCCAATATTGCAAGTGCTGTTGTTGTGCCGGCATCAAGTCCGACAGCTGCACCAATTATGGTTCCGATGAGACCATTCATAATTGGGAAGGCGATGCCCAAAATGACAAGGCGGAATGTCAGGCTTCTGGCATTGCGCAACCGCCGGACCGCGAGCAGTCCCATATCAAGCAGGAACAAACATAATAGCCCAGTAAATCCTGTCTCAAAGACCGGTGCGATTGGCGCAAAGCCGTCTTTGCCAATGATGATCCCGATGATGAAACTACCGGTCAGTAGCACAATAGATCCATTCAGTAATGTCTCACGCATCAGATCGCTATTGGGCTGGAAGCTCAATGTTAAACCGCGTTTGGCAAGGAAGAGGCCTGATATGATGGCGGGTGTTTCCATCAAGGCCAAGACGGCGATCATATACCCTGCGGGCGCCATGCCCTTATCGCTGAGCACCTGATTTGCGGTGATGAAGGTTACCACACTCACCGAGCCATAATGGGCAGAAACCGCCGCTGCATTTGTTGTGTCTAGCTTGCCGAAACTTCGAAGAATGGCAAAGGCTAAGATTGGCAGTAAGAAACTTAGCAACAAGCCAGCCGTACCGGCAAACAACAAGTCAATCGTAAAGCCATTATTTGAAATGAGCACCCCACCTTTAAGGCCGATTGCACACATCAAATAAAGAGAAAGCGTTTTAGAAAGTGTTTCAGGGATGGTGAGATCAGAGCGCGCAAACGCTGCTAAGCCCCCCAATATGAAGAAGAGTATGACAGGTGACAGAAGATTTTCCATAAGGACTTACTTTAATAGGCATTTAAAATTCGAGCATCGGCACATCCGAGGGGAAGGGAGTGATGCGCCGATGCTCTTGGAGGTAATATTGCTATTTTGCCATTCGTCGGAGGTCGATTTTTATTTTTGCCGACGGGTCAAAATGGAAAACATAAAATCCATAAAGCAATATTCCAATCAGTGGGCTTGCGAGCGCAATGAATATTAAATCAAAGGCATTCATTTTTTATATCCATCATTGGTTTCATACTCACATCATCTATTGCGCATGCGACGCTTTTACCAATTGATATTTAAATAAAGTGTGATAGATTAAAGCTATTAACGTACGTATTTTTATTTGATTTTATCTATAGATTTCATATCTAACCAATTGGTTTCATTGCAATGACAACTCTTAGACAACTCAGTTACCTTGTTGCGCTATCACAGGAACTTCATTTTCGACGCGCCGCTGAACGCATGAATGTGACACAACCTACCTTGAGCACTCAGATTCAGGAATTGGAGAAACAACTCAAAGCGCGATTGGTCGAACGCGATACGGGCAAAGTGATGCTAACCCCTTTGGGGCGCGAGATATCTGAGCGTGCAAGAGGTATTTTGTCAGAAGTTGAAGAGATCAAAACCTTGGCCGCTGCGTCTCAACATGGTTTTGAGGGCACAATTCGAATTGGCGTACCTCCGACTTTGGGCCCTTATTTGCTGCCCTATATCGTGCCGCAAATGCACCAAAATTATCCGAACTTGAAACTCTATGTAAAAGAAGGAAAACCCCAAGATCTTCAGCTTGAGCTCAAGGAAGGTATCCATGACGTTGTTATCTCGCCTTTGCCGATCAAACATTCCGATCTTGTTGTTGAACAATTGTTTCGAGAGCCCTTTTTGGTGATTGCATCGCCCGATCATCCGCTTGCAGCGCGTTCGCAAATTGATCGCACGGACTTGAAAGGACAAAATGTTTTGGTGATTGAGCGAGGACATCACATGCACGATCAAATCAGTCAGCTCTGCGAGGATTGGGGCGCGAGCCCTTTGCGCGATTACGAAGGCACTAGCCTTGATACTTTGCGCTTGATGGTTGGGATGAATGTTGGCCTGGCATTTTTGCCGGCACTTTATGTGAAATCAGAGATCAAAAATCGCAATGAAATTGCAGTTCTCAATGTCAATGCCGTGAACCTTTATCGCCAATTGGGCCTTACCTGGCGCAAACGTTCAGTCCATACAACTTTGTTTAATGAGATTGCATCTCTCATCAGGCGAACCGCCGAACGCGAACTCCCTGAACTGTCCGTGATGCAATAAGAGAATGGGCGCGAAAGCCGCGCCCAAACATGAGTTATTTATGTGCGATCAAAATCGGCAGTTCCTTTTGTTCGAGCATGGTTTCTGTGGTCCCGCCAAACAATTGCTGGCGAATTTTCATATGTCCGTAACCGCCCATGACGACCAGATCAGCACCTTTTTCTCTCGCGCGCTTTAATATGCAATTTCCAATCTCGTCACCACCAGATGGATATTGCTCTATCGTGACTTTTAGATCGTGACGGCTGAGCCAACTTGCTAGATCCGCACCCGGCTCTTCACCATCTTCACCCTCGCGTCTGACTGGATCAAACACGGCAATGGTGACTTCAGTTTCGCTATCAAACAAAGGCAATGCACTCTTTATAGCTGCGGCACAATGTTTGCTGGAATCCCAAGCGATAAAGGCGCTTTTGCTAGCAACGGCTACTTTATCACTATTCTGTCCGTGAATAAGCCCCGAAGGCGCGTCAAAAATAACGCCGGATATCACGCCATCCAAGACATCAGCGGGCAATCCTGAATGCTCCAAAAGAACAACGCGATCGGCAAGGCATGCATGGCTCGTTACCGCGCTGCGCAGAACCGAAACGTCACAAAACTCCATGACAACATCAGTTGAGATACCAGCTTCTTGGACCATTTTTTCAACGGAATCAGATTTGGCATTAATATCATCGGTCATATCTTTGATCTCTTCAGACCAATTTTCAACACCAACAAAACGGCCATAAGCAATGCCATAGCCATAGGAATATAATTGCGGGGCAACAGCAATAATCACAACAGACAGATGGGCATTTGCTTCCTCTGCCATAACGATTGCCTTTTGCACTGTGTCATCAGGACATGAGGTGCCTATAAAGGTCAAAATAGTATCTTTGCTCATATTCACTTCTCCTTTGTGTTGCCTTCACTTTAGTGGAGAGCGCAACCAAGCGCCTTGCGCCAGATCAAAGCGTTCGATATTTTTTCAAGTTATTATGAAGCCGCCAATCTCGCTTTATTAAATGTGTGGCATACCAATCGCAGGATCTTTTATGCATGAACTCTTAACCCCAGATCAGATGTCAAAAGCAGATGCATTGACCATTAAGGGCGGCATTCCCGGCATAGACCTCATGCAAAAGGCGGGGGAAATATTATTTGCAGCGATTGAAAAACATTTTCCAGAAGCGCAAAGGATTTTGATCGTTGCAGGCACCGGCAATAATGGTGGTGATGGTTTTGTGCTTGCCAATTTACTGCTGAACAAAGATTGCAAAGTCAGCGTGTCAATTATCGGTGATCAGAGCAAGATATCGGGTGACGCGAAGCTCGCATTTGATCACATGTCCAACGACGCGGAACTATTAAGCGACCCAGATTTTGACGAATATGATCTAATTGTCGACGCTATTTTTGGTGCTGGCCTTACGCGCGATATCGAAGGTCACTATGCCGAATTTATCGAAACGATCAATGCATCTGCGACCCCGGTCTTGGCTGTGGATCTGCCAAGTGGCGTAAACGGAAAATCTGGAGTGATTTCAGGATGCGCAGTTCAAGCGGATGTTACGGCAACATTCTTTCGCTATAAGCCCGGGCATTTTCTATATCCTGGCCGACAATTGTGCGGTGAGGTTTTTCTTGGACAAATAGGCATTACAGAAGACGTCCTAACTGAGATTGCACCGAGTACCTATTTAAACGCACCCGCTTTATGGCAAGATCAATATCCGTTTCTGACAGAAACCGGTCATAAATATAATCGTGGTCATGCTCTGGCAATATCGGGTGGCTTGGACAAATCCGGCGCTGCACGTTTAATGGCAAAAGCAGCTCTAAGAATAGGTGCTGGATTGGTAACCATTGCCTGCCCTTCTGAAACCATGGCAGCCCATGCGGCACACTCCGATGCAATCATGCTGACACAAATGGATTGTGCTCAGGATCTAGAATGCATTCTCGGCGACAATAGGATTAATGCCATCAGTGTGGGGCCAGGCCTCGATCCAAACCATAGCACGCGCGATCTGGTGAAACTCATATTGAAAAGTAAAAGATCTGTCGTCTTGGATGCGGGCGCGTTAACTGCGTTTTCGCTAAAACCCGACGAATTATTTAATGTGATAAAGACCAGATCAGCGCCAACCATATTAACGCCGCATGACGGTGAATTTGCCCGACTGTTTCCGGATTTGGCATCTGAAAATGACAAACTTGCTAAGACCATATCAGCGGCTCAACGCGCGGACGCAACTATTTTGTTGAAGGGACCAGATAGTGTGATTGCTAATGCAAATGGAAACGCCGCAATCTCAAACAATGCACCTCCTTGGCTGGCAACAGCGGGCAGCGGCGATGTATTATGCGGAATGATTTGCGGTTTATTGGCCCAAGGCATGGCAGAGTTTGAAGCCGCTTGCGCTGGTGTTTGGTTCCATGGGGAAGCGGGCAAAGTGGCTGGTCCTGGTCTCATTTCATCGGATCTAGAACAGGCACTGCATAAAGTTATTCAAGACATATATGAAAAGGGCTTTGACTAAGTGGCAAAGAGTGTTCCAACAAAATAAGCTAAGGCCGCTGCAATGCCGCCAATGCCAAGCGTTTCTAACCCTGACCACATCCAGTGCTGCAAAGACCATCTGCTTTTCAGCGCACCAATGAAAAAGAATGTCATCCCGGTTCCAATGGCAGCAGCCAAAAAGGCATCTCCCAAACCTAACATATAAGACAGTAGCGGTATCATCCCACATATCACGAAGGCAAAAAACGTAATGAGGGCTGCACGTATTGGATTTGGGTTTTGCGGTAGCACGCCATATTCCTCGACCATCATCATATCGATCCAACGTTCTTGTTGAGACGTGATGGCCTCAACAGCGCCTTCCAGAACCTTTCCTTCCAGACCTTTTAGTATCAATATCTGACGAATCTCTTCTCGTTCACCTTCTGGATTGGTCTGTAGATGGCGAAGTTCAACTTGCCGCAGACGCTTCATGTCATCAAGCTCGGCCTTTGTGCCACTATAATTGCTTGCGGCCATAGAAAACCCGTCGGCTAACACATTCGCAAACCCGAGCGCGATGATGATAGACGGCGACAGGTTTGCACCTTCAACACCTGCAACAATCGCAAAAGTCGTGATCGTGCCATCAATGCTGCCATAAACGAAATCTCGCAAATCGCTGGGTGCGTTCTTTTCCGTTAAGCGTTTACGGATTTCCTGAACCGAGTGTCCGTGCTCCATATCTGCTCCTATCTCTGATCAGCATAAGATAATGGAAAGATGGACACCTTGAGCCAGATCAATTAGCAAAAAAAGAGGGCGGATAAACCGCCCTCGCCTTATAAATCTAACTGGAAAGACCGAATTATGAAATTTTCTGCAACAACATGTCGACAGACTGTTTTGCATCGCCATAGAACATGCGCGTATTCTCTTTAAAGAAAAGCGGGTTCTCGATGCCAGAGTAACCGGTACCCTGACCACGTTTTGACACAAACACTTGTTTGGCTTTCCATACTTCCAATACAGGCATGCCGGCAATTGGAGAATTTGGATCTTCTTGTGCTGCTGGATTCACAATGTCGTTGGAACCAACAATGATACAGACATCTGTATCTGGGAAATCGTCATTGATTTCATCCATTTCCATCACAATGTCATATGGCACTTTGGCTTCCGCCAATAGCACGTTCATATGACCAGGCAAACGACCTGCAACTGGGTGAATCGCAAAACGAACTTCTTTGCCTTTTGCGCGAAGGCGTCTTGTTAGCTCAGAAATCGAAGCCTGAGCTTGGGCAACCGCCATGCCGTAACCTGGCACGATGACAATGCTATCAGCTTCATCAAGGGCTGTTGCAACACCATCTGCATCGATAGCGATTTGCTCACCTTCAATTTCCATCGCAGGACCAGATGCACCACCAAAGCCACCAAGAATAACGCTAATGAACGAACGGTTCATCGCTTTACACATGATGTATGACAAAATCGCACCGGATGAACCCACAAGCGCACCAACCACAATGAGAAGGTCGTTGCCCAAGGAGAAACCGATCGCTGCCGCAGCCCAGCCAGAATATGAGTTCAGCATGGACACAACAACAGGCATATCAGCACCACCGATACCCATGATCAAATGGTAACCGATAAACAGCGCCATGATTGTCATGATGATGAGCGGCAAAAGACCACCGGTGTTGAAATACCAGATCAAGCAGATCAAAGAGATAATCGCAGCACCT
This sequence comes from Rhizobiaceae bacterium, assembly GCA_017644105.1. Lineage (GTDB taxonomy): Bacteria > Pseudomonadota > Alphaproteobacteria > Rhizobiales > Rhizobiaceae > Lentilitoribacter. Next base: position 4,049 of record JAEPMD010000029.1, on the reverse strand, counting down.
GCATTGAGCGCATGGCCACCTGGTAGCTTTTCAGCGGCAGATGTCACCTTGCCGGCAAGCTTACCAAAGGCAATAACAGAACCGGTAAATGTGATCGCACCAATGAAAAGGCCGAGATATAATTCAACACGAAGAATGTTGATTTCAACCGCTGACTTCTTGGCAATTAAAGCCGCAAAAGCGCCAAGCGATTTCACATCTTCTCCAGACACTTCCTGCGCATAGCGCACGTTATCAATTTCAAAATGCGCAATGAAGGCAACAAATACAGCAGCCAAACCGACGAGTGAGTGCATGGCTGCAACAAGTTGCGGCATCTCTGTCATCTGAACGCGCTGGGCGACCATATAACCAATGACACCACCACCAATGATGAGCGGTATAGACAAATACCAAAGACCAGATCCTGGACCCATCAAAGTCGCAAGAACAGCCAAAGCCATCCCAACAATACCATACCAAACCGCGCGTTTTGCACTTTCTTGTCCTGACAGACCACCAAGGGATAGAATGAAGAGGACTGCTGCAACAACATATGCAGCCGTAGTAAGACCAATACTCATTTAACTTCTCCCCTTAAGACTTCTGGAACATGGCAAGCATGCGACGCGTGACGAGGAAGCCACCAAAGATATTCAAACTCGCCATAAAGACAGACAATGCAGCAAGGAGAATAACGAGGAAGGACCCGGATCCGATTTGCATCAATGCACCCAAAATGATGATCGATGAAATCGCATTGGTCACAGCCATCAATGGTGTATGTAGTGAATGGCTCACATTCCAAATAACCTGGAAGCCAACAAATACGGCCAAGACAAACACAATGAAGTGCTGCATGAAGCTTGCTGGCGCAACAGTACCAACACCGAGCACAAGCAGACCACCAGCTAATAGCAAACCAACTTGTTGCTTCGTTGCCTTTTTAAAGGCGGCTGCTTCTTCTGCTGCCAGTTCTTCCGGAGTCTTTTCAGGCTCTTTCGGTTTAGCAGCAGCAATTGCTGCAATTTTCGGCTTCGGTGGAGGGAAAGTAATTTCTTTTTTATGGGCAACCGTTGCACCACGGATTACGTCATCTTCCATGTCATGGACAATCACGCCATCTTTTTCTGGTGTCAGATCAGACATCATATGGCGGATATTCGTTGCATAAAGCGTTGAAGACTGTGTTGCCATGCGACTCGGAAAATCTGTGTAGCCAATAATGGTCACGCCATTTTCGGTTTCAATCTTCTCATCTTTAACCGTCAGATCGCAGTTACCGCCACGCTCTGCTGCCAAATCGACAACAACGGAACCTGGCTTCATGGCTTCAACCATATCTTTCAGCCATAGTTTTGGCGCATCACGTCCCGGAATCAATGCTGTTGTGATGACGATGTCAACATCAGGAGCTTGTTCACGAAAGAGTTCTAATTGCTTTTCACGGAATTCAGGAGATGATGGCGCGGCATAACCACCGGTACCTGCACCATCTTGATTATCGTCAAAATCAAGGAATAGGAATTCAGCACCCATGGATTCAATTTGCTCAGCAACTTCAGGGCGCACGTCAAAGGCGCGAACAATGGCGCCCATGCTTTGGGCTGCACCAATGGCGGCAAGACCTGCAACACCGGCACCAACTACCATGATTTTTGCAGGTGGTACTTTACCAGCGGCGGTAATTTGACCGGTAAAGAAACGACCGAAATTATTACTTGCTTCGACAACAGCGCGATAACCAGCTATATTTGCCATGGAGGACAATGCATCCATTTTCTGTGCACGAGAAATACGTGGCACCATGTCCATTGCAATCAACGTGCTGCCGGCTTCGGCTGCCGATTTCATCAGCTTTTCATTATCCGTTGGATATACGAAACTTATGACTGTTTGGCCGTCGCGCATTTTTTTGGATTCAGTCGCGCTTGGCGGACGAACCTTGGCAACGACATCTGCCTTGTCCCAAAGATCTTTTGCTGTCTTAACAACGGTTGCACCCGCCTCTTTATAGTCAGCATCTGAAAAACGAGCGGCAGCACCCGCTCCACTTTGAATTATGCAATCATAGCCAAGTTTTTGAAGTTCTTTGACAGATTGCGGTGTCATCGCGACGCGATTTTCATCCTTCGCCGTCTCTTTCGGCGTTCCAATTATGGTCATGTCTTTTCCTATCAATCCAAGGCTTCTCTTCTCACCTCGGAAAATTGTTTTGGATTGGCACCCAACAGTTCACTGATGTAAAGTGATAGGGATGCATACATAAAGTCAGCTCGCTTGAAAATAGGCTTGACAAATTCTAATCGGTTTAAATTGAATTAACTTGTGATTTTTTGAATAATTGTCCCGCATTGTGGGCACACGGCGGGCACAACTAACTCCATTGTATTATTAGGTATATTCACGGTATCGAAAGTTACCCTGACTTGTCCGAACTCATTTGGCAGTTCCATATTGTTACAATTCACTTTTAGACTAAGCAAAATTGTTCGAAGTTTTTCTGCAATTTTTGTCGAAGACAGATTTGGTTTGGCAGTATATCGGGCAACAGAAACATAAAGCCTGACTGCTTATATTTTATGCGATACCGGATGGTGATACTTTTTTCACCTTTCTCAGAGCGTAGTTTTTTGTAAGATCATAATTTTAAACGTCACGTTATAAAATGAATCAAAGCCTTATATTGCAGTGCATCAATGATATTTAGGCCTATCAAGTCACATAGTTTCTAGACAAAAACACACTTCAAATACTGCATAAATACCGTGCGCTTATACAAAAACGTCATATTTTTAGAAAAAACAGCGAAATAATTGACAAAATAGTATATATCATAGCAATAAAAATATTAGACGAGCGTGCATGTTTTAAACGATGATTTTCTCAAGACGCATGGGGCGTCTATTTCCAGGGAGGAATTTATGAAAGTAATTAGGAAAGGTGCAATCGCCCTTGCACTGTGCACATCAACAGCACTTACAGCTTCTGCTGCTGAGTTAACGATTGCGATCGTGAACAACGGTCACATGATAAACATGCAGAAAGTTGCTGAGAAGTATACTGAAGAAACTGGCGTTAAGCTCAACTGGGTTTCTTTGGAAGAAGGCGTCTTGCGCGAGCAAGTAACTTCCGATACTGCGACAGGCGGTGGTCAGTATGACATCATCAATATCGGCATGCAGGAAGCTCCAATTTGGGGTGAAGCAGGTTGGATTGAGGCACTAGAATTCAGTGCTGATTATGACATTGATGATATGTTGCCAGCTATGCGTAACGGTTTGTCACACAATGGCACACTCTACGCTGCCCCATTCTACGGTGAATCTTCAATGGTTATGTATCGTAAAGATCTAGCCGATGCTGCAGGCGTTTCTTGTAACCCGTCAGCGCCTTATGGACAGATTGGTTTGATTTTATAAGAGAGTGATTTAGGCTCATCATAGCCCATATGGAGCAAATGATGAGACGAAAGAACGAGCGAGCCAAAGACGAAGCAGATCGTGTTGTAAAAGAAATTCGACGACAGACACGGCGCAAATATTCCTCAGAAGATAAGATACGAATTGTATTAGCTGGCCTTCGTGGTGAAGACAGCATTGCTGAACTGTGCCGTCAGGAAGGCATTGCCCAAAGCCAATATTATTCATGGTCGAAGGAATTTTTAGAGGCTGGTAAAAAGCGATTGGCTGGTGATACTGCACGCGAAGCGAATACAGGAGAAGTTAAGAGCCTTCGCAAAGAAGCACGTGATTTAAAGGAAGTGGTCGCTGAGCAAGCTCTCGAATTACGGCTTCTCAAAAAAAGCATGTACGAGGATGGGGACGACCAAGAATGAGATATCCATCTGAAGAGAAGCTTGAGATTATTAGGCTTGTTGAACAATCGCATTTATCTGCTAAGCAAACATTGGACAAACTGGGGATTCCAAGGTCAACTTTCTATCGATGGTATGATCTGTATCAAACAGGTGGTGTTGATGCTTTGGAAGATAGAAGTGGATCGGTTTTTCTGAACAGTTTTGATCTGGTTTATAAGTGCGTTCTGACCCTTATTAAGCTGCCACCGGG
>JAEPMD010000028.1 GCA_017644105.1 Rhizobiaceae bacterium | reverse complement strand
CCGGTGGCAGCTTAATAAGGGTCAGAACGCACTTATAAAACAGATCAAAACTGTTCAGAAAAACCGAACCACTTCTCCATAGCAATTTATACCGACCACTAAAATGGGCAATGTTTGAAACTTGTTCTTTCATCTGCCAGGAATAAATGGCTGAGCAAGATTCACAATCTGCCTTTAATAATTTAGCCTCTTGGATGCTGTACTTGCTGATTCTCAATGAAATTAGCAATATGCACGTATATATAATTGACTCCAACAGTTGAGCTCTATATTTTTGCTAATGTACCCAATATCGTACCCGACCGAGTTTTGGCGACCACGAATCAATAAGTTACAGCCAACTTGGCGGCGAATCCCTTCCTCTCCGCCATGAATTCTCATAAATCGGCCCCATATTCCCAGATCATCTTACCTGATAGCACTTAGTTTCAAACTGTAGCTGCACATTATTACAGTGATTATTCTTGTTGGGTGTTCGTTGGGATCACTAAGCCATCCGATGTTTGATTCGAACCGGATTTTATACCCAAGCTGTATTCGTCCGATTTCACCCCAAAACAATTATTAAGTAGATCTATGTCTTGCGTATCTGCGCAATCTGACAAACGTGAACAGTTCGATGGCGGCAGTTGAAAAACCGATAAAGATGATCGGTGTGTTTCCGCCAATGGCTGCATGGATGCCGTCAAGTAGGTCCACAACAATTCTGAATAAAAGGAAAGCTTCCATCATGGGTTTCGATTTATTGATGAGCACATACGCACCCATAACGGCGGTACCCAGGTTACGAGCACAAAACAGGCCCGCCGGACCGCTAAGGCTGAAAGCACCAACTGCTGTTGATGCTTCCCAATGGCTCCAAATAGCTGAAGGATCAATGTAAATGATGATTGCGAGCAAAGTCGATACACATGTCACGAACCAAAGGTAGTAATATATCCACATCGGATATGATCGTTCATCAGCCATTGCATGTCTCCATTTGCTTCATCATTTGACAATGAACTAGTTGATGTTACGATATTTGTGAAATAGATATTTACTATACTTAACATTGATATGAAGAATATTACTGCAATTGACCTTAATCTGTTGGTGGCCTTTAACGCGCTATTTTTAGAACGCAATGTGACAAAAGCTGCCGATCGCATTGGTCTAGCGCAACCTTCTATGAGCAACGCTCTATCGCGCCTTCGTGCACTTTTTAATGATGAATTATTTGTACGAACATCCGGCGGCATGGTTCCGACGCCACTGGCAGAAAAAGTAGCAAACCATATCCAGATTGCTCTTAGCGAGGCCCAAAGTGCCGTCAATATTGGCCGGGAGTTTGATCCTAAAACTATTTCCGCAGATATCAGTATCTTAGTCAACGACTACGTCGAGTTGGTTTTTCTGTCGCCAATTTTAAATGAGCTTCGTCAAAGTGCGCCAAATATACGTATTATCACGCGTCCTGTCCCACCAGATCGATATGGACCATCTCTTGAAAAAGGACAGGTGGATTTCGCGATCGCCGCCTTTCCAGAACCAAGCCCATCCATGCAATATGTAGAACTGATGAGCGATTTTCCTGTATGCATTTGCCGAAAAGGTCATCCAATACTAAGACAGGGAATGTCCACGAAACGATACGTAAAATGTAAATATGTTTCCGTATCTCACTCAGGCGACACATATAGACGGATTGATGATGCGCTTGAAAAGACGATGCAAAAACGAGAGGCATCGGTAACCGTTTCAAATTTTATGACTTTACCTGAGTTGATTACTGAAAGTGAATTGATAGCAGTAGTACCAAATTCTCTTGCCAAAAAAATGCAAATGAAGAACTCTATTGATATTCACAAGCTTCCCTTTGATGTCCCGGCATTTACGTTGAAGCTAATCTGGGGTCGCGTTGTTAAACAATCTGCGCTTCACATGTGGTTTCGAGACTTGGTCGTTGAAATAGTCTCGAAACAAACAGGTATGAGAAATGTGTGAATTCGCATTTTGGCAATTTTCTCGAATTTGCACCCGTTTCTGTCATTTCCTGATTTGATGATCCCAGTCAAAATCCGGTAACGGATGCTCTCATTTCAATTGCATGTGAATATGATCGTCATGTCGGGCAGCGCGGCAGCCCTGAAAGCGGATTTTTGGATGCGCCACATCAAGCGCATTAACGAGATGCGGTTCAACAAATATTTTCCCCACGCGTGCATCATCAGACAGGATTTGCAACACGGCTTTGTTGCGTTCTGGTTCTATCGCATAACTTCGCCAGAATGGTTGCAGAAATTTAAAATCCCATCTCAATGTCGGCCATTTTGGAACGCAGTTTGTCGGTCCCTGTTCAAATGCAAAATAGCCGATCGGAGACCGTACGACACCAGGCAAATAATCGTTTTCATCTTTATAGTAAAACGCAAGATCAGCTTTATCTCCATCATCATGCGACAGATGTGGGAGCAAAGGAAATCCATCAAAAAACGGAAAATTTGCGTCCAAAACAAGCGTTTTAGCTCCGGGAAAACCTTTATCCACCGCATCCGCAGTTTCGATTAAAACCTGAGCAAGTTGAGGGGAGACATAATTGCGGTTTAACGCGCAGTAGATAACGCTTTGTACTTGCAGCGACCCGTCATCAAAACAGTTCAGTGCCACGCGACCAAAATTGGGTGCAACCCATATGGTTGCGATTGAAAGCGCTGTATATGTGAGGATAAAGGCAAGAATTCTCGACCTGAAAAATAGCGCGATCCCCCATGCGATCCCACCGATCTGCGTTAGGATGGTCAAAAACATAATCACCAAAAAGTGGCATAGAACGCGCAACATATCAGCCCACCGAATGTTTAAAAGACCATCCTAAATCAGAATTATGGATGAAAAGAGGTATTGAGCCCGCTTATTGTGTTCGTTCTATTGAGGGGTCAACCGCTAAGCCTTTAGCTGCTTGCATGGTCAACAAATCAACGAACCGCGAGATGTCGCCATCTGTGCCTGCGCCCCCTTCGGATGCACCAAAAATGGTGGTGGGCACATTTCTTTTAGCAAACGCATCGGCCCAGACTTTTTGCACTTGGACATAGGCTTCGAGTTTTTGCGCCAGCGCATTATCAGCCTCCAAAATAGCCGTTTTTTCATAGGCTGCGGCATCAGCTGCGACTTGTCTTGCTTCAGCATCAATGCGCGCCGTTTCAAGCAAAATTTGCGCGCGTTCCTGGCGAATGCGTGCTGATTCCCGCTCACGTTCGGCGGCGGTGATCGCCAATTGTTTTTCCGTTTCCGCTTCCGTTGTTTTTTGAATTTGTTCAACTTTCGCTGCCGCCTGACGTTCGGCAACTTCTCTGTCACCACGCGTAATGGCTAAGAGACGCTGTTCTTCTTCTTGAACGCGTTGCTCGCGGGCAATGGCGCGATCAGCGGCGGCTTGCTGACGAAGACCCATGCGTTCCTGGAATTTTACATTGGGTTTTACATCTGTGACACGTGCAGAGGTGACGCTAATGCCAAATTTTTCAAAAGATTGTTTCTTTCTCAGCGGTTGTCCTGTGTCATCAAGACGTTTTTCAACGATGAAGATAGTTTTAAACTCATCACCAAATTGGGTTTGATCTTCACCCAAGGCTGCATTCGCTGTTCCAGTGCGATTGGCTTCGACCTTGATGCGTTTTTCAAGGCGGCGCACGAGATAAATACCGTCGGACAGTTGCCGTTCGAATTCATTGTTAAATTCTGTTTTCCCGCCTTGGAAATAATCTTCCGCAGACATCAGCGCTGCATTTGCACCCAATGTTTCTTCGAATGCGGGAACAAGTTCTGTACGAAGAAGATTTTCAGGTGACCGATAAAGCCGTGCCATTTTTAAAAACCCCTCTTCATCGGATGGGAGTTCAAATCGTGCTGTGGCAGATACATCAGCGTCAACCTGGTCGAGAAACACCAGCGATTTCGGACCTAAATTTGCGCTTGTGGTTGCGGCATCGGCCTCGGCGGTTATGCGGCCATCGCCGCTTGAGACGGCTTGCACCGACATCGCATTTTTCCAGGCATTATAGCGCCCAAACAGATAAAGATTGTAGCCGGTATCTGCGACCATTTTTTCTTCACCCGTGATCGTACGGACATGATATTTAAATCCGGGTTCCGCGTAGAAAAACATGCCATTAAATGCAGTGACCAAAAATAACAGTAAACCAGCCACTTTAACGCCCCAGCCAGCCATATTGACCATGCCATCAAGGTTTTTGTTATCGGGGAAATCAAGATTTTTTCGAATAACAAAACCCGCCGCGATGATGAAAAGGCTGAAAATTGGCCAAGCTAACATGATATTTCCTTAAAGAGTGGTCGTTTTATCAGTATGGGAAATATCCTATGTGTCCAACGAACCGCAAGCCGTGATTACACGAAATGCGTGTTCATAAATTTTTGTCCACGACTATTTGTATGTGGGGTCTTGTTGAATATCCAAATCCCTCTCGGTAATGTGAATGGGTCGGGAGAGAAGCACTTCAGATATGCTTGTGACCTCCTAGTGCAGACAAGATATTCAACAACTTAAAATTGCGCTTATAAATTTTGAGATAAATAGTATCAAAATTCTGGATTGTATTTCGGATGGTTTTCTTGTTCAAACCGTGGAATCACGTGGTTTGTCTTCATAGTTAATTAAGGTTTAATCGAAATAACTAGGATTTAGGGGCGTAATTTTACGCTGGTATGATGCCGTAGCCTGCTTTTGCATGTCAATTTATAAGACTAGGGTTGGAGCTATGAGTATTTCTTTTGTAAAATCTTCGTTTTTTTCGTTTTTTTCGTTTTTTTTAATGGTCGCTCTTTTCACCGCTGATGCTGCAATGGCAGCAACAGAACAATTGGCCGATTGGGCTGCAGAACTTCAGACGCAAATTGAAGCGCAACAAACAAATTCAGATCATATTTGGACGATGACCGCGGCAGCGCTGGTGTTGATGATGCAGTTTGGATTCTTGCTTCTTGAAGCTGGTATGGTGCGTTCAAAGAACTCGATCAATGTTGCGCAGAAGAATATTTCAGATTTCTTCCTTGCAGTCGTCGTATTCTATCTCTTTGGTTTTGGTATCATGTTTGGCGCGAGCGAAAGCGGGTGGCTGGGCAGCGTGTCCGAGCTTGGCATGTTCAACAAGATGGAAGAATGGCCCTATACATTCTTTGTCTTCCAAGCCGTGTTTGTCGGCACGGCAGCCACCATTGTGTCAGGCGTAGTGGCCGAACGGATGAAATTTGGCGGTTATCTTTTAATTTCCATCGTCATCGCCGCATTTATCTATCCGGTATACGGCCATTGGGCATGGGGCAATCTGCTCATAGGCGATAATCCGGCTTGGCTTGCAGATGCTGGCTTTATTGATTTTGCAGGTTCCACCGTCGTGCATTCCGTAGGTGCTTGGGTTGGTCTTGCTGGTATTGTTGTCATGGGTGCGCGATTTGGCCGCTTTGGCAAAGATGGAAAACCGATTGAAATTCAAGGCTACTCGACAGTGCTATCTGCAGGTGGCGCTATTGTGCTACTCGTCGGTTGGATCGGTTTTAATGGTGGTTCCACAACCGCAGGCACACCCGACTTTGCCCGTGTTGTGGCAAACACGGTCATCGCCGCTGCATTTGGCGGTATTGCGGCCATGTTTATCGGTCGTTTTTACGATGGACTTTATAATCCAACGCGTTCGATCAATGGTTTGCTTGGTGGTCTAGTTGGTATTACGGCTGGCTGTTTTGCGGTCGACCCGCAAGGCGCTGCAATTATTGGCCTGTTATGTGGCATGTGTGTCGTCGCCAGCGAAGAAATTTTGCTAAGGTTCTTCAAGCTTGATGACGCCGTTGGCGCGGTCTCAGTTCACGGGATCGGTGGCGTGGTTGGCACATTGCTTGTGGCTGTATTTGCAACGCAGGAAAATCTTGTGGCCGCAACACGCTGGGATCAGTTCCTCGTTCAGGCGCAAGGTGTCGCAGTGGCATTTGCATGGGCTTTCCCACTTGCATTTATCGTCTTTAAATTGGTGGATATCGTCGTTGGATTGCGCGTGACCCAAGAAGAAGAGCATGATGGGTTAAATGTTGCAGAGCATGGCGCGTCTTTGGGAACGGGTGAATTGCAAAAAGTGCTTGCAACTTTGGTGACAGGCGATGCTGATCTTGGCACGCGCTTAAAGGTGGAGCCAGGTGATGAAGCTGGTGAGCTTGCGGAATTATTTAATCTTCTACTCAATAATTTGGAGGATGAAGAAAAAGCCAAGAGCCGTGATGCTGCCGAACGCGCGGCCTATGCGGAACAGGAAAAGCATGCCGTTATGCAAATTTCTAAAATCATCGATGCGGCACGAAAAGGTCAGCTCGCAGGTCGCATGGATCTTGAAGGCAAAACGGGTGTGATCAAAACCATCTCGGAGGGCTTAAATGGACTGCTTGACGCAACATCAAATGTTGTGGGGGATATGAAGGTCTCCCTCTCAGAGCTTGCAAATGGCCGTCTTAAAACCGTCGAGATGCAGGATGCCCAAGGCGACTTTGCCGATATTAGACTGTCCTATAATGAGGCCACATCCAAAATGACGAAAGTCATCAATACGATCAGTTCAAGTTCAAAAGAAATTGACGGATCTGCAGGTCAGTTGGATGAAACAGCCTCGAAAGTACGAAATCAGTCTGAAATTCAAGGCGCTAAAATCAATGAGTCCACCCAACGATTGACTGAGATGGAATCTGCAATTTATGGCACGGCCAAAAATGCAGAGGATGCGTCTTTAGCGGCTTCGGAAACGAGCAAGCTTTCCGGCATGTCTCATGAAAAAGCAAATGCTGCTTTACAAAGCATGCATCAGATCAAAGAATCGTCTGAAAAAGCGCAAAAGTTTATCGAGCTCGTGGACGACGTTGCGTTCCAGACCAATATTCTTGCGCTTAATGCAGCCGTTGAAGCGGCGCGGGCTGGAGAATCAGGCAAGGGATTTGCTGTTGTTGCACAGGAAATTCGCGATCTTTCAATCCGTGTCGCTGATCTTTCGCAGGAAATCGGAGATATCATGAAAGAGAATAATGTCTTGATCCAGGGCGGAGTAACTGTGATGGATGAGATCAAAAACTCGCTGGGTCAAATCACAGATGTCGCGCAAAATTCGGCTGAAATCATCTCTGAAATAAGCCAAGCGTCGAAGTCTGATACGCAAAATATCTCCGCCATAAAACGTCTTGTGGATGATATCGAAGAGCTGATGCAGTCAACGCTCGGCGAAGCGCGCAAAACATCAGAGGTGACAAGTTTGTTAAGGAGTTTCTCTGCGGCTCTTCATAATGATGTATCTCATTTTGAAACCGAGGATGAAGCGGCGAATGTTGCAGCGGCTTAATCACTAAGGTGACCAATAATCCAAACGTTAGAATGGCCTCCATTTTGGGGGCCTTTCTTTTGAAAGTTTAGTTGGCGCACTTGGTCGAATCTCAAAGTTAGCACCACAAAATTATGAGGTTGTGTCTAAAGCGCGCGTTGCGATCTGTTACCCATCCACAAATAATGGGTTGTAAATAAGATTGTCGACGTGACTATCTTCATTCTGTCAAAAAAGCCTGTTATTGAGACCGCGTTGTTAATATCTGATTGGAGAATGATATGAAAATCGCAGTTCTTGGTGGAGATGGCTTTGTGGGTTGGCCAACATCACTTCATTTATCTGAAAAAGGCCACGATGTTCATATCATCGACAATCTCTCACGCCGCTGGATTGATACAGAGCTGGGTGTTCAGTCGCTGACCCCAATGGATTCTATTCAGGAACGCACACGTATTTGGCATGCTGAAACGGGCCGTCGCATTCATTTTCATCTCATTGATCTTGCCAAAGATTATGATGTATTAAAAAACTGGCTGGCAGAGCACCGTCCTGACGCTATTGTGCATTTTGCCGAACAGCGCGCTGCACCTTATTCCATGAAAACCGATCGGCATAAAAACTATACCGTCAACAATAATGTCAACGGTACGCATAATCTCTTAAGCGCGATGGTTGAGGTTGGTCTAGACGCGCATTTGGTGCATCTCGGCACTATGGGTGTATATGGTTATTCAACAGTTGGCGCCGCTATTCCAGAAGGATATCTACCAGTTGGCATAAAAACCATGGATGGCGAGGTGAAACAGCAGGATATTTTATATCCGGCCAATCCTGGTTCGATCTATCACATGACGAAATGTCTGGATCAGCTGTTGTTTCAGTTCTATGCGAAGAACGACCAGCTGCGTATTACTGATCTTCATCAGGGCATTGTTTGGGGGACGCATACAGAGCAAACACGCAAACACCCGCAATTGATCAACCGTTTTGATTATGACGGTGATTATGGAACAGTTTTGAACCGCTTCCTGATCCAAGCCGCGATCGATTTTCCATTGACTGTCCATGGCACAGGCGGTCAGACGCGCGCCTTTATCCATATTCAAGATTCAGTTCGTTGTATTGAGCTTGCACTCGATGAAGCGCCAAAAGCAGGCGACCAGGTGCGCATCTTTAACCAAATGACTGAAACGCATCGCGTGCGCGATCTGGCAGAGTTGATTTCAAAACTAACGGGTGCGCAAATCGCTTATCTGCCTAATCCACGCAAGGAAGCGGTTGAAAACGATCTCGTTGTGAAGAACGATCAATTCCTTGAACTGGGTTTAAATCCAATTACGCTTGAGGAAGGTTTGTTGGACGAGGTGCTCGAAGTGGCGAAGAAATTCTCATACCGCGTCGATCGCAGTCGTATTCCTGCAGCGTCCGCCTGGACCAAAGACATTGCCAAAACCGTTGAAACGGACCCGGAAAATCTTGGCCTAAAAATTGTCTCATAACATGCCTGAAAAACATGCCTATGTGACATTGGTGACCAATAGCGACTATGCCATGGCAGCGGTCGCGCTTGTCCGCTCTATCTTATTGTCGGGCTCTGAAGCTGCGATTGTCGTGCTATATACAGACGCTGTTCCGCAAAGCGCTCTTGAACCACTGGACGCGCTTGGGGCGCAATTGCAGCGGGTGTCTCATTTGCCAATGTCAGAGGCGTTTAATCAGCGTCATGCCAAGAAAAAAATCCATACAAAATCACCCTTTTTAAAGGGCGAGAAACCACAGTTTCACACACCATTGGATAATTTCATCAAGCTTCGATTGTGGGAGATGGATGAATATGATCGTGTGGTATTTTTAGATGCAGATACGATTGTCGTTCGCAATATTGATAAACTATTTGGCTATCCTGAATTTTCTGCAGCGCCAAATGTTTATGAGACCTTGGCGGATTTTCATCGCTTAAATTCTGGTGTGTTTGTTGCAACGCCATCGATACGCACATTTGAAGCGATGCTCGCAGAACTTGATCAACCCGAAGCCTATTGGCGCCGCACGGACCAGAGCTTTTTGGAGCATTACTTTAAAGACTGGCATGGGCTGCCGGTATTCTTCAACATGCTGCAATATGTCTGGTTCAATTTGCCAGAATTGTGGGATTGGAAATCCGTTCACATTGTTCATTATCAATATGAAAAACCCTGGCAATCCGAGCATCCAAAATCACAACAATTGAGTCTATTGATTGATTTGTGGCGGGCTTATTATTCTGGGAAAGATATTCCGGATATAGATAATTTGCCAAACCCTCAAACAGAAAATAACCAATGACAGCTAAGCGGATTATCGTCAGCGGTGCTTCGGGCTATGTCGGACGCTTCATTGTGGAGGGGCTCCTAGAAGCAGGCCACCAAGTGCTCATTTTGGGTCGCAAAGCCCCACGACCAGATTTTTTCAGCAAGCCGGTTTTATTTCAATCCATGTCTTTGTCTCAGACGGATTATGATCCAAGTGTTTTTTCAGGTTGCGATGGTTTTGTGCATGCAGCATTTCATCATGTACCCGGAAAATATCGTGGTGGCGAGGGTGATGATCCTGATGCATTTATGCACCTCAACCATGATGGTTCCATGCAATTGTTTAATGCGGTGAAAGCTGCTTGTGTGCCGCGCGCGATATTTCTGTCCAGCCGCGCTGTTTATGGCACGCAGGAACCGGGCGTGAATTTACACGAAACACAAGAACCCAAACCAGATACGCTTTATGGCGAAGTGAAACTTAGAACCGAACGCGCGCTTGAAGATCTCGCAGGTGAGAATTTTCTTCCCATCATTTTGCGCGCAACAGGCGTTTATGGCCCCGCCAAGCGGCCACTTAAACATAAATGGACGGAGTTATTTCATGATTTTGACAATGGCAAAGAGATAGCACCAAGGGTCGGTACTGAAGTTTATGGCGAGGATCTCGCCAATGCTGTGGGACTTTTGCTGGATGCATCAGCAGATGACATCAGACGTGCAGCATCTGAGGAAATTGCGCCAATCTTCAATGTCTCTGATATCTTGCTCGATCGTCGTGAATTGTGGGAAACCTATGCGGATGTGAAGCAATTGAGCAAAGATTATCTTCCGGTTCGCGCAAACGCCGATCACTATAATGCCATGGATTGTACACGACTGAAATCACTGGGCTGGAAACCCAGAGGCAAACTTGATTTTTCTTGGATTTAGTACTCGTTAAACGTGCCGGCTAAGATAACTTAGCCGGCATATTTTTTGAGTGATTGTGGAATTAACCCACCAAGCCGCCATCTTCGCGGGTAATAGCAATCAATGCGGAACGTGGCACAGCATCACCACCTTCTGGCCAATGGCTGTCACCGCGTTCACCCGGATGTTGAATGCCAACAAACATTGTGCGACGATCAGGTGACCATGTGAGCCCGGTGACTTCGCATTCTTTTGGGCCAACAAGGAAGCGGCGAATTTCACCCGTTACCGGATCGCCTGCCAGCATTTGGTTATTACCGTGACCGGCGAAGTTCTCTTCGTTTTTGTAATTGCCATCTGTTTGGATCCACAAAAGACCGTTTGAATCAAACTTCAAGCCATCGGGTGAATTGAACATATTGTCCGCATTAATATTGGGTGAGCCCGCAAGCGCATCATCATGCACGTCTGGATTGCCCGCCAAGCAATATAAATCCCAGGCAAATGTATCCGCTGTATGATCAGAGCCAGCTGGTTTCCAACGTACGATCTGACCATAAGGATTGCCCTCGCGTGGGTTCGGGCCTTCAACAGGAGTAAGGTCACCACCTGCATTTGGTTTAATACCACGGTTCTTGTTGTTCGTGAGCGCACAATAAACTTCCGACGCGTTCGGATTTGAGGTGACCCATTCCGGACGGTCCATCGTTGTTGCGCCTACTTTTGAAGCGGCGATACGCGTGTGAATGCAGATCTCAGCTTTGGACATGCCGGTTGCCTCCGGGGACAATTCAAGCCATTTACCAGAACCAGCAGGATCGAATTTGGCTGCATAAAGCGTGCCATTTTCCATCAAATCATCTGTATCAGCTCCAGGCGCGAAAACACCATCCGAGACATAACGATATAAAAATTCACCGCGCTCATCATCACCCATATAAATCACAACGCGGCCATCATTATTGACAACAGCTTCAGCGTTTTCATGTTTGAAACGACCAAGCGCTGTGCGCTTTTTCGGCGTTGACGTTGGGTCGCGTGGATCAAGTTCAACCACATAACCTGCGCGGTTTGGCTCATTTGGGTTCTTCTGAACATTAAAGCGATCATCGATTTTCGCCCAGCCGTAACCCCAGTCTTTTGACGACACGCCATAGCGCTTGAGTTCGGCGGAGACTTTATGGTCTTCATCACTTGCAGAGAAATAGCCGTTAAAGTTCTCTTCACATGCCAGGTAAGTGCCCCAAGGTGTCATGCCGTTCCCGCAATTGTTCCATGTACCCAAAGAGACGGTGCCTGTTGGATCAGCGTCTGTTTTTACAAGGTCATGACCAGCAGCCGGGCCTGTCAAAGCCATCTCAGTATCTGGTGTGATGCGGCGGTTATAGGGGCTATCTTTGACAATATCCCAGCCATTTTCACCTTTGGCGATCTCAACAACTGTTAGGCCGTGTGCCATCTTACCTTTGGCAATGTCATCGTCGTTTGCAGCTTTGCCATCTGGATTATTGCCCCAGATGATGGAGCGGTTGGTATATTCATTATTGGCCACATAGATCAATTTGCCATCATGGGCGAAAACTTCCATGCCATCGATATTGTCACCAAAAGCACGCGCTTGGCTTTCAGCTGTACCGCGTGTTGCGTGATCAAATTCAGGAACATCGGAGAAGAGTGGATCTCCCCAACGAACAACAACTTCTGACTTATAGCCTGGTGCAACTTTGATCGCAGCTTCCGTGCTGATCGCAATTTGATCAAATGCAAATCGATTATCTGCAGCCTTGGCTTCGCCAACAAATCCAGAATTCATAACAGCAAAACTACCAAATGCCAGAACGCCACCTAAAAAACCGCGGCGGCTAATAGATTCTTCCACGACACTATCAAAATCTGTCACCTCAGGTGATGGATTGATCATTTCGTCGAAATCATCAAATGTAATTTCTGCGTTTTCTATGTTCTCGCTCATGGCGAAGAGCTCCTCAAAATAAATAGTTTGGTGTATTTGGTTTCACTGAATTTGTCAGCGCAGCATGGATTGAACGCAGCTCTCATTACGGATGAGATTTCATCAATGAACTGACACGGACTAGACGCACTTAAAACGATAGTTTGTTGCTTGCGTGTGTCAGAAATATGAAAGTTTGACGACGGGATTTTTCTATGCGAACAAAAATTGCAACTGTCTTGTTACGCAAATTTATGATTGAGACGTTTCAAGGGCTTTTTGATCTCATCGATCAAAAAATCAATCAGAACTCTGACCTTTGCGGTCAGTACGTTAGATTTTGGATAAATCAGCCACAAAGCGGTTTGATCGGCTAATACATATTCTGGCAACACTCTAATAAGACTGCCGTCTTCAAGGGCCGATGCCACACTCCACAAAGAGTTGATAGATATGCCTGCCCCCGCCTGCGTAGTGACTTTCAAACTCAAGCCATCATCTATAATGACATTTCTTTTGTCATTGTTAGATGGAATGTCTATTTTCTCGCCAGATTGATTGATCAAAGTTTTGGGTGAGTTATCTCGGAATGATATGATCTGATGATTTTTGAGATCTTCAACTATTTCCGGTTTACCATATTCATTAATATAAGTGGGAGATGCACATAGGACACGCCTGTCATCTGCAAGTTTTCGCCCCATTAAACTTGAATCGCTGATCTCGATATTGCGCAATGCCAGATCAAAGCTGCCCTCAATGAGATCGAATTGAGAATCAGACAAGCGCAGATCCAAATCAAGATGCGGGTTTTACGACAAGAATTTTGGAATGAGCGGGCATATATAGATTTGCGCAAAGGTGCTGGGTGCCGCAAATCGAATGGTGCCTGTGACTATCGGCGAGCCCAGTCCGAGCGCAGATTTTGCCATGTCTTCCTGCGCAATGATTTCGCGCGCATAGGGTAAAAAATTAGCCCCTTCAATAGATAAAGACACCTTCCGGGTGGAGCGATGCAACAGATCAGCGCCCATTTCAGTTTCCAATTTCGCCAAACGCGCACTGGCCACCGATGGCGCCAAGCCTAAAGTGCGACCCGCAGCGCTGATATTGAGCAAATCAGCTGAAAGAACGAAAAGTCGTACGCCGTCTAAATCCATATTATATTTAAAATCCGAATTATGAAATCGTATTTGGCTATCTTATACAATTTTCAAAGATAATCTATTTGTTTCTTGGGGATGAATTGGCGTTCAAGCAATCCCGTTTTGAATAGCAGATAGCCCTTGGAATTAACCAGCTGAGCCACAAGAGAAAGTCTCAGTTTAGATTTTGGAACAATTATATGACTTATTATTCTGTACTTGCCGTTACGCCCACAACAGATGAATGGATCCCAGGCTACATTGAACCGGCCAACAAATTGGTTGCGAAATATGGTGGGAAATACTTAGCGCGCACATCTACGCATGAGCAAATAGAGGGCGCTAAAAGCGAAGCAGCCCTGCGCATTGTCATTGAATGGCCATCAGCCGACGCTGCCAAATCCTTCATGTCTGACCCGGAATATGTTCCCCATCTTAAAGAACGCACAGCCGGATCAAACAGCGTGCATTTTCTGATTGAAGGCAAGGATGATCTTGCCTCTTAAAGGTTTGAGAAAAGAACAAAGATCAATTGTTTGCCGGTGCATCATGTGCCGGCAAACCCATTGAAAGATAAGATTATCATGGACGATATAAGGACCAATTCATTTTAGGTTATGAACAGCGCATATAATCGCGTTTTCAAACCCGACAGACTATCACTTGGTTTGGTCGTTCCGCTCGAAGCGCATCAAAATAATCCCGTTGCTAATATGGATCGGCATATCGAACGTATTCAACTGGCTGAGGCGTTGGGCTTCTCCTCCGTTTGGTTGCGAGATGTGCCATTTAATGTACCGACCTTCGGGGATGCAGGCCAGCTTTATGATCCATTTGTTTATCTTGGATATTTAGCCGCCCAAACAAACAAAATCGCCCTTGGTGTCGCCAGCATTGTTTTACCTTTAAGGCATCCGGCTCAAGTTGCTAAAGCCGCAGCAAGCGCTGATGTTCTTTCCGGAGGCAGGCTTCTTTTGGGTATTGCTTCAGGAGATAGGCCTGAAGAATATCCCGCTATGAATATGACATTTGAGGATCGCGGTGAGCGGTTCCGGCAAAGTGTCGATTATATTCGCCAGATGGCAAGTTCCCGGCCGCATTTTGCAAATGCCTATGGTGAAGTCTCTGGTGGCATTGATATGTTGCCAAAACCTTCATCCGGGCAATTGCCGTTATTGATCACGGGTGGCAGCCAACAACATCCGGATTGGATTGCACAAAATGGCGATGGTTGGATGACCTATCCGCACAATGTCGATGCACAGGCACATATCATTGATAAATACCGTGCGGGGATCAAATCATTCGACTTACCAAATAAGCCTGTCATGCAGTCGCTTTATATTGATCTGGCAGAAAATCCGGACACGAAGTCGCATCCCATTCATTTGGGCTTTCGATCCGGTTCAAAATACCTAATCGAATATCTCAGTTCACTTGAAAATATCGGTGTCAATCATGTCGCGCTTAATCTGCGTTTTAACAACAATGATGTCGAACAGACAATGAAACAATTGGCATCAGACATTCTACCAAACTTCTCACATGAGGAATAATGATATGAGCAAAATAATTCTAATCACAGGTGCCACCGATGGCATTGGTTTTGAAACAGCTAGGATGCTCGCAGCTGAAGGAAACATCATATTATTGCATGGCCGAAACAAAGATAAATTGCGGAACGTTGCGCTGCAAATTGGCCGGGATACACAAACATATCTGGCAGATATGTCATCGCTTGATGATGTTGATCAAATGGCAAAAGAGATCCTTAAAAAACACGATAAAATCGATATTATCATCAATAATGCTGGCATATTCAAAACGCCTGTCACAACGACAAAAGATGGGCTTGATACTCGTTTTATGGTCAATACCATCGCGCCTTATGCGCTCACTCAACAGCTCCTGCCCATCATGCCAGAAGATGGTCGCGTGATTAATTTATCATCTGCCGCGCAAGCGCCCGTTGATATTGATGCTCTTAGAGGCGGCGTGCAGTTGGACGCAATGTCAGCCTATGCGCAAAGCAAGCTTGCAATCACCATCTGGACACAAGAGCTAGCAAAAAAATTGCCAAATGGTCCTCTCTTCGTCGCGGTGAACCCTGGATCATTACTGGCGAGCAAGATGGTCAAGGAAGGTTTCGGTGTTGAGGGGCATGATTTAAGTATTGGCGCTGATATTTTGTGTCGTGCTGCATTATCTGATGAGTTCGCCAATGCGTCTGGCAAATATTTTGATAATGATGCAAGACGCTTTGCAAGTCCCGAACGATCAGCATCAAATGTGGCCCATTCACAAGCCATCGTCGAAACAATTGAAAGCATTATTGCGCAATTGCGTTCTTAATATTGGGGCGCGATCAGCTAAACGTTTTTCTTGCCATATTTATGAATGAACGAACGGACACCGCGCTTTCATTCTTCCGGCACGCCAACAAAATGGACGCTGTCAGAGGTGGATCAATATCAATGGGTCGATAACGCACATCTTCCGAATGCGCATTGGAAAGCGACGCGGGCACAAAGCTTATCCCCATGCCAGTGGCGACGAGATTAAGCGCTGCCCCAACTCGCGGCGCTTCCTGAATGATATTTGGTGAGGAATCGCTCTTATTCAGCGCGGAAATTACGCTGTCATAGATGCTAGGACCAGAGGAACGCCGATACAAGATCAACGGATGCTCAACCATTTGAGCTGCGGATATTTTGCTAAATGCCAAGAGCGGATGACCAACAGGCATGGCCAACATAATTTCTTCATCCGCAAGTTTATATGTTTTCACATTTTCAACATGCGAGATGTTGGTTCTGATAAAGGCCGCATCGAGCTTTTGTTCTGCTACATCGCGCACAAGCTCGGCGGAGCCATCTTCTGTCAGGTTCAGTTCAATTTCGCTATTTTGCTCTCTGAAGTTCTGGATGGATAATTTCGTCGATGGATGAAAAATCACCGAGCTCGTGAACCCGATCGTGACGGAACCTTGCTCACCGCGCTCAATGCGTTGTGTTTTAGAAATCGCCCGATCCAAATCATCCAATAATCTTTCAGTATCTGAATAGAAGGCTTTGCCAGCTTCGGTGAGCTCTACGCCGCGTGGCAAACGGCGAAAAAGCTGAACACCCAGCTCTTCCTCCAGCGCCTTAATTTGCAAACTGAGTGGCGGTTGCTGCATCTCAAGCTTCTCAGCAGCGCGCGTGATATGCTCTTCTTCGGCGACTGCTTTGAAATAGCGCAGATGTCGTAATTCCATAACCATATCCAAAAAATATGAATTTTACATATTTCATATAATATCTCTAATGATGATGATTGTCTATAATGTCACCCGCTACACTCTAAAAACTCACCCATTGGAAAGGAGCTGTTCATGCAAAGTGATGTGACGACGACAGAAGAATGTCTGGCGCTAGCCAAAGCCGAGCTGACTGTGGCGCGAAAAATCTTGGCGCACGAAATCAGCAATTATCCAACACCCATTGCTCTCTGCGATTGTGAGTTTAATTATTTGCTGGGGCAGCGCCAAAAAATAGCATCCGCGCTTGCAGTGCTGGAAGCAGAGACAACAGAACTCATCCAAAAAGGTCATTAAACCAAAATGAAAATTGCAATTCTAGACGATTGGTTCGACACGCTGCGCAAGCTACCTTCGTTTGAAAAACTTCGCGATCACGATGTCACCGTGTTTAACGATCATGTCGAAGATATTGATCAGCTGGCTGAGCGTCTGATTGATATGGATGCGTTGGTGCTCTTTCGCGAACGTACTCAAATCACTGCTAACTTATTGGATAAGTTGCCAAAATTGAAACTAATTAGCCAGCGAAGTATTTATCCGCATGTGGATGTGGATGGCTGCACGAAGAACAACGTACTTCTGTGCTCAAATATGCATGTAGGTACGCCATCTTATGCCACGGTCGAGCATGTTTGGGCGTTGATCTTGGCATCATATCGTCAGATCCCCCAGCAAAATGCTTCGATTAAAGATGGTCATTGGCAGATGGGTGTGGGCCGCACCTTACAAGGTAGAACGCTGGGGCTTTATGGGTATGGCCGCATTGCAAAGGGCGTTGAGCATATCGCCCAAGCCTTTGGCATGAATGTGATCTGGTGGGCATCAGAAGCTGGCCAGAACCGCCTTATCAATGATGGAAAAAACATCGCATCTTCACGTGCTGAGTTCTTTTCAAAGCCGGATATTATTTCCGTTCATGTGCGGATGAAACCTAACACAAAGGGCATCATTACCGCCGATGATTTTTCAAAAATGCGCAAAGATGCACTCTTTATCAATACATCTCGCGCCGGCCTTTTGGAATCTGGCGCGTTGCTCGAAGCACTCAATCAAGGGTGCCCTGGATTGGCAGCCATTGATGTCTTTGATAAAGAACCCATCACTTGGAAAGATGATCCGCTTGCAGCTCATCCCAATGTATTGTCGACACCCCATATCGGCTTTGTGACGGAAGACGAATACGAACTTCAGTTTAGCGATATCTATGATCAGATCATCGCTTATGCAGCTGGAGAACCTATTAATATGATTAATCCCGAGGTTTATAAAAAATGACCAAGACTGCCGATATCATTGTAGTCGGATCAGGCAATGCCGCATTATGTGCCGCAATCGCAGCGCTTGAAAAAGGCGCAGATGTGCTCGTCATCGAAAAGGGTGATGAAGCATTGG
Organism: Rhizobiaceae bacterium; assembly: GCA_017644105.1. Taxonomy (GTDB): domain Bacteria; phylum Pseudomonadota; class Alphaproteobacteria; order Rhizobiales; family Rhizobiaceae; genus Lentilitoribacter. The sequence goes on along the minus strand of JAEPMD010000028.1, from coordinate 23,035 downwards.
CGGGCGGGAATTCAAAATATACCGCTGGCGCCATGCGCTTTGTCTATAATTCAAATAATGACTTAATGCCGTTGTTGAAAAATCCTGATGACCGCCGTCTGTCAAATACCGATTTTGGATCTTATACAGCAGATAAGTTCCGCTCTGATCTTTTGGGATTTAATGACGGGCGAGACTTATCCGTTGAGCAGAATATTCTGATCGATCACTCTTATGAAACCATGCTGTGGCTGGCCGAGAACGGCATAAAATTTGAACCGATCTATGAGCGCCAATCATTTGAAAAAGACGGACGGTTTGTTTTCTGGGGTGGCTTAACCCTTTGCGCTGATGGCGAAGGTGTTGGTCTGGTTGATGCTGAACTTGAGGTTTTTTTAAAGAAAGGTGGTCGCATTAAATATAATTGTGCGGGCATTGAACTCATAACTGACCAAGGCAAAGTGGTTGGCATTCGCGTTGAGGATAAAGATGGCAATCAAGACGAGTTATTTGCCGGTTCAATTATTCTCGGCTCCGGTGGATTTGAGGCAAGCCCTGAACTGAGAAAAAAATATATCGGTTCTGATTGGGATCAGGCGAAAGTTCGCGGTACGCCCTTAAATACCGGGCAAGGCTTGAAAATGGCGCTGGATCTTGGCGCATCTGAATATGGCTTTTATCAGGGATGTCATGCAACACCGATGGACTTGCATATGAAGGATTTTGGCAATCTTGAGATCCCGCATTTTGAGCGCAAGAATTACCGCAAGATCTGCTATTTCCTTGGCATCATGCTCAACGCCAATGGTGAGCGTTTTGTCGACGAAGGGATCGATTTTCGCAATTACACTTATGCACAATTCGGCCGCGCGATCATTGAACAACCGGGACATTTTGCCTGGCAAATTTTCGACGCAAAAACCGATGATCTTCTTTACGGCGAATATACATTCCACGATGCCCATTTTGTTGAGGCAGATACTTTGGATGCACTGGTGGAAAAACTCGATGGTATTGAGAATAAACAGCAAGCACTTCAAACCATCGAAGATTTCAACAGCGCCGTTGATCAAAACACACCATTTGATCCAACAATTAAAGATGGCAAGGGGACAAGTGGTCTTGAACTTGCGAAATCAAATTGGGCGCAATCCTTTGATCAGGCACCTTACAAGGCCTATCCCGTGACCTGCGGGATCACATTCACCTATGGCGGTTTGAAAGTGAATGAGCAAGGTAATGTGCTGAAAGAAAATGGCGATGTTATTGAAGGTTTGTTTGCCTGTGGTGAACTTGTCGGCGGTGTATTTTTCAACGGATATCCGGGCGGTTCCGGCTTAACATCAGGCGCCGTCTTTGGGCGACGCGCGGGTTACGGCGCAGCGCAATCTATCAAACAAGAGCATGCCTGATATATCGAAAACGCACACCTTAAGTGCTGTGTACTATGATATATTTTCAGGCATCAAAAGGAGAGTAAATATGAGACAATTAAATTTCCTCAGCCAAATCAGAGCCGCACAAAACATGACAAATGCATTTGAGCGAAACAAAAAATTCTCCCATAGAGATCTCGATGTTCTGGGTTTGCCAGCAAAATTATCTGATCGCTTTCAAAAGTAATTTGCGATCACTTTTGCGTCGGTAATATGATGGAGATGGTTTTTCCTTCTCCATTCTCGTGCGTGATGTTTGATAGATAACCGCCATGATTGGCGCTCACATCTTTTGCAATCGCCAAACCAAGCCCTGAACCGGATTGCGCCCTGTCATCGGTAAAAAACGGCTGGCAATAACGGAAGAATTCTTCTTCTGTGATCGGCTCACCGTTATCGCTGACATTGATTGAAATTTCGTCTTCATTTGACGACAGTGATACTGAAACCTGCGCGCGCTCTGGTGAATATTTCACAGCATTGTCGATCAGGTTCACAACGGCTTCTCGGATTAAAACCTTATCGCCTTTGAGCATGATGCCTTCCAATACATCGGTTTCAAAATCCTGATCTTTGTCGATTGCTTTTGATGCGACAGATCTTGCAGCATCCAGAGTTAGTTCCGAGAGATCAAATGTTTCACCGGCATCTTTTTCGATCGCGTTTGCACGTGCATTGGTGAGCATTTGACTAACAAGCTGGCTGGTTTGATCGCTGACATTCACAACCTGTTTCAGACTTTGATTTCTTGCTTTGCCATCTTTGGCTTGCAGCGCGACTTCAGCTTGGACCTTTAACGCTGCAATTGGATTTCGCAACTGATGTGCTGCATCGCCGATAAAGCGTTCGCGATTAGCTTTGGATCTCGCCACGCGCGCAAACAAATCATTCATCGAAGACACGATGCCGGTTAACTCAATTGGCATGGATCGCTTGATTGGGGTCAAATCTAAAGGCGTGCGACTGTCAATCGCTTGTTGCAAGCGCCGTAATGGCTGCAAGCCGAGCGATACCGCAAACCAAACGATTACGCCTGCTGCGATCACCAATGCCATGAGGCGAATCAACGAACGGCCAAATAAGCTAAGGGTCAAATCAGCGCGTTGGGTGATTTCCTGCCAGGTGGTGATGGTTGTCCAACCATTGAGATCGCGCCCCGATAACAATTGTCGTATAATCGTCACGCGGACAGGGTTCCCTTGATAAACACCATCGTAGAAAATAGGCACGCCATCTTCTAATTCGGTTCCCTCCGGCAATCTGGGATAGCCACTATAACCTGTTACAAATGCGCCATTGGGGCCCAGCACATGATAGAAAAATTCGTCGCCTAAATTTTCGGTCAAAACCTTCAAAGTTTGTTCCGCGAGCAGCGTTCCATTGGATGCAACAACATGCTCGGAGATCGTTAACATCGCTGCGAGCAGTGTTTTATCATGCAGATCATTTGAGATCTTGCGCGCGGAGATAAATGTTTCCAAAGACACAATCACAGCAACTGCTGTTAGCGGAATAATTAGCCAGAGTAATAACCGTCTGCGGATCGAAGTCATGACGATTCCTTAAAGCAATAACCAAGTCCGCGGACGGTTTTGATAAAGCCGCCATGATCACCAAATTTTTTCCGAAGTCGATGGATATAGAGTTCTACCGTGCTATCCTCGACATCAGCCCCAGCGCCATAAAGGTGTGTGATAATCTGCTGTTTTGAAATCACATGACCGCGACGATTAAGCAATATTTCAGCCAAGGCGAATTCACGTCGAGGAAGATCTAGTTCTTCGCCGTGAAGTTTAATTTCTCGCGCGGTTACATCAAATTCAATCGCACCAAATTGCATTACTTTTGCGATATCTTTATCAGATCGCCGCAACAATGCACGTGCCCTTGCTTTGAGTTCAGCAAGATCAAACGGCTTTGTCATATAATCATCAGCGCCCAGATCCAACCCGCCAATTTTATCGTCAATTGTGTCTTTGGCTGTCAGCATAAGAATCGGTGTTTGAATATTTTGCCGCCTCAAAGAACTTAGAACTTCCAAGCCGGACCTGCCTGGAAGATTGATATCCAAGATAATGAGATCAACCGTTTCCTGAGACAAAAACTGGCTCGCCGATGATCCATCATAAAGTTCATCCACGCCATGACCATCATCGCGAAAAGCGCGCGCAATCCCATCTGCTAATGGCCTATTGTCTTCTACAACCGCTATTCTCATCGTGTTCCCAATGCCCAATTTAAAAAACTTTCAATTTGAAAGCTGGATGAAAGGTTCGCCATTTACTCCTACATTTGTCAACATAGTATTTGGGAGAAATACACGTTGCCTGCGGTTCATTGCGCCTTTGCGTTTGCCGTAGAGATTAATTCTTGGGAGGAATATATGAAAACTCTATCTAAATTCGCTCTGACTGCGTCTGCGGCTGCGATTGCGCTTTCAATGGCAACATCTGCAAACGCTATGGATATGTCAGGCAAAACTATTGAATGGACCATTCCATTTTCTGAAACTGGCGGTTCTGCTAAATGGGCAAACTTCTTTGCTCCATTACTTTCAGAAGCGCTACCTGGTGCACCAACAGTTGTTGTAAAGTTCATGCCGGGTGCAGGTTCAACCAAAGGTGCGAACTGGTTCCAACAGCAAAAAGATGGCGACGGAACAGTGATGTTCGGCTCATCGGGTTCAACTCAATTTCCTTATTTGTTGGGTGATCCACGTGTAAAATATGAGTACAAAGACTGGAACCCTGTTATGGCAACGGGAACCGGTGGTGTTGCGTATTTAAATGCGGAAGCCGGGGCAAAATTTGATGGTTCGGCCAATGGTCTAAAAGACATGAACTTCATCTATGGCTCACAAGGCGCAACACGTCTTGACCTTGTGCCACTTCTTGCTTGGCAGATGCTTGGCATGAATGTTGAGCCGGTCTTTGGTATCAAAGGTCGCGGTGATGGCCGCCTGATGTTCGAGCGTGGCGAAGCCAATATCGATTATCAAACAACATCTGGCTATCTCGGTGGCTCTATGCCGCTTGTTGAAGCAGGTACAGCTGTTCCAATGATGTCCTGGGGTTCACTGGATAGCGACGGCAACATCGTTCGTGATCCGACATTCCCGGATATGCCAACATTTAAAGAAGTTTGCGAAGCTACAGATGGCTGCGAAACTTCAGGTGAAGCATGGGATGCGTGGAAAGCCTTCTTTGTGGCAGGTTTCCCATCACAGAAAATCGCCTTCCTGCCTGCAGGTACGGATCAAGCCGTGATTGATGCATTTGTGACTGCATTTGCAGCCGTGAAAGCCCGTCCTGATTTTGCAGAGATCTCAGCAAAACGCGTTGGTAAATATCCAATGTATGTGGGTGCGGAAGCAGCCCAAGCGCTTGGTGTGGCAACAACTGTGCCGGATTCAGCCAAGGCCTTTGTCACCACTTGGCTGAAAGATGCCTATGGTGTTGAGCTGAACTAACAGCTCACAATTCAGGCCCCGTTGTTCCTGATTTCAGCGGGGCCGATTTTGTAATTTACATTCTGCTTTATTGGAGGTTGTTATGGACGTCTTTACTCAGGCGTTACCAGCCCTTGGCGACGCATTTGCGCTTATACTTCAACCCATCGTGCTTGGATATCTCGTCCTTGGCGTGGTGATGGGTTTATGTATTGGCGTGTTCCCCGGTTTGGGCGGCATTGCAGGTCTATCTCTTCTGTTGCCTTTTATGTTTGGCATGGACCCAATTTTGGGCCTCGCATTGATGATCGGTATGGTCGCTGTTGTGCCAACCTCAGATACGTTTGCCTCTGTTTTGATGGGCATTCCCGGTTCATCAGCCTCGCAAGCGACCGTGCTGGATGGGTTTCCTATGGCAAAAAACGGTGAAGCAGCACGCGCTTTGTCTGCCGCCTTTGCATCCTCTTTATTTGGTGGCTTAATTGGCGCATCGTTTCTAACAGTCTTTATTCTGGTTGCGCGACCGATCGTATTGTCATTTGGCCTACCCGAAATGTTGATGATCACCATTTTGGGCCTTTCCATGGTGGCAATCCTTGCGGGGCGCGTCGCAATTAAAGGAATTGCTGCTGCGGGCCTTGGTCTGGCTGTTGGCACGATTGGTGAAGCCGATGCGGGCGGAAGTCTGCGTATGGCCAGCTATGATATCCCCTATCTAACTGATGGCTTGAAATTGGTTATCGTGGGTTTAGGGATTTTTGCGATTCCCGAAATTATTTCGCTTCTAAGACAGGATCGTGCCATCTCGAAATCAGCCACCCTTGGAGCAGGTTGGTTTGAAGGTGTGAAAGATTGGTGGGCCAATATCTGGCTTTCGGTCCGTTGCTCAATCATTGGTGTTGTTGTGGGCATTATTCCCGGACTGGGTGGCTCAGTGGTCGATTGGATCGCCTATGGTCATTCGGTGCAAACCACCAAAGACAAATCGAAATTTGGTAATGGCGAAGTCCGCGGAGTAATCGGGCCTGAAAGCTCAAATAATGCCAAAGAAGGTGGCGGTCTTGTCCCAACGCTTTTATTCGGCATTCCAGGTTCTGGTTCCATGGCGATCTTTATCGGCGCTGTTGCGCTGTTAGGTTCAGGTTCCATTGAAGTTGGCCCGTCTATGCTCAAGGACAATCTCAACTTCACCTATTCAATTGTTTGGCTGCTGGCGCTTGCCAATGTAGTGGGCACAGTTATGTGCATTGCCTCGTCTGGCATGATCGCAAAACTCACGACAATTCGATTTACCTTGCTGGCGCCATTTTTGTTCATGCTCATCTCGTTTGCAGCATTTCAATCTGGGCAAAATTTCGCCGATCTCGTCGCATTGTTTGGTATAGGATTGTTGGGCATATTCCTCCGCCGGTTTGACTGGTCACGCCCAGCTTTCCTTATCGGGTTTGTTTTGTCGAACCCAGTTGAGAAATTTACCAATCAGGCGTTTCAGATTGCGCGTTTTCGTTTCCGCGAAAGCATGGAAGCAGGGCTTGAATACATCTTCAGCCCAATTGTGTTGATCCTATTGGTCATCACGGTTGTCTCAGTTGCCGTTGGCATTCGTCAGGCTAAATCGATCCTTGCAGAAGGTGATGTCAAATACGGTTCCAAACGTGCGCCGTTTATTTTCCTCAGCCTCATCATGGGCTATTTCATCGTGACTTATTGGAATGCCTCGCAAATCAGTGACCGCTTGATGGGCGATAAAATCATCCCGATGGTTGTCTCAATCGTGGCGATCATCTGCTGTCTCGTTCTGCTTGTGCGCATGATCAGACAACCGGAAACGGATATGGTCTTTGCGGATCGCGAGGCTGATGGTGATGATGCAGATGCAGCCCATGGTCTATGGCCAACGCTCGCATGGTTTGCCGGCTTACTTATTCTAAGTGGCTTGTTTGGGTTCATCATCGCGCTGGCAATCTTCCTCATTAGCTTCTTTAGAATTCGTGCTGGTGAAAACTGGAGTAAGTCTGCAATTCTAACGGCAATTGGCATTGCTTTCATTTGCTTTATGGCTTGGACTTTAAATCGCGATTTTCCTCCGGGTCTTCTGCAAGACTATGTTGAATTGCCATGGCCATTAGGGGGTGCTTAATCATGAAGCAACGTGAAATCCCTTGTGTCCTCATGCGCGGTGGCACATCCAAAGGACCATATTTTAATCGTAAAGATCTGCCCGAAGATTTAGATGAATTGTCAGAAGTTTTAATTGCAGCCGTAGGTGCCGGTCATTCGCTGAATATTGATGGTATTGGTGGTGGCAATGCGGTCACAACCAAAGTTGCCATGCTATCTCCATCTGATGACGAATGGGCAGACATCGATTACTTTTTTGCGCAAGTGTCTGTTGAAGAAAAGCTTGTCGATTACGCGCCGACTTGCGGCAATATTTTAGCGGGCGTTGGACCAGCTGCGATTGAGCTTGGTCTCATGCCCATTCAAGGTGAGACAACGGCGGTTAAGATCTTAAGCACCAATACAGGTGCGCGCGTTGAAGCCATTGTTGAAACGCCGTCGAACAATGAAGACGCACATGTGAATTATCAGGGCGAGGCGAGCGTTAATGGCGTGCCCGGGACCGCAGCTCCCATTGTGTTAAACTTTAAGGATGTTGTGGGATCGAAAACCGGACAATTATTCCCAACAGGCAATTCGATAGATGTGATCGATGGTATTGAGCTCACCTGTATTGATGTTGCTATGCCTATGGTGATTGGCCGCGCCGCTGATTTTGGCATTACCGGTTATGAAAGCCGTGAGGAGCTCGATGCAAATAAGAAATTATTTGAAATGATTGAACCGCTTCGCATCAAGGCAGGTGAGCAAATGGGTTTGGGCGATGTGTCAAAATCTGTGGTTCCCAAATTTGGCTTATTTGCTGAGCCGAGGGATGGCGGTGCGGTCGCCGCGCGTTATTTTATGCCCTGGACAGCGCATCCGGCCTTTGCCGTAACGGGTTCAATATGTACGGGTTCTTGTCTATTGGCGGATGGCACAGTCGCGCAAGGGTTAGCACAAATCCCTAAAGGAAATCCGGTTAAGATCAATATCGAACACCCCACAGGATCAATTGATGTGATCTTTGATTATGATGTCGGTCAGCAAGGCTTTGATTTGCGTTCAGCTGGATTATTGCGCACATCGCGAAAGCTATTTGACGGCAAAGTTTGTGTGCCAGCTTATTTGTAACGAATACGAAATAATCTGAAATATTGATCGAGAAAAGAATGATTGCGCCCGTTTGGGCGCAATGCTTTTTTATCTGATTACTTGCTCGTCCGAGCCGAAGAAATAAAGCCGATCCGGATCAAAATGCAAATGCACTTCCTGTCCTTTGATCTCAGCGCCCACATCATTGGTGCGCACAACAATGGTGCCAAGCTCACCGGCGTTGATGTAAAGGAAGGTGTCGGAACCTAAATATTCAGCGACTTCAACCATGCCCGAACAATGTGCACCTTTTTTATCGCCAAGCTTAATATGTTCTGGTCTTACACCGAGCTTATCAAGATTGGAGACATCTCCGCTCAAACCGTGAGCTGCGCTTCCCTGTCCGGGCAACTTAAATTTCGCACCGTCAGCGCTGCACGGCATGACATTCATTTTCGGACTTCCGATAAATTGCGCGACAAATAGATTATCAGGCCGTTCATAAAGCTCACGCGGGGAACCGACTTGCATAATCAAACCGTCTTTTAGAACGACGATTTTGTCAGCGAGCGTCATTGCTTCCACTTGGTCGTGGGTCACATAGATCATGGTTGTTTTTAGCGTGTCATGCAGCTTGGCAATTTCAAAACGCATCTGCACACGCAATGCCGCATCCAAGTTTGAAAGCGGTTCGTCAAACAAAAAGCCTTTTGGTTCTCTAACAATCGCGCGGCCAATGGCAACACGCTGTCTTTGGCCACCAGAAAGTGCTTTTGGCTTGCGATCCAGATAAGCGCCAAGCTCGAGAATTTCTGCAGCGTGATTGACCTTTTCGTCAATTTCCGATTTTGGTGCGCCGGCTGTTTTTAAACCAAAGCCAACATTTTCGCGCACACTCATATGCGGATAAAGCGCATAGGATTGAAACACCATTGAAAGGCCACGTTCGCTTGGTACGCGATCGGTCACGTCGTTTTCATCAAGCAAGATTTTACCACGACTGGTTTCTTCCAGACCGGCAATCATGCGCAATAATGTTGATTTCCCGCAGCCTGATGGTCCGACAAAAATGACAAATTCGCCATTGTTGATTTCAAGATCAATGCCTTTGATGACCTGCAGGTTACCAAACCATTTTTCAACTGCATCTAAACGAATAGATCCCATGGTATCTCCTATGCCGCGATGGCGTTCTTACTTGGTGAAATCCATGCTAGCCACAAAGCGGCTGTCCACGAAAATTGTCTTCCGATGCAACCTTCACCTGTTACGGAATTAAAGCATTCATAAAAACCAGATTGTTCGATTACCGCTGCGTAATCAGATCTAATTCTTTCTGCCATTCGATCAAATCCCTGCTCTTTCAAACCGAGCGAGATCATGTAATTCATTTGCGGCCAAACTGGACCACACCAATAGCGCTGCGGTTCAAAATCTGGCGCATCCGGATCCCAGCTTGGGATCATGAATTTAACTTTTTCTTGGACACGTTGCATGTTGGCAATCGTGTCAGACATCTGTTCTTCTGAGCCAACACCAGCATAAAACGCAAGTGCGCTGGCATTTGAAAAGCCATCCGAGAACTCACCGGTTTTCACATCGCGCGCGCAATAGGCCTTGATTTTCGGGTTCCATAGATATTCAGACCCTTTCTCAGCGTCCGCAATCCAGGTTTCGATTTCTTTGATATAGTCTGTCTTGCCAAATTGCTGCGCCAGCCATAATAAGTCGCGATCCGCACGGAGCAGGATAAAATGGATACAAGGATCGGCCATTAAAAATGGCCCTTCATTGGTCAGCGTCTTTTGATCCCAATTATGATCGCGGCCAAATTTTACAATGGTGAGATATTTATCATATTGCTCTTTGCTGGGCCGTTCATTGGCATCCGCATGAACGGTATCCATGCGTGTATATGCTTCAAGATCTGGATCAACGCTCATATTATTCAAGCCAAGTTCCCAATCCGGGCAATTGTCGCGCCCAGTTTCCCATGGGTGAACTGTTGCCACAATCGGACAATTATCAGGCTTGCGCTCTTCGTGATACCATTTGTGCCAGCCGTAAAAAGCGTCAAACAGTTTCTCGGCATAATCACGGTCAAACTGGGTCCCACTCTCTACCAGCGATTTGGCGACAGAAGCTGCAACTGGTGGCTGGGAAATGCCGGTTGAAAGCACCTTGCAATCATTGCATTGCCATGTCTCGGGACCGGGAAAATAATCCGGATCATTGCGCCGGAAAATAATCGATGGAACCATACCATTGTCCCATTGACCATCAAACAGATATTCAAGTTCCTGCCAAGCGCGTTTCCGATCAAAGGTCGCTAAGCCCAGCGCGATAAAGGCTGAATCCCAATTCCATTGATACGGATATAAACGAGCTGTGGGAACGGTATAACCACCGCGATCATTTGTACGCAACACTTCGACAGCAAGTTCATCTAAATTCGAACTCATGACTTAACCTTTCACACTGCCGGCGGTGAGGCCTGCAACTAAGAACTTTTCAAACCAAAGGAAAATTGCCAATACCGGAACGGTGGCGACCACAGCACCCGCCATGAGATGTTGTCGCGGTACTTCAGACGAATTCAGCGACACAACCCCGCGCGAGAGCGTAAACATGTCGAGATCATCGAGGAACATAAAGGCAAATAAGAACTCGTTCCACGCAATCATAAATAAGAACTCGTTCCACGCAATCATAAAGACATAAAGCGCAACGGATGCTAAGGCTGGCAATGACAGCGGCATGGTGATCTTAGCGATCACGCCAACGCGTGAAAGACCATCCATAAGACCCGCTTCTTCTAACTCGCCCGGCAATCCTCTGAAATATCCTTGCAGCATATAAAGCGCGACCGGAATCGTGGTCGCCGGATAAACGATGAGCAATCCTGTGAGCGAGTTACGAAGGCCAGCTTGCGAGAAGACTGCATAAAGTGGGATCACCAAGACAATCGCAGGCACCATATAAATCAACAGGATCGAGCGTGATAAAAAGACTTGTCCTGGAAAGCGCAACCGCGCAACAGCATAAGCACCAGGCACAGCAAATAATAGCGTGATGAACACAGTTGCGACAGACACAAGTGCTGAGTTTAAGAGGAATGTTCCAAAATGATATTGTGTGAATAATTCAATATAGGAGCGGAATAGGAGCTCAGGTCCCTGAGATAGGTTAATTGAAAAATCAAGCGGGTTGGACAGCAAGGATTGCTGGCTTTTAAGGCTTGTCATCAACATCACATAAAAGGGCAGGATCACGACGATCGTAAACAGTACAAAGGCCAGGCCTTTAAGAACGCGGATGAGCAAGAGCTCCATGCGATATCTCTTTGCGGAACCAGATGCATAATCATGCAAACACATCTTGATCGACAAAACCACCAGAGCTGTCCAGATGGCCCATGCTAAAATCTGATAAAGCATGCCATCGGAGAAAGACGCACCAAAGACTTGTCCGCCGGTGAGCGCAAATAAAAGAACCGCAACGCCTACGCCCAAAATAGCAAACAGATTGGTCGTTCGTTTTTCTATCGGTAAAAGGATGAATGATAACCCAGCTATCAGGCCGACAATTAGCGCGGTGCCAGCAGGTGGCGATGCTGTGATCCCTGAAACCAACATCAGCAAAATGCCGATGACGATCATCCAGACTGCACCCCAGATTGCACCAATAATTGCTGCAGAAAATGTAATTGTTCCGATCTTCATTAGCCGTCATCCTGTGGTGAAAATTTAAAGAAGATGAGTGCGAAGAACAGAAGTACAAAGAACACGACCACCGCGACCGCTGCACCTGCGCCCAAATTGGACACAGCAAATGCCTGTTCATACACATCCACCGTTAGAGTTCGGGTGCCCGCCGCACCTCCTGTGAGAAGGAAAATGTCGTCAAATTTGTTAAATGTCCAAATGAACCTTAAGAGGAATAACACCGACAAAATGCCTAAGAGCTGTGGTAATGATAGATACCAGAATTGCTGCAATGGTGTTGCGCCATCAATCTCAGCTGCTTCATACATGTCAGTTGAGATGGACTGCATGCGTGCCAAAATGAACAAGAACGACAATGGGAAATAGCGCCATGCCTCGAAGGTGATCACTGTTGTTAGCGCCATCGGAAATTCAAATTCCAACCCCAAAATCGACATCGGAATAGCGCGCTGTCCAAGGAAGTTGATCGGACCATCAATTGCGCCCATGCGAATGAGCATGGCGTTAAATGTGCCGCCAGGACCTGCGTCTAATAAAAGTACCCAAGCGAAGGCAACCGCGATCACAGGCGCGACATAAGGGAATAAGAACAAGCCACGTAAGATTGCTCGACCTTTAAAGGCGGTATTGAGCAATTGCGCGGCAAATAGACCGAGAACCAGAGCCCCCAAAGTTCCGAAAATCGTGTAATAAAGGGAAACCCTTAGAACCGACCAGAACTCTGAGGAGGAGAAGACCTTATCAAAATTTTCCCATGTGAATTCAAGCGAGGTAAGCACGTTTCTAGACTCACCCGTTAGAACCGCTTTGCTATCGCGTGGTCTTTCGCCATTATCCAAATAAGCCTGTTCAACCGTGGTGGGAATATCTAAATTAAATCTGCCACCCGGCTCAATCGTACCAAAATCACAGCTCAGCGCACGCCCATCCAGAGAGCAACGTTCGTCACTGAGCTGCAAAATTAGCCCCACAGGGACTGTATCCGCGAGCGTTACATTTGCAATTGGATCTTTTTGAGAGGAGTTACGAACGCGATAGCGCATGATGACTTCATCACCCGCTGCTTTGGGTCGCGGTCTTAATTGCTCATTGACCAGCGTGGTGGCAGCGCGCAAATCGGCAAGTTGCACTGGCTTGAAGCTGATCCAGAAGTTTGCCAATAATGGGCCAAGCACGATGCTCAAGACAATCAAAAATGTCGGCAACAGCATCAGATATGCCAAACGTTGCTCGCGCTTCGCCAGTGCCCCGAAGCCTTTTGGCGGGCCTTTAGATAGATTTTCAGTTGCAGACATTTTTAATTACCGTCAGTAAAATGGGCACCGCGCACAAAGGCGCGGTGCTGTTATGGGATTACAGTTCTTTATGCTTGGCAACGATTTCGTTCGCTGCGGCATCGAGATCAATTTCACCATCGATATATTTACGGATAACCTGTGACATGACCCGTGCATTCACAAGTTTCGACGCTGTTTCGAGCTGACCATCAGCCACGCCCCAGCGATCGCCCACAGATAGGCCAGCAACAATATCGTCAATCACAGCTTTTGGATAAATATTGCCCAAAGGCTCTTTACGATCCACACCCACATTCAGGCCAGACCACATGACTTCATAATCGGTATTGCCCGCTGCACTACCCTTACGAACCGGGAATTTACCTTCAGGTGCCATACCGAGCCAATCGCCATAACCTTCTGAAAGTGCAAACTCAACAAACTCTTGCGCAACTTCGGTGTTGGCATCATTTGTAATACCGAGATAACGCACATCTGCGTAAGCAGCACCCGCATCATTGCCTGGGCCAGAGAACACAGTCACAAAACCAGTATCTTTTGCCAATGCTTTAGATGTTGGATCATCATTAATCGTCACTGGTGCACTATCACGCAGACCACCAAGCTCATCGAGCAAAGATGGTGACCAAATGATCATGGCAGCTTTACCGCCGAGATATAGCTCGCGAGATTGCTTCCAATAAAGGTCACCTTCCGGTGATGCGTCAGAAATTGTCTTATAGAAGGTCAAAACATTTTTCAGTTTTGATGTGTCTTCGTTGATAGAGCCATCAGCATTCACTGGAGAATAACCAGCTGCCAATGAAATGTGCTCAATAAGCTGCATCATATATGTCTCATCGATTTTCGTCGCAGCGACAAAACCATACATGTTCGGTGGATTGTGCAGTTTTGCAATCGCAGCTTCGATATCCGCGAAAGTCTTGGGAGGATTAAGACCCATCTCTGCAAATTTATCTGCACGATAAACAACCAGTTGTGTCCAACCATCTGTTGGAACAGACACGATTTCACCATTAGATTTGGCCATGTTCACAGGACCAGATGCAAAGGAACCCATGCCTAGATTTTCAACAACTTCGGTTGCTGCGCCGCTGTCAAGCATGCCCGCTGACGCAAAAGGAAGTAAGTGCTGTACTGTGTGATTAAGAACATCTGGCAGGTCGCCAGCGCCAAAAGCAGCTGTTGCACGTGTAGCAATGTCTTTTTCTGACACAGGAACAACTTTTACCTCATGGCCAGTTTTGGCCTTAAATGCGGCAGCAATTCTTTCCTGAGCTTCCATACGGTCAGGCTGCTCCTCCATTGTCCACATTGTGATCGTGTCAGCGAGTGACATGCTCACAGTAGACGCCGATAGCATCAGGCCAGCGGCAAGTAGTTTCAAAGATTTCATTTTTCTCTCTCCCATTTACTCATTGATTGAGTTTTTACCTCGGTCCAAACGGGACCGTCGCTTTTTCGGCGCACCAATTCGGCACGACGAAGAACTTGGTGTTTTTTCGGATCATCGCCATCAATGATCGATAAGATCATGTCTCCCAATTGACGACCCGAATGTGCTTGAGGTTGCGCCATTGTGGTCAATGGCGGATTGGTGTGTCTTCCAAACCGAAGGCCATCATACCCAATAACGGACACGTGTTTGCCTGGTTCTAACCCACGCGAATGTAGCGCCGCTAATGCGCCAAAAGCTTGCGTGTCAGTCAGGCATAAAAGTGCGGTTGGTGGATTTTCAAGATCCAGCAGATCATGCGCAACGCGTTCGCCACCGTCATCAGACAGCTCGGTGATTTGAACAAGATCATTATCAAGTTCAATGCCGTTCGCAACAATCGCTTCACGATAGCCATCCAAACGCGTCTGGGCAAAATTGTGATAGGTTGGTGCGCCGATAAATCCGATCCTATGATGACCTAAGGCAACCAGATGATCCACTGCTTCAACAAATGCTGATTTGCTATCAACATCATACCAGGCATAGTCACTGCAATCCAAAGAGCGCCCGTGAACGATAAATGGCATTTTTGCGTCTTGCAGCAATTTAATGCGCGCATCCTTTTTGTGTGGACGCGACAACACTACGCCACTGACTTTGTGGCTGGAGATCAATCTCCGGATGAGATCTTCTTCGTTCTCAGCAGGCGAAGCTTGCACAACATGCATATCCCAGCCACGCTTGGCCAACGATTCAGCCAATCCTGCGAGCAGTGAGGCACTGTATGCAAGTTTAACTTTTATTTTCACGTAAGCGCATGGTTTTGTTGAGCTTAAATCTAGTTTAGAGACATTATAAACTATACTGTTTGACTCCAGTTTAATAATACTCTACAAAAATACTCAAGTTTATTGAACTCTCCTGCGGAAAATCAAATGTTCACATCAAATGGCAGCAATGATGCGTGTCCAGCAAAAGCTTATCTTGAACGGGAACCAGAAGGATTAACGGTCAATGGATATCGAAACTGGGTCGCAGGTTACATGACACAAGTGGATACACATTGGGATCGATGCCGGCGAAAGTTTATCTCTGTTCTGGGCAAGCATGATGGTCAGCTTGCTGCAAATGCACTGGGTCACCTGGTTCGTAATTTAGGCCATTGCGCCACATGCCCATTAAAATGCCATGCGCCAGGTTCTGATCATCTTAATTCCGATGAATGCATGCTGCTCGGCTTAATTGCTTCTATTCAACATGGCGATGACGAAGCCATGGAAGAAAGCGTCAGTGCTCTGTCCTGCCGGGCGAAATGTTCTCAAGTCATCGCACCAGCTGGCGAATATGCGATGATCTTGAAATCAGTTGGATCACTGCTTCTACCGATCCCCGCATCAGTGTTGGCAGAAATTCACGCAAATCATCAATTCATAAACAATAGATCTCATCAAACACTTCATTAGAAAGGTTACTCCTATGAATGTTAAATCACCCATGCTTTTTGCTGTCCTTTTGGGTAGCACATCACTCATCGCAACCAATTTTGCAGCAGCCATGTCGGACGTGACGCCGGAAGCCGTTATTGAAAATTACGCTAATATTGCTGAAGCAAAATATGTAGATTCATTAATCACGGCAAAGGCGTTAGATGCAGCGATTGACGCATTTCTAGCAGCGCCAACGGACACCACACTCGCCGCTGCTAAAGGTGCATGGCTCGCCTCTCGTGTGCCATATCAACAGACGGAAGTTTACCGTTTTGGCAATGCAATTGTTGATGATTGGGAAGGCAAAGTTAATGCTTGGCCGCTTGACGAAGGCCTCATCGATTATGTCGACGCGTCTTATGGCACCGAAAGCGATGAAAATACACTTTATACAGCCAATGTTATTTCCAATGCCTCAATCAAAATCAACGGTGATGATGTTGACGCTTCTGCTATTACACCTGCATTTTTATCTGAAACTCTGCATGAAGCAGGGGGTATCGAAGCGAATGTTGCAACGGGTTATCACGCGATCGAATTCCTGCTTTGGGGTCAGGATTTAAACGGTAATGATCAAGGTGCTGGCAAACGACCTGCCACAGATTTCTCATTGACCGATTGCACAAATGGTTCATGCGAGCGTCGTCGCGAATATCTTAAGGCTGCGTCTGAATTGATGATTTCAGATCTTGAAGAAATGGCAGCAAATTGGGTTGCAGGTGGTGCCGCACGTAAGGCGTTGGAAGACGCTGGCACATCTGGCAGTCTATCAACGATCTTAACGGGTATGGGTTCGCTGTCTTACGGCGAACTTGCTGGTGAACGTATGAAGCTTGGCCTTTTGCTGGGTGATCCTGAAGAAGAGCATGATTGTTTTTCTGACAACACCCACAATTCTCACCTTTATGACGCTGTGGGTATCCAAAATGTTTATCTTGGCGCCTATAAGCGAATTGATGGCAGCATCGTATCCGGTGCTTCATTGATGGATCTGGTCAAAGCCAAAGATGTAAGTGTTGCAGCTGAGCTCGAGGCGGATCTGGCCGCGACAGTCGACGCTATGCAGGTTATGGCAAAGCGCGCTGAAGCTGGTGAAGCTTATGATCAAATGATCGGTGAAGGAAACGTCGAAGGCAACGCAATTGTACAAGCGGCAATTGATGGCTTGGTGAAACAAACAAAATCCATTGAGCGCGCGATTGCAGCTCTTGATCTTGGCGCGATTGAACTGGAAGGTTCTGACAGCCTCGACAATCCAAATGCGGTTTTTCAATAAAAATTAGAATGAGCGCGGTCTGATTTGCCGCGTTTCTATCCAATAAATGCAGGCAGTGTCTCAGAATTTTGAGCGCTGCTTGCGCACTTGTTTGAGGGCAATATCGTGCAAGTAAAAATTATCGCACTGCTCATAACACTCTGTGTGGTTTCATCTGTTGCACCGGCAAAAGATCACAATATTCCGCAGGTTCGAGATGATCTGGTCTCTAAAGATCTCAAACGCGTCCAAAGAATCGTAAAACCCACAGAAGATTTTACCAAAGCCGAACGATTTGAAGCCATGCAGGGTGGTGCAGGCACGTCGCTCAAACTGGTCAATCAGGATGCTTTCTCACAATCGAGCGCTAATCTCACATTTGAAGAAGAAATGAACTTCAAACTTGGCAATGCGCTTTTTCGAAAACTCTGGGTATCGTCGCCATCATCAACGCACGCTTCCGATGGCCTCGGGCCGTTATTTAATGCACGTGCCTGCCAATCTTGCCACATCAAAGATGGACGCGGTCATCCGCCAGAAGGGGATGCGGATGCAACCTCGATGTTTTTAAGGCTGGCGCGCGCACCCGTAAATGATGCTGAACGCGTAGCACTTGCCAATTATGTGGTGCAAACATTGCCCGATCCCAATTATGGTGGTCAGCTGCAGGATCTTGCTGTTCCCGGACTATCAGCAGAAGGCAAGATGATCATTTCTTATGAAGAAACCCCTGTTTCATTAGCCGATGGCACCATCGTTTCCCTACGAGCGCCGACTTATCGGGTTGAAAATCTAGGTTTTGGTGAACTGCACTCAACCACCACTTTGTCTCCCCGTGTGACGCCGCAAATGATAGGGCTTGGTTTAATTGAAGCCATTCATTCATCAGACATATTGGCGCTGGCAGATCCTGATGACAAAGATGGTGACGGCATTTCAGGTCAACCACAATATAAGTATAATCCCCTAACAGGATATTTAGAGCTTGGGCGATTTGGTTGGAAGGCGCAAAACCCAACGGTCAGAGGTCAAAGCGCAGGCGCGTTTTCTGGTGATATCGGGATATCTTCGCCGCTTGCAAAATCTCCGTATGGTGATTGCACAGAAATGCAAGCTGCTTGCCTTGCTTTTCCCACGGGTGTTCAACCAAGATTGGGTGATAGTGAGGCGCCGGACCCTGTCTTGGAGCTGGTAACATTCTATTCTGAAAATCTAGCTGTTCCCCAACGACGAAACGTGGACGATGCGCAGGTCTTACATGGCAAGGAGCTGTTTTATAAGTCAGGCTGTATTGCCTGCCACACCCCGAAATTTGTCACAAGCCGAAAAGCAAATAATAAGGCGCAGAAGTTTCAGCTCATATGGCCATATTCAGACTTCTTGCTCCACGATATGGGTGAAGGTTTAGCTGACAACCAGCCGGTGGGCGCAGCCTCTGGTCGAGAATGGCGTACACCACCTTTATGGGGAATTGGGTTAACTGAATCCGTCAGTGGTCATACGTTCTTTTTGCATGATGGGCGGGCACGAAATCTCACGGAAGCCATTTTATGGCATGGCGGTGAAGCGCAAGCGTCTCGCGATGTATTTGCGCGTATGGAAAAAACTGAGCGTGACGCAATTATCAAATTCTTGGAAAGTCTCTAATGCGCATTACGATAATTTTGATACTATTATTCTTAAGCCTTGTGCCATCCCAAGCGCAAAGCGACGAAGCCACGAAAAAAGTACTCTCAAATGTACTGATAGAATATATCCAGCCGCGCTATTTAGACCTTCATAGACATGCGCAAAAATTGGCTTCAGAAACCGAACACTTGTGCAACAAACCTTCTGCCAGCAATTTAGGCGTCGTGCAGGCGTCTTTTCTAAGTTTCACCCATTCGTGGGCAAAGATTGAATGGTTTCGCATTGGACCTGTTATTTCCAAAAATCGAATAGAACGCATTTTGTTTTACCCTGATCGAAAATCAACTGGTTTGAAGCAAGTTCAACGCGCGCTCGCGCTACAAGATCAAACCGTGACAAGTCTCAAAAGTATCACCCAAAAAAGCGTCGCAGTTCAGGGCTTAGGTGCGCTGGAATTTGTTCTTTTTGGAACCGGGTCTGAGACATTACAAACCGACGAAAGTTCCTTTCGCTGCTCATTTGCAAAAGCCATAACGCAAAACATGGTCGAGATAACAAAAACGCTGTCGGACACTTGGATTTCTGAGAGCATCGCGAGCAATTATTGGCTTAATCCCAGTGCTGAAAACCCGCTTTTTCGAAATGACCAGGAAGCATTAAACGTCTTGATGGGCACCATGATTCACGGGTTAGAAGCGATCCGCGATGTACGCATTGGGGCTTTTTTGAAAGAAGAAGCCAAGTTTGATCGACCAAAATCGGCTCTTATGTGGCGGTCTGAAAACACCGCAGCGATGATCACTAAAGGGCTAGAAGGTCTTCTTGAATTGTTCAATGTGAGTGCAATTGAAACCTTGCTGCCGGAGGAAAATAACAGTTTGGGTGATAGCACTCGATTTGAATTTCATCAGGCGATCAGAACTTTAAATTCGCTTCAAAAACCGATTGCTGGGATTCTCACCTCAGAAAGTGATCGTAAGCAAATGGAGTATCTAAAGCTCTCCGTTGGTTATGCAATGTCACGTCTCGATAATGATATGTCGCAACAGCTTGGTTTATCAGCGGGCTTCTCATTTGGAGATGGCGATTGAACAAGCTCGAACTTGATCGGCGCGCATTTTTGCTCGGTGCTGGCGCTAGCCTGAGCGCTTCTCTTTTGGCAAAACCGGCATTTGCAAAGCTGAGAAACCAAGATGCGGTCTTCGCATCAGGTTTTAAAAGTCCAGATGGAAATTTTGGCTTGGCATTGCTCAGCGAGGATGGCGAGTTGATCCAGTCCTACCCGCTCCCCGCGCGCGGTCACGGCATAGCTGCCAATCAAAATTCAAACTGGGCAATTATTTTTGCAAGACGACCAGAAAATTTCGCGCTGGCATTTGATCCCAAGACACATCTAAAGCCCGTACTTTTTTCAACGCCAGCTGATCGTCATTTCTATGGTCACGGTGCTTTTTCAACGGATGGTAGATTGCTTTACGCATCTGAAAATGACTTTGAGAATGGTGTGGGAAAAATTGGCATTTATGACGCTCATAGTAATTTTGTGCGGATCGGTGAGTTCAACTCTGCTGGCATTGGTCCTCATGAGATCATCATGATGCCTGGCGGAAAAACACTTTGCGTTGCAAATGGCGGTATCAAAACCCATCCACAATTTCCACGCACGAAACTTAATCTTGATAGCATGCGCTCCAGCATCGTTTTCATCGATGCATATTCAGGCAGCGTTATAGAGGTGCATCAATTACCCGACAATTGGTCACTCTTATCCCTGCGCCACATGGCAACCGATCAAAAAGGCATTGTCTGGATTGGTGGGCAATATGAAGGGAGCGCCTTTGATCAAGCACCGCTTGTGGCCAAGGTATCAATGAGAACATCTTTGCAGTTCATAGATCTTCCAAGCAAACATAATGTCTGTTTCAAAAATTATATCGGATCAGTAACGATCAATGATAAAGAGGGTCTTGTTGCCTTATCTTCTCCAAAAGGTGGGCAAGTTTTGATCCTCGATAGTCAAAGTGGCAACGTTGTAAAATCCCATTTTACCAGTGGTGTATGTGGTCTATCTCCATCACAAAAGAGCTTTATCGCCAGCAGTGAAAGAGGTCGATTTGGCAACAGAAATCATGATGTGAATTGGGATAATCACATTGGTCGTTTGCAATAAATGAGCTCGGCTTTTCTAACGCCAGCTCACAGCCCCAAACGCGGGAATGATCAACTCGCCTTTTGTGGGGTTAAGTCCGGCGACCAAACCTAAGAAGTTTATTTCAAATCCAACGTCGCCACCGATTTCAAATCCAAAATAACCACCTGCTGTTGCATAAAATGCACCATCTTTTCGGCGCCCAACCCATTTACCATCAACTGGGAAATCTCGACCCACCGCGGTGCTGGGTGCATTGGCTGAAAGTTCAGGAAATTGCGACAGGATCGATGCAACAAATGTATTGGAATTTGGACCTGGCCAAAGCGTATAATCCCCGCGATCACGCCAGCGATAATTAGCAATAGCTTTTTCGAGATGCGGGATGGTTTTAATCGCTTGTTCGCCGGTGATTTGATGACTGATCACTGGTTTATTCGAATACCAATGACCATCGGCATCATAGGCGTTTTTGCGCAATGGGGTGCCCCATCCAACGACGTCATATCGGTCGTAGTAATTTGCACCATGTGGTTTTAAAACGAGCCAGGAATGGGTGGCAACGGCACCTTTGAGCCCTCCAGTGCGCGCATTAAATACATAAACGGCCGCCTCATTTTTGGAAGGATTACGCGGCAGGATCCCCGCGCTTGTCCATTGAGCACTGCGCCAACTTGATGGGCGATCGCTTAACGCCCAAACGCCCAAATGCGCCAATGCTGGCAGGATAAAGACCACAAAGAGCACAAGGAGGACTTTAAAACTCAGCCGGGTCGTATGTGCAGCTATTTTCAACATATGTTTCAACTAGCCGAAGATTGTGAAATCAATATGGCGCGCTATATCAGCGGTTTCAGAAATGTTTAGATGAGAAAAATGGCGCACCCGGGAGGCAAATTTTGGGCTTCTCATAGTTGATCATATAATCTCTTAAGTAATTGATTATGTTTTGCTTATTGACATTAGCCTGAATACACCAAATTATAGCTAATCATAGGTTTAGGCACATTTTGGTAGAAAGAAAGTTGGGTTATGACACAGCTTAATGCTTTGACGGCCCTTGGTGCAAAACATGCTGATGCTGGCCGATATTGCGACGGTCAACGGCTCTGGCTCTGTAAACGGAGAAAGGATCGTGGTAGCTGGATAGTTCGATTGAACATTGCTGGTAAACGACGAGAAATGGGTTTGGGGCCTTGGCCAGATGTCTCTATTTCTGAAGCCAGAGATCGTGCGGCGGATGCAAGGCGTTTGCTTAGAGACGGTGTAAATCCGATAGAGCGAGATTTGAGGGTGAATGTTAGACATCCCATATCATCGCATTTGCAGAATCTCTTTTCCAATGAGTTTTATGAATCGTTGATGCCAGATTGATTCAATTTATCAATGTCGCTACCGCCCACTTGAATGTCTTTGTATTTTGGCTGAACTGAGCGGAGGTTCCAAAATAGGAGATAACCTAATAATGTGTGATGATTATATAGCGCCTGGCGCAGAACGAGTACTATTTTCAATTCCAAAGAGTGATGGTCCTGAATGGATAACGGCATGCGTACCAAATCCGATAAATATGAGGCCACTCAATCGGACGATCGATACTTCATGTCTTTGATATGACTGCATGATTAAGCGAGCGCCGACAATAGCGATTAAAACCAAATAGGCGACACCCCCCCCTAAGCAGGTAACCAACAATATCAAGGGAAAAATAGTCCAGGGCAACTCGTGAAGTGTGGTTGATAGGAGCGCACTTAGTGTCGCGACGGCAACCGGATATGCCTTTGGATTGGTTAACCCAAAAATTAATCCATGTATCAGTGGGTTTTTGAAATATGACGGACTTCTCCCTCCCTGGGCGGATGATTTGAACCGAAGTGCTTGATAACCAAGCCAGCAAAGATACAAACCACTGATCAATGTGGACTTGTCACGGTTTTGCACCGCTTCTTTGACTACGTATTATGTACCAAAGGAGAAAGAACATGGTCACACGATT
>JAEPMD010000027.1 GCA_017644105.1 Rhizobiaceae bacterium | reverse complement strand
AACAAGATAAACACCTAAAACAGCCAATAAACATCCCGTAATCGCAACAATCCCGAGTGTCTCATTAAACAGAAAGTAAGTTTGGATCACCGTAACTGGGGGTACGAGATAGAAATAACTGGCGACCTTTGCCACCTCCCCCTCGCGGATCATAAACATTAAAAGCAATATCGCGCCAACGGATAAGGCGAGAACAGACCAGACCATGGCCGCAACCAGTTCAAATGTCATAATGACCGTGTGACCCTCAAGCCAAAGAGATAGAGGCACCAATGCAAGCGCACCACCTAAATATTGGTAAAATGTCCCAGAAACCAACGGAACGTTTTGCGCATCAAGCTTTTGCAAAATACCGCTCAAAGAGATCCCGATCAGTGAGAAGATGCAAGCCATCAATCCCAAGGTTGATAATGCACTGCCATCAATATTATTCGACCCGATCACAACCAGCGAGATGCCAATAAAGCCAAATGCCAGACCAATGGATTGTAGCAATCGCAGTTTTTGGCTTAGGAAGATGAAACCCAGCAAAGCTGTTAAAGCTGGGTGCAAACCAACAAAGATAGATGAAATTCCCGCAGGCATGCCCAGATGAACGGCAAAGAATACCCCACCCAAATAAACCGAATGCAAAAGGATCCCGATGATCATTTGCATGACCGCCTGATTGCGTGTTGGCCATCGCTTTTTCAGCACAAAGATCAGGATGAGAAACGCCAATGCTGCCAAGATCATGCGGATGATGAGAAAGTAAAACGGCTCAATATAAGGCAATGCATATTTGGCATTGATAAAGCCGGTGCTCCAGATCCAGACGAAAAGAAATGGAACGAAAAGGGTCAAACGCGACGACATCGGCCTTATTAACCCTTAAAAGTCTGCGCTTGGTGTTTCAGCGAGCAATAACTGACTATAGGGATCTTTCGGACCTTCAAAGAAACTGTCGACTTCACCTTTTTCGACCAAAACTCCGTTCTTCAGCACAGCCACTTGATCAGCCATTTGTCTAACCACTGCTAGATTGTGGCTGATGAACAGGATCGATAGGCCAAATTGCGCTTGCAGATCTTTCAGCAAATTGAGGATCTGCGCCTGGATGGATACATCCAGCGCAGAAGTTGGCTCATCGCAGATTAAAAATTCAGGTCTAGCAACCAGCGCGCGGGCAACCGCTATCCTTTGCCGCTGACCACCGGAGAATTGATGCGGGTATTTCAGCATTGCTCGTTGCGGCATTTCAACAAGTTCCAAGATCGACGCGATGATCTTGCGCTGCTCTGCTGCTGATATTGCCAATCCGAAGAACCCGATCGGCTCACCGATAATGTCTTCAACTTTTCGCCGATTGTTCAGCGATGAATAAGGATCTTGGAACACCATTTGGATCTTGCGCCGGGTAACATCTTTGCGCGATCTGTTTTTGCCAAATTTGAGCGCTTCACCCAAGAATTCGATATTTCCAGCGCTTGGCTTCACCAGTCCCACAATGGATTTCGCCAAGGTCGATTTACCGGAGCCACTTTCACCAATCAAACCCAAGACTTGTCCAGCAGGAATGGACAATGATACATCATCAAGTGCTTTAAAGCCTTCATCTTTGCCGAAGGAAAACATGTTCTTTTTGAAATAAGTTACATCCACATTTTGGATATCAAGAACGGGCTTATCATCGGATTCATGCCGCTCGCCGGTGAGCAACCATTCAGATGCGAATTCGCTTGTTGCGCCTTCAACTTTCCAAAGCAATTCTGGCGTTGATAGTCTGACTTCATCATCTAAAATATTGGCAAAGCGATCGAGTTTTTTATCAAGCCGTGGAACAGCCGCCATGAGCGCTTTGGTATATTCATGGCTTGGGCGTTGCAAAATAATCCACGTAGGCCCAACTTCCTGCAAAACACCATTTCTTAGTACGGAAACACGATCTGTAATTTCTGCAATGACGCCAATATCATGAGTGATCAGAATAAAGCCGACGCTGCGTTTCTTGGCCAAATGCTTGATAAGATCCAAGATTTGCTTCTGGATCGCAACATCAAGCGCTGTTGTGGGCTCATCGGCAATGATCAAATCAGGCTCTGTGCATAGCGCAAGCGCGATCACCACCCGTTGGCGCATGCCACCGGAGAATTGATGGGGATATTCCAAAATTCGCGTTTTTGCGTCGCTAATGCCAGTTTCTTCAAGCAAATCGACGGCTTTATTAAACGCCTCTTCATAGGATAAATCTGAATGCTGTTTGATCGTTTCAACTAGCTGTTCTTCCACGGTAAGAAGCGGGTTAAGCGAAGTTTGCGGGTCCTGAAAGATCATCGAGATCTTGGCGCCGCGTAGCTTGTGGTATTGACTTTGGCTTAAATCACGAATGCTCTCGCCATTTAATTCAACATCGCCGGTCGCAATATAACCTGGGCTTGGAATAAGTCCCATAATGGCTTGGCCAATCGTTGATTTACCAGCACCACTTTCGCCAACAAGTCCATGAATTTCACCTTGCTCGAGGCGCATATCCAAGTTCTTGACCGCCTGAAAGGTGCCAAATCGTGTTGGGTATTCAACGGTTAAATCCGTGACTTTTAAAAGCAAGGTCATCAGCGCAACCTCGGATTTAGATAAGCGCGGAAGAAATCGCCCAAAATATTGATTGAGATGATCAAAATGATCAGCGCAAATGATGGGAAGATCACGATCCACCATTCACCTGAGAAGATATATTCCGTCCCGATACGGATCAATGTCCCCAGTGACGGCTGATTTGGCGGGACACCGACGCCCAAAAAGCTCAATGTTGCTTCAAGCAATATCGCCACCGCTAAATCCACTGTTCCGATCACTAGGAGCGGGCTTAAGATGTTTGGCAATATCACCACCAACATGATGCGGATTGGATGCAAACCAATGATCTCGGCCGCTTGTACATATTCCTTATTGCGTTCCACAAAGGTGGATGCGCGTGCGGTTCTGGCAAAGTTCACCCAAAGGGAAAGTCCGATTGCGAGTGATAAGACCACCAGCAACAAATCTTCATGCTGTTCGCGCGGCAATAACCCTCTTGCGATTCCATCGACTAAAAGCGCGGTCAAAATCGCTGGCAGGCTTAACTGCACATCGGCAATACGCATCACAATCGTATCAAATCGACCACCCAAATAGCCCGCTGCGACGCCAATGGCTGTCCCAAAGATCGCTGCGAACGCGACTGATAGAACGCCAATAATGAGCGACAAACGCATGCCATACATGATTGATGACAACAGATCGCGGCCTTGGTCATCCGTACCAATGATGAATTGCGGATTACCCCCTTCAGACCAGGCAGGTGGCGTGAAGCTATCTAAAATATCAAATGTCGACAAATCATATGGGTTCGATGGTGCAATGAGCGGCGCTAACAAGGCACCTAGTATAAAGACAATTGCGACCAGCGCAGCGAGCTGTGCCACGCGATTGTTTAGAAACAAATAGATGAATTCGTTTTCGATTTTAATCCGGCGCCAAGCTTCCAACATTAGCCTGCCTCCGGCTGAAGTCGAACACGCGGATCTATTGCGAAATAAAGCATATCAACGATCAAATTAATAACGACAAACACAAGTGCGATAATTACGAGATAAACCGCCATAACAGGGATATCGACATAGCGAATACTCTCAAGGAACAACAATCCCATGCCCGGCCATTGGAATACGCTTTCCGTCACAATAGAAAAGGCGATCACGCCGCCAAATTGCAATCCAATAATGGTGATCACCGGCACCATCGAATTGCGCAATGCGTGATGATAATGGATACTGCGATAGTTGATCCCACGTGCCACCGCAAATTTGATGAAATCGGTATTAAGCACATCCTGCATTTCTGAACGCACCAAACGCATGGTCAATGTAAGCTGATAAATACCCAAAGTGATTGCAGGTAGTATAAGCGCTTCTAAGCCTTTCAAGCTAAAGAAACTTGATTTCCACCACCCTATCTCGGTCACTTCGCCACGTCCGAAAGTGGGCAGCCAGCCGAGTTGGACTCCAAATAAGTAAATCAGAAATATCCCGATCACAAAGGTCGGTATCGATATACCGATCAAAGTGGTGATCAATATCGTTTGCGATAAGAACCCATCATTCCTCAGCGCGGTATATATACCCGCAGGTATGCCGACTATCAGGGATATCAATAAGGAAACAATGCCAAGTTCTATGGTGGCCGGGGCGCGCTCAAGCAGCATCTCACCAATGGGTTGGCGCGTGCGATAGGAAAAGCCGAACTCGCCGGTCAGCATGTTGGTAATAAAACGACCATATTGCTGAATAACTGGGTCGTTGAGCCCCAGCTGCTCGCGCAATCGTTCCTGATCCTCAATCGATGTCTCCTGCCCCACCATGACCGCCATGGGATCCCCCACAAAACGGAACATGGCAAATGCAAGTAGACTGACCGTCAGCATTACAAATATGGATTGTATAAGTCTACGAGAGACATAAGCAAACATAATTCACCCCTTCGAGCGCACTACCCTGACATTGCTTGGATACGATTACCAGACTAATTTTTATTCCTTCAACAAATCATGGTTTGAAATTTCAAATCGTGAACCGACATCGGCTTTATTATCAGATTTACCGTTGGACATCTCAAATTATTATTCCTAAGCTGTGGTCTGAACTATTGTGCGAAAACAAAATTGGGAGAACACAATGACAATGAAAAAACGAACCGCACGCTCCTTGTTAGCATCCAGCATCATCGCTGGTGTCGCGTTAGGTGTGGGCTTAACTTCAGCATCTGCAGAGACTTTTAAATGGGCAGGTTCGACTGACCCACAAACGATGGATCCGCATGCTGTAAACTCTGCGCCCGTTTTGGGTTTCTTGAACAATGTCTATGAAGGCCTTGTTCGCCGGAACAAATCCATGCGAATTGAGCCTGCACTGGCTGAAAGCTGGGAAGCTTTAGGTGGTGATGGTTGGCGCTTCAAATTACGCCAAGGTGTCACATATCACGATGGTTCAGCCTTTACTGCCGAGGACGTTTTATTTTCTTATGAGCGCGCCAGCTCAGAAGAAGCTGATGTTCGTTCATGGTTTGCACCTGTTTCTGAGGTGATTGTGCAAGACGATTATACCATCGACTTCATGACCAAAGCACCGAACCCGCTTTTCCCAGATTCAATTGCTAACTTCATGATCATGGATAAAACCTGGACGGAGGCCAATGATGCTGCGCGTCCATCTAAAGAAGCGGAAAACTTTGCTACACGCAATGTGAACGGAACCGGCGCTTTCATGCTCGCTTCTCGTGATCCCGGCGTTAAAACTACGCTTAAGCCATTTGCAAATTGGTGGGATGACATGGAAAGTAACATCACCGAGGCGATCTTCACACCGATCGGTGAATCATCAACCGGGATGGCTGCGTTGCTTTCCGGTGAGATTGATTTCATTGCCCCTATTCCGCTGCAAAATGTGCCTCAAATGAAAGGCCGTGATGGCTTTACCGTGCATGAAGGAGTGGAAGCGCGTGTGATCATGTTCGGTTTCGGACATGAAGCAGATGCACTGAAATATTCTGATGAAACCAAAGACAAAAACCCATTCCAGGATGTGCGTGTTCGTCAGGCGATTTATCAGGCAATTGACGTTGGTGCGTTGACGAGCAAAGTGATGCGCGGCACGGCCGAACCTGTATCTCAACTGGTTTCAAAAGAAATGCGCGCCTATTCAACCGGCCTTGCAGATCGCTTGCCATTTGACCCGGAAGCTTCAAAAGCGCTACTCGCTGAAGCTGGCTATCCAGATGGCTTCTCCTTCGGTCTCATGTGCCCGAATGATCGCTATATCAATGACGAAGCGATTTGCCGTGCAGCTGCTTCAATGCTTGCGAAGATCGGTGTTGATGCCAAATTGTCAACCATGCCGGTTCGCGCGTACTGGCCTGAACTTCGTGCCGACAATTTCGACATGTACCTTCTTGGTTGGTCACCAGGCACATTTGACGCTGAGCACCCAATTCGCTTCTTGGCTTCAACGCCAAATTCGGAAAAGAAACTAGGTTCATGGAACTTTGGCGGCTATTCAAATGCCCGCGTAGATGAATTGCTACCGATGATCCAAACCGAAGTTGATGACACAAAACGTCAGGCACTTGTGGATGAAGCGCATAAGCTAATCCAAGACGAAGTTGCTTATGTTCCAATGTATGTTCAGCCTCTTATCTGGGCAACAAAGGACAATATTTCACTCACGCAGAGAACGGATAACTTCTTTATTCTGCGCTGGGTAACAGTGAACTAGGTTTTTGAATCAAATAAACAAGAAGGCCTGTCAAACTGACGGGCCTTTTTTTGGGTTGCAAATTTACGCAAACCCTATTTTGTTTGGTCAGAGCTTTCGGGTTGAGCCTGAAACCTTGATGGCGCTGCCGGCCTCATCTGAGAATTCTGCCTTTAAAACAGAACGCTGCTTCATGTCTTCACCCTGTATGATTTTGATCCGATTTTCATGGGGCCAGTCGATGTCGCGCAGATAACCAGAAAATGCAGCGGCTGCAGCACCAGTTGCAGGATCTTCAAGCACGCCGCCTGACGCGAAGGCGTTGCGAACGTCAAACAATTGGTCTTCCTTGATGTGAACCAACATGATGGTGATGATATCATTCTTGCGCATAAATTCGCGACCTTCACCAAGGTCATATGTCATGCGCTTTAAATCATGACGATCTCGCAGACAAAGCACAAAATGATCTGCACCTGCATGTATTCGAGCCGGCAAAATGCGAGAATCCAGCTGCGAGCGGCTTAATCCGAAAAGGTCCAATATCGGACTGATCTGCGTATTGGTTAGTTCTTTGCTTTTGGTCGGCGGAGAATAGAGCGATGCGCTAAACTGACCGCGTGCACTATAGCCATCGACAGAAATATCAGCATGGTTGAGTACAAGTTCAAAACGGCCTTCCCCATGTATCTCGGCTAGGGCTGCACCTAAGGCAATTGTCGCATGACCGCAAAAGGGAACTTCGGTTTCAGGAGAGAAATATCGTGTGCGCCATTTACCTTTGGCATTTTTGAAAGAAAATACCGTTTCAGAATATCCGATTTCAGCGGCAAGTTTTTGCATTTTGATCGGATCCGGCATCTCATCTGATATCACAACACCAGCAGGATTTCCCCCTGATCTGCCATCTGAGAAAGCTGCTATCCGCCGAACATCCATCTTGCATTCCAACCTTTAAATAACACCCAAAAACATCATTTAATGAGACCATTAATCCCATAATTTGCGGAACAAGGTATATATCATTCCGGTATTAGCTGCAATGTGTGGACCCGCCGAATTTTACCTTTATTCGACGCGCTACTTTTGGCAATAAAATGCATATTTGTCAAATACTTACGGAAATTTTTGTACCAAAGAATTAGTAGATTACCACCTATAAGGCATGAAACTTTGATAGGTTTCAACTATGTATTTAATTGCTACTACTAATTAGAAATAGTAATTCGTTTTCGGCACAAATTTAAGTGTAAGTTTATACTTACCCGTATTTAGATTTGTTTAAGATTATAGGCAATATTGCCTAGTTGCGTAAGCCGCGTTTATCGCTTTCATTTTGAAAGTCTTCAAGCGCATCTGCAAACTTGGAAATCCCCCATTCCAAAACCTGATCTGTTCCATGGCGATCATTGAAATCCGACACAAGCACTGGCTCACTTGATTTGGTATCAGCCATGCTTTGGATGAAAATTTCTGCGTCATTTCCGGTTAGAAAACACTCGCCGCGTTCCAAGCAATCGTTTGGATTATAATCCCAGACGATATTCTCTCCATCTTGGACCATTAGTGATGCACCGTTAAAGGTCGTGCCAGGTTCAATACCAAATTCAACCTTATATCCCTGCCCCTGCGGCTCGATAAATACATATTGCGCAGCGAATTTAGGTGCCGGGCTAAACACATCAACGTAGCGAATATAACAGCGCTCGACCTTTTTCCCTTTGCGAATGGCTTCGTCACAAATGGTATCCCATAAGCCAAAAGGTTTATAATGGGTGACCACCCAATCACCGGACGTATCATTGCCATCGGCATCTGTAGCATAACCCGTGTGCATTGGTACTAACCATATAACTGATAAGAGGCTGGTGATTGTTACGAGTTTTTTCATTGGCGTATCCCTTTTGCGACCGACATTTTTTAGCAGATCTATAAATCACGCGGGGGTCATATCCATTCACATTTTCGGCATTGAAGCAGCGCTGCGTTTATCCATCAGATAATCAAATGTATTGATCAATTTTTTACACTCGTCGCGGGCTAAGATCAGTGCTAAGTCCTCTTCATGGCTATTGTTGATATCTTTATACTGATCATTGTGACCGTTATCTGGGGCTTGAACTTCGCCATTTCCAAGCTTGGAATGGATCAATTGCCACCGCTTATGTTATCCGCGTTACGGTTTTCAGTGGTTGCATTGACCGTCATATTTATCCCGCGCCCGAAAATTGATTGGCGGATTATTGCGGGCATTGCGCTCTTTATCGGGATAATCAAATTCTCATTACTGTTTGTTGCGCTGGATATTGGTTTTGGTGCTGGCCTGTCTTCCGTGGTGGTTCAGGGACAAGTGTTCTTCACGATCATCCTCGCGTTCTTCTTCTTTAGCGAGCGGATCGATAAATTCCAGGCAATTGGGCTTCTGGTCGGATTTACCGGTCTTGCCATTATGGGGTTTGATGAGGGTGGCAGCTTTAATCTTACCGGCTTCATCCTTGTGGTCATCAGCGCGATATGCTGGGCCAGCGCAAATATGTTGTTTCGTCAAACCGGCAATGTGCCGGCTGTGTCAGTCATTGTCTGGGCGAGCCTTTATGCATCGCTACCAATTTGGTTTATCTCGCTTTATTTCGAAGGTCCTACCCGTATCGTTGATGCTTTGGCCAATATCGGATTTTTGGGTGTGTCCGTCGTCCTTTATGTATCGCTACTGTCGACGCTATTTTGCTATTCCTTCTGGGGCAAAATGCTGTCGAAATATAAAGCTGCAGATGTGACGCCCTTTGCCTTGCTCATCCCGGTTTCCGGACTGCTGGGCGGCATTATATTGCTCGATGAAGAGATCAGTCTGTTGGCACAAATTGGTATTGCGACCATTATAGCAGGTCTCACGATTACGATCATTGGCGGCCGTATTGCCAAACGCCGGAAAATAGCACTGAGCAATCAGGTTTGATCATCATTCTAACATCTGTGATTGAGCCCACTTAAAATTCACTTCTAGTGTGCAATAAATAACACGCTTTTCCCTTGACCCACATGCGATTCACCCCTATAAGCCGCGACATAGATGTGGTCGTTTTTCGACCGCATTTGTTTTTGTGCAGTTTAAATCGGCCATAGAGCTCGAAAATTTCACAAATTAAAGCAACAAGAAATGTCCACATGGAGCAGAGCATTTAAGAATTCTGCCCGGGATTGGATCGAACATAGAAAGATAATTTCATGAAAACCTTTACGCAGAAACCTGCTGAGGTGGAAAAGAAGTGGATCATTATCGATGCTGAAGGCCTCGTTGTTGGTCGTCTAGCTTCATTGGTTGCCATGCGTTTGCGCGGTAAGCACAAAGCCACTTACACACCTCATGTTGACGATGGCGACAACGTTATCATCATTAATGCCGAAAAAGTCGTTTTGACAGGCAAAAAATACACTGAGAAAAAATATTACTGGCACACAGGCTATCCTGGTGGCATCAAAGAGCGTACAGCACGTGCGATCATTGAAGGCCGTTTCCCAGAGCGTGTTGTTGAAAAAGCGATCGAGCGTATGATCCCACGTGGTCCGCTTGGCCGTCGCCAAATGAAAAACTTGCGCGTTTATGCCGGTGCTGAGCATCCGCATGAAGCACAATCTCCAGAAGTTCTAGACGTTGCAGCTATGAACTCTAAAAACAAAAGGAGCGCCTAATCATGGCTGAGCTAGAATCCTTAGCTGAACTTGGTGAAGCAACTGCAGAAGCAGTCGAAGCGGCTCCAGTATATGTTCAAAAACTAGACGACCAAGGTCGTGCATATGCAACAGGTAAGCGTAAAGACGCGATCGCTCGTGTTTGGATTAAACCAGGCACTGGTAAAATCACTGTTGTTGGCGCACCGTCAAAAAGCTCTGCTCGTAAAGACAAAGCTGAAGACAAGAAGGTTGTAAACTCAAGCACTGAGCGTGATTACACAGAGTATTTCTCACGTCCTGTACTTCAAATGGTTGTTCTTCAGCCACTTGTTGCTGCAGATCGTACGACACAATACGATGTTGTTGTCACATGTTCTGGTGGTGGTCTTTCTGGTCAAGCCGGTGCTGTTCGTCACGGCATCTCAAAAGCTTTGACAAACTACGAACCTGCTTTGCGCCCTGTGCTCAAAAAAGGTGGCTTCCTCACACGCGATTCTCGTGTTGTTGAGCGTAAGAAATACGGTAAAGCGAAGGCCCGTCGTAGCTTCCAGTTCTCAAAACGTTAAGTTTCAGAACACACAAGTTTTCAAAGAGGCCGGACATTGTTCCGGCCTTTTTTTGTAGCTACTCCGCGTAAAATTACTATTATATTAAAGTGTTAGAAGCTTTCGGGAACGCACTTATGTTGAATACAATCAAGCACATGATACAGCGCAGATTGCGCAAACCACGCTACCGGGGGCTGAAAAAGGATATTCATCAATTTTTTGATTTGATAGCTTTTAAACAAACTGGGCATTCAACGCATAGTCAAACTGGTCAAGAGATCATGGCTTTGATCGTTTCTGGTTTCAAAAGAAATGGCTATTTTGTAGATTTTGGAGCCACTGATGGGATTTTAAACAGCAATAGCTACCTTTTGGAGAAGAAGTTTGGTTGGCAAGGGATTTTGGCGGAGCCCGAAAGATCCTGGCACGACGATTTAAAATCAAACAGGTCAGCACATATCGAAACAGATTGTGTTTGGAAACAATCCGGTGAAACTATTGAATTTGATATGATCGATAATGGAGAATTGTCGACAATTTCGTCCTATGCAGGGACTGATCATCTTAGTAGCAGCCGGAAGAATAAAACTTCTTATCAGTTACAGACGATCTCACTGCTCGATTTGTTGAAAAAATATGATGCGCCGGAAACAATCGACTATTTATCCATCGATACAGAGGGCAGTGAATTTGAGATATTGAACGCGTTTGATTTCACCCAAAATCGCTTCAATCTTATAACTGTGGAACATAACTATACCGATAATCGCGAGAATATTCGAAGGCTTTTAGAAGTGAATGGCTATCGACGAGTTTTGAAAAACCTCTCTCGCCAAGATGATTGGTACATTCATGAAACTGTCGATCTACCTGACACCATTTCATAAAATCTCACAGTAATTCCGAACCTGCTCCGAAGCGAAAGATCAAATGCAAAATCAATCTCAACCCCTTAATGCCGCAATTTGGATGTTTGGCGCGATCATCTCGTTCTCGCTGATGGCCATTGCCGGGCGTGAGGTTGGCCGGCATCTCGATACGTTCGAGATCATGTTCTACCGCTCATTGATCGGCATCATGATTGTTGTATCTGTGGCAAAAATTGCGGGTACTTTAGGTGAAATTAACACTCGTCAATTTGGCTTGCAGACAATACGAAACCTGTCTCATTTTGCCGGTCAAAATCTCTGGTTTTTTGCACTGACCACTGTGCCATTATCGCAGCTCTTTGCTTTTGAGTTCTCAACACCATTATGGGTGGCTGTGCTCGCACCATTTTTCCTAGCAGAAAAGCTCACCCGCATGCGGGCATTTTGTGCAGCACTCGGCTTTGTTGGTATTTTGATTGTCGCAAGGCCAGACACGACGACTTTGTCTCCGCACATTATCGCAGCCGCCTTATGTGCGGTTGGGTTTGCAGGTGCTGCGATTACAACAAAGCTTTTAACCCGGACGCAAACCATCACCTGCATTTTGTTTTGGTTGACTGCCATGCAAGCCGTCTTTGGCTTGATCACTGCAGGTTATGATGGTGATATTCATCTGCCGAATTTAGTTCAATCTTTCTGGCTGGTGATCATCGGATTATGCGGATTAGCAGCTCACTTTTGCATCACGAAAGCATTGTCTTTGGCGCCGGCAATTATCGTTACACCATTTGACTTTTTGCGTTTGCCGCTCATATCCATTGTTGCCTATTTCCTCTATCAGGAAGTCTTGGAATGGCCTGTTGTGGTCGGTGCAGTCATCGTATTTACGGCAAACCTACTTAATCTTCGAAACGAGATGCGACTAAAGAAAGCTGCTGAAAGCGCATAAACATTTTTCTTACAATATTAAGATAGAAAGTTGATTGCCGATCACTGGCACTCCATATATACCTCTCAGTTAGATAATGAATGAAGTTGATCAAATTTTGATTCATTATTTTCTGTTAAGAATATGATTTTTAAGAATAAACGGACACCATCATGGCTGCAAAAATCTTTATCGACGGCGAACATGGCACAACTGGATTACAGATCGTAACGCGTTTATCCGCACGTGATGACATTGAACTTATGTCAATTGCACATGAAGATCGCCGAGATCCTGAGGTTCGTAAAGCCATGTTGCGTGATGCTGATATTGCGATTTTGTGCTTGCCTGATGCCGCTGCGCGCGAAGCTGTTGCGCTGGCGGCGGATGCAGGCACGCGCTTTATTGATGCGTCCACTGCGCACCGCACACACCCGGATTGGGTGTTCGGTTATG
This sequence comes from Rhizobiaceae bacterium, assembly GCA_017644105.1. GTDB lineage: Bacteria > Pseudomonadota > Alphaproteobacteria > Rhizobiales > Rhizobiaceae > Lentilitoribacter. Next base: position 32,362 of record JAEPMD010000027.1, on the reverse strand, counting down.
GTGAACTTAACAAGGATCAAAAAGATAAAATTGCCAATGCGCAATTTGTCTCAAATCCGGGTTGCTATTCAACCGGTGCCATTGCGCTCATCGCGCCCTTGGTGCAAGCGGGCATGTTGCCTGAGGACTATCCAATTACAATCAATGCTGTCTCAGGATATACAGGTGGCGGCAAACAAATGATAGCACAAATGGAAGATCCGGATTTGGATGATGCAATTCTATCCAATCATTTTGCCTATGCACTGACGCTCGCGCACAAACATGTGCCAGAGATCATCACCCGCTCCGGTCTCACACGGGAGCCGATTTTCACACCCAATGTTGGACGCTTCGCGCAAGGCATGTTGGTCCATGTGCCACTGCATTTGGATCTGTTAAATGACGCACCAGATTTGGTGGATGTCTATCGTGTTTTGCGTGAACACTATGAAGGTCAGGACATTGTGCAATTGGTGCCGCTGATTGAGAGCCAAGAGATTTCTCGTCTTGATCCAGAACAACTTGCGGGCCACGATACGATGCGACTTTATGTGTTTGGCACAGAAGGTGATGGCCGCGTTAATCTGACAGCACAGCTTGATAATTTGGGCAAAGGTGCATCAGGCGCTGCTGTGCAAAATCTCGACCTCATGCTTACGACGGTTTAAATCTTCCGCGATCCATATCTTAGAATATTGGGCGTTTTCTTTAAGCGATACTCGCTTCAGGGAAACGCCCTTTTTGCATGTTGACCGGCAATGGATAGCTACCCTTAAAGGCGCGCCAATGCGCAACAGCAAAGCCTAATACCACGAGTGCAAAACCCTGGTGGATCAAACCCCAACTCATTGGCACTTGTAGCATCAGTGTGATGATCCCAAAGACCGCTTGCAAACTGACCAAAAGGAACAAGACGATTGACCGTCGCGCATGCGTGGTCTGCGCATTACCTTTAAGACACGCTATCATGTGCCAGAAGGCAAGTCCCCAAAGTGCATAGGCGCCCATTCGATGTATGAACTGCACTGTTTTTGGCGCTTCAAATGCGCTGAGCCACCAGGGGTCCATGATCCATAAATTACCAGGAATAATCGCACCATCCATCAATGGCCAGGTATTATAGGCAAGCCCTGCATCTAGCCCAGCAACCAATCCACCTAAGAAGATTTGAAACAGCACAGCAAGCGTCAAGAGCCCTGCGAAAAACCCAGCAGATGCGGTTGGTGCCGTTTCCTGGGTATGGGTTGCCAATCCCCGCATCACCCACACAATGGCGGCAAAGATCACGCAGGCGAGCGTTAAATGTGTCGCTAGGCGGTATTGGCTTACGTCTACGCGATCAACAAGCCCCGAGGAAACCATCCACCAGCCGATGAACCCCTGCAGCCCCCCGAGAAACAACAAGCCCACAAGAGGAACGCGCAAGGGTTTTTCAATGCGACCCGCAACGGCGAAAATCAACAATGGTACTCCAAATAAGACACCGACGCCGCGCGCTAAGAACCTATGGGCCCATTCCCACCAATAGATGAACTTAAATTCATCCATCGACATGCCCTTATTAATCAATTGATATTCTGGGATCTGACGATAAAGCTCTAATTCTTCTTCCCATTCCTGCGCGCTTAATGGGGGAATAACACCATGGATAGGCTTCCATTCGGTAATGGATAAACCGGAATCTGTTAAACGCGTTGCCCCACCGACAATCACAAGCGCAAAGATCGCGAGCAACACAATACCAAGCCAGAGACGCAACACACCGCGATTGCTTTTCGCGGATTCCTGCATTTCAACGATTTGTGAATGTTCAATGGCTGCGTCAGACATTTGCGATCCTATGAGTTTGGGCGACCGGTTGATTTAAAGTCAGCGGATGTTTTGCACTTATATATACGAAACACAAGCCGAAAGGACTTGCGGCACGCGGTCGCGGTAAAAAGATCAAACTGATGCTTTCCACGTCGCGTATTTATGTTTACAAGGCAACAGACTTTAGACTGTGTACCTACGCAGAGCTTAAAACAACCAGCCGGAAGGACCACAAATGCCAGTTCGCGTGAAAAAATTCATCGGAATTTTTATCATGATTGTGCTCGTGATTGTTTATGCCATGACAGCAGTCACGGTTGCGACCTATCGTTTGGCTGAGTCCCCGTGGTATATTCATATGGCTTATTTCCTTGTGACAGGTCTTTTGTGGGTATTGCCGGCTATGTGGTTGATCAAGTGGATGGAAACCCCACCCAAATCAAAAACATCTGAAACTCAAGATTAAATAGTTCAAATTTTATTTTTTCTGTTCAATCTTCATTTTCCCTACCCTCAAACTTAGAGGTCCAAACACGCCTAAAATCACCATTTGTTTAACTTTTTTGCCGATCTTGAGTTCAAATTGAGTAATTTTATAGCGTGGTCGGTCGAAAAATGGCGAATTTGGCATTAAATCGTAATACTTCTGGGGCAGTCTTATCACCTTATCATCCGGGCAATATTGTCAGATATCGGAAGCTACAGGATCAGATGGACAAGCAGAAAACCCTTGGCAAAAATCGTTATGCCGCGGTTCAGGATATTGATGATCTTGAGGCTGATTGGCGCCGAATAGAAGCCGAATTGCATGTATCTGTGCATCAAAGTTTCAGTTGGGTTCGCGCCTGGGTCCGCAACAAAAAGATCAACCCGCTCTTCATTGTCGGCTATGTCGGTGGTAAAATTGAATTTATTCTGCCGCTGGAAATCTCAAAGAAATTTGGTGTCACGACCGCACATTTGATTGCCACAGAGCAAAGCAATTTGAACTTTGCTTTGTGCTCTACTTTATTTTTATCAACATGCGGAATGGACTTTGTTGATCATCTGCAGAAGGAAATTAAATCCGTTGCACCATTCGTTGATGTGATTGTACTTGATCGCATGCGCATGCAGCTGAAAGACAAGCGCAATCCATTTGAAAGCATTTTGACAACAAAAAACCAAAATGCATCTTTTCAATTGCCACTATTGGACAATTTTGACGACACGTTAGCTCAGTTAAACCGCAAACGTCGCCGCAAGAAATTCCGCAACACAGAAAAACGCATTAACGCGGTGGGTGGCTATACTTATACAATTGCGAATTCGCTGGCGGAAAACGAGAAGATACTTACAGAATTTTTCAGACAAAAATCTAAGCGATTAAAAAGCCAGGGGCTCCCCAACGTTTTTGAAGACGATGATCTTATGGAGTTCTTTAAAGAGGTCTGTTCTTTAGAAAATCAAGAAATTGGTTCGATGGAACTTCATGCGATTGTTCTGAAAGGTGAGACATATGATGGTCGGATCCTTGCTATCTCAGCCATTACGCCCAAGCGCGACCATGCAATTTGTCAATTCAGTTCTTTTGACGAAGAAATCAATGCAGAGTTAGACTGTAGTCCAGGGGAGTTTTTATTTTATCTCGCCATTCAAAACTTCAATCAACGCGAATTTCGAAAATTTGATTTTGGTATCGGCGATCAACCCTATAAACGTTCTTGGTGCACGGAATGCGACGAACATTTTGATGGCACAATGTCCTTCACCTTGTTCGGTCAGGCATATGCATACTTACATCGCAAAAAAACTGATCTTAAGCGCCATATCAAGTCATCGGATCGGCTGCACAAAATCGCTGCGAAAGTTCGGTCTTTGAAAGCATAAAAAACCCGGGTTAAATAACGAACCCGGGCTAAAATATTCTAAAATTGAAGTCTAAGCGACTGAGCTTTCATCATGCGGATCATGATGAAACGGCTCAATCGAACCCTGATTTAGATCCATCGTAATGACTTCGGGGAAACCATAATCTATGAATTCCTGCTGGAACTCATAAAGATCTTGCTCATCCAAATGTTTGACAGAAATGATATATTCTGGTGTGCGATCACCGATAAGGCGCATGGCGCTTTCAACTGATGATGGTCCACATTCAACAACAACGGTGTCATAGCTTTGACCTAATGCCTCAACAATCATTGGAATCCGATCGACAGCTCGCATGGCGCGCTGAATATTTCCATTGCCGCGGGCCATAACATGTGCATTTGACTGACGGTCGGGATGCAGCGTATCGGCAATTGTTGTTTCACCGCATAACAGATTAGTAATGCCAGTGATTCGGCTTGTACCAATTGTGACACCTGATGGGCCGCCATTTAGTGTAAGATCCAGCAATACTGGGCGCAAACCAAGTCCAGCAAGCTTGCGCGCCAACATGACCGAACCCGCAACTGCTGTATCCCCTTCTGGTGATAAGCAAACGACAAACTTGGTTCTTGCAATGGCCAATTCCGAAATCACCTGATCTATTGAATAGCCAATTGCATCACCTTCATGACGATTTGCGGGAATGTCTTCACTGATCAGGCTAGCCGCAAGCGGTGCTTTCTCAGCCAAATTTTCACCGTTCTTGGCATGGATATATTCCGGCACATCTGCACCAGAAGCAGCGATCTTGTCATCTGTATCCAGTGAAGGGTCATGGCGATAGGAAGGCGCTGCAGAGCGTAGCGCGCGACCGCTAAACAATTCTGCAAGCATCACCCAAATCGCGCTCAGAATAAATGTTGCAAACATGGCAACGATGATAATAGGAAGTTTTTTCGGGAAATATGCTTCCGTCGGCTCAATCGCGCGTGAAATGATACGTGCATCTGGCGGAACAGCACTCACATTGGCACGAGACGCTGATTCACGAAAACGAGATAGATATGTTTCCAACAATTGGCGTTGAGAATTGGCTTCGCGCTCTAATGCGCGCAATTGCACTTCCTCACCGCCAGCCTGGGCAGAATTGGCTTTAATCGAGTTTAAGCTCGCTTGTAATTCGCGCTCACGCAGGCGCGCAACGGATGCTTCATTTTCCAAACTTGCCAAAACTTTACGCGCTTCGCCACGTAATTGACGCTGGATATCGATCAGCTGAGCGCGCAATGCCTGCATGCGCGGATGACCTTCAAGCAAGGTTGTTGAGAGATCCGCAATCTGTCCCCTCACATCACCTTCGGTTTCTCGCAAACGCTGAACCGTTGTGGAATCAAGCACATTGGCAATCGCCTCAATATCTTGCCCGCTTTCCAACACACGGCGTACTGTTGTTGCCCGCGCATCTGCGTCCACCCGCTCTGAACGTACGCGAGTTAGCTCTGCTGAGATATCTGACAATTGTTGAGAATTTAATGTGTCGGTGTCACCAACAAGCAAAAGACCTTTTTCAGCGCGATATTCCGCAACCTTGGCTTCTGCTTGGCGCACACCTTCGCGCAGTCTTTCGATTTCTGGTTCAAGCCAAGCACTTGCAACATTGTTGTCCTTCAACTTTTCACCTGACTGAACACGCAAAAACGCATCCGCCATGGCATTTGGAACAAGCGCCGCAAGTTTCGGGTCTTCGGATGAAAACTCAATCACAATCACGCGTGATGCTGCGATTTGGTAAACATCCAAACGCTCATAGAATTCTTTTAGAATTCGTTCTTCCGCTGGAATATCAAAAGGGTTTGAAATAAGTCCGATGCCAATGAGAATACTTTCAATCGCAGAAGCTTTTTTCGGCGTATCGAATTCAGGATAAGATGCAAGATCCAATTGGCGCGCAACTTCCATCACCAAATCGTTCGATTTCAGAATTTCCATTTGGCTGGTGACACCGCGTTCATCTAGGATGGGAGATTGCAGATTGCCACCGATTTGTTGTTGGTCGGTGTAGATGGGTTCACGGTTATCAATAAGAATGCGGGCTTCAGAGCGGTATTTCTCATCCAATAAATTAACAAGAAAAAACGCGAGTACCCCTGCGATTAAGACCGCAAGAATAATCTTAATCGCGTTGCGTTTGACAGCTGAAAATAAACTGCCAAGGTCAATATCTACATTCGTATCATCAGTGTGCACCTGATTCATACACTCAACTCCATATGGTAACTAGGCGCGGAGGGTAAACGAACATGGTAACTTATCGGTTAACAGACATACTTTTTGAAAACCGCCAATATAAAGCATCATTTTAGATCAGAGATACCAGCAATAATCACCGAAAATTACACAACTGAAAAATGACTTGCGGAATATTTTATCTAATCTTTACCAAGCATTAACCATAAATCGACGATAAATTGGTCTCAGAGTTAACTCGTGGAGCATGGCGCCCGTGATAAGGTCCAAACTAAAATTAACGTTGATTGCAGCATGTGCAGCTTTTGCAACTGCCCTTTCCGGTTGCGCAAGTTACCAGCCTGCCCCGCGCGCTTTTCATGAAGCGACTATTCAGCCGTATCGCTTAGATTCCGGCGATCGCTTGCGCGTCACTGTATTCGAACAAACCGGTCTCACTGGCACCTATAGTGTTGATCAGGCAGGCTATATTTCCTTCCCATTGGTGGGTGCGATTGCGGCACGTGGGAAAACTGCACAAGAGCTTGAAGGCATTGTCGCCGGTGAATTGAAAAAAGGCTTCTTGCGCGATCCAGACGTTTCCATTGAGATTGACCAATATCGCTCATTCTTCATTCTTGGTGAGGTTGGCCAGCCTGGTCAATATGCTTATGTGCCTGGAATGACAGTGCAAAATGCGATTGCCATAGCGGGTGGATTTACCAGCCGTGCCAATCAGAAAACAACCGATATCACACGCAAAATCAACGGAAAAATCATGACCGGAAAGGTCTCAATTTCCAGCCCGATATTAGCGGGTGACACCATCTATATTCACGAACGCTTGTTCTAAGATTTTATCATCAGAAAACAGGCTTTGGGGACCAAATCAAACATATGACTGAGCAGCCGTTACGCATCATCCATTGTTTCCGTTCTCCGGTCGGCGGTATTTTTCGTCACGTCCGCGATTTGGTCAATTATCACGTTGAACAGGGTCATAAAATCGGCATCCTATGCGACAGCTCCACAGGCGGAGAGCATGAGGACAAGCTGTTTGAAACGATCCTTCCCAAGCTTGAGCTTGGATTACAACGCATTGAAATTGGTCGGGCAGTTGCGCCCAAAGATTTCATCGCAGCACGTAAAGTTTATAAAGAAATCAAAAGTTTGCAACCCGATGTATTGCATGGACATGGCGCAAAAGGTGGCGCCTATGTCCGGCTCATGGGTTCATTCCTGCGGGGTTCCAGGTCGCGCGTAACCCGCTTTTATTCCCCCCATGGCGGCACATTGCATTACAATTCTTCAAGTTTGCAAGGTAAAGCCTATTTCGCCGTAGAACGTTTCTTGGAACGTTGGACTGATGGTCTTGTTTTTGTCAGTGACTATGAGCGAAAAACATATTTTGAAAAGATAGGAACACCCACCACCGATTGGGACCTGGTTTATAACGGTTTGACAGAACAGGATTTCAAACCAATCAGAAACAAAAAAGATGCGGTTGATTTTTTATATATCGGCATGATGCGGGACCTAAAGGGTCCCGATGTTTTTATTGACGCCTTGCGCGTTGCCGAACGTATAACCGGGCGCCCATTGCATGCACATATGGTCGGCGATGGCCCGGATAAGGATCGTTATCAATTAAAGATTCATAAAATGGGGCTCGGTGAACGCATAAAGATGCATCCAGCGATGATGGCACGCGATGCTTTTGCATTAGCACGCAATGTTGTGATCCCATCTCGCGCAGAAGCCATGCCTTATATTGTGTTGGAAACTGTGGCGGCAAAAAAACCCATTATCTGCACAAATGTTGGCGGAATACCTGAAATAATGGGCGAAGATTGTGGATCCATGGTCACCCCAGGAGATGCGGATGCATTGGGTGCTATTATGGCGAAAGCCGCTGATGAAAAAAGATGGCTGGCAACTTGTTTGCCCGATCGCGATGCTTTCACCCAACGGTTTTCGGTTCATACCATGGCTGAAAGTCTCATGGATATTTACCGAAAAGCCGGCAAAAAAGCCGCTTAAAAGCGAAAATCACCCCGTTTTGTCAAGTATTTCTTAGCTCCTTTGCATTACCCTAGCTCTTAGTTTTGAGTACCTCCGTGTGGTTGGGAGGATGTTTGTGTAAGGGGTGTGTATCATGAGTGATCGTATTTCGGATAAAATCAGCCAGGCAAAAGCTGCGCCTTTGGAGCCGATCGATCTTGTACAAGATGAGAATTCAGATAAAGATATCGTCAACGGTGTTGAGAAAAACAATCTGAACCGTCTAGCACGCCATATTGCTGAACAATTAGCCGATGAAAACTATTCCCCTGCCATTATTCGCGGCAGTTTTCGCGTTTTTGAAGCGGTTGGTTTTCTAGTTGCGGGTTTTGTCCCCTATTTCACCCAAGGACACTTCCTGGACGGCACATGGATGAGCCATGTAAGTGTGATCATTTTGTCCACCATACTTCTAGCTCTGGCATATTTTGCCGGTGGCCTTTACACCACACAAAGCCTGTCTGCGGGCATTCGCGTGGTCCCTCGCGCCATGGCGATCATTTCATCCCTCTTTGCGCTTATGGCGCTGGGCGGTTACTTTATCGATTTCAATTTCCTTTTTGACTGGAACTGGTTTAGTTCCTGGTTCGTGGGTTCGATTGCTTTCATCTGCGTGACGCGTGTACTTTTTGCGATTTCGATGAAAAAGTGGAACCGCAACGGCTTCATGGAACGCCGCGCTGTGATCGTAGGCGGAGCCGATGCTGCGAAAAAACTGACCCGTGATATTGAAGCAGAACCAGATAACGATATTCGCATTTGTGGTTTGTTTGATGATCGTTCAGATGATCGCTCTCCTCCTGTTGTCGCTGGTTATCCTAAGCTTGGCACGGTCAAAGACGTGATCGCCTTTGCGCGCATGACGCAAATTGACCTGATCATCTTAACGCTCCCGCTCGCTGCTGAGAGCCGCTGGATCGGCATGCTGAAACATTTATGGGTATTGCCGGTGGACATTCGTCTTGCTGCGCATGCCAATTCGATGAAATTCCGTCCGCGTTTTTACAGCTTTATGCCAAATAGTAAAATCCCGATGCTTGATCTGTTTGATAAACCGATTGCCGATTGGGATTCGGTGAGTAAGCGCCTCTTTGACATCTTCTTTGCGCTGGTCGCCCTCGCCTTGTTATGGCCGATCATGTTGGGTGCTGCAATTGCGGTGAAACTCAATTCAAAAGGTCCTGTATTCTTCAAACAAAAGCGCCACGGCATCAATAATGAAGAAATCATGATCTATAAATTCCGCTCCATGTATACGGAAATGTCGGATGAAAAAGCAGCTAAGTTGGTAACCAAAGACGATCCACGCGTGACATCTGTAGGTCGGTTCATTCGCAAAACTTCGATCGATGAATTACCGCAATTGTTCAATGTGTTGATCGGAAATGTGTCGCTTGTGGGCCCTCGCCCGCATGCTGTTATTGCGCAAGCGCAAAACAAATATTTTGCCGATGTGGTTGATGGCTATTTCGCGCGTCATCGTGTGAAGCCAGGTATTACCGGTTGGGCGCAGATCAATGGTCTTCGCGGTGAGATTACATCCGATGATAAGATCAAACAGCGGACTGAATATGATCTTGATTATATTGAAAACTGGTCATTGTGGTTTGATTTGAAAATCTTATTCAAAACGCCCTTTAGCCTCTTTAACACGGAAAATGCATATTGAGCGATCTACCCGCCAATTATAGCCCACACGCGAGTGGCTACGCCGCGCCGCCCATAGGCGTCTCAAAAGGCGTTGGCCTGCGTTTGGGCGAATTGACGATATCAACCACGACTATCGGCAATTGGGCAATTGGTTTTTGTATGCTGACATCCGGCTTTGTAATGCGCGAACCTGCGCCTTATGAGCTATTACTATGTGTTGTTTTAGGGATTTGGTTCTTAGCCGGGCTCAAGATTTCCCGGACTGTAGCGCCGCTTCTCATACTTTGGCTTTTATACAATATTGGCGGTCTAGGCTCGATGCTCACCATGGATGCCTATGGTGACATCCCGCTTTATTTGGCGGTGACGTTGTTTCTTGCCCTCACCTCGGTGTTCTTTGCCGCAGTAATCGAACAAGATTATCGCAAACTCTCCATTATCTTTAAAATGTATGTGGTCTCCGCTTGTATTACCGCGTTGTTGGGCATCGGCGGATATCTCGGGGTCATACCAGGTGGTGAAGTGTTCACGCGTTACGGCCGTGCGATGGGTGCCTTCCAGGATCCAAATGTGTTTGGACCTTTTTTGGTTTTACCGGCGATGTATCTTCTGCACGGTCTGATCACTGGTAAGCTCATCGATGCGCCCCTTCGCACTATTGGATTGCTGATCATTACATTGGGTGTATTTTTGTCGTTCTCGCGTGCCGCATGGGGTCTTTATGCGATTTGCGGGCTGCTGCTGGTATCACTGTTATTGGTCAAATATCGCAATGGCGATTTCCAGCTGAAGATCTTTTTCATGTCGATGGCCGGTTTTGTGCTTTTAATAGGCGCGATCATCATTGCCTTGCAGATCGACCAAATCGCGGAGTTATTTTCAACGCGTGCGCAGCTCGTTCAAGAATATGATGGCGCACGTCTTGGCCGTTTTGCCCGTCATGCGATTGGCTTTGCGATGGCCATGGAACACCCGCTTGGCATTGGTCCGCTCGAATTTGGTCTGATCTTTGGCGAAGATACCCACAATATGTATCTTAAATCCCTTATGGCTTATGGCTGGCTTGGGTTCATAAGCTATATGACACTCTTCTGCATGACATTTTATTTTGGTTTTAAATATATGTTGCGTGAGCGTCCTTGGCAGAAATATTTCATGCTGGCGATGATCCTATTGTTTGGCCATGCCATTGTTGGCATCGTGATCGATAATGACCACTGGCGACATTTCTTTTTACTATACGGCATTGTTTGGGGCTGTATCGCGCTCGAAAAGCGCTATGGTGCGCAATATAACTCAGCGACATAAGATGTGATCACGGACGAGCAATACCTCACTTCGTGGGTCTTGCTATTGTCCAAGTCATCTGATCTAAACGCGCCTATCGTTCCCCAGTTACTCCAATTCTGGAGCATTTAATGCAGCACATAAAAGCAGTCTTGTTCGACATGGATGGTCTCATGTTGGATACCGAAACTATTTCCATGCAATCGATGAAAAAGGCGACCCAGCGCCTTGGGCTTAATGTCAAAGATCAATGGCTCTTTGATATTATTGGCATGAACCGCAAGGGTGCCGAAGCTTACATGTCTGAGCAACTGGGGCATCCCCTACCCGAAGGTTTGGATGATGCGTTCATTGAGATTTATGCAGATCACTTATTCAACCACGGTATTGATTTAAAACCTGGCCTGACGGAGCTGTTGGACTATCTGGTGGACAATAATATTCGTCGCGCAGTGGCTACGTCCACGCGCACTGCCATGGCGCATAAGAAACTTAAGAGCTCCGGCATTTTTGACTATTTTGAACAGATTGTCGGTGGCGATCAGATTAACAACGGCAAACCTGCACCTGATATATATCTGCGCGCAGCTGAACTGGTCGGTGTTGCTCCCGAACATTGTCTTGCGCTCGAAGACAGCGATAATGGTGCCAAAGCTGCTTATGCTGCCGAAATCAGCGTAATCGTTGTGCCCGATTTAAAGCAGCCGAAAGACGAGACCCGCCAAATGGCAACTAAAGTTGTAAAAAGCTTGCATGATGTACGTAATCTGTTTGAAACTGCACGATGAGAATTAAGGGAAATGCCATGACTTTAACAATCGTTGCAAAAATCACTGCAGAAAAAGGTGAAGAGGAATTCCTCGCCAAGCAATTGAGTTCGCTGGTTGAACCAACGCGCGCGGAAGCCGGATGTATTCAATATGATTTGCACCAAAGCAATGACGATCCAACGATATTTCTGTTTTTTGAACTTTGGGAAACCAGAGACCTTTGGCAAGATCATATGAATTCAGCGCATATTAAAGCCAATGGTGTTGCTACCAAGAGCAAAATCGCCAATGTTGAGCTACACGAGATGAGCCAGATCGCCTGATCTGGCCACGCGCGAACCACCCTCGCCTTTATGATTTGGTGCTTTGGGACTCAGCAGAGCTTTGCTCGCCCTTTTGGATTTCTTCCATCTCTTCGCTTAGTTCACCCTGCCAAACATCCAAATTCGCCAAAATGCTTTGGATGAATTCTTCGTTCTCCATTGCAGGAATGCTTGGATCATATTTATCCGCGACATCTAACATGGCTTTGCGATCCATTCGGCGGAAAGCCTCCCCCATTTGAAGTGAATGCTCGCGCTCAACACCCAGCGCTTCAAATGCGGATGTCCCCATGCGGATCGAACCGTCAAATGTTTCACGAACGATGTCACGGCAGCCAGCATGCCAAAGATCATACACATGGTTTCGATCGACAGCGCGCGCGAGAACATGCACATGCGGGTGATGTTTGGTGACATGGCGGACCATCTCAGTGATTTGTTCTTTGTCATCGATGGCAATTACCAGGAGTTTCGCCTCGTCAATCCCGGCGGCATGCATCATATCCGGACGTGTCGCGTCACCATAATATGTACGCAACCCAAAGACTTTCATCGTGTCAATTTGCTTTGAGCTGAAATCAATCACCGTAGCGTTGTAACCCGCAATGCGCAGCATGCGCTCGATCACACCACCAACACGACCACGGCCTGCAATGATGATGTGGTTTTTTTCTTCAATTTCATCACTATCACGTTCTTGATCCACCACAAATTTCGGTGCGATGACCTTGTCATACAAGATAAACAGTAATGGTGTGAGTAGCATAGAAAGCGCGACGATCAACAGCAGCTGATCGGCAATGCTCTGTGGGATTACGCTGTTTGCAACTGTGAAGGATAAAAGCACAAAACCAAATTCACCGGCTTGCGCGAGGCCAAGTGCGAAGAGCCATTTGTCCGCCCCGCGGAGTTTGAACACATAGGCAAGCACCAGAAGTACGGCAGCTTTGAGCAACATTAAACCGATGGTGAGCGCAACGATAATCGCGAGATTATCGAATAACAGAGCGAAATTGATGCCTGCGCCAACTGTCATAAAGAAGAGGCCAAGCAATAGGCCCTTAAACGGATCAATATCCGATTCAAGCTCATGACGATATTCACTATTGGCAAGCACCACACCGGCTAAGAACGTGCCAAGCGCAGGAGATAGACCCACAAGTGACATAAGAAGCGCAATGCCTACAACCATCATCAATGCGGTTGCGACAAAGAGTTCGCGCAAGTTAGCAGCTGAAATGAAACGGAAGATCGGAGTTGTCAGATAGCTACCTGCTAAGAGTACAAATCCAATGGCGCCAAGGGTGACCAAGGCTGTCTGCCAACCGCTCAGTCCTTCAACAAGGCTCATGGATGAACCGTGACCATCACTATGTCCATCGCCGTGTGCATCACTGCCATGAGCGGCGTCTGCGGCATGGGAAGCTGCATCCGTCGCGTGTGAAGCCGTATTGGCCGCGACATCCATCAATTCCGGCACGGCAAGTAGCGGGATAAAGGCCAGCATCGGGATCACTGCAATATCTTGCGTTAAAAGCACGGAAAAGCTTGATTGCCCACCATCGCTTTTCATCAGGCCTTTTTCATTGAGCGTTTGCAAAACGATCGCTGTTGACGAGAGTGCCAGTACCATGCCGATGGCTAACGCAATAGTCCAAGGTTGACCAAAAGCCATGGCAATTCCCATCGCAGCGAGCGTGGTTAAACCCACCTGCCCGCCACCAAGGCCAATCAACTTTCCGCGCATTTCCCATAACAGTTTTGGTTCCAGCTCAAGACCAACCAAAAACAGCATCATCACCACACCAAATTCGGCAAAATGCTGGATCGATACCACGTCGACATTAAGGGCTGCCAAAACCGGTGAAATCAAAATTCCGGCAATCAAATAACCAAGAACTGAACCAAGACCCAGTCGCGTCGCGATTGGAACGGCAACAACCCCTGCTATTAGAAATATGAATGCGAGCATTAAAAAGTCGGTCATGGATTCCCCGGCATGTTTTTGGACGTTTACGAGAACATAGTGACATTACGGTGCGTGGGCAATATCTCGTTTGAATTCCGCAATCCTCGATCAAAATGTCCACATAAGAATGTCCCGTTAGCTTCGCGGCCCTCACATTCAAACTGCACAATATTTCATCACTTTAGTAATTTTGGTGTCCAATTGAGCAAATTTAATCATCAAACACCCCTCTAAAACCGTAGAATTCCCGATTTGGCATAGTCTTTGCATTGTTTTTGGTATGTGCAGCGCATCTAGGGTTCCGGTTTCGAATACGAAACGCTGGTCCGAGAGATGCAAGCTGGAGCAATCCAGTGACACGGCGGGGCAAAATCCCGGGAGACTACTGCACAGGTTTGCGCACGCAAACTGACTCCCGGTTTGTGCGCAAATCCTTTTACATCAACGTTCGAGGGAACGGGCTGACTATGACAGTTGGTCATAACAAAAGGGTACAAACATGATTAAACAGTTTACCAAAGCACTCCTTTCTGCCTCAATCATCGCTTTGCCTCTAGCCATCGCATCCGGTTCACCAGCACTTTCAGAAGAAAAATCAGAATTTAAAGTTTGCTGGTCAATCTATGTAGGCTGGATGCCATGGGGCTATCTGCAAGATAGCGGCATCATGAAAAAATGGGCCGACAAATATGAGATCGATGTCGAGATTGTTCAGATAAACGACTATGTCGAATCTATCAACCAATATACAGCTGGTGAATATGACGGCTGCTCCATGACTAATATGGATGCTCTATCGATCCCTGCAGGTGGTGGTGTTGATACAACTGCATTGCTTGTCGGTGACTATTCCAATGGTAATGACGGCATTATCTTGAAAGACAAAACCAGTCTTGCAGATATTAAAGGTCAATCGGTAAACTTGGTTGAACTATCAGTATCGCATTACTTGCTTGCACGTGGTTTGGAAAGCGTTGGCATGTCTGAAAAAGACGTGACTGTGGTCAACACATCGGACGCAGATATGATTGCAGCTTACGCGACTGATGATGTGACATCCGTTGTGACTTGGAACCCACTTTTGTCTGAAATTGAAGCGCAAGCGAACGCAACAAAAGTATTTAACAGTGCGGACATTTCAGGTGAGATCATCGATATCATGATGGTTAATACGGAAGCGCTTGCAGACAACCCTGCCTTTGGTAAAGCGCTTACAGGTGCATGGTATGAAGTGCTTGGCTTGATGAAATCAGGCGATGAAGCAGCATTGACTGCAATGGCAACAGCATCAGGTACGGACCTTGCTGGCTATAACGCACAATTGGCTACAACTAAGATGTTCTATGACCCTGCAGAAGCTGTGGCATTTACAGCCTCCAGCGAATTGCCGGGAACAATGAAATTTGTTGCAGAATTCCTCTTCGACAAAGGCATTTTGGGTGAAGGTGCACCAAGCCCAGAATTCGTCGGTGTCGCCTTCCCTGATGGCAGCACATATGGGGATGCCAATAATGTCAAACTGCGTTTTGACAATACCTATATGCAAATGGCTGCAGATGGCGCGTTGTAAAACGCTTTTCTTGTAATCTCCCACAAAAAACCGCTCGCCTCTTTTGGGCGGGCGGATCATCCGGAGTTCGATACATGCGCATTATCAATCAAAAACCATCGCGATCTTTAGCCCTCTTTCTTGGCCTATTGCCCTTTGTCGCTCTGGTCGTAACTTACGCGATTGCCAGTCATTACCGTCGGTTGGACAATCCCGCGGATAAGTTATTGCCGTCGATTGAGCAGATGATGGGAACCTTTTATCGCTATGCTTTTGTGCCTGATCGTCGATCCGGTGATTTGCTTTTGCTAACTGATACGATTGATAGTTTATTGAGACTTGGTGCAGGCATTGCCATTGCCACATTGCTGGCGCTCATTGTTGGCATTGCAATTGGATTTATCCCTGTTGTGCGCAGCGCATTAGCACCATTCCTTGCAAGCTTTTCTCTTATTCCACCGATAACCGTTCTACCAATTTTGTTTATCATCTTCGGCCTTGGCGAAGTTTCCAAGATCGCTTTGATTGTGTTTGGTACCGCGCCGATCATGATGCGATCCACAGCGCAAGCGGTGATGGATATCCCGCGCGAAATGATCATTAAAGCCGAAACACTTGGCGCCAGTGTCTGGCAGATGCTTTTGCGGCTTGTTGTGCCTCAAACCATGCCCAAACTAATCAGCGCTATTCGCTTAGCGCTGGTGCCGGGTTGGATCTTCCTCATTTCCGCCGAAGCGATTGCCTCCACCTCGGGTCTTGGTTATCGCATCTTCTTGGTCCGTCGTTATTTGGCGATGGATGTGATCTTACCCTATGTGGTCTGGATCACGCTTTTAGCTTTCTTGATTGACCGCTTATTGCTGGCGCTCTCGATCAAAATTTTCCCTTGGCGCCATCTTGAGGGAGAAAGCTTATGAGCCAGAACGACACTATCATTTCGGTTAAAAATGTTGCCAAGTTTTACGATCAAGTGCCCGTGCTTGAGCGGGTGAATATCAGCGTGGAAAGAGGCACTTTCTGCACCATTGTGGGCGCGTCCGGCTGCGGTAAATCTACTTTTTTGCGAATGCTATTATCTCAAGAGCTTCCAACCCGCGGCGAGATCTTGCTCGATGGTGAAAAACTCCCGGATGAACCCACCGCAGATCGCGGCATTGTGTTTCAAAAATATTCCGTCTTCCCGCATCTTACCGTTAAAGGCAATTTGCTGTTAAGCCAAGAATTTGAGCAAGCACCGATGTCGGGCAAGCTTTATGGAAATGCAAAGACCATCGCGCTTGAAAAGATTGATGAAACACTTGAAAAGATTGGACTTTCTGCCGCACGTGACAAATTTCCATCACAATTGTCAGGTGGCATGCAGCAGCGTCTTGCCATTGCACAAGCGCTTTTAAAAGAACCGAAAATTCTGCTTTTAGATGAGCCATTTGGCGCGCTTGATCCGGGCATACGTCTTGATATGCACGAGCTGCTTTTATCGCTTTGGGAAGATCTCAACATGACCATTTTCATGGTCACACATGATCTCAATGAAGCTTTCAAATTGGGGACCCGAATGCTGGTTTTCGATAAAATTCGCCACGATCCCCATGCGCCCAACGCCTTTGGCGCAACCATTACCTACGACTTGAACATCGCAAGTTGTAGCCAATCCAATGCGCAGGATGCCGAGATGTATTTTGCCAAATCACCTAACTCAACTGAGGAGACTTAAATGAACGATTTGTTTGCCGATAAAAGAGCGCGGCATTCGCATAAAGCAGGATTAATAACGCGACAGCCAACAACGCGCGCGCACCATCCTGACTTTGACAAATTGCAGATGAAGGGTTGGAAATCCGTTGAGCGCGAAGCTGATTTGCCAAATGATGCTTGGAAGCGCGAGCAAAAATGGGCGCTTCGCATGGGCCTCACAGGCGCGGACAGCATTGAAGATAAAACAATCCCGACCTTCGCGCGCGGTGAGCTGCCGCATTACGCAGGTATCAATACATTTTTAAAAGCACCCTATATCGAAGACGCAACCCGCGTGGGGGATTATGATGCTGCCATTATTGGTGTGCCTTTTGATGGCGGGACGACATATCGCCCCGGCACACGATTTGGCCCGCAGGGCGTGCGCAAAATTTCTGCACTTTATACGCCTTACAACTACGAAATGGGCATTGATCTGCGTGAGCAGATGACCCTGTGTGATGTCGGTGATGTGTTCACCATCCCGGCTAATATTGAGAAAACATTTGATCAAGTCACACGTGCAGTTAGCCATGTGGCATCATCAGGCGCGCTGCCGATCATCATCGGTGGTGACCACTCGATTGGTTTCCCTTGTGTGCGCGGGATTGCAAATTGTACCTCCAAGCGCATTGGTATTGTGCATTTTGACCGCCATATCGACATTCAAGAGAAAGATCTTGATGAGCGCATGCACACAACGCCTTGGTTCCATGCAACCGATCTAGCCAATGTGCCGGCGGTTAATCTGGTTCAAGTTGGCATTGGTGGCTGGCAGGTGCCGCGTGATGGGGTGAAGGTTGCACGTGATCGCAACACGAATATCTTCACAATGCGCGATATCGAAGAGCTTGGTTTGGCTGAAACTGCCGCCCGCGCGCTCGAACTTGCTTGGAAAGATGCGGATGCCGTTTATATCTCCTTTGATATCGACAGCGTAGATTGCGGATTCGTGCCGGGTACGGGCTGGCCGGAACCAGGTGGGTTCTTACCACGCGAAGCATTGGAACTTGTCTCACTTGTCGCTAAAGAAGGTATCTGCGGGCTTGAAGTGGTGGAAGTTTCACCGCCATATGATTGTTCAGATATCACAGCGCTTTTGGCGACACGTGTGATTGTGGATGTGTTGGGAACGCTCGTCTCTCACGGCAAAATGGGCGCGCATAAACATATCATTGATAAACCAGTGACGATTGAGCCGGGACCAGACACACCAACGGATGGATGGAGCTTGAAGCCAAATGGTTAAGCATCATCACCACTCACATGATCATGGGCACGATCATAGCCATGATCATCCTCACACGCATAATCACGAGCATGATCACCTGCACAGCCACGTGCATGGTGATAGTGGCTCAGAACAGCGCGCTGAATTGCAAACGCTGGCGACGCAATTTGTACAAGGGTTTCGCGAAGCAAAGGATAAAACCAGCTATTTGCGCTTGGCACAAATCGATTTTCAACGTCAAGGAAGTGACGGGCTGACCATGCACTTGGTCGATGCCAATATCAATTCCAATTGGCAGATCGGGACCGCCTCACCCGCCTTTGGGTCGCGCGAACTTGTCTATATGCCCTATCCGGGCGAAATGGTGATGGAACGCGAAACCATGACGTTTACCTATGTCTCTCTGACACAGCGTGAGGATGTCGACCTGATGAATATTTTAAAATCAATTGTAAGAAAATAGGATCAATCTCGTGAAAAAACTCAGTCTAGCTTTCGCAGCAATCGCCGCTTCAACTCAGTCAGTTTTCGCGCATCCAAGTATGCATCATACCGGCAATGAGAGCATAATGCATGATACATATTTTGTGTTGTTTGGCATTGCCGCACTCGTGATCGGCTCGGCAATCCTGCGCCGCGTTTTCGCCAAGCGTTAGAAATTGGCATTCGAAATGCCTAGGTAGATAACTTGTGACCGAGTTTTTCCAGCATTTTCAGGCACTGCGATAGTTGATCAATTTCAACAAATTCGTTCGCTTTGTGGGCTTGGTCGATTGATCCGGGCCCGCAAACAACCACATCCATTCCCAAAGACTGAAAGATACCGGCTTCCGTTCCAAATGGCACGACATCTGCTGAATTGGCTCCGGTAAGTTCAGCGACAATCCGCAAGGCTTCATTTTTATCAGTCGGCATAAGATCCATCACTTCACCAATGACATCAGTTTCTATCGACGCTTCTGGATAAATTTCTAGCATTTTTGGTAAGAGCATTTCGTCGCAATAGCGTTTCATTGCGGCTTTTACGAAATCTGCATCGCTGGTTTGGATGGGCCTCATTTCCCAGTCAATTTGTGCCTTCGGCGCAATGACATTGGGCACGCGGCCACCATTTAGCGCGCCGATATTTATAGTAGTCCACGGCGGATCAAAACGATTTTTGGGCGCCATCGTTTTCAATTCTTCGCGCAGTTCAAGTAAACGAGAGACATACCGAACCGCATATTCAACAGCATTAACGCCCGCATCAGGCGACGATCCATGTCCCTCTAATCCTTGGATGCGGGTTCGATATTCATAACAGCCTTTGTGGCCCTCAATAATCCGCATGGATGTTGGTTCACCAATGATCGCGACAGATGGTTTCATGGCACGTGCTTCAAGCTCTTTGGCCAAATGTCCCGCGCCAATACATCCGGTTTCTTCATCGTAAGTGAAGGCAAAATGCACCGGTCGATCTTTCACATGACCGGCAAAATGAGGTGCCATAGCAAGTGTTGTTGCAATGAACCCTTTCATGTCACAGGAACCGCGTCCAAAGAGCTTGCCATGGCGCTCAGACATTTCAAATGGATTGCTATCCCAATCTTGATCCGCAACTGGCACAACATCACAATGGCCCGATAAGACAATGCCACCATCGGTTTTTGGACCAAGTGTTGCGAACATGTTCGCTTTCGTACCCTCTTCGTTGTGGAATACATCCACCTTAGCACCACAATCTTCCAGACGGTTCGAGAGGTAGTCGATCATCGCTAAATTGCTATCTGCCGAAATTGTGGGAAAGGCTATTAAATCTGACAAGATTTTCTTGGTCTCTTCAATCATCACTTTATCCCTTTACAAAAAGCTTCCGTTCGACATCACACAATGTCTCTGCCGCACCATCTTCGCGAATGAGAATTGTTTCTGTGGTTTCTAAACCCCAGGCATCCATCCATAGTGCTGGCATAAAGTGAAACACCATACCAGCCTGTAGCTCTGTTTCATCTTCCGCACGGATTGACGCTGTCCGCTCCCCCCAATCCGGCGGGTAGCTCAGACCAATTGGGTAGCCCATGCGGCCTGATTTTTCGATACGATGTTTATTCATGACCTGCATGAAGGCGTTGGAAATATCACAGGTTCGGTTGCCCGCGCGCGCTGCTTCAAGCCCGGCTTCGATACCTTCAATTTGCGCCTCTTCCGCCCGCAACATTTCATCAGGTGGCGTGCCCAGAAAAACTGTCCGGCATAGTGGTGCGTGATATCTTCGATAGCAGCCCGAAAGCTCAAAAAATGTCGCCTCACCCTCTCGCATTGGGGTACCATCCCATGTCAAATGCGCAGCTGTAGCATCTAACCCTGATGGTGTCAGCGGTACAATTGCCGGGTAATCGCCCCAATCATCATCAACACCCGAGATACCTGCATGCAAAATATCTGCAACAAGATCATTTTTTCGAACGCCGACATCAGCGCGATCAATTGCGGTACAGATTACCTTTTCGGAAATGCGTGCAGCTTTTTTAATGAATTTAATTTCACCTTCCGATTTGATGATGCGTTGCCAATTAACAAGTGCGGTTGCATCGACCAGTTTCGCGCTTGGCAGCTCGTTAGAAAGCACTGCGTGAGCTTTGGCAGAATAATAGTAATTTTCCATTTCCACGCCAATACGTGCATTTTCTAATCCATTTGCTTTCAAGCGTTCCGCAAGGTCCTGCATAGGATGAATTTCTGTTGATTGCACATAGCGATCATCATAACCAATTATGTTCTCATGTCGCATCCAACATGTGCGCCGGCCTCCCATCTTATCCATATGCCGACCCCACCAGATGGGTTCGCCATCCATTTTAAGGAGAACGCCTTGATGCACATAAAAAGACCAACCATCATATCCTGATAGCCAGGCCTGATTTGATGGATCTGTCACGAAAATCGCGTCAAGACCAGCGGAAGCCATGACTTGACGCGTTTTGGCAATTCGCCTCCCATATTCGTCTATTCCAAATGGTGTTTTCAATTGCGCCATCAAATGATCCCTTTTGTCCGATCAGCCCAAAACTGATTTCACAGCTTGATGTGTTGCGGACACGATTTGGTCCGCTTCTGGCATTGTCAAACAAAATGGCGGTGCAAATCCCAAAATATCCCCTTGAGGCATGGCTCGCGCAATAATGTTATTTTGTTCAAGCAATTTTGCTGCAATTTGAGGACCAGTTTTATCACTTGCATCAAAGAAACTACGAGACGGTTTATCAGCGACAAATTCCACCGCGCAGATCATCCCCTCACCGCGCACATCCCCGACATTTGCATGATCCGATAAAGCGGATTTCATTTCAGCATTTAGATATGCACCGACGCTTCTGGCATTTTCAATCAAACTAAGTTTATCTATTAATTCTAGGTTCGCGACACCAGCTGCTGCGCCAATTGGATGCGCAGAATATGTCCAACCATGGCCAATTGGTCCATTTTCATCTGTACCCTGCTCGAGTATTGCCCACATTTTTTCAGATACTATTGAGCCGGATAATGGCGCATATGCCGACGTTAGGCCTTTAGCGATGGTAATTAAATCAGGACGCATTCCATAATGTTCGGAACCAAACATCGTTCCCAAACGACCAAAACCTGTGACCACCTCATCTGCAATCAACAAGATATCATGGCGATCCAAAACCGCCTGTATAGCAGGCCAATATCCATTTGGCGGCGGCACAATTCCCCCGGTTCCCAAAACGGGTTCGCCGATAAAAGCCGCTATTGTATCCGCGCCTTCTTTTTCTATAAGTGCTTCAAGCTCGGTTACACAATGGTTGACGAATTCCTCTTCGCTCTGGGTAAGATCTTCGCGGCGGAAGTAATATGGCGCCTCGGTATGAACAATTTGCGAAAGCGGGAGATCAAACTTTTTATGAAACAGCTCGAGCCCGGTAAGCGAGCCTGTCATCAATCCTGAACCATGATATCCGCGCCAGCGCGAGATGATCTTTTTCTTTTCAAGACGACCTAAAATATTGTTGTAATACCATACAAGTTTGATGTTGGTTTCATTGGCATCTGAACCCGATTGACCAAAATAGACTTTCGACATGTGATCTGGTGCACGGTCTAGCACCATTTTCGCAAGCGTAATTGACGCTTCTGTCCCATGCCCCACATAAGAATGAAAGTAAGCCAGTTCCTTCGCTTGCTCGGAAATAGCATCGGCAATTTCTGATCGGCCATAGCCAACATTCACACAATAGAGCCCAGCAAATGCATCTAACAGCCTATTGCCATCACGATCTTCAATATGGCTCCCAGACCCTCCGGTGATAACACGTTGTGGTACGTTACCTCTTGCGAATTCTGCAAGATGCGTAGACGGGTGAAAGAAGTTTTCTCGATCCCATATTTCAAGTTTATCATTATGTAGCATGACATGATCCTTAGCATTGACGGCGCGCCGCCCGTTTTAAAACAAAAGAGCCCGCAGCACGCAAAAGATCGATAAAAGACCCGGACTGTGAGCAGACAGGCTCCGCTCACCTAAGCAGCAGCGCGCAATGCCTTTATTGCCAAGGTATGGTCAAATTGAACCATGTTGATATGCAAAGATCAACTGATTTCTTAAATGTCAAAAATTGATGAAATAACGTCTAAAGGGTTTATAAATCGATGACCTTATGAGGTGTCAGGCTACCGATTCATTAATCCCAAAGCGAATTCGCTGCCAAACACGTTCATGAATGAAATAGAGAAACAGCTTGGTGATCACTTCGAAGCTGCCAATTGAGAAGGCTGTTAAAAGATCACCAGTGAAAAACCAAGCCAGCAACATCGTATCAAGCGATGCTAAAACGCGCCAGGTTGCGGTTTTTGCCACCGAGCGGGCCTTGGTTTCTGGAATGGCGCCATAGGCTGTATTTTTACCCCAAGGCACACGCGTCCAAACCTGTTCATGGGCGCTGTATATAAAGAGCTTGGTGATAACCTCGGCAATGGCAATATAGCCAGCGGTGTGCACAATGCTCCCGCCCTCGCCGGCAAGATCAAATCCAAACCATGGCGCTAGAAAAGTGATAATGACGAAGGATAGTAAAAATGTATCCAGCGTGCCAACGACACGCCAGGATACGGCTTTTGCAAATGAACGTTTCACACTATCGCGCGGGGTTTGAGCTCGCGCTGCGTCTTGTGTGTCGTCAGTGCTTATTTGGGCAGTCATGAGTGCGCCTAGCTATAAGATATTAGAGCACTAACCTCATGATCTAGCTACATTATCAGCCTGTCGATCGCGCGTTGAGGTAATGATCAAACCATCTTGTTCATCCTGGCCTCCCACATTAGATGATACTCCAATTGCCTCCAGATTGACAGGGATTTCATGGCGAAGCACCGCCAATTCAACATCATCCGGTGTGAAGTCGGCCAAAGGATTGATCTCAATGATATTTAAATCATCGCGCCAAACCGCAAATTTCGGCGCCGCATTTTCATCTGACAAATCCGCGTCATGTGGCTTATGCGCACTTGTGATCCAAGCATCAAACTTTTCGAGCGTTTGCGGCACATCTTCATCAAGCTCATCAAACGAAATTTCATACCGTTCGCTGGTGATTTGACGCAAAACTGTTTGCGCTTGTTGCTTTGGCGTAATATTGGCGAACAAAGCCACATGGCCATTCTGCGTCGTAAAGAGCCATGTGAGATATTGGTCAGCCCAATTGAATTTCGACAGGATAGCCGCGCGGCTAAACCGTTCATTTATAAACAAAATTCGCTGTTCTAAAGTAAGTTTTGCAAGTCCCTGGTTAAGACCTTCAACCATCTTTTTCTCAAACACTGGAATCTCCTTTTCAAGATTTCACCCATAATGATTAAAAAATGAGACTCTTAAAAGGTAAGATTTTCCAAGCTTAACACCAAAAGCAAATCAAATTCTTCATGTATGCGGTTACATGGGAAATTGGGTTTTACAGATAGAACATTTGAATTGAATGATTGCGAAAGTGAATGGAAAATTACCGCTCTTGACATTTAGTTTAATATCAAACTATATTTAGTTCGACATCAAACTAAATAGGGCATTCACAAATGAAACGTCGTAATTTTTTAGCTCTTTTAGGTGGCGGTGTAGTTTTAGCCGCAGGAAGTACATTGGGCGTGGTTGCATCGCGCTCCCCGGATAAGGCCTTGGCTCCTTGGCAAAATGCAGGTACCGCGCAATATGTCGAACCTCGTATGCGGGCCCTCTCCTATGCGATCCTCGCGCCAAATCCGCATAATCGTCAGCCATGGCTCGTTGATTTATCCAAAGACAATCAGATTACGTTGACAGTTGATACAGATAAACTCCTACCGCATACCGACCCTTTCAGCCGGCAAATTACCATTGGATTGGGATGTTTTCTAGAAGTTCTACGTATGGCTGCCGCTGAAGATGGTTATCGGGCAGATATCAGTGTTTTCCCGCAAGGTTCTGATGTGAAAGCGCTTGATCAACGACCTGTTGCAATCATTGATATGATCAAAGATGACGGGGTTAAACCAGATCCACTATTTGCGCATATTTTTGAACGCCGCTCGCTGAAAGAACCATTTGATACCACCAAACCCGTTGCGTCTGATATTCTCACCCGCGTCACCGAAGCGGCCCGTTACACCAACACCTCTTCGACCAATGAAGACAATGACATTGCCACATTGCGCAAACTCACGCGCGATGCCTTGACCATTGAAATGGATACGCCAAGAACCCACAAAGAAAGCGTTGATCTGTTCCGAATAGGCAAAACAGAGATTGAAGCCAATCCCGATGGCATCGATTTTTCGGGGCCCATGTTTGAGACCATGGGATTTTTGGGTTTAATGACCCGCGAAGGCACGCTCGATGTGAATTCTATGGAATTTGCAGAAGGCAAGAAGGCGCTTTATGCACAAACAGATACCGGCATGGCCTATCTTTGGGTTGTCACCAATGGCAATACGCGCGAAGACCAAATCAATGCCGGGCGCGACTGGGTACGCCTTAACCTTGCCACAACACGCGAAAATGTTGGGCTTCACCCAATGAGCCAGGCTTTGCAGGAATATGCAGAAATGAAAGAGCTTTATGAGCAAATTCATGAAGAACTCGCACCAGATGGCGGAACAGTTCAAATGTTTGGCCGATTGGGCTATGCTGAGCGAGTCGGACCAAGCCCGCGTTGGCCGATTGAAGCTAAAATTATCAGTTAGAAAGCATATTGATCTTTGAGCGAAACCGAACGAAAAGTGTTTCAGTTTTTCAATGAAATTGGGATCATCAATCAATTGGCAACGGATGTGTTTCAATCCAATATGCCAGATGGTCTGCATGTTTCCCATTTTTCAGTTTTGAACCACCTCGTGCGGTTAGGTGACGGCGTAACGCCGCTCAAAATCACCAAAGCATTTCAGGTGACCAAAGGCACGATGACCAACACTTTATCAGTTCTTTCGAAACGCGGTCTCATTCGCATTGCACCGCATGAAACTGATGGCCGAAGCAAGGTTGTTTATCTCACCGATGAAGGTCGAGCCTTTCAAAAACAGGCGATTGAAAGCCTGTTCCCTGCAATCCAGCGTATTGATGAGAAAATGGATTGGGCACGGGTGATCAAAACCATTCCCGAGCTTGAAAGGGTCAGAAAAATCCTCGATGAGGATCGAGATACCTAGCTAATTGAGTGAAAAATGGTCGGAGCGGCGGGATTCGAACCCACGACCCCTACACCCCCAGTGTAGTGCGCTACCGGGCTGCGCTACGCTCCGACGTAAACTGATCCCTAAATTACAGGACTAGCGAGCGCAAGCGTTTTTTGGCATTAGCACCAGAATAAAATAATAGCCTTTGGTTATGAAAACGGGCTTAGCCATCCGAGCTTACCAAGTCTCACAATCAGGATATCACCTTATCCGTCGCATCGCTTGGCAATACGCTGAGATTGTATGGATATAACTTTGCCTTTTGCGACAGACAACTCACCCTCTACATCGCCACCCACTAATCCAGCTACGGGAACGCCCACAAGAAATACACCGATGGCATCTGCATCGGCTGCGCCGCGTTGCTTTTTGATAAGCTCTGCTTCTTTGGCCTGCTCTGATGCAAGCAACTGATCCAATTCTTCGCAGCTAAAAGCTGCATATGTTTCCGAAGGTAGGTTGGCGGGCAACACGGCATTCGGCCGCTTTGCACATCCGTGTAAAAGACAAACGACCATCAGACTTACGACCACATTCTTACTTTGCAAAATATTCCCCTGTACTAACATAAGTTGTATAATTGTATATTACTATTTTAAATTGAAATTCAAGCAAAATATTCCTCACAACTTTAAATTAGTATTTTCAACTACGGACTTCTCCGTATTTCATGAAACAAACTATGTCTGAGGGATAAATATCCCTAGAAAAAAGGATAATTATCCTTCATAATATGATCATGAAAACACCTGCAGAACGCATATTTGAACGCCTAAAAGAGATGGGGATGAAGCCAACTACGGCTTCGAAACTGGCGAATCTTGACCCATCTTATTTGCGCGAGCTCGCAAAGAATCCTGATCGACAACCCAGGAGCGTGAGCGCCGAGAAACTTGCAAAGATTTTGGGCAGATCAGCACAGTGGATTTTGTTTGGTATTGAAGATATCGATGAAGAAGAAATTGAAAGCAATTTTACTATCGATCCAAAGATTTTAGAGGATGCATTAGAACAGACAAAACGTGTGATTGTTTTCACCAATTCCAAACCGTCCAAAGAAGATGAATGCAAGATGATTGCGTTTCATTACGAGGAGATATTTCGCAAGCTCAACAACATCGCCCCCTTGGAGGTGAAAATCCCTCCCGGGGCAAGTGAAGATCCCTCGCTCCGATAGTAAGGGCCGCAATATAATTGCGTTAAGCGCGGACATGAATTACAATTCATGGTTTCATATCAGGGAAATTTTTCTAGACCAATAGGAGTATATGGCGTAATTTCCCCTTAGGAGAAAGCTAAAACAGTGGATTATATCTCAACCATACTCGCAAGATCGCCGAAAATTGACGATGATGAACGCTATCGTCGGATCCTGACTTATATCGAAGAGTGCAATTTACATTCATGTTTGGGAATTGCCTTGCTCTATATTGGTTATGAACCAAAAGACCATACACAGAATATCTTTATCGCAGATCATCTGCTAACCAATGAAGAGAAATTTGAGTTGACTGAACTGCTTGAGGCGGCCGCGTTTAATAAAGTGCCACCTGAACCGGAGACAAAACATTAGATGACTAAGATTCATCCCATGAGTGATAAAGAGCTCTTCAAAGCAGACACACCTGAATTGATGATAACACTCTTCGAATGGTCAAAGCGCGAACACGCTGTGATGGATCACGAGCTTGTAGAAATGTCTCCTTTCCTTACATTTACCCACACAGACCTTGAGACGAATAAACCGCCAAGTTTTTATCTCATTGGCAAAAAATCAGCAGCGAGAGATGTTTTTGGACACAAATGGGCTGATGAAATTCGCAATACACAAGCGTCTCCGATCAAAAACCACAAACAGCCTTCAGCTGAAGGGTATTTCAGAGCGTTGCAAAATGGCTTCAACTTTGATCATGTTGAATTTGAAACCGACGCCGTTATGGGAGTTTATCGTCGGCTTATAATCCCTGTTAAAACAAAGCTTATGATGCAACCTTCATTTTTTGTAATGTTGCCAATGCCAATTCAGATTGAGCATAAACATTGTACGCGAGATGCTGAAGATCACTGTGATTTGAATAAACCAACGCGAAATTTTCATTAGTTCCTTCGGGCACCACCGTCCAATCGATTAAATTGGTTTGACAACAGGCGTAGCCGGACTTTGTTGGCAACCAGGCTTCTGCCATACGCGGGGCAACAACGGCATAACAGAAATCTGGTTCAAACCGGCTGAGTGATACGAGAAGCGACAATCGGGGTAACAGATAACCTAATCCCTTTACTTTATGCTTTCTAGCGATCCAAAAGTCACCCTGATACACCACATCACCCGTTATCTCATGCGCGCGTGGCGCATGCTGTGAACCTGTTATGCCACCTAATATTCGCGGATATTGTTTATTGAGCAATTGTGCGAGACTTGTGGTTCCCAAACAGTCCTTTCGCGCCGCAATGGTTGCAACCAGCCGATCCTGTTCATCAAACAAGATTAGTGAAAAACTGTTTCCACTGGTAAAATCAAAATTCGCCTCATCGCATTGTTCTGTGAGCATGCGACCGTCGCGCAACTGGCAAATTTGTTTAAATCTCGCGAAATCGCTTGTCTGCACGATTTTATAGCCTAAATCCGATATCTCTTTTGCTGTGTAAATGATAGACGCAGATAGGACTAAATCGGAATATCTATCCAATATGGTTTCACTCATAATATTTCCCTCAGTATAACCCTAAAGAATTACACCTAATAATAGAAAAGGCAGAAAATCAACATCTAGGTTGCAGGAAAATTACTTATGTCATTTCTTTCTCTCACAGCACAAAAGAGGATAAAAATCCCTATATACGTCAATTGAGGATCAGAATCCTCTTGTCAGAAAGACACAACCTTTAGCTTTAAGAAGCAAACCTACAAATGGGCGGCACGAAACGAACCGACCAATTACGGTCAGCAATGTCGAACAAATGGAATATGGTTACAATTTATCGAGTTTGATCCAACAGGCGTTTACATTCTAAAAGGTCGTAAAGAGCCTCTTGTAACAGTGCTCTGTCCTCTTCAACGAGGGTTTTATTTGAACCTTCTGAAAGTGCTGTCTTTGTGTTCAAATCATCATCTTTGTTTCGCTGAAGAAATCGTAACGATGATGGGGCTTTCGCCTTGCCCAATACATGATTTGGTTCTGGGCTTTCCACGACAGGAACCGATGCAGAAACTTGCGCGCCCTGCATTACCATTATCTCGTCTTCTTCAACTTCTTTTGCAGCGAGTATGGCTTCAGCGGCCGCTGTATCGCCTGCACCGACGGCAATGACATACCGATTGCCGTTTTGCTTTAAAAGCTTTTGGACACCCTTGATCGTATAGCCCTGATCATAAAGCAGATGACGAATACCTTGTAGCAATACAAAATCATCTGGTCGATAATATCTGCGACCACCTGCCCTCTTCATAGGCTTGATCTGTGAAAAACGTGTTTCCCAAAAACGCAATACATGTTGAGGCAAGCTCAACTCCTCTGCGACTTCCGAAATGGTTCGAAAGGCATCTGGTGACTTATCCACTCAAACTCTCCCAAGCGATGGAACGCTAGCGCACACATTTATTGTGTTTTTATTGCACTAACGAAGTTGTACCCCCAAGCACAGATGAAACTCAAACTCAATTCCTAGATATGCACCCTCATATCTAGGATATTTACGCATACGACAAATCACACACTAGCCAATGACTGTGCGTTCGTCCAGACAACAATAAGAGTATATACAGCTAGCTTTTACGTTTTTGGTGAGATTTCAGCACACGTTGCTTCAAAACGTTCGACGCTTTAAATGAAACAACTTTACGAGGTGTGATTGGCACCTCTTCACCAGTTTTTGGATTACGACCAATCCGTTCAGTTTTATCGCGTGCCTGAAAGGTCGCGAAAGACGACATTTTAACAGTCTCACCACGCACGATGGAATCGCAGATTTCGTCAATGATCATTTCAACAAGATCAGATGATTCTGTCCGGGACAAACCTACACGTCGAAAAACTGCCTCTGCTAGATCTGCTCTTGTAACCGTTTTACCACTCATTTGTGCCACCCGTTCTGATCAAAACACATCCCCTAAACCAGATTTAAGACAATTTATCCTGTATCGTCAAGCATTTGTCGGGATTAGTTTGATAATGAAATAATAATGCTACATTCTTGCCGAATTTAGAAGAGTATATCATTTCCACTTTAAAAAGCTATAGCTCAAGGTCCAAATTTACCATCGAAGCAATACGGCTCCCCAAGTAAATCCACCCCCCATGGCTTCCAACAAAATAGTTTGGCCTTCTTCTATCCTGCCTGATTCTGCGGTTTGGGATAAGGCGATTGGGATAGAAGCAGCCGAGGTATTACCGGTCTGATCAACATTAATAACAACCTTTGAGGGATCGATATTTAATTTCTTGGCTGACGCATCAATAATACGCTTATTGGCCTGATGTGGAATGAACCAATCAATGCTCTCCGCATCCATTTGTGTTGCCGCAAATGCATCTTCAATCACATCAGTGATCATGCCAACAGCGTGTTTAAATACTTCTCTGCCTTGCATGCGCAAATGGCCAACCGTTTGTGTTGTTGACGGTCCGCCATCGACAAATAATTTATCTTTATGAGAACCATCCGAACGCAAATGAGCAGACAAAATACCACGATCAGATGTTAGCCCACGCCCTTCTTGTGCCTCTAAAACGACAGCGCCAGCACCATCACCAAACAAAACACAAGTGGTGCGATCTTCCCAATCGATAAGTTTGGACATGGTTTCCGCGCCGATTACCAAAATTCGCTTAGCCTGACCACTTCGCAAATACATATCGGCACTCGTCAGTGCAAAAATGAATCCTGAACACACCGCCTGCAAATCAAAGGCGGCACCGTGTTTCATACCTAATCGATTTTGAATATTAACGGCAGTCGATGGAAATGTGTTATCCGGCGTGGTGGTTGCGACAATGATCATATCCAGATCATCTGCGGTCACACCCGCTCGTTCCATGGCTTTGCGGCCAGCCGCCTCCCCCAAACTAGCGCTGGTTTCACCCTCGCCTGCTATGTGGCGCTGCTTGATTCCTGTTCTTTGAACAATCCAGGCATCATTGGTATCAACGGTTTTTTCAAGCTCTTGATTAGTAACAACACGCTTTGGGAAAGCATGACCGAATCCTGTGATGACTGAACGAATCATGAAGTCGTTGGCCCCTCATTTGTTTCTGTTTCAGCCTCGATGGAAGCTGCGCCCGGACCACGGGTATAATATTGGTCCAAATCGTTTTCAATCTTATTTTGCAGACCATTGCGCGCCATGTCGAAGCCCATTTCGACCGCGGCCGCAAAACCTTGCGCACTGGCGCCACCGTGGCTTTTGACCACAACACCATTCAGGCCCAAAAACACACCACCATTAACCCGGCTTGGATCCATTTTTTGCCTCAATCGAGCAAAAGCTTGGCGCGCGAACATGTAGCCGATTTTTGCCATAAATGTTGTAGACATAGCGGCGCGTAAATACTCACCAATTTGTCGTGCAGTGCCTTCCGCTGTTTTAAGTGCAATATTGCCGGCAAAACCTTCTGTGACAACCACATCGACAGTGCCTTTACCTAAATCATCACCTTCCACAAAACCTGCATAATCCAGACCGGAAAACTCAGATTCTCGGAGCAAATGGCCCGCTTCTTTAACTTCTTCTTGACCCTTAATCTCTTCAACGCCGATGTTTAACAATCCAACTGTTGGCTTCTCAACACCAAATAATGCGCGCGCCATGGCAGCTCCCATAAGCGCAAAATCCAAAAGCTGCTGTGCGTCTGCATCAAGCGTTGCACCCACATCCAACACGATACTCTCACCGCGGATGGTCGGCCAAATTGCTGCAATTGCAGGACGCTCGATATTGGCCATTGTGCGAAGACAAAATTTCGACATGGCCATCAATGCACCGGTATTTCCAGCTGAAATACATACATCTGCCTGACCAATTTTCACCGCTTCAATGGCCTGCCACATAGTTGACCTTTTACGACCCTTTCGCAATGCCTGACTGGGTTTGTCGGACATAGTGACAGCAAGTTCACAATTGTGAAATTCAGAAACTGCTTTCACTGCAGGATATTGGTCTAAGACCGGAAGACATTCTTCTTCCAAGCCAAACATTTGAAATTTTATTGAAGG
>JAEPMD010000026.1 GCA_017644105.1 Rhizobiaceae bacterium | reverse complement strand
TCAAAAGGTGGCTTCACGACCAAAATCCATCTCATTACCAATGCTCACGGATTGCCTGTCAGGGCGGAAATAACTGGTGGAGAAGTTTCTGATTATAAAGGCTTTGACTTGCTGATGGATGAAAATGCCCCTGCTGCAAAGGTTTTCATCGCAGATCGGGGTTATGATTCAGACCACATCCGAAAAACAATAAAACAACGCGGAGGTACACCAGTTATTCCCGGACGCAAAAGCAGAAAAATAGATATTCAGGTAGACCTGTTTGTTTACGCACTGCGCAATCATGTTGAACGCTGCTTCAACAAGCTAAAATGCTCAAGAAGATTGGCAACAAGATATGACAAAACAGCTGTGAGTTATCTCGGATTCGTACAAATCGCAGCGGCAAGACTATGGACAAGACAGTTTGTCAACAGAACCTAGCCATTTATCCAAGCGTTCACTGTATCCATGTTGTCGGCAACCCATTCTTGGGCCACATCACGCGGATCAAGACCATCACCATTAATGGATAAGATCCATGCATTGATCGCGCTAGGATCTAGCTTGATATTTGACAACATTTTAGCAACAGCTGGGTTACGTGTTTCCAAAGTTTTGGAATAGGCAACATAAACACTTGCCACTGAACTTGCGCATGAGAATGTGGACACTTCCAACCAATCTTCTGCTTCTAGATCAACTTTTTCGCAGCCTTCAGTGCGTGCAGGCTCTTCAACAGCCGACAGATCATATTCTGCGAACATGGCTTCAGGTGTCCAGCGATAGAACAAAGCCGGCTCGCCTTTGGCATAAGCTGCCTTCAACTGACCCTTAAAGGCAGCTTCCGTAATATCAGCCGCTTCCCATAGCTCATCCAAACCATAGCTTTTGAATTTAACTTTCCACTGCTTGGTGGACTTCCAACCAATTTCACCCGCCCAATATTCACCTTTACCATTGCCATCTGAATCAAATAACAACGCAACCTCAGGCTTCTTCATATCTTCAATAGATGACAATTTATCTGTCATATATGACGGCACATAAATACGCTGTGTCCCTTCATAAGGCGTATTCACAGCAACGGTTGCAGCACCATCGATATATTTGTCCCAAAGACCCGCACGACTTGGCATCCAGAAGTCTGTATAGACATCGATGGAACCATCACCTTTATCCATCCCAGCTGCGATAATTGAACCGTCGGACATGCCTTCGACAATCTCAGCTTCCATACCCATTGGACCGGTAATGATCTCCTGGATTACAAATCCGATTGCTTTTGCGCCTGTCCACGTCAGGTCGGAAATTGTGACTTTGGCGTCAGCGGATAATCCCGCCGTCGTGGAGCCAGCGATAAGCGCTGTGCTGAGCGCCAGTGATTTTAATAGTTTCATGTTCACACTCCTTAGTTATTGATATTCAGCACGCCTTTAACCGGGCGCAGTGAATGTTTAATCGCGAATTTTATTCGCTTTTTGCACAACGCTGTCGATCATCATCGCCAGAAGTGCAATTCCAAATCCGGCCAAAAGACCGCGCCCTGTTTCGGCATTGTTCAAAGCTTCAACGACGATGAAGCCCATTCCGCCCGCACCAATGAATGCGGCGATCACAACCATCGCAAGGCTCATCATCACCACCTGGTTCATGCCCGCCATAATGGAAGGCAATGCAAGCGGTAGCTCGACTTTCGTTAAAAGCTGTCTTGGGTTCGCGCCAAATGCCAACGCTGCTTCCTTGGTGTTTTCCGGCACATGCTTAATACCAAGCGCGGTCAAACGAACCATCGGCGGCATGGCAAAAATCACGGTTGCCAAAATGGCCGGCGGCTTGCCAATGGAAAAGAATGCAATAGCCGGTAAGAGATACACAAAGGATGGGATCGTTTGCATTACATCGAGGATGGGTGTCGTGATCGAATTTCCTCGATCAGATTTTCCAACCCAGATACCAAGGGGGAGTCCGACAATCGTACAGATGATTGTGGACGCCACAACCAATGACATGGTGTCCATCGCCGTTTGCCAGAAATCAAATATCGCAAGATAGAACAGCGATGCCGCGGCAAAGATTGCCGTTCGTCGGCCCGCCATTTTATACGCAATAAAGACGAGCACCAACATGGTTACCGGCCAAGGTGTACCAACAAACACGGCTTCAATGGCGTTGAGCATGGAGTTCAAGAAGGCTGTAATCTGATCAAATATCGAGCCATAGAAAATCGTCGCATATTGAATGCCATCATCAATGGTTTGGGACATGTATTTGTTCAGATTAAAGGGCGGCGCACCCTCACGTGCGGGTGTGCGGATTTCAACATATTGGCCGCTATCATCTTTGCGGTAATTAATTGTATCGGGTCGATCAATCCAAATAAGTGTGGGGAATTCACCCATGACAGCGCAATTAAATCTGTCTTTAAACGGAACCTGCTCACCAGATTCGATCAAGCGGTCTTGTTTGATACATGCGCGTTGTTCAGGCACAAATTGCGTTGAACGATAGATTGTGAGTGGCAATATCAAAGCTGATACCACCGCCACAATCACAAGTCTTGAGAGGACAAAACTGCTTGGGGTTTTTTCATCTGTGCGCCAACGTGCATATTGATTTGCGTAAAATCTGTCGGCAAACCAGGCGAATAAAATGCGGCCTAAGACGAAGGTTAAAACAGCCATTAAAAGGTGATTGCTTGACCATCCATCATAGCGATCCAACAAATATATCTTGTCATCCTGACCGATATATTCGCTTGCTTTTTCCGCATATTTGAAAAAAAGCGCGAGATTGACCATCGCGACCAGATCAATCACAAATCCAATCGTGAAAAGTAGCCAGTTCCCGCGCAACCCGGCCCAAACAAAACTACCTAGGAGAGCAGCATAGTTGATATGCGTTCGGGGCAGGATAGATTTTTGAATTTGAAGAAACTTGTCTGCATAATAGTCGCCGTTTTGACCGGCGAACTCTTTGAATAGTTTTAAATCGTCCTGAGACATGGTTACACCTCGCCCTGAATGCCGCGCAAAAGCGCGTCTTTGGTGACGATCCCAACGGGTTTGGAATCTGACATGATAACAATAGGATTGTCTTGCCCGACCGAAACACCAACCAAGGTGTCCAAATCATCATCAGGCGTTGCCTGTGGGCATTTATCTAAGGCAGGAAGCTTTTTGACTTCCTTCTCATATTGTTCAACAGGCTGCATAACTGTATGCGCGAAAATAAGTTTCAGCTTGGAAATCCCGGCAACGAAATCCGCAACATAATCATCAGCCGGTTCCGTCACAATTTTTTCAGGTGTTCCGATTTGGACAATCTCGCCATCTTTCATGATAGCAATACGAGAGCCCATCCGGATCGCTTCGTCCAAATCATGCGTGATAAACAAAGTGGTTTTCTTCATTGTTTTGGATAAGTCCAAAAACTCGTCCTGAAGACCGCGACGGATCAAAGGATCGAGCGCCGAAAACGGTTCGTCCATTAACAGAATATCCGGATCGGCTGCCATTGCGCGCGCCAGGCCCACACGCTGCTGCATGCCACCAGACAAATCTGCTGGCAGGCGATCGCCATAGCCTTGCAGGCTAACGAGCCCGATCATCTTGTCTGCAATTTCTGATCGGGTAAACGCATCAACATTTCGCAGTTCAAGCGAGAAAGCAATGTTGTCGCGCACCGTACGATGTGGCAGTAGCGCCATATTCTGGAAGACCATACCGATCTGATTGGCGCGCATTTCTCTTAGATCTTCAGCGCCGAGACCACCGACATTCGTTCCATTAATTAAAATCTCACCGTGCGTGGGTTCGATCAAACGGTTAATGTGGCGCACAAGGGTGGATTTCCCGGAACCTGAAAGCCCCATAATGCAAAAGACTTCGCCCTCGCCAACGTTAATGGAAACATCCCGCACACCGACGACATATTCAAAACGTTCAAGCACTTCGGCCTTAGACAGATTATCTTTTTTAACCGCTTCCATGGCTTCAGAAGCACGTGCGCCAAATATTTTCCAGACGTTGTTACAAACAACGACATCCGATCTTCTATCGCTTTCGTCTATACTCACGCTCTCGCCTTCTCTCTTTTTGGGTCAATAAAAGGAATTGACGTTGTGGTGCAGGGAAGTCTTTTCATATGCCCGTCGAGTTTGCCCACTTCCAACTCGGTTCCGAATTCTGAGTTCTCAACAGCAATCCGAGCCATGGCAATCGCATGTCCCAGTTCTGGTGACATGCATGCGCTGGTCACCACGCCCACTTGCTCGCGACCAAGAAAAACCGGGTCGCCATGATAAGGCGCTTCATTGCTGTTAAATTTCAGGCCGACGAGTTCTCTTCGGATTGCGGATTGATTGCGTTCAAGCGCAGCTTTGCCGATAAAATCTGGCTTCTTGAAATCAACCGCAAATCCTAAGCCGGATTCAATCGCATCTACATCGCCACCAAATTCGGCGCCGGAAATCATCAATCCAGCTTCGATCCGCAACATATCAAGCGCATGGCCACCCATAGGTTTCAAACCATGTTTCTCGCCGGCTTCCATAACCGCGTCCCAAATTTGCACGGCGTCTTTTTCGTCGCAGAAAATTTCATAGCCTAACTCACCGGTGAAACCCGACCGACACAACATAAACACGGCCCCGTCTCGGTCGTGGATACGCGCGATGGTAAAGCCAAACCATTTGAGGCTTTCAACATCAGGACGATAAGGATGTGTGAAGACAAGTTCTTTTAAAATGTCTCTCGATTTTGGACCTTGCAGTGCAAGATTTGCCATCTTGTGCCCAATACTAAGGACCTTAACCTCAAGCCCAAGTAATTCGGCTTGCTCCCGCAAATGGAGCGCGGAATTATTTGAACCAGAAAACCACCGAAACACATTGGGCTCGATGCAGAACAAAGTTCCATCATCCAGCACGCTTCCACGTTCATCGCAAATCAATGAATAAAGCCCACGATGAACAGACAACTTGGCAATGTTTCGGGTCAAACAATGCTGCAATAGTTCAAGCGCATCCGGTCCGACAATATCGTATTTGAAGAGACCAGACATATCTTGCAATGTCGCATGATTGCGACATGTCCAGTATTCTTCAATTGCACCTGTGGCGTCATAATGGGTTGGCATCCAAAGATCTCTCGCTGCGTAAAAGCTTTTTGTTAATTGTGATGTTCGCGGATGAAAGGCAGATTGTTTTGTCAATTGTTCCGCATCATCTGGTTGCGCCCGCCAAGCAACAGAATGCGTGATAGAACTATCTTCCTCATATACACGGACATGAATATCTGTCGGGTTCCACCCATTGGTCGGGTCAATGTCATCGGGACATGCTGTGGATACGCCGACTAAATCTGTGAGTGCTTCCAAAACAACATAATCACCTGGGCGAGACCAAGGTTCATCGCCAGAATAAACATTCGATGTCGGGTCGATATTTGAATTCCAGAAGAAATTTATCGCTGGCCAGCCTTTGCGAGGCTTTATCCCAAAGGGTGCATAGGCATGAGAGATGTTATCTGAGCAATTGATATGCCCGGGAAATCCTCGCTCCTCATATCCATAAGCATTGCAAGCCAAACCAAAAGCATCATGCCGACCAACTGTGTCGCGGCGTACGGCAAGTAGAGGTGTTATATCTTGATCATAAAATTTGTTATGAAGACCGGGCACAGGATAAGCCCCACGCGCACAGGTCCGCGTTACTGTGGAATCGATATGGCGCTCTATCCCATGATCAAGCGCAGATGCGCGCATGGCCATAAAGTCAGAACATTGTTGACCTTGAACATCGATAATGTGTAGAAATTGTCCCTTTTTAAGTTCGTAGGCCTTTGCGGTGCCAGCATCTACCCGCCATTCATCAACGACTTTGCCCAAAGGGTCAGGTAGGAAGAAATCGTCCGATGTCCGACCAGTTTCTTTGATTTCAACGTGATAGCGCGCACCGCCACCTGTCTCGATGTAATCCTTCGCAATCGGCGCGATCAAAAAAAACAATGCAGGTGCTGAAAACTTTAAAAGGAACACGTCACCTGGCTTGGAGTTTTCATCAAAAATCGAAACGACGTCGCTATTTTTAAGCGCACCACCTTTTGCCTTTGCGATTGCGCGCATCTGCCGATCATCAAACAAGCCGCAGTCGAGTGATGTGGTTAGCATGTCTGGCGTTTTAAATGGCGCGCATGTGAATTCACGCCGATCGTCTTGCGCAGCGGTCATCCATGCAGCTTTCCCGCCGTCAACATTAGTAATGGCTAAAAGAGCGCCTGCAGCAACTTTGATGGAACCCGCTTCACCCGCAAGAACATCGAGCCTTAGACTCTTTTGTTCATTCAAGCCTTGATATCGCCTCCGCCCGAAGGAAATATTTTTGTTATTTGCATCATGCAAATTCAACATTGGCTGCCCTCTTCAAATGAACTCGTCATAAAGATCGATCGCTTATGTAACCGGTTACATGATAGTTTGAAGAAAAATTCGCCGATGTGGCACCTTACTTAAAATTCCATGAAACCGGTTACATATAATCATTTGTTTTTTTGTTGCGTCAAGCCCCAAAATAATATTTGTATATTTTCGGAGGCCGATATTGACCAAGAAACTAGGAAGTATACGCGATGTTGCAAAAGAGACAGGATTGTCCATTGCAACGATTTCACGCGTTATGAATGGTGCGACCAATGTGAGCCCGGAAACCCGAGAAAAGGTGCTCCTCGCATCTAAAAAGCTCAATTATTTGCCAAACCCAGCCGCCCGCACATTAACAACCAAAAAAACGAAAATTATCGCGGCTATTATTCCCACTATCGAGCACTCAGTTTATGCAAAATTCATTGCAGGCATGGAACAAACTTTGGCCAAGCGCGGCTATTCATTGGTGTTTGCGATTTCAAACTCTGATGAGGAGCAAGAAAAAGATGCCGCGGAGAAACTGCTTGGCATGGGTGCAGAAGCATTTGTTCTTTCTGGCGGACGCCATGACCCTGAACTCATCGAACTCTTAACACGCCGCGGAGTCCAATTTGTGTTCACCTCGATCTGGGCCCCGGATGGCGATGTGCCAACCATAGGATATGACAACTTTGCGTTAGCGCGTGGCGCCATCCATCATTTACACAGGATGGGGCACCAAGATATTGCCGTTGTTCATGGTCCGGAAGTTTTAAGCGATCGAACGACATGGCGTAAAAGAGGTGCAAAATCCGCTGAAAGTGCAGAGATCAGATTGGCGTTCTTTGAAGAAGAGCTTAGCGTTGGAGGTGGCAAACTTGCCGCCTATTCTATGCTAAAACACAAAACCAAATTCACCGCCGCTCTTTGTTTATCTGACGTGATGGCTCTGGGTGTTTATACAGCCCATTCTGAAAACAATCTCGTCGTGCCCGATGATTTATCAGTGATGGGTTTTGATAATCTTGATTGGTCGGTACACATCTCCCCGCCGCTGACAACGATAGATCTCCCAGCCCGAAAAATGGGAGAAAGCGCCGTGACATCCTTGATGGATTACCTTGAGGACGGAACGCCAATTGAACGCAAATTTTTCGACGCCAAAATTATCGAACGTGCATCGGTCAAGAAACTGTAAAAGTTGTGCAAACGTCGATGTGACCAAAACTGTTTCTGGCGATTTGAAGGCCTCAACCAACTCGACCTAATTCTTTCAAAATTCAATGGTATTTGAATCTAGACGAGTTGTAATTGCCTATGAGAGTTCATCTGACGGCATAGTACTTAAATCAGCGGAATTTGCTGTCTTGTCGCTAGAAAAGCCCAGATCCGCCTCGTGACTGTATTGGTGTGCGATTTATCTCGCAGCAACATGACATCAAGATCAATTTTCCATTCTTCGTTTCCGGTTCTTACCAACAAGCCAGCCTCCAAATCAGGTGCGATTAAGCTGTATGGCAACCAGGCTACACCCGTACCTTCGCGTGCCCTGATGCGCAATGCACCAGACATTGAATTTTCATAAGCAACAGATAGTTTTTCTTGAAGCCCGGCAGATTCAATAAGTGGATTGATGTGCTTTGTAATCGGAGCACTTTCACCAAATCGCAACCAGGGCACCTTGCTACCTTTTGATGAACTAAATGCATAAAGCGGCGTTCCATCCAGATTTGGTTTGCAAACGGGTATCAGGAAATCCGTACCAATCCGAATAGCTTCTCGTGCCAAACCCTCTCCACGATTGCGGCTATAAGCACTTTCATAGGCGATAACGAAATCAATCTCATGCTTGTGCATAGCGTCGATACAATTGGCCAAATCGTCTGCGCGCAATGTGGAAATGATAGCGCCATAAACATCTTCAAACGCTTGTAGCCAGGCCGGAAAAAACCGCCAGCCAATTGAATGTTGCGCCCCAAAAGTGACAATATATTTGTCGGGCAGCGATTGCGCTTCAATGATTTGCTTCTTTTCAAATTCAATACGTTCAAAGGCCTGTTTGCTAGCCTCCAACATCTGTTCACCCGCCGGGGTCAGTTTTACAGGATGTCGAGTACGATCAACCAGTTTTGTGCCAACCCATGTTTCGAGTGCTTTGATACGCCGACTAAAAGCCGGCTGGCTGATATTTCGAATTTGTGCCGCTTGTGAAAAATTACCGGTCTTTGACAATTGTCCGAGATCTTTAAACCAAGCTAAATCCATGTTTTTAATATCTTATGCATTTTTTGCATAATGCTAGAAAAACATAACATTGGCAACGTTTCATTTGAAAACATAAGCTTCATTCAAAATACGAATTTGAACGGATGACAAAATGAATCTAGCCCAACAACAAAACAACCTTGGCTCCGCGGTCGATCTATCAAAATTTGCGCGCGTTTCTCTTTGTCATCAGCCGACTCCGATCGAACCCATGAAGCGCCTCGAAGCCGAGTTGGGTGGACCTAATCTTTATATCAAACGTGATGATTGCACGGGGCTTGCCACAGGTGGCAACAAAACCCGCAAGCTGGAATTTTTGGTCGGTGATGCCATTGCCCAGAATGCCGATATGTTGGTCACTCAAGGCGCCATTCAATCAAACCATGTTCGGCAAACCGCTGCGGCCGCGTGTAAAGTCGGCATGAAATGTCACGCACTATTAGAACGCCGTGTGCCGGGTCAACCGGACTCCTACGAAGAAACAGGCAATGTGCTGCTGGACAAACTATTTGGTACCAGCATCGAATTCCGCCCCTCTGGACTTGATATGAACGCTGAAGCTGAAGCTGTCGTCGAAAAACTTCGAGCAGAGGGCCATCGCCCTTATTTCATCCCGGGTGGTGGTTCCAACGCAATTGGCGCATTGGGCTATGTGACATGTGCGCTTGAAATCGCACAACAAGAACAAGAGACAGGTATTCATTTTGATTGGCTGGTCATGGGAACCGGCAGCACCGGGACACAAGCAGGCCTGGTTGCCGGTTTTCAGTCATCAGGTCGCAACATGCCAGTGATGGGCATCAGTGTGCGTCAACCTCATGATCGGCAAGTGGGCGCAGTGCATAAACTGGTGAATTCAACGCTTGATGTACTTGGCCATTCAGCGGTTCCGACCAGCAAAATTCACGTCGATGATGGTTATGTCGGAGAAGGCTATGGGATCACGGCAGATTCGACATTGGAAGCGATCTCAATGACCGCCCTTCATGAAGGGGTACTGCTGGACCCGGTCTATTCAGCAAAAGGAATGGCGGGTTTGATTGGGTTGATCAGACAGGGCTTTTTCAAGCCAACCGACAACGTTTTATTCCTCCACACTGGAGGCTCAACAGCGCTCTTTGCGTATGAAGACACGCTGCTCAATTACCAAAAATAAGATCTAGATTGATTATAAAACAGGAGAACACCATGAAAAAAACAATGAAGACATTTGCTCTCGCCTCCGCGTTGGGTCTTTTGTCCAGCGCGTCATTTGCTGCTGAAAAAGTAAATATCGGTATGCCGTCTTGGACGGGCGCTCAGGCCATTGCTCATCTTTTGGCAGAAGTGGTTGAAAGCCGCATTGGCGGCGAAGCAGAACTTATTCCTGGCAATAATGCTACGATCTTCCAGGCCATGGACCAAGGAAAGGGTGATATTGATGTGCACCCAGATGTATGGCTGCCAAACCAAGAAAGCTTCACCAAGAAATATGTCGATGGCGCGGGAACTGTTCAATTGTCGAGCAATCCATATGAAGGCAATCAAGGTTTTTGTGTTTCTAAGAATTTCGGTGAAGCCAACAATATCACAGACATTGCAGATCTAGGCCGTCCTGATGTGGCTGCCAAAATGGATAGTGATGGAAATGGCAAAGGCGAAATGTGGATTGGCGCACCAGGTTGGGCATCAGCAAACGTGAATGAAGTGAAGGTTCGCGATTATGGTCTGCTTGATTTTCTTGAGCCAATTCGCGCAGAAGAAAGTGTGAAAACAGCTCGTGTGAAAGACTCCATTACTAAAAACGAGGGTTACGCGTTTTATTGCTATAAACCACATGCCATCTGGTATCAGTTTGACGTGACAATGTTGAGCGAGCCAACATTTGATCCTGCAAACTACATAATGGTTCAGCCGTCTGATGATCCGGATTGGTATGAAAAATCAAAAGTCGCCACAAAAGACGCACTTAAGAATGTGCAGATCGCTTGGTCCAAGTCACTTGCTGAGCGTTCGCCCGCCATCGCAGAATTTTTCGAACGCTTCTCTCTCGAAGCTGACGATGTGTCAAACTTCGCGTTTGAAATTTCTGGCAATGGCCGCGATCCTGCTGAAGTTGCAAAAGAATGGGTTGCAGCCAATACAGAACGCGTCGATGGTTGGTTAGGTCTCTAAGCCAACCAAATGGCCCGCGGCGCGTATCACCGATATGCGCCGCAAACCTATAATCTGTCGCGTAAATGACCACTTAAGTTGAGCATTTGGATTAAGAAAATGAATAATGCAGAAGATTGCATGATCAAAGTTTCAGGCGTCTGGAAGATATTCGGTGGCGACCCCGACGCTGCTTTAAAAGCTATCTTGGACGAAGGCCTCAGCAAAGCGGAGGTTTTGGAAAGGTTCAATTCCGTTGTCGGCGTGGCTGATGTAAATCTCGAAATTGAGCGCGGCAAGATATTCTGCATCATGGGCTTATCGGGAAGCGGCAAATCTACACTTGTAAGGCATTTTAATCGGCTCTTAGAACCCACCGCAGGCAGTATTGAAATTGAAGGCACTAATGTGATGGAACTTGAGCAGGAAGCACTGCGCGAGTTTCGGAACAGCAAAATTGGCATGGTGTTTCAGAACTTTGCGCTTCTTCCCCACCGTTCTGTGCTTGATAATGTCGCAATGCCCTTGGATATCCGGCGCATCAGCAAACATGAACGTATGCGGCAAGCTGCGAAAATCCTCGACATTGTTGAACTGGGTGCCTGGGGCAATAAATTTGCCCATGAACTGTCAGGCGGCATGCAACAACGTGTCGGCCTAGCCAGAGCCTTGGCGGCCGATCCCGATGTGCTGTTGATGGACGAACCTTTTAGCGCACTTGACCCGCTTATTCGCCGTCAATTGCAGGATGAATTTATTGGACTGTCCAAAGTCATGAACAAAACAACCGTCTTCATCACCCATGAT
Organism: Rhizobiaceae bacterium; assembly: GCA_017644105.1. Taxonomy (GTDB): domain Bacteria; phylum Pseudomonadota; class Alphaproteobacteria; order Rhizobiales; family Rhizobiaceae; genus Lentilitoribacter. The sequence goes on along the minus strand of JAEPMD010000026.1, from coordinate 37,504 downwards.
CTGGATGAGGCCGTACGTGTCGGACACCAGATTGCTATTATGAGAGATGGGCGCGTTGTGCAAATTGGTACTGCGGAAGATATTGTGATGAATCCAGCTGATGACTATGTCGCTGATTTTGTTGCCGGTATATCGCGGCTCAAAGTGGTGCGTGCCCGCGCAGTGATGGAGCCCATTGAGAAATTCACCGCCCAAGGCGGGAAAGTTCAAAAATCGAACTTGCGAATTAATGAGAGCGAAGCGCTCAGCACAATCATTCAAAAAGCAATTGATGATGATGCGCCTATTATTGTCGAAGACGGCGGAACAGATATCGGCGTCATTACACGTGCAGATGTCTTGCGAACCGTAATTGAAGGAACAGAAGTCTCATGACCCAACAACTTCAAAGCAACCCAGCGCTTGATGCGCGCAGTGCGGCAGCCGATGCGCTTGAAGCCGATCGCGAAGCGCTTATCGAAACATTTGTTCGCACAAACCCAGATTATTACACAAAAAATTTCGATAAAATCGGAAGAAGCTCGAAATTCACCCCGACATTTAACGTGTTCGCGGGCTTATTCGGTCCAATATGGTTTGGCGCCCGCGGTGTGTGGAGCTGGGCAGTTGCTTTTCTCATTGTTGAAGCAATCGGCTTTGTGCGTATTGCGCTTGGTTTGTTTGGCGATTTGGCAGCCGAAGCGCGAGAACGCATTGCTTCGATCGAAGGCACATTAGAACTACGTCGCCAGCAATTGGCCTCAGCGATAGAAAGCGGATCTGATAAAGTCGATGTTTATCAACGTACTGTGGATTCCCTTGAAGCTGCAATTGGTGGCATTCGGGCTGAAGCAGATGCCTTGCAAGAAAATGGCATTTGGATTGCGCTATCTGGCCTTGCGATTTTGGTCATTGTTAAGCTGATCCAAAGCATCATTGCCAACACGATTTTAGAGGGTAGATTTTCTGAATGGTTGTCTGATCAAACCATCCGTCACGGCATGCAAACGCGAGATATCATCTTAAGCGTTGTGTTTATGGTAACAATCGTATTTGCCGCGATGCTGCATTACAGCTTCCCGGGAAGCTTCCCACTTCTCAGCGATTTCCCAACCATCCCTGAAATCCGTTTAACGGCCATATCCTGGGTGGAAGCGTTTTTCACATTCGCAGTTACCAATGGTGACGAATTGTTTGATTTTATCACCTATGGCATCCGATTAATGTTGGATTCGCTTGAGCTGATATTCGTTCAAACGCCATGGATCGTGGTGGCCAGTTTTATTATCTTGTTGACTTGGTTATCCGCGGGTCCAAGAACGGCGATCTTTTCAAGTGCGTTTCTCGCCTATATGGGATTGCTCGGCTTTTGGGAAAAAGCCATGACAACGCTTGCCTTACTGGGAACGGCTGCGTGTTTGTCCATTGCAATTGGTATTCCGCTGGGCATGTTCTGCGCACGTCGCCCACGTTTATATTCGGTCATTCAACCGATTATGGATTTTATGCAAACCATGCCAGCTTTTGTCTTCATGATCCCGGTTATTGCGTTCTTCGGTACAGGCAAGCCGGCAGCTGTTGTCACCACCATGATCTTCGGCGGTACACCTGTTGTGCGCCTGACCGTATTGGGCCTTCGCGGGGTGCCTGAGAATGTACGCGAAGCTGCGATATCTTTTGGCGCCAATAAATGGTATCTCCTTCGAAAAGTTGATCTGCCACTCGCCGGTCCCTCGATCAGAGCAGGGATCAATCAAACCATTATGTTATCATTGGCAATGGTCGTGGTGGCATCTTTGATCGGTGCGAAAGGACTTGGAGAAGACGTTTTGGAAGCTTTGCAATACGCCAATGTTGGACAAGGTATTTTAGCTGGGTTCTCGATTTTGTTCTGCGCTATGATCCTTGATCGCATTGTCCAAGGGCAGCGTAAGTGAGTGATCTACCGCTTGTACTTGTCCATGGCTTTATGGGCGGGGCTGCCCAATGGGAATTGCAACGTGGCGCGCTCGAACAGCATTTCAATGTCATCACCCCAGATCTTCCCGGCTTTGCGAGCAAAGCTGATCTGAAAGCGCCGGATACTATTCAAGGTTTTGCAGAACACATACTCGATGAGCTCACAGCATTGGGTGTGGATCGGTTTCTGCTCTTGGGTCATTCCATGGGCGGTATGATCGTTCAAGAGATGGCAGCTATAGCACCGGATCGCATAGAAAAGCTCGTGCTTTATGGGACAGCTGCAACTGGCAATTTACCCGATCGGTTTGAAAGCTTTGCCACTTCCAAACAGCGTGTTGAAACAGATGGGGTAGAAGCATCCGCGAGACGAATTTCAGCCACTTGGTTCTTGGATTATGAAGCTGCCAGCGAATTTGAAAACTGCGCCCGCATTGCTGAACAATCTTCTCTTCAAGCACTTCATGCTGGCTTAGATGCGATGCAGGCTTGGTCCAGGATTAAAAATTTGGACAATATCTCCTGCCCAACATTAATCATATGGGGAGAAGAAGACCGGACCTATCATTGGCCGCAAATTGAGCAGCTTAGAAATACAATTCCAAATGCAAGCCTTGCAGTTTTACCGGGCTGCTCACATGCTGCGCATAAGGAAAAGCCTGAGATATTTAATGCGGCACTCCTCGACTTTTTATTAGATAGCCCAAACTAAAATGGCGCTGAAATCATCAACGCCATTTTCGAATTCGTTTTTAAAAGAACCAGTTCTTAGAATTCATCCCAATTGTCATCATCTGAACCGGAAGACGATGAACCGCCACCGAATGCATCTGAAATCTTGTTGACCATAGCCTTTGCTGGAGATGGTTTGGACACATGTCCATCATCTGCTGCGACAGGCGTCGCAGGCTTTACCGGTGCCGCCTTCTGAGTGGTAGGTCGCGACGCGACCGATGCGACAGGCGTATTCGTTGCAGCTTTCGAACCACGATTGCCACCAGCAGCTTGCCGCGGTGCGCGCACGGATGACTGTCCACCAACCTTAAAGGTTTGGATCAAACCAGAAAGTGTGTGTACCTCATCAGCAATCTGTTGTGTCACAGCTGTGTTCTCTTCAACCATGGCCGCGTTTTGCTGCGTGACCTGGTCCATGGAATTCACCGCTGAGTTCACCTCCTGGATACCTGCCAATTGCTCAGCAGCACCTTGTGAGATCGTCTCAATGCGCGTGTCAATTTCGGCCACATGCTCTGAGATTTTGGCCAATGCTTCTCCTGTCTGTTGAACAAGTTGCACACCGTTTGAAACTTCTGCGCCTGACTTATTGATAAGATCTTTGATCTCTTTGGCTGCGCCAGCTGAACGTTGTGCAAGTTCACGAACTTCCTGAGCGACCACTGCGAAGCCTTTACCAGCCTCACCGGCGCGCGCTGCTTCCACACCAGCGTTGAGCGCCAAAAGATTGGTTTGGAAGGCGATTTCATCAATCACATTAATAATATTTGTGATATCGCTTGAAGCCTTCTCAATGCCTTCCATCGCTGCAACTGCGTTTGACACCACATCGCTGGATTGCTCAGTGTCATGGCGCGCATCTTTGGCCTTGTCAGAGGCTTCTTTTGCACGTTCTGAAGTTTCACGCACCGTTGCTGTGATTTCATCAAGCGCTGCAGATGTTTCTTCAAGGGATGCTGCTTGTGTTTCCGTACGTTGTGACAATTCGTTGGTGGCATTTGAAATCTCACCAGAATTGTCTTTGAGCGTAACCGAGACATTTGTAATGCGTCCCATTGTTTCACTGAGTTTGGCAACAGATGCGTTGAAATCTGTGCGCAAGCGATCAAGCTCGCCTTCAAATGGCGTTGAAATATTGGCTGTCAAATCACCTTCTGACAATTGCGTTAGACCACGGGCCAGCGCATCAATGGCATCTGCTAGTTTTTGAGCTTCCATTTCTTTCAGCTCTTCATTGCGCTTACGCTCCTGTTCTGTTTGTGCTTGCGCATTTTTGCTTTCATCTTCCAAGCGCTCTTTTTCGATGGCATTCATCTTGAACACATCAAGCGCGCGCGCCATTTCACCGATTTCATCAGGTCGCGATTTATCCGCGATATCGGTGTTCAAATCTCCATTGGCTACATCTCCCATGGCAGCAACCAAGCGGCGGATTGGGTTTTTAAGCGCAAGCACTAGGACAAATGCAGCGAGTAGACCAAGGATGATCACAATTGCGCCGGCAGACAAGGTAATAACACCTGCCCGATCTTTCACGGCGATCGTATTGGTTTGTTGGCTATTGGCGAATGTCAGAACGCTCGTCCAAGCCTGATCAATACTTTGAGACGTTTCAGTAAAGAGTGTCCAAACTTCTTCCTCTTTCGCAATCAAGCCAGACGTCAATTCCGGAATCACCGCAAGTTGGTCTGTAATTTTTGTTCCGATCGCGTCCAACAAAAGTGCCTTATGTTCAGATTGCTCAACAAGTTTGATGCTCTCTTTAACCTTACTGAGTTGAGCGTTTAGCTCTGCACCAACATCTTGGTTTGGATCGCCGAGAAATTCGGTAATTAGAAGCTGCAATTCCGTACTGTTTGACAGAAAGTTGCTGGCTTGTTTAATCGTGTTTTGTTCAGCGCGAATATCTGCATCAAGTGCGAGGAAATTACCCGTTGCGCTTCGCGATGTTTGAGACGCTAAACCATTCAGCTTAAGTGCGGTTGAACGCAAACCGGTCGCAAATCTTTGTAATTTGACCATGTTTGGTTTTGTAACCGAACCGCTATCAATTAGCTTTAATATTTGTTCCCCATTGTTGGTGATCTGATTTTTCAGCGCCAATTTATCTGCCGGAATGGCCGGTGGCAGGTTTTCCAGAAGGGATTCGATATCAGCTTTGGCCTTGCCAGCGGCTGCAAATGCATCTTCGGGAGTACCCGCACTGGTGATCGATCTTGATATAGTTCCGATGGATTTGCCACCTTGAGCAAGCGCATCAGCTGAAACCAACATATCTCTGACCGTTTTTTCCGATGCTGCGAGAGTTTGTGTGACACCCTCAATCGTCACGTTTAGTCGCTCTCGGATCTGATCGAACTCCACATTGGTTTCTTCGAAAGATGCACGAAGAGCGATGTTATCACCTCGAATTGCCCATAGTCTATCGACATCAGCTCGCAAACGCTCAACAAGTGCTTTGGAACCATTTAGTGATTCAATTTCATTTGGATTTTCAGCCAAAGCCAACACATTTTCGGTTTGCACAAGCTGATCATCCAAACTTTGCAATACGTCCTGGCGCCGTTCTTCCGTCTGGTCCTGCAGAAACGCGCTCATATTGATGTAGGTATTTTTAAAGCCACTAAGTGCTTCGATACTTGCATTGGTGCCAGTTATACGGTCACCGAGCAATGAACCCGTAAAAAGGCTGACGGTTGCTAAACCGATTATGCCAAGGACAAAGGGCAAGGACAGAAGACCCACCTTCGTTTTAATTTCGAAGCGGGCGAGAAATCTATCGAGAAACATAAAAAAACCTCTAGGGCTGGAAGAAAAAATTCTGCGTTGGGCAAATGATTATCTTTCGAACAAATCACGCCTGCGTCCTAAGATTATCCAACTGTGCCCGTTAACAAAAAGTGAAGGTTTCATGACGACTTGTTAGGTATGATTTGTTGCCAGGCGCAAATATGAGGTTGAGATTTCGCGAGTTTGGCAAACGAGTTCAAAGCGAATATGCGGCGATATCCACTTAAACAAGTTCCAAAGAAAAGTTCTCAGAAATCAACGCCCAATTTGCGTCGATGCGTTTGTAAGATGATGATTTTGATTTTTTAACGACAACATCCAGCTCAAATTGCGGCAACAGATCCGTCATCTCAATCAGGGTCCCGGCAACTAATTCATCCTTAATGATAGATAAGGGGAGCCAGCCAATTCCGATACCTTCCCGCACAAATTCAAGCACTGCCGGCCCTAAACCGGATTCGGCTACGATTGCAGCATTGACACCTTTTTTGACACCGTTTGATAAAACTCGTTCGAGCACCTCACCTAAATAGATATCTCTCGGATAAGCAACCAATGGCACACGCCTAACTTGGAACACTTGATCTAGGCTGCTTGCCAAATTTAAAGACGCGACGGGCAAAAAGTGTTCCCGCGCAAAACGGAAACAATCAAATAGATCAGAGTTTTTTTCATTCTGCCCCGACGGATCCACATAAACAATCGCCAAGTCAGTATCATTTTTCATAACACTTAGCATACATTCGTCTTTTGAACCTGATTTTATGCGCATTTGGAGACCGTTTATTGTCAGTAGCTTTGCAACTTTTGGGGCCCAGGATACGGACAAAGTATGTTGACAAATTATACGTGTAACTTGCTCATTATCTCCAAGCCCACTTAACTCGTCCTGGGCTTTTTTGAGCCCTGCTACCAACTCTCGAATGGATGGGATCAATTCGATAACATGCGGTCTGAGTGTGACAGGTTTATTTCTTCTATCAAACAACTCGCCGCCGATAGCTTTTTCGACCACTCGAATTCTCCGGGTGAAGGCAGAGGCGGTGAGCAATCGCTGATCAGCTGCCGCGCGAAGCGATCCTGCGTCATGTACTGCCAAAATATCCTCTAGCCACTCTAACCGCATTTATACTTCCATCAGCTCAACCAAAAAACAAATATTACTATTTATAATTAAACATAGAATATGTATTTATCACGATATATGCAATATTCGAAATATTCTTATTTAAATGAAATTAACCATAATCCCATGCCAAATCTAGCGCTTACCAATACTAACTTTCTTGGTGTTAAAACTTAATCCCACACAAAATTGCCGATAATCTAAACAGCACCAAAACGCTTTCCAGTTTTCTTGAGAGGTACACATTTTAGGCATTTTGACTAATGAATTTGCCTTAGCCGATTGGGAACAAGATGGTTGCCAAATATTTATGCAACTGCATGCAAAACTTACACAATCAAGTTGCAAAATCTGCAACTTCTAGCCCCAATTTCGAACTACCATTGCGTGTTTCCTGACTGTAACTTGAACAGCGCGACATTTAATTTTGGGTTCAAAAACGTCAGAAAAAGAATTCCAGCCCAGACAAATCAGTCAAATCTGCCCACACGAGAATGGGTGTTTTTTGGAGAGAACTTTCATGAACAAATCAACATTCCTAGCAGCCGGTGTTTTTGCCGCGCTTAGTACACCAGTGATCGCCAGCGACATCGTCATCGGCGTTCCAAATTGGTCGTCTGTCAACGCAACAGCGCACATTTTAGAAGTTGTGATCGAGCAAAATCTCGGTCTCGATGTAGAATTGCAAAATGCCACCAACCCAATTGTGTTTGAAGCCATGGATAAAGGCTCAATGCACGTACATCCTGAGGTTTGGATGCCAAATCAGCAGAATTTGCACGACACCTATGTGAAAGATAATAAATCGGTGGTCATGAACCAGAATCCGGTGCAAGCTTCACAAGGCATGTGCGTTCCGACATATCTTGCCGAGCAATATGACATCAAATCTATTGATGATCTGAGCGATTCAGAGAAAATGAAAATTTTTGATCTGGACGGCAATGGCAAACCTGAAGTTTGGATTGGTGCACCGGGCTGGGCGTCCACTGTAATTGAAAAAATTCGCGCTCGTTCCTATGGCTATGATCAGGTTTTTGACTTGACGGAATATGAAGAAACAATTGCCTACGCTAATTTGGCAAACGCAACAAAAGCGAAAGAGCCATGGATCGGCTTCTGTTATAATCCGCATTATATTTTTGTTACACAGGAACTCACCGTTCTTGAAGAGCCAGCGCATGATCCAGCAACATGGACGATCGTGCAGCCAACCGATGATCCAGATTGGTTGGAGAAATCGCAAGCATCAACAGCATGGAACGGCGCAACATTGCATCTGCATTACGCCAAAACACTTGAAGAACAATTCCCTAGTGTTGCGGCTTTGTTTGCAGCCTATCAGATGCAACCGGCAGATCTCAGCGCAATGGGCAAAGCCTTGGCGGTTGATGGACAAGACCCAGCGGAGTTCGCGGCCAGTTGGGTCGCTGCCAACGAAGACACCGTTCTAAACTGGTTATCTAATTAATTTCAGAACTCTCTCACTGGTCGTCGCGCGCAGGCGCGGCGGCTATTCTATTTCAATTAAATAGGACGCACGATAAGCCGTGTGTTCGGTGCAGGGAAAAGCGCATGGCTGATACAGTCGTAAAGCTGAAAGACGTCTGGAAAATATTTGGCGCGCAGACCGATGAAGCCATGCAAGCAATCCATACACACAAGCTCAGCAAGGCAGATGTGCTCTCAAAGTTCAATTGTGTTGTGGGTGTTCAAAACGCCAGTTTCGAAGTAGGACGCGGAGAAATTTTTTGTATCATGGGCCTATCTGGCTCTGGTAAATCAACACTTGTGAGACATGTAAACCGATTGATTGAACCAACGTCTGGGACAATTGAAATCCTGGGCAAAAACATCTCAAATCTTACAAACAAGGAGCTTCGCCAACTCCGATCTCAACAAATTGGCATGGTTTTTCAACACATGGCTTTGATGCCGCATCGATCGGTGCGAGACAATGTTGCCTATCCACTTGAAATCCGAAAAGTCGCTAAGTCCAAGCGCTGGGCAGTCTCTGATCACGTTTTGAAGATGGTGGATCTTGCAGGATTTGAAGATCGCCTTCCCAAAGAGCTTTCTGGCGGCATGCAACAACGCGTGGGCATAGCACGTGCACTGGCCTCTGATCCTGATATCCTTTTGATGGATGAACCCTTTTCCGCACTCGACCCTCTTATTCGCATCCAACTGCAAGACCAGTTTAAGTCACTTGTTGCTGATTTGAACAAGACCACTTTGTTCATCACCCACGATCTTGATGAAGCCATCCGCATTGGACATCGGATTGCCATTATGAAGGACGGTGTCGTTGTTCAAATAGGAACACCTGAAGAAATCGTCATGCATCCAGCAGATAATTACGTTCGCGAATTTGTGCAGGGAATTTCAAAACTGAAATTAGTGAAGGCTCATTCGATTATGGAACCAATCGAGAGTTTTAACGGTTCCAAGCCAAAAGCACCTCGCGCAGAACATGATGTTGATCTCGATCACTTAATTGATCTTGCGGTTAAATCAAGCGAAGCCATAATCATAACAGATGATGGCAAAGATGTCGGCGTGGTTTCAAAATCAACACTGCTTCAGGGCATTCAAGGTGGAAAAGATGAGTGACAGACCGATTAAGAAAGTTATCTCCGCATCAGATATTGAAATTGACCGAACTGAACTCGACATGTCGATCAGTCAATTTGCTGTAAAAAATGGTGGTTACTATTCCAAAGCCTTCAGCAAAATCCACGAAAAAACCAGTTTTCTGTCGCTTACATTTAATGTGTGGGCGTGTCTACTTGGACCTTTTTGGTCTGCATCTCGTGCCCTTTGGGGCATGTTCTGGTCGTTTCTTATTCTGGAAATCGTAGCGTGGGTTCAGATCGGCCAAGGCTTGTGGGGAAATCCCGGCGCTGAATATTTGGCACGCGCTGCAACACAACAAAATCGCGCCGATGAGCTTATGCAACGCGCAAAAGATGCAACGGAAACCGTCGATATAGAACGCTTTACAAAATTATCTGAGAATATCGCTAAAGCAGCGGAGATATCGCTGGAAAGAGCCGCCGCTGCACAAGCCGAAGCTTCAACAATTCTGTTCGGCGGTCTTATTATTCTTTTCATCGTCAAAACCATTCAAGGTCTCTACGCAGATTACGCCTATGAAAAGCAATATACACGATGGCGCATTAATCCCGACCAAATTGAAAGTGGAATGCGGCGCTCAAATATAACCCTCGGAATTGTCCTCGTACTCGCGATTGCACCACTCGTTATCTTTAAGTTCACATCGACTCAAGAAATTCCGCAATTCCTTTCAGAGTTTCCCGAAAACGCGGTTTCAACCCTTTTTCTTGGATCGGACAATGGGACATTATTTGCAGCTATTGCAGGGTTCATGGAGCGCCAGATTGATGCAGCAGCGATTGCCGGTGGAGGAGTGTTTGACGGAATAGTTCGCAGCGTTCGCACCGTATTAGACGCTCTCACCTTGGCATTAAATGGATCTCCTTGGCCTGTTGTTATGATTGTCATTGTTGTCACCGCCTGGCGATCAGCTGGGCCACGTGTTGCGATATTTACTGCAGCCGCACTGTGCTACATCGCCTTTCTTGGCTATTGGGAGATCGCGATGGAAACCGTCGCGCTTGCAGGCGCAGCTGTTATTTTATGCGTTGTTATAGGCATTCCATTGGGGGTCTGGTTTGGAAAATCAATGCGCGCCTTTCGGGTCGCAGAACCGATCTTAGATTTAATGCAGACTTTGCCGGCTTTTGTCTATCTCATCCCTATCATTGCGTTCTTTGGCACCGGCAATCCACCTGGTATTTTAGCGACGATCATCTTCGGCATGCCGCCTGTCATTCGACTAACGGCGCTTGGAATGCGCGGAGTGCCTGAAAGTATAAAGGAAGCATCTGTCGCCTTTGGCGCTTCGCGCTGGCAACTGCTTAAAGATGTCGAACTGCCCCTGGCACTTCCCTCGATCATGGCTGGGGTGAACCAAACAATACTTATGTGTTTGTCCATGGTTGTAATTATTTCACTCATTGGCGGCGGCGGCTTAGGGCGCGAAATTTTGGAGGCACTACAATATGCAGCTAAAGGTCCAGGTCTACTCGGCGGATTTGCGATCTTGTTTGTTGCAATGGTGATCGACCGGATTGTGCAAGGGGCCTTTAAAGGCTCTAATAAGTCGCTTTGACGGGTGTGCAATTACATTCAAACAGATCATTTTTAAATGAGGCTTCAAAATTCACCAAATTAATGTCTTGATTAGTCAACATGATCTGAACAAAATGTGATCAATTTATTACGGGGAGCATTGCTATGAAGGACGCTGATTTTCAACCTATTCCAGGACTGAAAACACCGAGGTTCGCAGAGCTAGCAACCTTCATGCGATTGCCTCACGTTTCGGGCACCGATGAAAAATTTGGCAAAGTGGACATTGGTATAGCCGGCATCCCTTTTGATGGTGGCACATCCAATAGGCCCGGCACACGACATGGGCCTCGCCAATTGCGTGATCTTTCAACCATGATCCGAACCACACACCCCAGAAGTAACGTTAATCCATTTACATTAGTCAATTGTGCTGATTTAGGGGACGTACCGATCAATCCAATCGATGTCATGGAAAGTCTTGATCTGATTTCCGCGTTTTATACAAACTTGAAATCCCACAATATTGTACCCTTAACAGCTGGTGGAGATCATTTGATTTCCTATCCCATTTTGCGTGCAATTGCGGCGGAAAAGCCAGTTGGCATGATACATTTTGATGCGCATACAGATATGAATGACAGCTATTTTGGCGGCACTAAGTTCACCCATGGCACACCTTTCCGGCGTGCAATTGAAGGCGGATTTCTAGATCCGAAACGCACCATTCAAATTGGTATTCGCGGGGTCAAATATGATGCAACGGATTTTGATTGGGCTCTAGAACAAGGCGTCCGGATCATTGAGATTGAAGAATATTTTGAACGCGGTTTAAACGATGTTATGGACGAAGCACGCGCAATTGTCGGAGATGACGAGACTTATGTCAGTTTTGACATCGACAGCATTGATCCAGCTTTTGCACCAGGAACCGGAACGCCGGAGATCGGAGGCTTTAACACCTTTGATGCCCAGCAAATGGTTCGTAAGCTTGCTGGCCTTAATCTTATCGGTGCAGATCTAGTCGAAGTCTCTCCGCCATTTGATCCATCAGGTGGCACAGCATGGGTGGGCGTCTCTCTTATGTTTGAATTATTATGCGTGCTCGCAACCTCTGTGAACACACGTAATGGTGCGTAACGCAACAGCTGACAGAACCATTTCGAAATAACACGACACAATTAAACATTTATCAATTTTGATCGGCTAGAAATACCGTAAATGTACTACGATCAAGGAGTGATAAGTTGAAACAATTCGTAGCCTCTAAGTTGCACGGCATTTATGTGACCGAAGCTAATTTAAACTACCATGGGTCTATCACACTTGATCCAGACCACTGCGAGGCAGTTGGTTTACAGCCGCTTGAATTTGTCGACATCTGGAACAAAAACTCAGGGGCGCGTATTTCAACTTATGTCATCTATGGCGAGCGTGGATCTAAAGTTTGCATCTTAAACGGTGCTGCGGCTCGCACATGCCAAAAAGGCGACCAGGTCATCATCTGCGGTTCAGAATATCGCCCGACTGGTGAAGTCTTTGACATGACACCAAAAATTCTGACATTTAACGAAGATAATTCCATCGCAGATCGTCTATCTTATGTCGTTAAGAAAGATGAGCATGGCAAAGTTGATTTCCAGATTTTGGATGAAAAATCACGTCCATTACCGGTGCCATTACTTGAGGGTGAAGAAAGTTCACTTGAGCCAACAATTTAATAAGCTTGCGATTGAGCTTTAAAGATTTTGAAAAGCGATCTGAAATTTCAGGTCGCTTTTTTCATGTCTGATTACATCAATACGAAGCCTGATAAATTGTTACGGCATCTTCGAAAGTTACTTCACGCGGGTTATTGACCAATAGTCTCGTTTGGTTCATCGCATCGCTTGCGAGCTTTTCAATATCGCTTTCATTAATCCCGACATGACGAAGCCCTGCTTCCAAACCCAATTCAATATTCAAAGCACCGAGCCGAGAGATGAAGGCATCTGCGATCATCTGATTGCTTTGAGAAAGGTTGATATCGGGGAAGACATGCGGCGCAAGTTCCGCGTAATCTTCTGAACATTCTGGCGCGTTAAATCGCATAACACTTTGCAACACCAACGCATTGGACAATCCATGGGGCACATGAAACAAACTACCGATTGGATAGGCGAGCGCATGAACCGCGGCGACCGGCGAATTTGCAAAGGCCTGTCCTGCCAGCATAGATCCAAGCAACATGTTAGATCGCGCTTGTTTGTTATCTCCTTCAAACACAGCCGTGCGAATATTGGCGCCAAGCAGATCAAGCGCCTTTAGCGCCAACATCTTCGAGATTGGGTTATTATTGGCGCTTCTTGACGTATAAGCCTCAATCGCATGCACCATGGCATCCACGCCCGTGGCCGCTGTGACATGTGCAGGCAATCCCATGGTCAGTTCAGCATCCAACAACGCAATATCAGGCAGAATAACGGGCGAGACCACCCCCTTCTTCTCAGCTGTACCCGTTGTGAGAATTGAAATGCCCGTAACTTCAGACCCTGTTCCAGCCGTAGTTGGTACCAGAATGAGCGGCAAGCGAGATCCATTGACCATGTTTACACCATACATCTCATCAAGCGGTTGATCAGATTGGGCAAGCAGTGCAACCATTTTGGCGACATCCATTGAGCTACCGCCACCGAAACCAATGACACAATTGCAACCTTCAGCTTTCGCCATTTCAACGGCAGCGAGGACACTCTCGGCGCTTGGATCCGCTGAAATCTGATCAAACAACGTGAGTTCAAATCCAAACGAGTTGATGTTTTCAATCGCTGCATCAGCCAGACCCAAAGACATAATCCCCGGATCAGTAACGAAGCAAATGCGCGCATTGGGCTGAGATATTGGTAGATCTTTGAGGAGTTCACCAAGACGCGCTGCGCCACCCAAAATCTGCCTGATCGAAGGTGTTGTGTTGAAAACAAAATCATTCATTTGGGTGTTCTTCTCGTTTGACTTAGGTCCAGATTTACCAAGTTCTATCCCGATCTGCGACAATTTGTTTAGAATAATTCTAAATTCGCGACAGTCTGCCACATAATTTTCAATGCCTGAAATATTATATATGATCCAGCGCATTGGAGTACGACATTATGGACCCATTTATACTATCGAGAATGCAATTTGGTGCCAATATCACCTTTCACATTCTATTTCCAACCATCACAATTGCCCTTGGTTGGATCCTGCTATTTTTTAAATACCGATATAATAAAACAGGTGATCAAGCCTGGATGGATGCCTATTTCTTTTGGGTCAAAATCTTCGCGCTCTCCTTTGCTATGGGCGTTGTTTCCGGCATTACGATGAGTTTTCAGTTTGGCACAAACTGGCCGGGATTTATGGAAACCGTTGGGAATATCGCGGGACCGCTACTCGCCTATGAAGTCTTAACCGCATTCTTTTTAGAAGCTGTGTTCTTAGGTATTATGCTCTTTGGTTTCCGGCGCGTATCCAACCGTGTACATACGCTTGCGACCTTCTTGGTTGCCTTTGGCACCACTATGAGCGCCTTCTGGATCTTGGTGTTAAATTCTTGGATGCACACCCCGCAAGGCTATGAAATCATTGACGGTGTTGCTCATGCCACGGACTGGTTTGCAATTGTGTTTAACCCATCCCTGCCCTATCGCTTGTCGCATATGTTATTGGCTTCCGGACTAACAGCTGCCTTTCTTGTCGCCGGATTATCAGCGCTGAGATGGTTGCTGGGCGATCGAAGCGCATCCATGTTTAAAGCTCTCAAAACCGGCGTCACGCTCGCTGCGATCTTAATCCCATTGCAAATTTTCGCAGGTGATCTCCATGGGCTGAACACGCTCGAACATCAGCCTGCCAAAGTTGCTGCGATGGAAGGCAATTGGGAAACGAAAGGCAATGTACCGCTATTACTATTTGCGTTGCCTGATGAGGAAACCAGAAGCAATAAGTTTGAGCTCTCAATCCCCAATGGCGCTAGCTTGATTTTAAAACACGAAGCAGACGGCGTCGTACCAGGTCTCAATGATTTTGTGGCTGAGGATGGTACGATACTTCATCCACCTGTTGCCGCGGTATTCTGGGGTTTCCGCATTATGGTTGGAACCGGTTTTGCCATGTTATTTTTATCATGGATTGGCAGCTATCACCTATGGCGAAAAGATGCGTTCCCAAAACCCTTGGCATATTTATTCGTTCCCATGGCTTTATCGGGCTGGGTTGCGACAATTGCCGGATGGTATGTCACTGAAATCGGCCGCCAGCCTTGGCTTGTCACAGGTGTGTTAAAAACAGCTGATGCACTGGGCCCTATCGCCGGCGGCATGGTTCTATCCACCTTCATTGCCTATCTCGCAACTTATTTCATTTTGCTTGGCGCCTATATTTTTGTGGTCATCAGACTTGCCGTCAAAGCCGCTAAAACCGGGGATCAACGCCCCGAGCCTGGCGCAACAGGTAAACTCGCCCTGCCCGGTGCAATGCCAAATCAAGCCAGCCTGCCAGCGGAGTAAATCAAATGGACATCACCTTAATTTACCCTCACCTACCGCTTATCTTCGCAGGATTAATGGGCATTTCCATTCTTGTTTATGTGGTGCTCGATGGCTTTGATCTGGGCGTTGGGATCCTCTTTCCGCTCGCCCCGACAGAAGACAGAGATCGCATGATCGCTTCGATTGGTCCTTTTTGGGATGCCAATGAAACCTGGCTTGTTTTAGCGATCGGTATCTTGCTTGTGGCATTTCCAGCAGCGCATGGCGAGATCCTCACAGCACTTTATTTACCAGTGACAATTATGTTGATTGGGTTGATTGCACGAGGTGTTGCATTTGAGTTTAGGGCCAAAGCGCAAGCGAGCGAAAAATGGCTTTGGAACAGAATATTCTTTGCAGGGTCACTCATAACAGCTTTGAGCCAGGGCTATATGCTGGGCATATATACACTTGGTCTTCAGTCCGGATTTCAGGCATTTGCTTTTGGTATTCTGGTTGCCATTTGTCTCACTGCGACCTATGCCGCGATTGGTGCGGCATGGTTGATCTATAAAACTGAGGGGAAGTTACAAGCCAATGCCATTTTATGGATGAAGAAGGCACTTATTTTCACGCTTATCGGCATGGCGGCCATTTCGATCATCACACCGCTTGCAAGTGATCGAATATTCGAAAAATGGTTTGCAATTCCTGAGATCATTGCTTTGGCGCCATTACCACTCATGTCCGGCTTGTTCTTTATCTTCACTTATTGGCAGCTTAAACATTTACCGGATGAAACAGAGCGTTTCTCTCTGCTTCCCTTCATTGGCATTGTTGCAATCATGGTTCTTGGATTTGCAGGATTAGCCTATTCCTTCTACCCCTATATTGTGCCTGAGAAGATGACAATCGTTGACGCCGCGTCTGCACCTGAAAGTCTTTTGATCATATTGTTTGGCACTGCTTTCGTGCTGCCGGTAATCGTCGGATATTCGATCTTTGCCTATCGCGTCTTCGGCGGTAAGGCGACGGAACTGCGATACGATTGATCAAGATGCAGTGAGCATCTCAATAATAAAGGCTAATTGGCTTGGCGTTTTGCCCGTAATGTGGCATTGAGACTTTGTAAATGTCACCATTTCATGGCGTTTGACCTCATTGCTAAACTGAACGAGTAAGAATTCAAGAACTCAATGTCAAACTTTGAACTCCCCAAAAAGATATCGATCCTAGGCGCGACAGGCTCTATCGGTAAAAACACTTTGGATGTGCTTGCCCATCATGGCGGTGCGGAGACATTTGACATTGTTGCGCTTACTGGAATGTCCAATGTGCAATTGCTCAGCGAGCAAGCTCGGACCTTCGGTGCAAAATTTGTCGTCACCGCAGACGAAACCAAATATTCAGAGCTCAAAGAACTCCTCACTGGAACTGATATCGAAGTTGCTGCCGGCCGAGATGCTTTAATCGAAGCCGGACGACGAGACAGTGATTGGGTGATGGCCGCCATTGTCGGCATGGCAGGGCTAGCGCCCACAATTGCAGCTGCTGAACGCGGTGCGGACATTGCCTTGGCCAATAAAGAATGTCTGGTGTCTGCTGGCACTTTATTTAAATCGATCGTCGAAAAAGGTAGCGGCAAGCTCCTTCCCGTTGACAGTGAACACAGCGCCATCTTTCAAGTATTGAATCGCGCGCATGCGCCTTCTCTGGATAAGATTATTTTGACCGCATCGGGCGGTCCCTATCGCAACTTCACCCGCAGTCAAATGGCTAATGTCACGCCCATCAGCGCAGCTGCGCATCCAAAATGGTCCATGGGCACAAAGATATCCATCGATAGCGCCTCCATGTTCAACAAAGCATTGGAGATGATTGAGGCCATGCATTTGTTTGACACCCATCCAGACAAGATTGATGTCGTTGTTCATCCGCAATCCATTATTCATTCACTGGTCGCTTATTGTGATGGCTCGGTTTTAGCCCAATTGGGTGAACCTGATATGCGAACAGCGATTGGCTATGCACTTGCCTATCCTAATCGCATCAACCTTCCGGTTAAAAAGTTGGATTTGATCAAACTCGCTAAACTTGATTTTGAAGCGCCGGATGAAGAAAAATTTCCAGCGCTCAGGCTGGCGCGTCAAGCTATGAATGCTGGTGGGTTGAGCGGTGCAATCTTTAATGCCAGCAAAGAAGTTGCGTTAGATGCTTTTATCAACGAACGTATTGGGTTTTTGAAGATGGCGGATATTGTCGAAGCCGTACTCGATAAAATTCCAGCGCGGAATGGCAGCGATATCGACATCCAAACGATTTACAACATCGACGTAACAGCTCGTGAAGAGGCGCAAGCTGTCGTTAACAAATTAGCCTGATTTTTGTCATATTTTACCCCTAGCTTATCGCTAACCAGAAGGGGTTTGTAATGAAAAAAATTATCGCAATCGTCGCTATTTCAGCTGCACTCGCAGGCTGTAATTCAACACAACAAGGTGCCACAATCGGCGCAGCAACAGGGGCAGCAGCTGGTGCATTGGCAACCGGCAATCTAAGAGGCGCAGCCGTGGGCGCGGCCGTTGGTGCAGCAGCTGGTGCGCTCATCGGACGTGTGACAGGCGATCCAACAAAATGTCGATATGCTGATGGCAATGGCGGCACATATATCGCAGCTTGTCCATAAATCTTAGGCTAAAGCTTTAAACTTATTAATAGGCAGTCGCGTTGATCACGTTGGCTGCCTATTTCTTTGTAAAGATATATTCAGTGCGCTGAACCAACTGCTCATCAGGTTTCAAGATAGAATTTGGAAAGGTTGGTTGATTGGGAGCATCTGGCCAGGCTTGCGTTTCAAGACAAAGGCCGGCCCCGCGTTGATAAGGAGCCCCAGACAGACCATTTGCTGTCGGAGAAATACCAAAGCCTGTATAAAACTGTATCCCAGGCTCAGTCGAATTCACCACCATTTCAACGCCAGATTTCCTGCTTTTAAGTGTCGCCACATGACGACAATCTGTCTGAGCATCTGATAAACAGAAATTATGGTCATATTCGACAAAACCATTGGCACTTTTAATGGATCTCATGGCTCGAAAGTCAAAATCTGTGCTCGTCACATCTCTCACATCACCATGCGGGATCAATGCATCGGACACTGGAAGATAACCATCAGCCTTAATCATAATTTCATGATCAAAAATATTCTCTGATCCGTCGAGATTAAAATAGCTATGATGGGCAATATTAGCAGGTGTCGCTTGGTCGGTTTCGCACGTATAGACGACCTCAAACACACCCTTTGGCTTTAGGCTGTACAAACAAGAGATTTTGCAATTACCGGGATATCCCGTCACGCTTCCTTCATCGATAACAGTTAATAGAACCGAACTTTCGTCATAATCTTCAATTTGCCATAGCTGATTGGATATCCCCGATGCACCGCCATGCAAAGAATTGCCGCTGGTCTCATTTTGATCAACCTGAAAGGTCTTTCCATCAATTTCAAACTGGCCTTTTTGGATACGGTTCGCAAAGCGGCCAACACTCGCACCGAAATAGGGTGAATGCGCTATATAATCATCGAACTTTTGAAATCCGAGGACCAAGGGTGCGTCATGTCCTTCAAGCCTCAAATCCTGAAGTACAGCACCCCAGTTCAAAACCGTAGCAGTTAAACCGCCGCCTTTCAGCGTAATGGCCTTTACATCAGATCCGTTAAAGCTGCCAAATTGATTGATCATCTATATTACCCTCCTGCCTCCAGCTCTTCGCGAAGCATTTCCAATTCAAGCCATTCCTCTTCCATTGCAGTAATGCTGGCTTTGATTGTTTCGAGCTCTTTCGCTGCCTTGGCAAACCCTTCCGGATCAGTTGCGTAAAAACTGCCATCTGCCATTTTTGCTTCGATCTTGCTGGCTTTTTCTTCTGCTTCTTCCATTTGGGTCGGCAGATTTTCAAGCGCATATTTTTGCTTGAAAGAGAGTTTGTTAGATGACTTCTTACCCGTTGGTTTTTCATTCACCGCTTTTGGCGCATTCGCCTTCTTCTGCTTCTTCTCTTCTTGAGCAATCTCTTTTTGTTGGGCGAGCATATCAGTATAGCCGCCGGCATATTCGATCCACTTCCCATCAGGAGCAAGCGGATTGGCCGGCGCCAGTGTTGAGCTCACTGTTCGATCTAAAAAGTCACGATCGTGGCTTACGAGGATAACAGTGCCAGGATAGTTTGAAACGATCTCCTGCAGCAAATCCAATGTTTCCATATCGAGATCATTGGTCGGCTCATCCAATACCAACAAGTTTGAACTGCGCGCTAAAATCCGTGCCAAGATTAAGCGAGCCCGTTCACCACCGGATAATTTTGCAATCGGAGTTCGCGCTTGTTCGGGCGCAAACAAAAACTCTTTCATATAGCCTGTGACGTGTTTTTGCTCACCGCGAACCAATAAATTCTCACCCCGACCATCGGTCAGATAATGCGCCAGTGTGTCATTCAATGGCAGCTCGCTGCGCTTTTGATCTATTTGCGCAATATCCAAATTCGTGCCGGTTTTGACCGTTCCACCATCAGGGGAGAGCGTGCCGATCAGCATTTTTAGCAATGTCGTTTTACCTGCACCATTTGGCCCAACCAGTCCGAGGCAATCACCACGATTAATGCGAATAGAAAAATCATCAACAATCTTTCGACTGCCATAGGATTTGGAAATATTTTTAGCTTCAATCACCTGCTTGCCAGATTCGCGGCTTTCAAATTGCGGCGCGTTGATCTTACCAAGCGGCCCCTTGTGACCACGATATTCGGCACGCAGACTATGTAGATCCTTTAGGCGGCGTTGATTGCGTTTGCGCCGCGCGGATACACCATAACGGAGCCAATGTTCCTCGCGAACAATTTCGCGACCAAGTTTATGATGCTCAAGCTCTTCTTCTTCGAGTATTTTATCGCGCCAAGCTTCAAACTTAGAAAAACCTTGATCCAATCGGCGAGCTTCACCGCGATCAAGCCACAAGACAGCATTAGAAATATTCTCTAAAAATCTCCGATCGTGAGAAATTAAAACCATTGCGCTGCGTGAGCGTGCGAGCTCTCCCTCAAGCCACTCAATCGTCGAAAGATCAAGATGGTTGGTTGGCTCATCCAACATCAAGATATCCGGCTCCGGCGCCAAGACGCGCGCCAAAGCCGCACGGCGCGCTTCACCGCCAGACAATTGATTGGGGTCTTCATCTCCAGTCAGTCCAAGATGAGACAACAAATAATGCGCACGATGCGGATCATCGCTTGGACTCAGACCTGCTTCAACATAGGCTGCAACATTTGCAAATCCGTCGAAATCAGGTGCCTGCTCTAAATATCGCACGGTGGTGGATGGTTGAAGAAAAATGTCCCCACCTTGCGCTTCAAACTGACCAGAGGCAATCTTTAATAAGGTGGATTTGCCAGATCCATTACGCCCAATCAAACAAATTCGTTCACCCGGCAGCAATTGAAAATTGACCTGATGGAGCAAATCATCACCACCAAAACTGTGTTGAATATTATCCAATTTTAAGATGGGTGGTGCCACATTAAACTCCTGAAAAATCGTGCGGACGCGCAATTAAGACCGCTCGACCTTCTATCAACGAAATCTTAGTTTGTCCCGTCGAGATATTGGACAATGTCAGTGTTGAGCCAAATTCGGTCTCGATATTATCCAATGGATATTCCGCCCCCGTTATGGATAGGCCCCTTAAGTCTTCATATGGCAGAATTGAAAACATCGACCCTTCAGGCAGATTAATTTCAAATTCGCCTGCATCTAATGGCCAACATTCTTCCAAACCCGAGGTCATCATTGTCTCAATGCCAGCATCATGAAGCTGCATCATTTGGTTCATCACAGCAAAAGTGTGGTCGCTTCTTGACCCGCCAAGCGCCCCTAAAAAAATGATAGATGTTGCGCCTTTATCAAGCGCCGTTTGAACCGCTAAAGCACCGTCACTCATAGTTTTTTGCCGGTCAAACGTCATTGTTTGGACATGATTATATTGTTCTTTAAGCGCATCGGGGGTCGAATCAAAATCACCCAACCAGAGTTCCGGTTCGATACCGAGCTCTGACGCGTGTTTGATCCCGCCATCGGCAGCAATGATACGACCGGATTGACACCAGGCTTGGACACGGTCATCGACGTATAAATCGCCGGCAAGTAAAATAATATAGGTGCTATCAGTTTGCATAACAAAGTGGGGATATCAGTTTTTGGTCTTTATAACACCAACAATTTTCAATGATGATGCAATAAATCGAATTCTAATCGACCGCCAATCTCAACCGCTAGGAATTTGCGGCAAATACCGTTACGGTAGCGACCAAATCAGTTAAACGCGTTAGACCATTGATGAAGACCTCAATCCGAAGACATGATCCACTTCCAAACCGGCTTACAAAGAATAGAGCTGGTCGATGGATATCGTTGGCTTGCATGGGGCTCATTTTATCCAGCTGCTTAACTGCGAGTGACCTTGAAGCCGATTTCGCACCATCTGATAATCCCCAGACGGTCAATACCGTTCAGCAAAATGATGAACGCGCCAAACTTGGTGCCGCGCAACATCCAAAAATTTTGGCAAGTTATGGCGGCGAATATCAAGACCAAGGCACCTCAAAAATGGTCGCGCGTATTGTTGGGATCCTGACGACCGTTTCTGAAAATCCACTGCAATCCTACCGCATTACGATTTTGGATTCTCCTGATGTGAACGCATTTGCACTACCGGGCGGCTATCTTTATTTAACCCGCGGCTTGCTTGCACTGGCCAATGACGAAGCTGAAGTTGCCGCGGTAATTTCTCATGAAATGGCACATGTGATTGCCAATCACGGTGTCCAACGCCAACAACGCCAAGACGCGGCATTGATTGCTGGTCAAGTGGTCTCAGAAATACTCACGGGACGTCTTGCGAGTTCAAGCGTGTTGGCGCGCAGCAAATTAAGATTAGCAGCCTTCTCTCGTCAGCAAGAATTACAGGCTGATGAGATTGGCATTCGCATGCTTGCGCAAGCGGGCTATGATCCTTTTGCTGCCGTTAGATTTCTAAAATCGCTGGAGGCCTATTCAACGTTTAACAGCAAAAGTCCATCAGGTCTGAATTTCTTATCAAGCCACCCCTCCACACCAAAGAGACGCGCGGCAGCATTAAGACATGCGGAACGTTTTCAAAATGATCGTGCAAAATTCACCAACCGCACCGCATTCCTAAATGATATTGACGGACTAACCTTTGGCGATAATGCGCAGCATGGATATGTGCGCGGACAGACTTTCCTTCACCCTGGTCTCGGCATTCGATTTGAAGTTCCAGCTGGATTTGAAATCGACAATACCAGCGATGCGGTTCTCGCCAATGGACCCAATGATGTCGCAACGCAATTTGATGCAGTTGAAATCGAAAGCGGCAGCACGCTTCGCTCTTATATTTCAAGCGGCTGGATTAAGGGTTTGGATGCATCCTCTATTCGCGAGACGACCATAAATGGATTGCCAGCATTAACAGCGCGCGCACGTGCCGACCGATGGATCTTTGATGTTACCATCATTCAATACCAAGAGTTTTATTACAGGTTTTTAACCGCAGTGCCGCGAAGCAAGCCCCGTGCTTTGTTGGTGGCTGGAAATATTTCCGGTACGTTTATGGCCCTAACACCGGGCGAAATTGAGAATCTTCAACCGCAGCGCATACGTGTTGTGAAAGTTCAAACCGGGGATACAGTCGCGTCCATCGCTTCGAAAATGCAGGTTAATTCCCGTAAAGAAGAACAATTCAGAATATTAAACGCCCTGTCGCCAGGTGCCGTTCTACAACCTGGTAGTTCGGTAAAAATCGTGGTGGAATAGTATTTTAATTTCAATTTAAAACAAAAAACCCGAAGCGAACTCAACGTCCAGACTTCGGGTTTTCAAATTTGATATTTGTCAGATTTAAGCCGCAGCTTCCTCTGAACCATCATCCGCTTTCTTGCGTTTTGCAGGCGGAGTTTTATTAAGGTTCACTTCAATCAACTGAATAGCTTCTGTGTCCGAGATTTTCTGAACCGCAGACAATTCACGTGCCATGCGATCCAGCGCAGCTTCATAAAGTTGACGCTCTGAGTAAGATTGTTCAGGCTGATTTTCAGCGCGATAAAGATCGCGAACAACTTCCGCAATCTGAATAAGATCGCCAGAATTGATTTTCGCATCATATTCCTGGGCACGACGAGACCACATTGTGCGTTTAATGCGAGCACGACCCTGAACAACTTTCAATGCACGCTCAACAAAATCTGTTTCAGACAATTTGCGCATACCAATTGAAACGGCCTTAGCCACCGGCACTTTCAAACGCATTTTATCTTTTTCAAAATCAATCACGAAAAGCTCGAGTGAATATCCTGCTACTTCCTGCTCTTCAATCGCTGAAATCTGCCCAACACCGTGAGCTGGATAAACAATAGATTCACCGACTTTGAAGCCTTGACGCGTAGAAGATTTTTTTACTTGGGTTGCCATATGTGTACAAACACTCCCTGCTACATTTCCCGGAACACCAATTCCGAAAAACTCTTATTAAAATTTTGCGATATCCCCGCAAAAGACGACCGCCAACCATCTGAGTACAAACAAAGACACCCGTCCGCCGTGAATTACTAGCGCGGGTATGTTCTTCAATTATTGTGAGATTACCATGCCAAAAGTGTTAAAGTGGTCATGGTATAAATTGCCTCGTTTGCCAAACTCTTGTTGTTAGAACGTGACAATAACACAAAAAACACCAAAATTCAACGCCTTGGCTATTTACCAGGGTTTAGATCTTAAAAATTGGTTAATTTCTATAATAATCGGTAAAATTAACGTGGCCGACATTTACCGCAAAAGAGCTTTAATCACCTTGACCAGGAGCTTCTGAAAAGAACTGTTTGAACTTATCAGCTACCCCGTCCATCTCAGTCGCATCACTCGGCGCTTCGCGAGCGATGGTAATATTCGGCCATTTCTCCGCATATTCGGTGTTGATTTTAAGCCATTTATCAAGACCAGGGTCTGTATCCGGTGAAATCGCTTCCGCAGGACACTCCGGCTCGCAAACACCACAATCAATACATTCATCCGGATGAATAACCAGCATATTTTCACCTTCGTAAAAACAGTCAACTGGGCAGACTTCGACACAATCCATATATTTGCAGCGAATGCAATTTTCAGTCACGATATAAGTCACTTAGAACTCCGGAATATTATAATTTCTTGCGCATCTGGGTAAATGCTTTGATGGCGCATTGCAAGACATTATGTTCCACAAAATGCGATCAAAATAGACGTGTATTTCAATCAATTGACGCATTGCAAAAACAACGATGTCTTCTTTAGCCCTTCGAGCGAAACTTATCCATCTCTCGGCGCTCTTTTTTTGTGGGTCTTCCTGAACCAGGCTCGCGCTGCGCTGGCGGCGGCACAAAAACGCTCTTTTCGCGCTTCACAGGTTCGGGCGACAAATCCTCATACAGCTCTTTCGCTTCAACATAAGGTCCACGTTTTTCCCCGGGCGCCAAGATTTTAAGAACAAGGATTTTTCGCTCCAATGTGATCGTCAAAACATCATCGACTTTAACTTGGTAACTTGCAGAGCTGATTTTATTAGAATTTACTCTGACCTTGCCTGCTTCTGCGAGTTTTCCTGCCAAAGTTCTTGATTTCACAACCCTGGCAAAAAATAACCATTTATCGATACGTTGTTTTGCGACCGGAGCTAAACTCACTTATTCAATTGTTCCTTCAAGGCTGCCAATTTTGCAAATGGTGAATCTGGATCAAGTGGCTTGTCTTTGCGCGGAGGACGGTTGTTACCACCTGCATTTTTGCCCTTATTATTATGACGGGGTTTGCCGCCATCTTTAAACTGAGCTTTGCCGCCTTTGCCACGTGCGCGATTGCCAGAATTATTGGCGCCGCGTTTTCCTTGATGAGGACGTGCCCGGTTGCGATCATAGCGCCCCATCGGACGCCACAATAAAACAGGCTTAGGTGCATCTTCAGCTGCCGCCTCTACATCCACCGTGGTCTCTGCAGCATCCGTTGACGCCTCAGTATCAGATTGAGCCTCTTCTCCGGCCACGTCTGCTACATCATCAGATTTTGAAATTTGCTTAGATGTGACGACTTCGACAACCGGCCCTGAATCAGAACTATCTGTTGAACCTGACACGCTATCCAAATGGGCTTTCGCAACTTCCGCGGACACTGCTTCAGCGCGATAACCAAGGCCTTTAAGGATCTCTTCAATATCTTCCGCTGTTGCGCCCAAAATAGACAGCATAGCGGGTGTTGAGATAAAGCTCTTGCCGTCATAACCCGCTTCTGGACGTGGGGCATCACCCGGGTTCCAGCTTAAAGCCGGACGGATAAGATCTGCCAAACGCTCTAAAATATCAATTCGAACTGCACGTTTACCTAAGAAACGGAAACCTGCCAAACGGTAAAATTCGCGCTCATAGTTTTGCTCTGTTGGAAGTGATGTACGACCGGCAGCAAGAGCCGGGATAATTTCGCCATAACCCGGTTTATCAAAGCCGTCATTTTTGATGGCCCAAAGCAACGTCACAAGTTCAGCGGGCGCGGGTTTTAATAGCGCCGGCATGAAGATATGATAAGCGCCAAAACGAATGCCATAACGACGCAAAACACCGCGCGCTGTCTGATCAATGCTTTTCACAGTTTCATGGACATCGCGGCGGAACAATACGCCTAAGCTCTCGACCAATTGGAATGCAAGACCGCGGCCCAATCCATCGATATCTTCCGCGTGGGACAATTCATCAAGCGGTTTTAAAATGGTTGTAATGTGATGATTGACGAAACGTTCAATACGCGCAGCGACCAATTCACGGACATTTTCAGCCACTTGATCATCTGCAAGCAAAACAACATTTGGGCGCAAAACATTTTCACCTGAAGTGAGTTTACCAACCGGTTCACCCATCCAACGAATAGTGCCATCACTGCCAATCGCAAAATCACTATTTCCAGATGCATGCAAACGCGCCGCGCGTGCTTCAAACTCAATCGCAAGTGCTTTCTGCGCAGCACCTGTGACAGCTTTGGCGTCCAAACCTTCTGCGGAGCTGTCCGGTACAAATCTAAATCCTGTTAGTTGTCCAACAAGATGGCCTTCGACGAACATGTCGCCATTTACACTAATTTCTGCTTCTAGCATCGTCTTCTCTCTTAAACGCCTCATCAGCACAGATGTCCTGCGGTCTACAAAGCGTTTCGTCAACCTCTCATGAAGTGCATCTGATAAATTGTTCTCTATTTCTCGTGTTTTTTCTTGCCAATGGCTAAAATTTTGCAACCAACCCGGATGATTTGCGACATAGGTCCATGTTCTTATCTGAGCGATTCGCGCGGAAAGCGTATCAATTTCACCATCGGTTTTGTCCAATAACTTTATTTGCCTTGCAATGTAATCTTCGTTCACGGCACCTTTATGAACAAGATCTTTGAAAAGGGTTGCGATCAATTCTGCGTGTTGTGCAGGTGCGATGCGCCTATAATCTGGCAAGGCACATATATCCCACAAGAGTCCAACATTTCCAGCATTTTGTGTCAGCGCGATTATATCGTCATCACGCGATAAAAATTCCAGAGCGCGTTGATCAACGGCAGGAACAGCCTTTGTTAGGCCTTCAATTTTTGGCACCTGCTCCAAACTGGATTTAAGCGCCTGTAAGGATGAAAAATCAAAATCTTTCGACCGCCATTGCAGTATTTTGACGGGCTCAAATACATGGGCTTCTAATCGCTCAATGGTTTCATCACTAAAGGGTGCAGCATGACCGGTCACTCCAAATGTGCCATCCTGTACATGTCGCCCGGCTCGACCCGCGATCTGACCAAGTTCCGCAATATTTAATGGACGATATTGAAATCCATCAAATTTATGATCTTGAGCAAAAGCAACATGCTCAACATCTAAATTCAGCCCCATTCCAATTGCATCTGTCGCAACGAGATAATCCACATCACCATTTTGGTAGAGCTCAACTTGCGCGTTGCGGGTTCGAGGAGATAACGCACCTAGGACAACTGCCGCGCCTCCCTTTTGGCGACGGATAAATTCAGCCACCGCATAAACCTCTTCTGCCGAAAAGGCGACGACAGCAGAACGACGTCTTAAACGTGAAATCTTTTTAGAGCCGGCATATTCTAATTTAGATAGACGTGGACGCTCCAAAATATGAACACCAGGCAAAAGCTTTGTCAGCACATTGCGCATGATATCAGATCCTAAAAGAAGCGTTTCCTGCGTGCCTCTTAAATGCAAGAGCCGGTCGGTAAACACATGCCCACGCTCCAAATCAGATGCCAATTGCACTTCATCGATTGCCACAAATTCAGCACTTGTCGTGCGCGGCATAGCTTCCACCGTGCAAACGGTATAACGCGCATTTTTGGGGCTGATTTTTTCTTCGCCCGTTACCAGGGCCACAGCGCCCTCGCCGACACGCAAGACCAGACGCTGATAAACTTCACGCGCTAATAGCCTGAGCGGCAATCCAATCACACCAGATTTATGCGCGACCATCCGCTCAAGTGCGTAATGGGTTTTTCCGGTATTGGTCGGACCCAACACTGCTGTCACGCCACGCCCGGATACAATTAATGGCGCGCTCGCGGACGCTGCGAAATCATTGGCGGATATGTCGGAAAGTCTATTCATCATCAGAACTCTAAATTCGAGTTACATTGCTAGCATAATGGACCTCAGGTTCAAACCTAAAATCGTCCTTTCAAAACTACGTTAACGATTGAAGTTATTAACCTTTGGAACAGGGGTGGAACAAATCGGCGACGAATCACTGACATTGAAAGTTTCCCGTTTCGTTCACCGCTATATTTAGACGTTATATGGCCTGTTGTGACAAAATCGAGCATGAAGGCCGTTAACCTTTTAACCAATACAAAAACAAAGGTTAACAAACGCATCCATGACAATATATCTAACAGGAGAATATGGCGGATTTACAAGCTTAACCGAAAGTTTACAAAGCCAAACAATTCATTAAAATTTTAATCAAATTTGAATTAAATGCGTTAAGAATTAGACCAAAGGCGGAACGAATCAGCGACGAATCACTGACATCGAAAGTTTCCCGTTTCGTTCACCGCTATATGTGGTGAAATGCACGACCACCAACACTAAAGCGATCGAAAAATTAAGGGTCTTTTAAGAACGGGAAGACAGACTTATTAACCTCTCTTAAGAGGGTATTAAAAAAGGCGCTTCCAAGAAGCGCCTTTTCGTTTCAGACCTTAAGAAAGTCTTAAGTAAAGTATTGACCACCATTGGCAGAAATTGTTGAGCCAGTGATGAAGCCGGCATCTTCAGAGGCCAAGAAGACAATACAACGTGCGATCTCTTCAGGCTCACCCAAGCGGCCGACTGGGATCAATGGAAGAATGTGTTTGTTCAAAACATCTTCATCAATCGCTTTGACCATTTCTGTACCAATATAACCTGGGCAGATAGCGTTTACAGTAATGCCAGCACGTGCACCTTCTTGTGCAAGTGCACGTGTTAGACCAAGATCACCAGCTTTCGCGGCTGAGTAGTTAGCTTGACCAGCTTGTCCTTTTTGACCGTTGATCGATGAAATATTGATCACACGACCAAATTTGCGGTTACGCATGCCAGGCCAGATTGGGTGAGTCATGTTAAACACACCATTCAGGTTAGTGTTGATGACTTCATTCCATTTTTCAGGAGTCATTTTGTGGAACATACCGTCACGTGTAATACCAGCATTGTTGACAAGAACTGAGATCTCACCAAGCTCTTCTTCAACTTTTGCAATTCCATCAGCACATGCCTGATAGTCAGCAACTGACCATTTATATGTATTGATGCCTGTTTCGGCAGTGAATGCAGCTGCTGCTTCATCATTGCCTGCATAGTTTGCTGCAACTGTGTAACCCGCTGCTTTCAACGCAATTGAAATGGCTGCGCCAATGCCGCGTGTTCCACCTGTTACTAATGCTACTTTACTCATGATTAAATCGTCCCTTTGTTTGTGCCTGCTAGAATCCCCCTAGCAATTTAACTAGGTGTCCTCTAGCAGATTCCTCCTTATTTGACCCGTGCGATTATGTAATGGCTGCCTAACGCTCAACGCAAAGCGCGACGCCCATACCACCACCAATACATAGAGTTGCAAGACCTTTATGCACGTCACGACGTTCCATCTCGTGCAGCAATGTTGTCAAAACACGCGCGCCAGATGCACCAATTGGGTGACCAATCGCAATCGCACCGCCATTGACGTTTACAATCTCTGGATCCCAACCCATGTCAACGTTCACAGCACAGGCTTGCGCTGCAAAAGCTTCATTGGCTTCCACAAGGTCAAGATCACCAACAGACCAGCCAGCGCGCTCAAGAGCTTTGCGTGAAGCTGGGATTGGGCCTGTACCCATGATTTGCGGATCAACACCAGCAGTAGCCCATGATGCAATGCGTGCCATTGGCTTAATACCGCGTTTATTAGCTTCTTCTTCTGACATCAAAATCGCAGCAGCTGCACCGTCATTCAGACCAGACGCATTTGCAGCTGTTACAGTACCTTCTTTATCAAATGCAGGGCGAAGTTTTGCAACACCATCAAGTGTGACGCCATGTTTGATATATTCATCTTCTTCAACAATTGTATCGCCGCGACGGCTTTTAACGGTAAACGGCACAATCTCGTCTTTAAACTTGCCAGCTTTTTGCGCAGCTTCAGCTTTGTTTTGCGAATTCACGGCAAACTCATCTTGAACCTGACGAGATAATTGCCACTGTTTGGCAACGTTCTCAGCTGTATTACCCATGTGATAGCCGTAAAATGCTTCGGTCAAACCATCTTTGATCATGGTATCAACCATTTTCAAATCACCCATTTTTGTACCCGCACGCAAATGCGCACAATGAGTAGACAGTGACATAGATTCTTGACCACCAGCTGCGATGATATCTGCATCACCTGATTGGATCTGCTGCATGCCAATGGCCATTGCGCGAAGACCAGAACCACAAACCTGGTTAAGACCCCAAGCCG
This sequence comes from Rhizobiaceae bacterium, assembly GCA_017644105.1. Classification (GTDB taxonomy): domain Bacteria; phylum Pseudomonadota; class Alphaproteobacteria; order Rhizobiales; family Rhizobiaceae; genus Lentilitoribacter. Next base: position 7,153 of record JAEPMD010000026.1, on the reverse strand, counting down.
TTGCTTCTTTTGGCACACCTGCTGCCATTGCGGCTTGGCGTGCAGGGTTTTGACCCATACCGGCAGTTAGAACCTGCCCCATGATAACTTCATCAATGACACCAGCCTCAAGACCAGCTTTTTCTAAAGCACCAGTGATTGCAGTTGCACCTAATTCATGCGCTGGCGTTTTACCAAATGAACCATTAAACGAGCCGACAGCTGTACGAGCAATGCTGGCTATTACGATTGAGGAGTTACCCATAAATATTTCCCTTATAAATCAGACCGATTTTCCCTGAACGCTACGTGCGCTCGCGCTTTCATCAAACATAAAAATTGTTCGCACACAGATCATACGGTCATATAAGCGAATACTAACGCAGTCCGTCAAGCTGTGTTTATGTTGCAGCGCAGCATTTCTTTACACAAATTAACCGCGTTGCACAATAGACTTGGCATAAGCGATATTTTTGCAGTAGGGTCTATAAAAGTATTTCGTATTTTGCAATTTGGAGGGTCAGATGAGCGGGAATGAGTCTGTAGTTATCAAGAAGTACGCAAACCGGCGTTTATATAATACAGGCACAAGCGCTTATGTAACTTTGGAGGATCTTGCCGAGATGGTCCGCAAGGGCGAGGACTTCACTGTCAATGACGCGAAATCTGGCGAGGACATTACACACTCAGTATTAACGCAGATCATTTTTGAGCAAGAAGCCAAAACCGGCAATACACTTTTACCGGTTTCCTTCTTACGCCAGCTGATCTCCTTTTATGGTGACCAAATGCAAATGGTCGTGCCAAGCTATCTAGAACATTCCATGTCGGCACTGACAGAGCAGCAGGAAAAATTCAAAGAACAGATGACGAAATCCATGGATGCCAATCCCATGATGGCAAACATGAAGGCACCGATGCAGATGGTCGAGGAACAAGTCAAGCGCAACACCGAAATGTTCCAGCAAGCCATGTCGATGTTCTCACCATTCGGACTTCCAAATGCGGACAAGCCTGAAGAAGAAGAGAAACCTGAAGCCAATGATATCGATGAGCTAAAGGCGCAATTAAAAGACTTGCAAGGCAAGCTCGATAATTTCAGCTAATTATCCAGTCGGAGTGAACTCTCGATAGGGTTCACGCCGGATTTAAACCTATCTACACATCATTGAACGTGCAGTGTTTGGATTAATATCCGATCGCCAAGCCATCTTTGCGCGGGTCTGAACCACCACAATAATAACCGCGCTCATCACGCTGGATAATTTGCCCGCCGCCAATTGGTGTATTGGACTGACGAATTTCATGACCACGCGCTTCAAGTCCACCAATCACAGCACGTGAAATGCCGCTTTCAGCTTCCAATACGCCATCAGGTGCCCAGAACATGCGCGGATGATCTAACGCTGTTTGCGGATCAAACCCATGATCAACAAGATTGGAAAAGACATGCGCTTGCCCCATAGGTTGGTAAGCACCGCCCATCACACCAAATGAAAATGCTGGATTGCCGTTCTTTAGTGCAAAGCCAGGTATAATTGTATGCAAAGGACGCTTGGACGGACCAATGGCATTCGGATGACCCGGAATTGTGTTAAAACACGCGCCGCGACTTTGTAGAACAATGCCTGAATTTGGTGTTACGATCCATGATCCAAAATCAGTATAGATGGAATAGATCAAAGACACCATCTGGCCGTTTTTATCGGCAACAGAGAGATAAATTGTGTCAGAACTCGGCAGATCCGGCAGCAGAATTTTGGGGTTCCGCTTAAGAGGCTTTATCTGATGGTGCAGCGTCTTCGCAAATTCCATCGATGTCAATTCTTCAACTGACATCGTCATATGCGCGGGATCTGCAAGCATTGCATCGCGCACAGCGTAAGCTATGCGGCCAATTTCAATCTCATGATGATAACGTTCTGGACTGTCATGCGCCATGGAACGCACATCCAAAAGCTCCATCAAGTTCATCATGATAAGGGCGACCATGCCCTGCCCATTTGGCGGAATTTCAAAAACCTGATGACCGGAATATTTCGTTGAAATGGGTTCGACCCAGTCGGCTTCGACCGCACCAAGATCGTCCTCATTTAAAAAGCCGCCTTTAGACTGAACGACTTCAGCAATCTCAGCAGCAATACTGCCTTTATAAAACGCGTCGACACCATCTTTTGCAATAGACTTCAAACTATTCGCCAATGCACCGAACTGTACAAGGTCGCCCATTTTGGGTGCATTACCATTGTGCAACAAATGCATTGCAGCACCAACATCTTGACTCAAGGGCGCTACATTTTTCGCCCAATCATAAGCGACACGAGGCGTCACCAAAAACCCAACGTCAGCGATTTGAACAGCATCGGTGAACAAACGATCCCAACTCAGAACACCAAATTTGTTATACAACTCCTCAAATGCTTTCAAAGCACCTGGCACTGTAATCGAATGCGCAGACGCATCTGAAATTTCGTTAAATCCGTTCTCCTGGTACCATTCAATGTTGGCACCTGCCGCTGAACGTCCAGACCCATTAATGGCATGCATACCTTTTGAAGGGTCCGAAATAATTGCAAAACAATCTCCACCGATACCCGTCATTTGAGGTTCGACAACGCTTAGCACCAGGGAGGCAGCCAATGCAGCATCTACAGCTGATCCACCTTCGCGCAACACGCCGAGCGCGGTCGATGACGCAAGCGGGTGGGATGTGGCCACCATGCCATTATCAGCAAAAACCTGAGAACGGCCAGGTTTATCAAACAAGCGCATATTATTTCTCCTTTGGAAATAATGTTAATCGAATACGAGCAAATGACTTAAAGTAGGATCGTCTATATAATCATTTTTAAATAATCGCTATCGTTTATAGCCCAAATTTCATCAATCCCAACTGAATAAAGAGTTACAATCATGCAAATCAGTCTTTCCAAAGCGAATAAAATGATCACGTCTGCCCTTAGAAAAGGTGCTGATCTTGGTCTTAAACCACTTGCCGTTGTCGTGTTAGACGCAGGCGGTCACGTCAAAGCGTTCCAACGCCAAGATGGTGCTTCTAATATGCGCTTTGAAGTGGCCAAAGGTAAGGCCTATGGTGCAGTTGCTGTCGGTGTTGGATCTCGCTGGCTTGATGCTCAAGCAGCCACACGCCCCCATTTCTTAGAAGGTCTATCCGGCGTATCCGGTGGTAATATTGTGCCAGTTCCCGGTGGTGTTTTGGTCAAAAACAAAAAGGGCGAAATTCTAGGTGCTGTTGGCATCTCTGGTGATGTGTCAGACAATGATGAAGCTGCCGCAATTGCTGGCATTGAAGATGCAGGCTTTGTTGCCGACGCGGGCTAACCATCAAAGCAGATAAATCCAAGCAATTTGGGCGGATCCATATCCGCCCATTATTTGTTATAAACCGATGGAAACGTCACGTCCCGCAGATCGGATCGAAACGGAAAATCCGGCAATAACATCGATAAATGCGATGGCCATAAGGATGAAGAACACTTGTGTGGCTGCGCCTTGTACCAGCAAGAATTCAAGCAAAAACGCGATAAACACAAATGTCGACAGCAAATGATCGACAACCGAGAAAGCCCCAGTTCGCGTGGCTTTCAAAATCTCAATGAATAAAAGCACCAGCGCGATTAGAATAAACAGATCACCGACATTTAAAATCCATGTTGCGCCCGATAGCATTGAAATTTCCAAAATGTGGTTTTCCAAACCACCAATGCCAGAACCTGGCCCCAACATCACAACATTATACAAAATCAACGGAATGATCATTAAAGGGATCGTTACAAGCATGTTTATCTCTCTTTGATGTGAGTGGTGAATCGTCGCTTGATATATTTCATACAAAAAGGCCAGCCGTAAGGCTAGCCTCATTGAAATCATTCATATCGATAAAAAAGCGCTTAGGCGTCTTCTTTTGGTGTCAAAACTTGACGACCGCGATACATGCCAGTTTTAAGATCCACATGGTGTGAGCGGCGAAGCTCACCTGAATCTTTATCTTCAACATATGACGGCGCGTTCAACGCGTCTGTTGAACGGCGTGCGCCGCGCTTTGAGCGCGAAATTTTCTTCTTTGGTACAGCCATTTTCTACTCCATTATAACGGGCATTACACGAGGCCAGGCAGTTTATACCGCCATAATGGACGTGATGCCAAAATTGGGAATTGGCGCGGCTTATACATCGACTTGATGAGTTTGACCAGTGGGATTCGAAAGATTTTTTTCCAATCACGCCAATAAACTTAAAATCAAGGTAAATTGACCCCGCTGATAGTCTCAAAATCGCTCTAAGCTTCGTCTTCCTCAACAATCCAAGGCTCAGCTTTGCCAGCTTTTTCCCATTCCTGCCAGGCATCGAGCGACTTCATATGATCAATATAACTCAATACAGCTGGATGGTCGCTGAGTTTATAGACCTCAATGCGATTCACCACAGGCGCAAACATGGCATCAGCAATGGTAAAATCGCCAAATAAAAATGGACCGGCAGATTCTTTAAGACAAGCTGACCAGATCGCTTCAATGCGTTTCACATCCTTTTGCAAAGCTTCATCCTGCTCCATCTTCACAACGGGACGACGCATATTCATCGGGCATTGATTACGAAGAGCTGAAAAACCGCCAAGCATTTCGCAGGATATTGCCATGGCATGGCTGTGCGCGCGTGCATCTTTCGGCCAAAAGGCCTTATTCGGATATTTTCGCGATAGATGATCAAGAATGGCAAGAGATTCAAAAATTGTCTGATCGCCATCTACCAAAACAGGAACCTTACCCGTCGGCGAAAACGTTTTAAACTTTGGATTGCCAGCCGCCATATCAAATGGGATCAATTCTTCAGCAAAGTCGACACCTAGTACTTTCATCCCAATCCAGGGTCGAAAGGACCATGATGAATAGTTTTTATTACCGATATAAAGCTTCAATTCAGACATGGATCACCTCAAAATTTTTCAAGCAATATTGTCGGTGCGATCTCAAAACACTAGCGAAATATTTTGATCTAAGGATAAATACATTTGATATATGCGCCTGACTGGCGTGCACGTTTTTCAACTTTATTGGCCAGACGCTGCAAACCATTGCTGGGCTTGGCCGGATTGCGCAAGATCGGATTGGGCAGCGTGACGGCCAATAAGGCGGCTTGCTTGCGGGTTAGCTTGCTTGCGGAACGGCCAAAATAGGTTTGCGCTGCAGCTTCAATTCCATAAACACCATGTCCCCATTGCGCGATATTAAGATAAAGCTCCATCATGCGTTCTTTCCCCCAGACATAATCTGAAGTTAGTGCAAGAGGTATCTCTAAACCTTTTCGAATGACGGAACGCGTCTGCGTTAAAAACAAATTCTTTGATGTTTGCATGGCAATGGTACTGGCGCCGCGTGAAGCTTCGCCCTCTAAAGCTTCTTCAATCACAATATTGATCGCATCCCAATCAACACCTGAATGCGCGCAAAATTGACCATCTTCTGACATCATCACGGATTGAATGACAACCGGCGCAATCTCATCCAGGTCAATCCAAGTCCGTTCATAGGAACGACCCGTCAAAGTTTCGCTGAGCATCAAAGTTGATACAGGTTTCACACCATCAATTTTATAAATGAAGATCAGCAGGTAAGGCGCAATGAGTAACAACACCAAAAACAAGACCAAACGCTTGAGCCATTTCCAAACAAATTGGCGCAATACGAATTTTGATTTTGCTTTGGTTTTCTTTTTTTTGCCAGCCTTGGCCAAAGGACAGCCCCCACATGAAAGTGACGCGATATTTAAAAAATGAGAACACCGCTTTGATCTTTGCGGTTAGCTCTAGTGCACAAGGAACAGAATTTCCAGTTATTCAGCAGCTTTTATGCAAGAAAAGATTGCTCAATCGAAATAGCCGTGGCAATAGGGCGTCATGTCTGAGCAAAGTCAAAATCAATTCAAGCAACGCATGAAAGATGCGGCAGAGCGCGTCGAAACGGAATTAAAATCGGTTCTATCCGATAAAATCCGTGGCAGCGAAATCGCACGGCCTGCGCACCTCATGGCAGCTATGCGCCACGGGTCTTTAAATGGCGGCAAGCGGTTGCGACCGTTTTTAGTAATGGAATCAGCGAAAATCTTTTCCGGTAACGAAACAGCTGCATTACGTGTCGCAACAGCGCTCGAATGCATCCATTGTTATTCCCTGGTGCACGATGACTTGCCTGCCATGGATGACGATGATTTACGTCGTGGGCAGCCAACCGTGCATATCGCATTTGATGAGGCCACGGCCATTCTTGCGGGCGATGGGCTGCTCACCTTGGCATTTGATATCATTGCCTCAGATGACACGCCTTTGGATGCGTCAGCGAAAATCAAACTTATTTCTGAGCTTTCACAAGCAGCAGGCTTAGGCGGCATGGTGGGCGGCCAGGCACTGGACTTAGCTGCAGAACAACAAAATCCCGACGAAGCCGGAATTTTGACATTGCAGCAAATGAAAACAGGTGCACTCATTCGTTTCGCCTGCCAGGCGGGTGCCATCATCGGAAATGCCGATGAAAATTATTATGCTCGCATGACAAAGTTTGGCCAAATTGCGGGTCAGGCATTCCAACTGGCTGATGATTTGCTCGATGTCACATCTGACGCACAGACCATGGGTAAAAATACAGGCAAGGATGCGGATGCAGGCAAAGCCACGCTTGTCGGCTTGCACGGAATTGATTGGGCCAGGTCACAATTAAAGCAATTGGCGCAAGAAGCCGCCAGCACACTTGATGATATGAATTGCGAAACTGAAATTCTGAAGCAAACCGCGCAATATATTATCCTGCGAGATCGATAAAAATTTTCTATCGAACCATTGAGATGGGGGCGGTAATTTGTCAATTTATTTCCATTTATTGAGACGAATTGCCCCTAGAAGTATCGTTCTTTACGGATTTGGTTTGACTTGCTCCCAAATATACGATTATTGAATCTTCAAGCGGCGAAGCTTGGGCCCAATTTCCCCAAAATCCATAGACTAAATCTATTGATTTCGCCGACAACTTTGGTGTGACTGAAAAGCAATAAATTGCTTGATGAAAATTGATGAGAAGGATTTGAAATGAAGGTTCTCGTACCCGTAAAGCGGGTTGTTGACTACAACGTTAAGATACGGGTTAAGCCGGATGGATCAGGC